>NZ_JBFTPP010000008.1:0-248346 GCF_056398545.1 Terrabacter sp. 01T434
CCACCCGCGAATACGTCGCTCGCCGCACTGCCGAAGGCAAGACCGGCCGAGAAATCAAACGCTGCCTTGCCCGCTACGTCGCCCGCGACCTCTATCGCCTACTCGAAAACACCACGACAGGCGCTTGACGAAGCATAGGAGCGTCGCAGGCCCTTGGCGCAGGCCTGACAGGATCGAGGCATGGCCGCGTTGGAGGGGACATGAGGGCTGTCGTCTACGAGCGCTACGGGGGCCCCGACGTGTTGCGTATGGAGGACGTCCCGACTCCGTCCCCCGCTGCCGGGCAGGTCCTGGTGAAGATCGCGGCAACGTCGATCAACCTCAGCGACTGGGAGGGCCTTGCGTGGCTCGCCCGGGTACGCGCGCCTGGGTGGGCTGCGCGCGCCGCGACGTCCGACGCTTGGCTCGGACATCGCCGGGCTTGTCGAGGCCGTCGGCCACGGCGTCACTCGATTCCAGCCGGGTGACGAGGTCTACGGCGACAACCTGCAGCTCATGGGCGGCTTCGCCGAGTACTCGGTTGCCCGCGAGTCGGCCCTGGCCTTCAAGCCAGCGGAGCTGACCTTCGCCGAGGCGTCGACGATCCCGCAGGCCGGCGCGATCGCGCTTCAGGGCACGGCCCGCGCCTCGACCGGGAGCCGAGTGCTCATCAACGGTGCGGGCGGCGGCTCTGGTTCCTTCGCGATCCAGCTGGCCAAGCGCTCTGGTGCTCACGTCACCGGCGTCGACAACGCGCACAAGCTGGAGTTCATGCGGACCCTCGGTGCCGATGAGGTGATCGACTACCGCCGCGATGACTTCACCCGGGGCCACGAGCCGTACGACCTCATCCTGGACCTCGTGGCCCACCGGTCGGTGTTCGCTTACCGTCGCGCGCTCGCTCCCGGCGGCTGGTACCGATGCGTCGGCGGGTCCGTCCGATCACTGCTTCGGGTGCTCACGATCGGTGCGACGGTGGGCATGATCACGGGCCGCCACCTCGGGGTGCTAGCCGTGAAGCCGGGTCCGGCCCACTTCCAGCCTTTGACCGATCTGTGCCTCGCCGGTCACGTGGGCATCCACATCGGCCGCACCTACCCGCTCGATGAGGTACCGGAAGCGCTGGCCCACGTCGGGCAGGGCCGCGCCCTCGGCAAGGTCGTCATCACCCCAACCTGAACATGGCGCGCTCGGGCCGTCTGAACGGGGACGCCTCGCCGCGGACGGCCACATAAAGGCAACGGTGAAGGAGTAGCGAAACGCATATCCGAGTGGGATCTTGGCGCTACTCTGGACCTTGAGATCTTGCCCGTTAGAAATGGACATTCGGGAGGATTTGGGCGGGTCTTCATCCGGGCCAGTCATACCTTCGAGGTGTGATCACGACGGACTATCTGATTTCTGTCAACAATGTCAATGACGATTCATGTCCCAAAGTCGAAGCCCGTCAAAGATCGACTCAGCGTCCGATCGGCTTCGGGCCAGGTTCGTCAAGCTCGCGCGTCGGCGTAATCGACTTCGTACAGCCGCGCCATTCAGTGTCCGGGCCGAGACGGAGAAGTTTCGGACCCTCTAGACTGTTGGGGAGAAAGAAATGACTGTAGCAGCTATAATGGCGGCAATAGGCGCCGCCGCTAAATACGAGCAAGACAATTGGCGCTGGTGCAACAAATGTCAGGGCCTAGGTTTTGCCGGAAACTCATCCCCGGGAGCGTGCCCGGCGGGTGAGACGCACGACCATTCCGGGAGTGGAAATTACAGGCTGGTACAGAACCCACCCATCTTGCTCCCCTCCTCTCAGGATGGCTGGCGCTGGTGCACCAAGTGCCAAGGGCTGGCATTTGGTGGTAGCTCGTCTACGGGAAGCTGCCCTGCGGGTGGAACGCACGATCACGCGGGAAGCGGAAATTACGATCTCGTTCAAAATACCTCCGTTTCAATTCCAGAAACTCAGGACAACTGGCGCTGGTGTAACAAGTGTCAAGGGCTTTCATTTGCGGGCAGCTCAACCCCGGGGGTCTGCCCGGCCGGTGAAACACATAACCACGAAGGAAGCGGAAATTACGTCCTATTCAAGACGTGACATCCCTCGGTCATCAAACTCATCAAGTACCTAAGTGCCGCGGTGAGCAGTCGGGTCTGCTGCACGGATAGGTGACCTCTGCAGCTGCTGGCCCACTGACCGCCGCGGATAGGCCACAAACTGGAACGGCTACGACGCCGAGGGAGCCGGGCCAACCTCGCGCCGCCTGCCCCCCAAGGCAGGCCCCAGCGGCAAGTGCGCCCTCTGGCGGCGGTAAGACGTGCCCTCAAGATGCGGATAGGCGAGATGTAAGTCGGGTCGGGATCACCGACGGACAGCGGGGCAGCAGAGGTGCCCTCGTCGTCTGCCGCGCCGGCCCGTCGGTGTCGAGACGGACGTCCTGGAGACGCGTTAGCGTGACGTGTCATTGTTGCTGCGCTTCATCGAGCCTCTCCAAGTCCTTCTGAGACTGGAGCCGCGGGCGCGTCTTCACATCTTCGCAAGGTTGGCGCAGGCTCACCGGATGTCACGGGCTTGTCTTCCTCGCCGTTCCTTTTCTGTCGGGGCGGTTGACTGTGCGTATCGATCCCCGGCGGCGAGCCATTGCACCTCGGCCGCCTGTCCCGCGCCATGCTGTTCAGCATGCTCAGCACACAGGGCCCAGACGCCGGGACCGTCACAGCAGCAGTGATCTGGGACGGCATCGCGGGCGCAGCACTTGCTGCAATTGTGGGCGGCATCGTCTCGGCGCTGGTCGCGCTCTGGGTAGTGCGACTGACGCAGCGCGGCGCGCGCCAGGACGCACTCGAAAGCGAGTCAAGGGCGGCGGCTGGCCAACTCACTGTCGGTTTGATCGAGTTGCGCCACCATGCCGGGCTTCTTGGAAGGGAGGGAACGACCCGCGAGCAGCGTGAGGACCAGCGCCGGGAAATCAGCACAGACGCAGGCCAGGTGTTCAACTTGCATGCTCCGGCGCTCCAAGAGGCCACCTTGCGGCGTGACGCGGAAGCCGTCCATAAAGCGTTGCTCGAATTCCTGAGTCTCAGCCGCGACCGCGACCTCTCGGAGGCCGGGAGGCCAGGCGCTGCTCGAGCCAGGTTCGATCCTTGGCATCGAGAGGCGCACCGGACGCTCGGGCGCAGCGTCTCCGGCCTCGTCGAGCGACTGAAGGCTCACCGCCTCGGACAGAGGATGCCGGTGGAACCGTTACCCGAGCCTGAATGGCCGCCTGTCAGCGAGACGAATGACGTCGCTGCAGGGGTCCGGCCCCAATAGTGGGACGCGGTTGAGAGGGGCCGCTCGGCTCGCGGCGGAATGAAGCGCCGAAAGGAGCCAGGGTGTCGGCGCCGGATGACAGCATTGGGCGGTGGTCGGAACTGTGGTTGTAGACGCTCCTGTACACGTCGGGGGACCCGCGATCGTGATTGCTGCCGCCGGGCTGATGTTGATGCCATCCAACGCGTCACGTCTGGTGCGGTTGCATCGCCTCGCCGCGCTCGGCATGGCGATCGCAGACGGCTCCCAGAAACCGCTGAGTTCGAGCACGGTGCGGGCCCTACTCAAGCGGGACGACATCGGTGGCAGCGGAATCGCGAGCCAGGAGGATCCATACTCTGAGGTTCTCGTCCAGAGCATGAGCTTCTTTGGCGGCGAATATCTCGTGTCGCCAGGCACTGGTGAGCACACCGTTGGTGATGTGGAGAATCTTGCCGATGCGGTGTTCCGTGAGGACTGGACGCCGAAGGAGCTTCGGGTTCCTATGCGGCAACTTATCCAGGGTCTTCTCACGGTGAGCAACCTAGTGCTGACGCGTGCCGGCCTACCCAGGGGGACTCGCCCGGGCCGCGCTCCGGGCACGCCGATCGAGGTGCCGAGCGCGACGAGACTCAACGAGTTGGGGCAGGCAGCGTTCCTCACTCATGGAGACTTGGAAGCGCATGGCCCTTGGCTCCGGATGGTCGTAGACACGTTCGCCCTGAACCCCGGCGACCTGACTGATCCATGCGACGACGACGTCGTAGAGGACCGACTTCTAAAGATGCCGTTCCTCCGGCTGCCGGATGGCTACCAGGTTGCGGTGCCGCTCGACCTTCTGCTGACCATCCGCTATCACATGCTTCGCTTCGCCTACCAGGAGACGCAACTCGCAGAACTCGGAAGGAGGTACCGCGACGCCGCCCTACGTCGGGTCGAGCGGTTGCTTCCTCATGACGCAGAGCGACAGGTTCTGTCGGAGGACGAGTCGATGAGCAGGTATCTGTTCTCCATCGACGCCACAACCGACCTACACATCATCGGCGCCACCGACCCCCTCACGGATTGGGTGCCGGACGAGATGTGGGGGATCAATGACACGCAGGCGGTCCTCGACCGCATTGGTCATCTGATTCAACCCCGTGAGCGTTCCACGTACTCGTTGGCGGAGACGGTGTTGCACCTAGTCGTCACTGACAGTCCGGGCCGCTCCGCGTTCTGGGGTATCCCGAACGTGGATGGGGCAGATCCGGTGCTGATGGCGCGCGCCGATGACCTGGAGGTCATGCTTCACAGAGAGCCGGACGGTGCCCTCGGGCTGCTGTACTTCGCTGAAGCGGCCGCTCGTCGGTCGGGCGAATCAATGTCGACGAATATTCTTGACGAATACACGTCGTATGCAGACCACGAGAAGTCGTTCTACTTCTCCGATGACGGCATGCCCACCTTTGTTGTCTTCCAGGCTGGTGGCGGGTTCTTCGAACGGGAGAAGTTCTTCGAGGAGACCGACCGTCATGGCGTAGAGGCGCCCATTGAGGGCCGGCCGATGGTCCAAGCCAAGCGGCGGTACAACCGAGACACCCCGGAAATATTCACAATCAACTCCAACGCCTCGTTCGTCGGGTACGTCGTCGAGGTCGGGACACACGCAGTCTTTGTAACCCCTGACCTGCGTGACGACCCATCCGCAGAGGTAGTCGCGCTGCTCCTGGAAGCTGTGTCGTTCTGGGTGCGTGAATGCATCATTCGCGCCGAACTCACACCACCTACCCCGAGATGCCAGCTGGTTGTGTCGCCGGGGCCTGCGGAAGCGTGGACACGCCTGAAGGGCGTCGCCACCGCCGAGCAACCCATCCTTGTGGTTCACGCGGACAACACCGTCAACCTTCGATTCACCGACCTGTTCGTTGCCCAACTGCAGGAGGAAGCGAACGTTGCTGAACGGCACCTCGTCGAAGCACTCCTTAGGGAGTTGTTCTCCGTTGGCGCCCATGACGTCGATGCACTCCTGGATGCGGTCGCGCCGCTGGGACCGAAACGGATGCTCAACGCCTTCAACGAAAACGACATACCCGACATGCGCGCCGAGCGGCTCCCCGTGCCTCTCACTGGGCATGAGCAAGTCACCGCACAAATACTCGACGAACTCGGCGAATGGCTTAGCGGTCCGGACGGTGCCGGTCTCCCAGTAGGACCGCTCACGGGTGGTGACCGGCCCGCGGTGCTGAACAAGGCCGTTGCTCACCTCTTCGAACTCATGGAGACCCACATCGCGCGCTACGATCAACGAGCGCTGCTCGACTACCTCGTCGCGCAGAACGAGGCACTCATCTACTTCGCGAAGTACAACGTAAGGATGCTCCGGTCACGTCTTGCTTGCTTCGGCGCCGACGCTGAAACGACCAAGGAGCTCGTCGAGCACCGCAGCAAGAGCGCTAGCGCACAGCGAGCGAACAGGTTCCTCATCGAATACGTCGCCGCTCAACCACCGCAAGGCGAACGGCTGCCCGCCACACGGGACTACAACCGGCTCCTTGCCGTTGCTCAGGAAATCATTGAGCGCGGAACAGCGTCCGACTTTCTGCACTACAAGCTCGCAGACTTCGACGTGTCCATCCTCAAATCGGGGCGCCTCGGCATGAGCCGTGACGAACCTGTCGACAAGGCCATCAAGGCATACGCCGAAGCAGCCGGTGCGAGGGCGATCCGAACGGCTACTCAGCCGCCACCGGATGACACCAATGCTGCACCGGGGTCTGACTTCGTGAATGAAAGCGCAGATGCCATGCGGAGCGAGTACGGATTCACCCTTACGGACCTACGCGAAGTCTGCGGCGGCCTGCTCGACCTCGGAACCGCTGACGGGGTCACACACATCGCCCAGGCCGACGCCATAACGCGGATCGCCACTGGCCGCAATCTCGACCCAGATCTCGTCAATACGGTGTTTAAGGCCATCACACTCAACCCGCGAGAAACCTTCATGAGTATCGGTGTCGACGCGGCCCCGTGGCGTTTCAACCGCGACGTGTCTTACGTGCGCAGACCGCTAATCCTTCAAGGGGACGAGTTGGTGTTCGGGTTCCGCAGCGTCCTCAACACCGGCCCCTACTGGCTCTCCAGCCTTACCTCAGGTCGATTGCAATCCAGCGCCAAGACACAAGCGATGAAGGCGTACATCTCCGCGGCGCGCCGCCGAATCAACGACGGCTACGCCGCCGACGTCGCAGAACGACTACGCAGCCTTGGACTTACCGCGGAACTGTCAGTGAACAAGATTGCGGGCGCACGCATCGCCGACGCTGACGGCCTCGACTTGGGGGACATCGACGTACTCGCATGGCATCCCGGCACCCGCACCGTTCTCGCAGTTGAAGCCAAGGACTTCGAAGTTGCTCGAACTCCTTCGGAGATGGAGCACGAGATCACCAAACTGTTCAGGGGCAAGCAGGGCAAAAGGGTAGAGCGATCAACCGTGGACAAGCATGCTCGACGAATCCAGTGGCTTAGCACCAATCTGGCCGCCGTGCTGACCCACATTGGGGTCAACGCGGACCCTGCCGCCAGCTCCGTGGTAGGGATAATCGTGACAAGTGACCCACTCGTAACACCACTCGTAGCATCGAGCACCATCCCGGTTATCCCATTCGACGACTTAGACTTGGACGTCCTAGGACTCGCCCCAGCTCCCACAAGAACCGCGGGCCGTCGCGGGGCAAAGGAGCGGTTGAGCTAAATACGGGGCCTGCTCGGTTCAACCTCTTGGCGAACGCTGAGGCGGTGCATTTTGGGCGGTGTGAGACGCCCATAGTGGGCGGGATGGGCGCACCGCGTGGCCGCGGAGCGCCCAACCTGTGAAGGGCAACGTCGGCTCAAGCGCGGTTCCGTTGTGTCAGCGCCGGCGGCATGCGGCGTGACCGATGGCGCCCCAATGGCTCCGAGACGGCACGGACCGCTTCAGCGCAGGTTGTAGAACTCGCGGTGGACGTTGGTCGGCTTGACGCCCGCCCGGACGAGCTCGCGTTGGAGCGTGCTCACCATCTGCTCGGGCCCGCAGAGGAAGGCGGAGAGCTCGCGAGGTTCCGTCCCCGCGGTCTCGAGGATGTGCTCAGCCGTCAGCCGGGGCGATGCCGCGGTGTCGATGAGGTGGAGGCGGAGCTCCTCGTGATGATCGGCGAGGTGGGCGACCTCGTCGGCGAGGGGAGCGGGCCCGCGGGCCGTGTAGAAGAAGTCGACCCGGTGCGGCAGCCCGCCGGGCGCGGCGGAGCGGAGCCAGCTCAGCATGGGCGAGACGCCGATGCCACCGGCGACCCAGACCTGGTGCTCGGTGCCGCGGGTGTAGTCGAAGTGTCCTTGCGGGCTGCTGATGACGGCCGGCATACCGGGTTCGACGAGCTCGCCGATGCTCGAGGTGAAGTCGCCGAGGGCGCGCACGGTGATGCGGACCTCCTTCTCCTGCGGCCCGCTCGCGATGGTGAAGGGGTGGCGGTGCCAGCCGTCACGGGCCTCGAGGTTGACCAGCGCGAACTGTCCCGGGCGGAAGGCGAAGCGCTCCCCGAGGGGGCGCAGCCAGATCTCGAAGGACGCGTCGTCGATGGGCTCGACCGATGACACCTCGTAGTCGTGGGTGTGGGCGAAGTGCCGGGCCAGCAGCTCGCGGTACAGGTAGAAGGCGATCCCGACACCGCCGGCCACGAGATAGGACCAGCGCAGCAGCTGCGAGCCGAAGACGGTGGAGTCCATGACCCCGTGCACGAAGCCGAAGGCGAGGACGATTCCGGTGAGCCGGTGAAACCCCCGCCACAGGCCGTAGCCGCCGACCCACCGCCCGACGAGCTGGACCGCTGACGTCTCCATGAGGCGCTCCACCGGTTGGCGCAGCCGGGGAGGGGTGAGGGAGCGCCAGCGCGGAGCGATGGCCCACACGGTCAGCGTTGCGAGGCCCACGATGCCGATCGTGCCGAGCGTCGGGCCGAGGTGCGTGGGGTGGTGGTTCCCGGTCGTGGCGATGTGGACGCCGATGAGGATCGTGCCGGCGATGGCGACCCGACGATGCCACACGGCGGCTTTGTCGACCCCGTCGAAGAACTGCTCCACCCAGCGCAGGGTGCTGATGAGGACGAGCCCCACCGACATGAGCAGGACGCCCTCGGCCCCGATCAGCTGGCCGACGAACGGCCCCACGTCCCCGCGTGGCCGGGCGAGCAGCCAGAGCACAGCGAATGCCGTGACGAGTGCGGCGATCGAGGCGGGACCGACGACGCGCGTGACCGTGTGCGAGCCGCGGTAGGGCCTGCGGTGAAAGACCTGGGTCTCGACGGCCATGCTCAGTCATCGCTTTCTATCGGGTGCACGGCGCCGTGCAGCGGGTCAGCCCGACGTCCTGCGCCCCGCCGGTCGGCCATCGGGGCCACACCGGCGGGGCCGTGGACAGGCCGTCGGCCATGACGTACCCATCCGTCGCTGCCCGTCGGTGCTGCCGCGTGGTCCTCCTCATTCGCCGGCGAGCTCCAACCAGCGCGGCCTCAACCCCGGTCCGCTGCAGCCGCTGTCATGAACGGCCACGGCGGGAGAAGGGGCCCGACGTACGCCCCGGCTGCGTGGTAGACGTCGGGTCGCCCTGGCCACACCGTGCCACCCTCGCGCATGTCGTCGTCGAGCTCGTTGATCCACCCTCCGGACGAGTCGAGGAAGTACGTGGCCGCGTGGTCCCAGAGCCGGCGGTACCACTGCTCCCACACCTCGTTGCCGGTGACGCGCCGAAGCATCGCGGTGGTCTGGATCCCTTCGCACACGGGCCAGTGCAGCCTGAGGTTCGACACCGGGCGCGCATCCCAGTCGACGGTGTAGACCAGGCCTTCCCGACCGTCGACGCCCCACGCCCCCAACGCTCTTCGGCTCAGTGCCTCGGCGCTCTCCAGGAGCCAGCCGTCGCCGGACACGCGTGGGGAGGCGTGCAGGCTGCACAGGAACCGGGCCCATTCGAGGGAGTGTCCGTACGTCGCACCGTACGGTCGGAACGGGTGGTGGGGGCTCTCGAGGTTGTAGTCCGGCAGCTCGTTCCAGTCCGCGTCGAAGTGCTCCGGGATCAGCCAGTCCCGGGCTCGGGCGTCGCGGTTGATGATCCGCTCGCAGATGCGCAGGGCCCGCGCGTGCCAGAGATCATCGTCGATGGCGTCGCCGAGCGCGAGGAACGCCTCGGTGGCGTGCATGTTCGCGTTGGCGCCTCGGTACGGCTCGGGGTCGCGCCAGTCCGGTGACCAGGACTCGCTGAGCGCCCCCTCCTCCTCGTTCCAGAAGCGCCGCTCGACGACGTCGACGACCTCGTCGAGCAGGGCGCGGGCGCCAGGTGCGCCGGCGACCGCCGCGGAGGCTCCGGCGAGGATGACGTGGACGTGCTCGTACGCGAGCTTCCTCCCGTCCCTCTCGAGGTTGCCGAACCACCCGCCGTCGACCTCGTCGCGGAACGGGCCGGTGAGCGAGTCGAGCCCGTGCGCGAGCAGCCGCTCGGACCCGGGAATGCCGAGCACGGACCCGATCGCGGCGACGTGCGTCATACGGGCAGTGAGCAGCAGTGTCGGCTGGCGGCCCGGCATGGCGTGGCCGTCGCCATCGAGGTAGGCGAAGCCGCCTTGCGGCAGGACGCTCGGGAGGGCGAACTCGATGAGCCGGGCGAACCGCTGCTCGGCCCACCGCTGGTGGGTCGGCAGCTGTGTCCAGGGAGTCATCGGGTGATGGCGAAGCCGCCGCCGGTCACGCGCACCATCGGGGAGTGCGCTGCGCCGCCGCTCTTCCCGTCGGCGCTCCACGTCCAGCCGCGGCCAGGTGCCACGGCAGGAGTCGTGGAGGGCCTGGTGTCCGCGTTGACGTAGAGGACGGCCGCGCGCCCCTCGCTCCTCGAATAGCGGACCGTCGAGACCGCGGGCTGGAGGAGGAGGCAGTCGAGCTGCAGGTCGCCGTCGGACTCGACGACGACGGCCACGGTCCCCGGGGGGAGTGGGCGACTCAGCGGGAACGGCCGCAGCAGTCCTTCGGCCTCGACGACGCCGGTCTCGCGCAGTCCGCCGTTGTCCAGGCTGCCGAGCAGGGTACGACGTCCGTGCTTCGAGACCGCGACGAAGCGACTGGTCCCGAGCCGGCCCTTCCGGCGGTTGACGACAGGGTGGACGAACGCGCCGTCGTCGCCGACGACGTCGAGCCGCACGGAGCCGCCGCGAGGCACCGAGACGTACGCCCCGCCCGACCAGTTCGCTGCCCCCGTCCAGGTCGACGGCGGTGTGACCACGGCCGCGCCGCCCTCGAGCACACCCGACTCGGCCTCGACGTGGTGCAGGCCCACCCAGCGGTAGCCGGTGACCGACGCCGCGAGCGAGGCTGCCTGTGGATGCGCGTCGAGCGCGATCATCGCGAGCAGGCCGTGGATCGTCGACTCGGCGCCGGAGTTGCGGTTGACCCGGCCGTCGAACTCCACCCCGTCGAAGGTGGCTCCCGTGGCGCGGTCGTAGGTCGGCGCTCCGCTGGGGTTCGCGCCGAAGAACCATCCCCCGGCCAGCCCGGCCAGCTGCAGGAAGCCGTCGGACCCCGTCAGGTCGGCCGCGGCCAGGAGCGCGGCGACGCGGCCCTCCGCGCCGTAGGCGATCTGGGCTTCGCCCGGCAGGGGCGCCCACGCGTTGTAGGGACCGCCGGAGGCGAGCAGTGTCGGGGTGAACGACCCGGCATCAGAGAGCCCGGTCGAACGCAGCGACGAGCTCCCCAGCACCGCTGCCGTCCGGCAGAGCGCCTGACCGGTCTCGCCGCCCCAGGCGTGCCACAGGCTCTGCGAACCGGTCCACGGGAGGATGGCACCGAACGGCCACACCCCGACCTGTCCGCTGCGCATCGCCGCAACGCCCTCGGCGTAGCGCGCCAGCGCGGTCCGTGCCCGCGTGTCGGTACCGGCCACGCGGACGTATGCCGCGAGCCCGAGACACGCTTCGGCCGTCGCGTCCGCGCCGCCCGTGATCAACCACCCGGGGATGCGGACGTCGTCAGCCACGAGCCAGGTGCCATAGCGCCGCAACGATGCCCGCTCCAGCGCGCCGACGGCCAGCTGGAGCCGCTCGCGCAGGAAGCCGGCGAAGCCCGGGTCGACAGCGGCGAACGCGGCATACCCCTCGCCGAGCGCCCAGACGGTGCGCGCGAGCCAGTAGGACTCGTCACTGTCGGAGGGGTCGGGCAGCTCGCGCGGCTCGGCGCTCGGGGTGAGCGTCCCGTCGGCCTGCATCCACAGCACGACGTTGCCGGCATACGGTCCCGTCGCGTCCTGGAGGAACGTCAGCGTCCGGAGCAGCTCGACCGCGTGGTCACGGCTCGAGGCGTCCCTGGTCGACACCCAGTGCCGGATGAAGACCACGGCTGCCCGGGCAATGTCGTCGGCGTTGTAGGCCCCCTGGGACCAGTGCCCGGTGGCCGGGTCGAAGGACCCGCCTCCGACCCGGCGCCAGCCACCGGCGGGCTGGGCGTCTGCGTAGGTCCAGGGCGCCTGGGCGCTGGGCCGCGCCGCGATCTCGTACGTCGTGTGCGTCGAGCTGGACTGCAGGGGAACGGAGTCCAGGAGCCAGCGCAGGTGTGCGAGGTTCGTCAACGGGTGAACCGGTGCCATGTGCTGCGCTTGCGGGACTCCGGTGGCGTGCGCACCCGTCGCGCCCATGACGAGCCCGGCCGCTGCCGTGGATCCGGCGATGAAGGTCCGACGGGTGATCAAGACTGCTCCTTCTCACTGGTTGTCATGACGGCGCCACCAGGTCGGAGTGCCGCGCCCCGGGCACGAAGGTCGCGACCCCGAGGGTGGAGTCGGACTGGCCGTAGTAGGCCAGCCAGCGGTCCCTGAGCCACACGAGTCCCTCGACGAAGGTCACGTTCGACACGAGGCCGTGGCGCTCCTCGGGGGTCGCGGGCTCGAGCCACGGACGGGTGAGCTCGGCCAGGATCTCGTTCGGTCGGTCGGGGTGGATCAGCAGCTGCCCAGCCGTGTAGCAGACGGAGCCGTCGGCGTTCTTCACGGCAGCGTTGTGCAGCAGGAGGATCAGGCCGTCGTCGGTGACGAGCGGCGGGGGGCCGACCTCGACGAGGAAGTCGCTGAACGTTCCCGGGCGCGGGGCCATGACCGGCGGCTCGGTGTCCGGGACGGTCGGAGTCCAGGTGAGCAGGTCGTCCGAGGTCGCCGTCCAGATGGACCCCTCCCCGAAGTACATGAGCCAGCTGCCGTTGACCTTGACCGGCACGATGCCGCCTGCCTTCGACCACGGACCGGTCTCGCCCCGGCCCTGCGGCTGGAAGGTGTCGAAGTCGGGGAAGAGCGGGCCGTGCTTGGTCCAGGTGCGCAGGTCGGTCGAGGTGGCCAGGCACAGCAGCGCCCGATGGCGGTCCCACCCGCTGTAGGTGAGGTAGTAGGTCCCGTCGATCAGCGTCACTCGGGCGTCCTCGCACCCGAACTCGTCGTAGTTCTCGCTGGGCGAGAGCACCGGCTCGGGTTCACGCTCGAACCGGTAGCCGTCGTCGCTCCAGGCCAGGCCGACGTGCGAGACGATGTCGTCCGCGTGGGCGCGATAGAGCAGGGCCACCCGGTCGTCCACGACGACCGCGGCCGGGTTGTAGACGCTCCCGGACTCCCACCCGGCGCCCTGCGGCGTCAGGATCGGGTTGTGCTCGTGCGGGGTGAACGGGCCGAGGGGAAAGTGGACGGGGCCGTGGGACATCAGGAGGCTTCCTTCGCGGGTGAGTGGTCAGCGGGGGGAACAGCGACGGTGCGCCCGAGCGACGCCGCTCGGGTCGCGCAGTCGGCCAGGACCACGGCCGCCTCGGCCGTGCGCGGGCCCGACAGGGGTTGGCGGCCTGGCTCGGTGCGGCAGTCGTGCAGGTCACGCAGGGCGGCCGCGACGCACGCGGCATACACCGTCTGTTTGGCGGCCTCGCCGCCGAGGGAGAGGGTGACGGTCACGCGACGCGAGGCGCCGAACCGCGTCCCGCGACCCACCGCGTCGCCGTCGCCGGTGACGTCGCGTGCCTGCACGTCGACGTGCCACCCGGTGCGCCCGGGGTCGAGGCCGACGAACGCAGGGCTGGCCACGAGCGCACGCACGGCGCTCTCGCCCGCGAGGTCCGTGTGCAGGTCGAGCACGCCCTCGACGGGTATCCACCCCGCGATCCGCGCCTCCGCGCTGCCGAAGTCGATCCGCATCAGCTGGCGCTCGCAGCGATGGGCGTGCGTGAACGAGTGCGTATGCGTCGCGAGGCAGTCCCCGTGCATCACCGTCGCCGTGACGAGGTCGGGTGCCGGCCAGCCGGCCCGCGAGGTGGTCATGGCGCTCACCGAGGTCGCGGGGTCGGACACGAACATCGTCGCGGCGTCGAAGAAGTGCACCCCGTGCTCGACGAAGATCCCGCCCGAGACCGACTCGTCCCAGAACCAGTGGTCGCGCGGGAGGCTCTCGTCCGCGGCGTCGTTCTCGAAGAGGAAGCGAATCGCTGTGAGACCCAGGCGGTGCTGCACGGCCTGGATGGCGCGCAGGAGGGGGTTGTAGCGCATGACGTGGTCGATGACCATGACACGACCTGAGGATTCCGCGAGAGCGCGGGTCCGCGCTGCATCGCCCGAGGTCGCGGCCAGGGGCTTCTCACAGAAGACGTCCTTGCCGGCGCGCAGTGCCGCCTGCGCGAGCTCGGCGTGCGTGCGGGGCGGGGTGGCGATGACCACAGCATCGACGTCGGTGGCTGCGAGGGCCTCCTCGACGGTGGCGACCCGACATCCCGCGTCGGCGGCGAGCTGAGCGGCGTGGACGGCATCAGTGTCCGCCACGACGACAGGCCGGACCTCCGGCACGGCCGAGGCCGAGTCGAGGATGAACCGCCCGAACCGGCCCGCTCCGATCAGGGCGAGTCGCGTAGGACGGGGCACCTGCTCGCGACGCTGAAGGGCCGACGGAGCCGGGATCGCTGGGTGGCTCATCGCACAGTCACCCCTTCACCGCACCGCCGACGACGCTGGCGACGAGGTAGCGCTGCAGGAAGAGGTAGGCCGCGACGAGCGGGGCAGCCACGATCATCGTGGCGGCCGACAGGAGGCTCCACTGGCTGACATACGTGCCCTTGAACGCGAACAGCCCCAGCGTCACCGGCGACTTGGACGCATCAGGCAGCAGGATCGTGGCGAGGATGATGTCGTTCCAGACGCCGATGGCCTGGAGGATGAAGACCGTGGCAAGGACGGGCTTGATGAGGGTGGGCAGGAACCCGAAGACGTAGCGGACGTACCCGACCCCGTCCAAGGCGGCGGCTTCGTCGATCTCCCTGGGCACCGACTTGAGGTAGCCGGTCACGAGCAGCGGGCCCACGCCCACCCCCGACGCCATGATGAGGATGTAGCCGAGACGGGTGTCGTAGAGGTTGAGGCGCAGCGCGAGCTGGAAGACGGTGATCAGGGTGTTGGGTAGGAAGAGCATCGCGGCGAACGTTGCGTTCCACAGCCGGGTGTGTTTGACATAACCACGAGCCACCGGGAACCCGACGAGCAACGACACCACCATGCCGACGCCTGCAGCGACGAAGGTGTAGAGGACGCTGTTGAGCAAGTACGCGGCGAAGTTGCCCTTGTCGGCCGCGGTCGCGAAGTTCGAGAACTGCGGTGCGGTGACCAGGCCGGTGGGGTCGGCGATGAAGTCCGCCTCGGACTTCAACGCGGTGTTGACGAGAAAGAGCAACGGGTAGAGGTACAGGACGACGACGAGGACCATGAGCGCGTAGAGGACGAACTTGCCCCGCTTCGGCGCCGTGCCGCCGCGGATCGGCTCGTTCTCCGGGACCGCCAGGACGCCGCCGCCGACTGCGTTCGGTGCATTGATGGCGCTCACAGCGCCGTCTCCTTCCGTCGCAGGTACACCAGGGTTGCCAACGAGACGATCATGACGATGACGAACTGGACCATCGAGATGGCGGCCGCATAGCCCTGTGACAGGGCCGTGCCGCCCTGGGCCCCACCGAAGCCCTGGGTGAAGATCGCCAGCGACAGCACCTGCGTCGCCGGGTTGATGGGGCCGGTCAGCACGTAGATGAGCTGGTAGCTCTGGAGGGCGCCGATGAGTGACAGCAGCGTGTTGGCGGTGATCGAGGGCGCCAGCAGGGGAGTGGTCACGTAGCGCAGCCGCTGCCAGCTCGACGCGCCGTCGATCGAGGCGACCTCGTACAGCTCCGGCGGGATCGCCTGCAGACCCGCCAGATAGATGACGACCGCCACCCCGAGCCCCGACCAGACCGAGATCCCGATGACGAGCGGCATGGCCAGGGCCGGGTCGCCGAAGAACGCCGAGGACGCGCCGAACCAGCCCCACACGCTCGCCGCCGGCCCACCCGAGGGGTTGAAGATCAGGCTGAAGACCAGTCCGATGATCGTCACGCCGAGGATCGTCGGCAGGAAGACGACCGCTCGGGCGAAGTTCCTGCCACGCAACCGCTGGTTGAGCAGCACGGCGATGAACAAGGCGAGGACGTTCTGCAACAGGGTCACGGAGACCGCGAAGACGAGCGTGTTCCTCAGCGCATTGAGGTTGTAGCCGAGCTGCGCCGAGGAGAAGAACGTCGCGTAGTTCTCCAGGCCGACGAAGCTCACCGGCAGGAAGGGCAACGAGCGGATGTCGGTGAACGAGACCGCGAGGATGCCGACCGCTGGCACGAGGGAGAACACGACGATGAGGCTCATGCCCAGCGCGAAGAGCAGCTGGGCTGTCGATCGTCGTCCGAAGATGATGGTGCGTGACTGGCTCACCGAACTACCTCCTGGTCCGAGTCCGTACTGGTGGTCTGACGCTGCGGGGCATCCACGGCGAACCCGATCGGTGCCTTCGCGCCGGGTTCGGGTCGCGGACGGTCCCGGCGTCCGTCCGCGACCACCGGCGGCCTACTTGAGCCCCGCCTGCCAGTCCTTCTCCGCCGCCGCAGCGGCACCAGCCGCGTCCATGGTGCCCATCGGCTTCACACCGGCCCAGTTGAACGGCACGGATGCAGCGGGGCCGGCCTTGGTGTTGGCGATCCAGATCGTGTCCCACGCGGGCTGGAACGTGCTGGTGTAGTCCGCGATCCCGTCGTAGAAGGCGTTGCCCTTGACGCCGGTGACGGCGGGGGCGAAGCCGGCCTGGTCGTTGAACAGCTGGTAGTTCGTTGCGAGGGTGTCCAGCCAGGCGATGGCGGCCGACGGATTCTTGGCGTTGGCCGGGATGGCGAGCGAAAGCTCGACCTTGCCGCCGAGGAACTTGTTGTCCTGCGCGTTGTCGCTTGACGGCAGCGGGAAGTAGCCGAAGTCGAGCTTGGAGCCGCCGGCCGTCTGGATCGAGGTCGTGTTCCACGTGCCGTCACCCATCATGGCGAACTTGCCGTTGACGAAGTCCGAGGTCATGGTCTGGTAGGTGATGCCGGCGAAGTTGGGTTCGGCGTAGCCGTACAGGGTCTGCAGCCGCTGCAGCACCTCCAGCTGCTTGCCGTCGTCGAGCTTCACCGAGCCGCCGTAGAGACCCTTGGCCAGGTCGTTCTTGGCCGCGGCGTCGGGGTAGAGACCTTCCACCACCCCCAGGGTCGTCACGCCCGCTGAGTCCTTGCCCGCAATTCCCAGGGGCACGATGCCCTTGCCCTTGAGCTTCTCGCAGGCTGCCACGAGCTCCTGCCAGGTGGTCGGGATCTTGATCCCGTTGTCGGCGAAGATCTTCTTGTTGTAGAACATGCCGGTGTAGTAGCTGAGGCCCGTGGGCACCGTGTAGTTCTTGCCCTTGTACTTCGTGCCGTCGAGCACCGACTGGTTGAACGCCTTGAGGAAGGGCTGACCCGTCAGGTCGAGGAAGCCGCCGGCGTCCGCGAGACGGGCGTCGTCTCCGGCGTTCGTGGCCGGAACATAGCTCGGCACCTCACGCGGAAAGGCGACGACGACGTCCACGCTGCCGGCGGTCAGCCGGGATGAGCGGGTTTGGTTGTAGTTCTCGTTGGGCACGGCCGAGAAGTTCACCTTGACGTTCGGGTATTTCGTGTTGAACGCCTTCGTCACTGCTTTGAATCCGGCGTCGGACCCGGTTGCGCTGGATACGAGGATGTTCAGGTCACCGCTGACGGCGCCGCCGACCGACGGGGCCGCCCCTCCCGAGGTGCCGCCGCCACCGCCGCACGCGCCCAGCGCGAGGCCGGCGGCGACCACTGCAGCGATCGTCATGTGGCGCATCCCACGGAACTTCATTGTTGCCATGATGCCTCCGGATCAACCGAAACGTTTTGGTTGGCGGAAACGTAGCACTCGGGAACAGCCAGATGGGGGTTTGCAACACTGCACTTCGGTAACGTGCACGGGACGTTGCTGTGGGTGATCCGGGTCCGGGGTCGGTCAGGTTCGCGGCGCGTCCACGAGCGAGTCGCGCAGCAGGAGCCTGGTCGCAGGCACCGTGACGTCCGACGGAGTCTCGCCGTGGATGACGGCCAGCAACATCGAGGCGGCGGCCTCGCCGAGCGACCGGGGGGCCGTGGCCACCGACGTCAACGCCGGCCGCACGTAGGCGCCGAGCTGGATGCCGTCGAAGCCGGTCACCGACATCTCCAACGGCACGTCGATGCCCAGCGCGCTCACCCGCGCGATGAAGCCGATCGCCATGAGGTCGTTGCCGCACACGACAGCCGTCGGGGTCTCGCCACCGGCCGCCAGCAAGGAGTCCGCGGCCCGGCTGCCGCTCTCGATCGTGAAGTCGCCGTGGACGAGCGGGCCGGGCTCCAACCCGGCCTTCGCCAGCGCCGACCGCCAGACCTCGACGCGCTGACGAGTGTGGATGAGCCCTCGGCGGCCCGCCACGTGCGCGACCCGCCGGTGGCCGAGCGCGATGACTTCCTCCATGAGCTCGACCAGTCCCGGCCGGTGGTCCTGGCGCACCGAAGGCAGGGCACACGTCGGGGCGGAGTTCACCGCCACGGCTGGCAGCCCCAGGTCGGTCACCAGTCGCACCCGCGCGTCGTCCTGCGACATGTCGGTGAGGAACACCCCGTCGACGCGGTGGTCGAGAGCCAGCTGCCGGTAGCGCTGGACGGCGGACCCCCGGCTGGACGCGACCTGGAGGACGAGAGCGAACCCCTGCCGCTCCAGAACGGACTCCACGCCTGCGATGAACCCGGCGAAGAAGGGGTCGGACTCGATCACCTCCGACGAGCGCTCCAACATCAGCCCGACGGCATACGCCTTCCGCCCCGACAGGCTCCGGCCACGGAGAGAGGGCACCCATCCCAGCTGCTGGGCGACGTCGACGATCCGCCCTCGGGTGTCCTCCGACACCCCGGGGCGCCCGTTCAGGGCCGCCGAGACCGATGAGATGGACACGCCCGCCTGGGCAGCAACGTCGAGGATCGTGACCCTGGACTTCACTGCGCCTCCGCCCGATGACAGGTCACGCGCCGAAAGTACCGCACCTGCTCGCGGCCGGGGCGCCGGACCAAGCCCTGACCACGACTTCGCGCTCCGGTCACCTGCAGTCCCTGCCACGTTCGCCCGGCGGGAGGAGGTTGGGGCCGCTCCCACTCGCCTTCAGCCCAGGAGAACCCATGGTCAACCTCGACCGGCGCCGTTTCCTCCAGATCGCCGGCGGTGCAGCGGCCGCAACGATGCTCGACCAGAGCATCGCCCGCGCCGCCGCCATCCCCGCCAACCGGGCCACCGGCACCCTCAAGGACGTCGAGCACATCGTCGTCCTCATGCAGGAGAACCGCTCCTTCGAGCACTACCTCGGCAGCCTCCGCGGCGTCCGCGGCTTCGGCGACCCGCACCCGGTGCAGCTGCCCAGCGGGCGGAACGTCTGGCACCAGTCGGACGGCGCGCGCGAGATCCTGCCGTTCCACCCGACCACCGACGACCTCGGCGCGGCGTTCCTCGAGGGCCTGCCCCACAGCTGGACCGACGGGCAGGCTGCGGTCAACAAGGGTCACTACAACGGGTGGGTGCCGGCCAAGGGGACGACGACGATGGCATACCTCCAGCGTGAGGACGCCGCGTTCCACTACGCGCTCGCCGACGCCTTCACCGTGTGCGACGCGTACTACTGCTCGTTCATCGGCAACACCGACCCCAACCGCTACTACCTGTGGAGCGGCTGGACCGGCAACGACGGCAAGGGCGGCGGCCCCGTGCTCTACAACGACGAGCTCGGCTACGACTGGCGCACCTACCCCGAGCGGCTCGAGCGGGCCGGCGTCTCGTGGAAGGTCTACCAGGACGAGGGGACCGGTCTCGACGCGGCCGGCTCGTGGGGCTGGACGTCCGACCCGTACATCGGCAACTACGGCGACAACTCCCTCCTCTACTTCAACAGCTACCGCAACGCTGCCCCGGGCTCACCGCTGCACGACAAGGCGCGCACCGGGACGAGGGCACGCGACGGCCAGGACTACTTCGAGGTGCTGCGCAAGGACGTCGAGGCCGGCACGCTGCCGTCGGTCAGCTACATCGCAGCCCCGGAGGCCTTCAGCGAGCACGCGAACTGGCCGACGAACTACGGCGCCTGGTACATCTCCAAGGTCCTGGACACCCTCACGTCGAACCCCGAGGTGTGGGCCAAGACGATCCTGCTCATCACCTACGACGAGAACGACGGCTTCTTCGACCACCTCGTGCCGCCTCATCCCAATTCACCTGTCATTCCGGGCGTTTCGACGGTCCCGACCGACCACGAGTTCTACGACGGCGAGCACGGACCCGGCCCCTACGGCATGGGCCCTCGCGTGCCGATGTTCGTCGTCTCGCCGTGGAGCACCGGCGGCTGGGTGTCGTCGGAGACGTTCGACCACACGTCGGTCATCCGTCTGATGGAGGCACGCTTCGGCGTCAAGGAGCCCAACATCACCCCGTGGCGTCGCGCCGTCGCCGGCGACCTCACGTCGGCGTTCGACTTCTCCAAGACGGTGCAGGCCGTCCCGTCCCTGCCCAGCACGACGGCGTGGAAGCCCTTCGACGACAAGCGCCATCCCTCCTACCAGCCGACGCCGCCGGCGCAGGGCACGATGCCGAGCCAGGAGCCCGGCACCCGCCCCGCCCGCCCGCCCGGCTACGACCTCGAGGTCCGTGAGCGCCAGACCGCCGGGGCGATCACCGTGGACCTCGACAACCACGGCCGGCGCGGAGTCCACGTGCAGGCCAGGCTCATCGAGCCCGCCGGCCAGCCGCACAGCTACACCGTCGGCGCCGGCGACGAGCTGCGCGCCACGTGGCCCGTCACGGGGGACTACGACATCCACCTGCACGGGCCCAACGGCTTCTTCCGCCGTTTCGCGGGCACCGGGAGCGCCCGTGGCGCCCGTGGCGCCGAGAGCGTACGCGTGGAGCTGCGTCGCGAGGGACGCAGCCAGCGCGTCTCCGTCCACGTGGACGCCCCGCGCGGCGTAGAGGTGACGGTGGACGACGCCTACGGCGGGCGCACGCGCGCCGGCCGCCGACCGGTCACCATCGACACGGCTCGCACGGGCGGCTGGTACGACCTCACCGTCGTCGTCGGGGGAACGAGCTTCCTGCGTGCCTTCGCCGGTCACCTCGAGAACGGCCGCCCGTCGGTGAGCGAGCCAGCCCTCGGGCGTCCGCGCGCCTGATGCCGGATGCGACCCTCGACTTCACCGAGACGTCCCGGAGAACTCTCCGGAAGTTCACCCAAGTCACAGGGGGCTCCCGGAATGCTTTGAGGCGTCTGACAACTCACCCTCGGACACCTGAGTCCGTATGCACGAGAGGTTTCTCCGTGAACACTCCCACCATCATCAAGGTCGGGCTCGTCGGCACGCTCGCCGCGGCCGCCGCCTTCGCCCTCGGCGGCTCCTCCGCCGATGCGCACGGTGGCCTGCCGGTCGTCAACGTCCCCCACGCCAACCCGAAGTTCGGCGTCCAGAACAACGTCCTGACGCCGTCGGCCACCCAGACGTCGGTCGCCTGGGGCACCCTGCCCCTGACGAACCCCGACACCGCCAACGGGGTCACGCACTACGGCTACAACACGCTGGACCGTGCGCCGCTCACCCAGACGGCGAACGAGGCCCACAAGACCGAGCCCGACAAGAACGTCTACCTCGTCCTCGGCGGCAAGCACTACCTCTACCAGGGCCACGAGATCGGTCCGCGCGGCTACGTCACGCGCATCAACCTCGACGAGACGGACCCGCTCAAGAGGGTCACGCTCATCTCCGACACCGACCCGGCCGGCAACGCCTACCCGACGATCGACGGCATCACCTGGGACCCGTTCACCCGGCAGCTGCTCCTCACGGCGGAGTCGGGCTCACCCAAGGGGGGCGTCTTCGGCGTCGGCCTCGACGCGAAGGGCGACCCGGTCGACGGCGGCAAGGCGACGCGCCTGCCCGCCCTCGGGTCGGGTGGCTTCGAGGGCATCCAGAACGACGCCGACGGCAACGTCTGGCTCGTCGAGGACATCGGCGGCGCGGCCGCCGGCGGCGGCAAGGTGCCGGGCAGCTTCGTCTACCGCTTCGTCCCGACCGACAAGAGCGACCTCACCAAGGGCGGCGAGCTCCAGGCCCTGCAGATCCAGCGCCGCGACGGATCCGCGGCCACGAGCTCCCAGCTCCAGTCGAACCCGTCGGACCCCTTCATCGGCGAGCTCCACACGTACGGCTCGTCCTTCGGGACGAAGTGGGTGACCATCCACACCGGCACGACCGAGGCGTTCGACGCCACGGCCGCCGCCAAGGCTGCGAACGCGACGCCGCTCAAGCGCCCCGAGAACGGCGTCTTCCGTCCCGGCACCGGCTTCAAGGAGTTCTACTTCACCGAGACCGGCGACACGAGCACGTCGAGCACCCTTCCCGGTGCGTACGGCGGCGTCTTCCGCGTCTCTCAGAAGAGCGCCAGCGCCGACACCGGTCGCATCTCGATCGCTGCGGTCGGCGACAAGGAGCACACCGGCTTCGACAACATCGCCTTCGCGACGGCCGACGACCTCCTCGTCGTCGAGGACGCCGGCGACAGCCTCCACACCCAGCGCAACGCGCTGGACTCCGGTTACGTCTTCGACCTCCGTCACGGTCGTGAGGATGAGGGGTCGTATGCCGCGGGCCGCGGTCGCGCTCCCCGGCCCGTGCGGTTCCTCGCCGAGGGCCGTGACGCGTCGGCGACGTTCGACGCGATGGGTGGACCGGCATACAACGACGGCGACAACGAGATCACCGGCATCCACGTGTCCGACGGCGACCCGACGGTGGCCGGTCTCCTCGGCGCCAAGCTGCCCCGGCCCACGACGTCGCCGGCCTGGCGTACCTTCTGGACCCAGCAGCACGGCGACAACACGACGTGGGAGATCAGCTGGAACGGCGACCGTCAGGACTGACGCTCGTGGCAGGGCCGCAGACCCCGCGAGCGCTGTGCGTTGAGTCATCACATGACGCAGTGGCCCCGCCGCTGTGCGTTGAGTCAGTGGATGACCCAATGCACAGCGGCGCCCGTCCTCAACCCATGGGTCGCCGGCGCCCGGAGTTGTAGCTGCCCCGATCGTCGGCGGAGCGGACTACGGTCGGGCCATGGCCGACAAGCTCACGCGCCAGGCGGCGTCCGACGCCCTGCCCCTGTGGCGGTTCCTGCTCCAGCGCATGCACCTCACGGTGCGCGCCACCGATGCGGCGACCGCCTTCGCCTTCGTCGCGCGCGTTGGCGAGGTGACGGCCGCGCTCGGTCGCGGGCCCGACATCGACGTCCGCGGCGAGGTCGTGCACCTTGCCGTGTCCACCGAGCCGGCCGCGGGCGTCACCGAGGACGACATCGCCGTGGGGCGGTCCGTGGACGCCCTCGTCGCCGAGATGGGGCTCGAGTCCGAGCCGAGCACGCTGACCGTGGTCGAGATCGCCATCGACGCCCTCGACATCGACTCCGTCCGGCCCTTCTGGGACGCCGTCCTCGGCTGGGACGTCATCGCCCGCAACGACGTCCAGGACCCTCTCCGGATGGGTCCGGCGGTCTGGTTCCAGCAGATGGACGAGCCCAGGCCCCAGCGCAACCGGATCCACCTCGACGTCACCGTCGCGCACGACGAGGCTGCCGGGCGCATCGAGCGTGCCCTGGCTGCCGGCGGGCACCTCGTGTCCGACGCCGAGGCGCCGGCCTTCTGGATCCTCGCCGACCCCGAGGGCAACGAGGCGTGCGTCTGCACGTGGCAGGGTCGCGACCCCGTGCCCGGCGACTGAGGCGTCGTCGGCTGGTCGGCTAGTAGGCGAGGGCCTCGACGACCAGCCGCGCGAAGAGTGCCGGGTCGTCGACCCAGGGGAAGTGGCCGGCGGCGGGCTGCACGACGCAGCGCCCGTTCGGGAAGAACGCTGCGAGCTGCTCGCCGAGCTCGGGTCCCGGCATGAGGTCGAGTTCTCCGACGATGACCCGCACCGGGGCGGACACGGCGCCCAGGGCTCGACGCGTCTGCTCCGGGTCGGGTCGCTCAGCCCAGAAGGCGCGCGTGCCCTCGCGGTTGCGCTGCTCGTCGTCCGAGGCGGCATGCTGCCTCGCCGTGTCGGTCCACGCGCCGTAGAGGAACGGAGACATCGCCTGTCGTGTCGCCGGGGTGCCGTCGTCGGCGTCCAGGGCCTCCTTCGCGTCCGCGAACCACGGCTCCGCCTGACGCAGTGCCACTCGGGCGTCCCACCCGTCGTCGCTCACGTCGAGCCCCGTGGCGGCGGTGCCCGGGGTGACGAGCACGAGGCGGCGGATCCGTGCCGGGTGCCGGGCGGCGTAGACCAGGCTGACCGAGCCGCCGGCCGAGTGGCCGAGGAGGTCGATGGCCTCGAGCCCCAGGTGGATGCGGAGGGCTTCGAGGTCGTCGACGAGCCGCACGGCTGCGTATGCCGTCGGGTCCTCCGGTGCTGGCGACGCCCCGGTGCCGCGTGGGTCGGGGACGACGAGCGACCGGTCGGCAGCCCGTGCGAGGCCGCCGAGGTCACCGAGGTAGGCCGCGTCGCGGGCCGGTCCTCCCGGCCAGACCACGAGGGGATCGCCCGATCCCTCGACGCGATAAGCGAGCTCGGTCCCGTCGTACGACGTGTAGGTCGGCATGGGTCCAACGTGCCAGAGGCATGCCGGTCGGCGCGCCGGGGTTTTCGGTGTTCACCAGCCTCGAGTGGCGTCCTCGGCGGCGAGGAGGACGAGGTCGGCGACCTCGGCGGGATGGGTGAAGAGGTTGTTGTGCGATCCGCCGAGTCGCGACGTCCGCACGGTGGGCGCGGTGTGTGCCGACAGGGCGAGCCGGTCGAGCCAGTGCGTCGGCACGAAGGCGTCGTGCACGCCGGCGGTCACCGTCACAGGTGCCGGGAGGGGGGCGATCCGCTCCTCCGGCGCATCGCGCAGACCGGAGTGGAGCATCGCCACGATCCCGGTGCGGCCCCGGTAGACCTCCATCGGGTCGAGCTGGTCGAGGCCGTCGTGGCGGTAGGCGAACGGGGTGGCCAAGGCCAGCCGATGCACCCGACGCTGCTCGGGGGCGAAGGTCGTCCCGGCGAGCACGAGGGAGAAGTCTCGGCGGCGCGCGCTCAGGGCCAGGGCCGCGGTCAGGGCCGCCTGCCCACCCGTCGAGTGACCGAGCACGACCACCGGACGTCCGACCGCTTGGGTCTCGACCCAGCGCGCCGCGGTCATCCCCATGGCATGGATCGTCGGACGGGTCGCCCGGGGCAGGTTCGAGCCGAACCCCGGCAGGTCGAGCACGGTGGCGTCCAGCCCGCGCGCCACGAGCGCCCGCGCCGTCGGCACCGTGTAGAAGGGCAGGCCGAGGCCGGGGAGGATGACGACGAGCGGCGTGGCGCGAGAGCGGTCCCCGCCGAGGGCCAGCGACCGCACGACCCGGCCCTGCAGGCTCGTGAACTGGAGACGGACGTCCGACCCAACGTCGCGCCCCGTCACGAGGATCCCGCCGAGCTGGCGGATCGAGCCGGCTCCGCCGACCGCGCCGGCGGAGCCGTGCTCCCGCGCACGACGAGTTCGGGCTCGATGACGGTGCGCCCGGGGGCGACGGTGGTCGGGACGGCTCCGTCGAGGCGGTCCGCGAGGGAGCGCACGGCCTCTGCCCCGAGGCGGTCTGCATCCTGGCGCACCGTCGTCAGCGCCACATGCGGGTAGGCGGCCTCGGTGATGTCGTCGAAACCGACGATCGACACGTCCTCGGGCACGCGGACCCCGGCCTGCCGGACGACATCGGTGAAGCCGATCGCGCACCGGTCGTTGAAGGCGGCGACGGCGGTGGGCCGCTCGCTGCGGCCACCGAGGGCGAGGAACGCCCGCGCGGCCTCGGCCCCCTCGAGCTCGGTGAGGCCCGCCGGCAGGACGACCTCTGCGAGTGCCGGCGCGCGACGCATCGCCGTGCGGTAGCCGCGGCGCCGCTCTGCCGCGCCCGCCGTGCGGCCGCCGTCGAGCAGGGCGATGCGGGTGTGGCCCAGGCTCCGCAGGTGCTCGACGGCGAGGCGCAGGCCGGCGGCGTCGTCGGTGCGCACGACGCCGACCTCTTCGCCCGGGACCGGGCGCAGGACGCTCACCACCGGCACCCGCGTCGCGAGCCGTGCGAGCTGGGTGGCGGACTGGGTGCTGCCGAGCAAGACGATGCCCTCGCACCGCTCGGCGAGCAGCGTCTCGACGGCGGCCTCCTCCGACCGTGAGGGCGTGACACCGCTCAGCACGAGCTCGTAGGCCATCGCGTCCGCGTGCACGTAGAGGCTCTCCAGCAGGTCGCCGTGGAAGGCGTGACCGACCTGGAAGGTGACGCCGAGCGTCCGGGTCCGGCTGCTGCCGAGTCGGCTCGCCCGGGTGTCGGGGCGGTAGTCGAGCTCGCGCGCCGCGGTCAGGACGCGCTCGCGGGTGGCCTCGGAGGCGCCCGGGACGCCGCGGAAGACGATCGACACGAGGGCGCGGGAGACACCGGCACGTGCGGCGACGTGCTCCATCGTGACCTTCTCGCGTCCCACGCCGCGACTCTAGAGCGCTCCACAAGATTCGGCCAAGCCCTTGACGCGCGTGGCGACGAGCGGCTTCACTGGATCCGGCACTAGAGCGCTCTAGTCCAGATCTGCGAAGGAGCAGTCATGACGCGCACCGACCCCGTCCGGTTCGGGCTCATCGGAGCCGGACGCATCGGCACCCACCACGCCACCACCCTGGCGCGACGCCTCGGTGAGGCCGAGCTCGTCGCCGTCGCCGACGTCCAGGCCGCCGCTGCCCAACGCCTCGGCGACCAGCTCGGCGTCCAGTGGCTCACCGACCCGCAGGCCCTCATCGACGACCCACGCATCGAGGCCGTGGCGATCACCTGCGCGAGCACGGCCCATGCCGACCTCGTCGTCGCGGCGGCCCAGGCGGGCAAGGCCGTCTTCGTCGAGAAGCCGATGGCGATGACCCTCGCCGACGCGGACCGCGCCATCGCCGCGAGCCGGGCTGCCGGCATACCCCTGCAGGTGGGCTTCAACCGGCGCTTCGCGCGCGACTTCGCGACGGCCCACGAGGCGGTGGCCGCAGGGGGCATCGGCACGCCCCAGCTGCTGCGCTCGCTGACCCGCGACCCGGGACTGGCCAACCCGGCCGGCGTGCCGCCGTGGACGATCTTCACCCAGACGCTGATCCACGACTTCGACACCCTCAACTGGTTCAACACCGGTGCGACGGCTGTCGAGGTCTCCGTCATGGCCGACGCCCTCGTTGCGCCCGACTTCAAGGACGCCGGCCTGCTCGACACCGCCGTCGTCACCATCCGCTACGACAACGGAGCGATCGCCGTCGCCGAGGCGAGCTTCTCGGCCGCCTACGGGTACGACGTGCGTGGCGAAGTCTTCGGCTCGGCCGGCATGGTCACCGCCGGCAGCCCCGCCCACCTCAGCACCGCGCACTGGAGCGCCGCTGGCGTCTCCAGCCCGACCGCCCGCGCCGACACCGACCTGTTCACCGACGCGTATGCCGGCGAGCTCGCGGCCTTCTGCGCCGCCGTTCGCGGCGGCACCCCGACGAAGGTCGGGGGCGAGGACGCCCGCGCCGCGCTCCGGATCGCGCTCGCCTGCATCGAAGCCGTCGAGACCGGCGGCACCGTGGCCGTGCGCGACACGGACCGGGCTGGTGTCTGATGGCGACTGGCCCCTTCACGCTCGCTGTCAGTGCCGAGATGGTCTTCGTCGACCTGCCCTTCGCCGAACGCGTGCGCCGGATCCACGAGCTCGGTTTCCAGGTCGAGATCTGGGACTGGACGCGCCACGACATCGACGAGCTGGAGGCCCTGCGCGACGAGGGCGTCGTCTACTCGTCGATGACCGGCTACGTGCGGGGGCGCCTCTCCGACGCCGAGGGCGCCGACGAGCTGCTCTCGACCGCGGCCGAGTCGATGCCCGTGGCGAAGCGGCTCGGCATCCCGCGCCTCAACCTGCACGGAACCGGCCTCGACGACCGGGGCCTGCCCGTCCGGCCCGAGCCGGTCGCGACCGGACCCATGTGGCTGACTGCGCAGCGCACGCTGGGCCGCATCGCCGAGCTGGGCGAGCGCGAGGGTGTCGTGTTCGTCCTCGAGAACCTCAACACGGCCGTCGACCACCCCGGCGTGCCCTTCGCGACCGCCGCCGACTGCCTCGCCCTCGTCGCGGCGGTGGACAGCCCCCACCTGAGGCTGATGCTGGACCTCTACCACGCCCAGATCGGCGAGGGGAACCTCATCGAGCTGTGCCGACGGGCCCTCCCGCACATCGGCGAGATCCAGGTCGCCGACGTGCCCGGGCGCTGTGAGCCGGGCACCGGCGAGATCGCCTATCCCGCGCTCGCCCGGGCGCTCGTGGAGATGGGGTATGCCGGCCCGGTCGGCCTCGAGGGATGGGCATCGGTCGACGACGAGCTCGCCCTCACCCGCTTCCGCGACGCCTTCACCCCCTGACACTCCGAGGGCCTTCTCAGGTCGATGTATTCGCGCGTCACCGGTGGCGCGCGAATACATCGACCAAGAGCGCGGGAGGGTGCGGGACGTCAGCCGCGGGTGCCGATCCAGTCGGGGAGGATGCCGCTCGCAAGCGCGGCGGACCGCAGCGGGGCGGCGAGCTCGGCGATGCGGCGGGTGTCGTCGAGCCCGAGGTGGGCCCATCCCTCTAGCGCCATCCGGTCCGTCTCGCGCTCGAGGTCCATGCGGAAGGCGAGGCCGTCCTCGGTGAGGGTGTCGCCGTCGAGGAGGCCGCGCTCGGTCAGCCGCTGGACCCCGGCAGCCCACTCCTCGTCAGACCAGCCGCGGCTCGACCGCATGAAGCCGGTGGTGCCCGAGAAGAGGCCGCCGATGACGATCGACTCCACCGGGTCGAGCCCGGCGCGGAGCAGTGCTGCGACGTGCCCGTCCCCGCGGTGCTCGCGGATGAGCGTCGCGGCGTGCCACAGCGCCAGGCGGGGCTCGTCGGGCCACGCGAGCCCGGCGTGGGCGGCATACAACGGGCGGCCCGGCGCGGTCAGCCCTGCACACACGGCCCGCGTGAGGTCGAGCAGCTCGCTGACGTCGGCGTCACCGACGACCCGCTCGATCACGACCGACATCGCGTCGCGGCGGGCCTGCTGCACCCGCTCCGGGCTGGCGACCGCCCACGACGCCGGCAGCGCCTTCCGGAGCAGCCACGGAGCAAAGACGTAGAAGGTCGCGGTCGGCACCTCCGGACCGACGGCGCCGAAGGCGGCCGAGCGGGCCGCGAAGTAGCTGAGCCGGGGGTGCAGCCCGAGGGCCACGAAGGCGTCGCGCACGTCGTCGGCGAAGTAGCCGAGCACGTGGAACGTCTCGAGGCGTCCCCAGGCCTGCCGTGAGGCGCGGATCAGCTCGACGTCGTCGGCGTGGGTGCTCATGGGCAGCACCCTAGGCGCACTCGCCCCGCGCTCAGCGGATGACGAGGGCCAGCGCCGAGACGACGGTCGCGGCGAGCACCGCCTGGTCGAAGCGGGTCTGGCTGAGGCGGCGTGCGGTGTGCAGTCCGATCCAGGTCCCGACGAGCACGAGCGGAGCGAGCAGCGCGGTGCGCCAGAACGTATCGACGCTGAAGAGGCCGAGCCCGACGCTGAACGGCACCTTGCACAGGTTGACGCCGAAGAAGAAGATCGCACTCGTGCCGAGGAAGCGGCGCTTCTCGACGCCCTGCGCGACGAGGTAGAGCGTCATGACGGGCCCGGCGGCGTTGGCCGTCATCGTCGCGAAGCCGGCGGCCGCACCCGTGCCGATCGCGGCCGCCTTCGACGCGCCCACCCGCGCTGTGTCGGGGGAGCGCCAGGTCAGGACGAGCTGCAGCGCCGCGAGGACGAGCAGCAGTCCGCCGATGGCCCGCCGCAGCGTCGTGTCGTCGACCCAGGCCAGGAAGAGGGCGCCGAGTGCGAGGCCGGGCAGCACGGCGGGGATGAGGCGCTTGAGCAGTCCGAGATCGGCGTCGCGGCGGTAGTGCCACACCGCGACGACGTCACCGACGAGCAGCAGCAGGAGGATCGCGGCCGTCGACTCCTTGGTCGGCAGGACGAGCGCGAAGATCGCGACGGCGATGCTCCCGACGCCCCCGATGGCGGTCTTGGCGAAGCCGACGAGCAGGGCGGCGACGCCGAGCAGCACCAGCGTCGTGACGGTCATGGAAGCGCAGCGTAGGCCGATGCGGCTGCTGGCGTCCGGCTGTCCAGCGGCGACAGCCGCCGCCTCAGACCCCCAGGGACGCCCCGAGCTTGCCGAGCAGGCGGGCGAGCGTGGCGCGCTCGCCGGAGGTGAGCGGCTCGAGCAGCCGCGCCTCGTTGGCGAAGTGCTCGGGGGCCGCTTGGTCGATGAGCTCGCGTCCCTTCTCGGTCAGGGCGACGATGCGGCTGCGGCGGTCACCGCTGGAGACGCGCCGCTCCACGAGACCGGCTCCCTCGAGCCGGTCGAGCCGCTTGCTCACCGCGCCGGACGTCACCATGGTCTGGTCCATGAGCTCCGTCGGCGTCAGCTCGTAGGGCTCGCCGGTGCGTCGCAGCGTCGCGAGCACGTCGAAGTCACCCTCGCCGAGGCCGTGCGCGTTGTAGACCTTCACGAGCTCCGTCGTCAGGGCCAGGGCCACCCGGTGCAGCCGGCCGATGACGAGGACCGGACTCGCGTCGAGCTCGGGGCGCGCCTCCGCCCACTGGTCGACGACGTGCTGGGCGTGGTCCTCGGGTTGGGGCATGCCTGGAATATATCTTCTCCGGAAGGTAGTTTACCTTCCATGGAAGACAATCGAGCGGGCTGGGCGAACGTCGCGCTGACCGCGCTCCCCGCCGCCATCTGGGGATCGACGTATGCCGTGACGCAGCAGTGGCTGCCACCCGGCCGTCCGCTCTTCGCCGCCACCGTGCGGGCCCTGCCCGTCGGGCTGCTCATGCTCCTGTGGCTGCGGCGCCTGCCGAAGGGCGACTGGTGGTGGCGCTCGCTCGTCCTGGGGTCGCTCAACATCGGCATCTTCTACGCGCTGCTCTTCTTCGCCGCCTACCGCCTGCCCAGCGGCCTCGGCGCCACCCTCGTCGCCACCGCCCCGATGGTGACCATGGGCGTCGCGCGTCTGCTCCTCCGCCAGCGTCCGGCGCGGATCTCGTTGGCGGCCGGGCTCGTCGGTCTCGTCGGGGTGGCCCTCCTGGTGCTCCAGAACGGACTCGACAAGCCGCTCGACCCGGTCGGGCTCGTAGCCGGTCTCCTTGCCGTCGTGCTCTCGTCGGTCGGTTTCGTCCTGACGCGGAAGTGGTCGCCGACCGACGACGTCGTCACCGTGACGTCCTGGCAGCTCGTCGCCGGCGGCCTGGTCCTGCTGCCGATCGGGCTCGTCGTCGAGGGGGCGCCACCCGCCCTCGACCTCCCGGCCGTCGGCGCCCTCGTCTACCTCGGCCTGCTCGGCAGCGGCGTCGCCTACGTCCTGTGGTTCCGCGGCCTGGCCGTGCTCGGGCCCACGTCGGCCTCGATCATCGGCCTCGTGAACCCCGTTGTCGGCGTCCTGCTCGGCGTCGTCCTCCTCGGGGAGCACTTCGGACCCGTCCACCTCGTCGCGATGCTCCTCGTCGTCGGCAGCGTCCTCGCCGCGCAGGGACATGCTCTTCCCAGCGAGGGCCGGACGGGTAAGGCTGTGGCATGGCTACCGACAGCGACCACACCTTCGACGTCATCGTCATCGGCCTCGGTCCGGGCGGTGAGCACGTCGCCGGGAGTCTCGCCGAGCGCGGCCTGCGCGTCCTCGGCGTCGACCGCAGGCTCGTCGGCGGTGAGTGCCCGTACTGGGGCTGCATCCCGTCGAAGATGATGATCCGCGCGGCGGACGCCCTCGCCGAGGCGCGCCGCGTCGACGGGCTCGCCGGCTCGGTCGGCCGGGTCACGCCCGACTGGTCGGTCGTCGCCACGCGCATCCGTGAGGAGGCCACCGACAACTGGGACGACCAGGTCGCGGTCGACCGCCTCACCGGCAAAGGAGCGACGTTCGTGCGCGGCACCGGCCGCATCGCGGGACCCGGCCGAGTCGACGTCGACGGCGCCGCGTACACCGCGACCACGGGCATCGTCGTCAACACCGGCACGACGCCCGCTGCGCCGCCGATCGAGGGCCTGCGCGACACGCCCTACTGGACCAACCACGAGGTCATCGAGACCAGGGAGCTGCCCGCCTCGCTCATCGTGCTCGGCGGTGGCGCCATCGGCTGTGAGCTGAGCCAGGTCATGGCCCGCTTCGGCGTCGACGTGACGATCGTCGAGGCCGCCGACCGCATCCTCGCGCTCGAGGAGCCGGAGGCGTCTGCCGCGCTGCAGCAGGCACTCGAGGCCGACGGCATCACGGTGCGTCAGGGCGTCGGCGCCGAGAAGGTCACCCACGACGGGTCGGCGTTCACCGTGACCCTGGCGGGCGGCGCCACCGTGACGGCGGAGAAGCTGCTCGTCGCGACCGGCCGCCGCGCCTACCCCGCCGCCGTCGGGCTCGACACGGTCGGCGTCGCCAAGGACTCGCGCACCGCGCCGGTCGACGACCGCTGCCGGGTCACCGACGGGGTGTGGGCCATCGGCGACATCACCGGCAAGGGGGCCTTCACGCACGTCTCGATGTACCAGGCCGGTGTCGTCATCCGTGACGTCCTCGGCGACGACGGTCCGCCGGCGGAGTATGCAGCCCTCCCGCGCGTCACCTTCACCGATCCCGAGGTCGGTGCCGTCGGGATGACCGAGGCGCAGGCCCGCGAGAAGCTCGCGAACGTCCAGGTCGGCGTCACGCCGCTCGGCGAGACGACCCGCGGCTGGATCGCCAAGGCCGACGGGCTCATCAAGGTCGTCGCCGACGCCGACCGTGGCGTCCTCGTAGGTGCCACGACGATGGGTCCCGCCGGGGGAGAGGTGCTCGGGGCGCTGGCCGTCGCGGTGCACGCCGAGGTCCCGATCGAGCGGCTGCGCTCGATGATCTACGCCTACCCGACCCTGCACCGCGGCATCGAGGACGCGCTCGGCCGCCTTGCCTGAGACCCCGGCTCTGCCGACCGACGACCATTGGTCGGCCAGGTCGTGCGATCGCGGCGTGTCGGCCGGCGTGTCGGAGCGGTTGCCGACCAACGGTCGTCCGTCGGCGGATGACCGGTGGGTGACGATCCGGTAGCGACCGGGCCACGACCCTCGAGGCGTGCAGGGGCGCCCGGACCCGGGCGATACGGTGAGCGCATGGCACAGCGACTGCTCGCCCTCGACCTCGACGGCACGACCCTCAACCACATGGGCGAGCTCTCGGACCGTGTCCGTGACGCCGTGCAGGCCCTGCCCGAGGACGTCGCCGTCGTCATCGCCACGGGCCGGTCGATCATCGCGACGACGCCCATCCTCGAGGCTCTCGGCCTGCGCGAGGGCTACGCCATCTGCTCCAACGGCGCCCTGACGCTTCGGCTGGATCCCTCTGCGGCAGAGGGCTACTCGATCATCGACATGGTCACCTTCGACCCGCGGGCGGTGCTCGAGAAGATGCGGGTCGCCCTTCCGGACGCGCTCATCGCCGTCGAGGAGCCGGGCGTCGGTTTCAAGGTGAGCAAGCACTTCCCCGACGGCGAGCTGATGGGTCACTCGCGCGAGGTCGCGTGGGAGGAGCTCATCGCCCACCCCGTCACCCGCGTCACCCTCCGTCAGCCCGAGGCCACGGCCGAGGAGTTCATGGAGGTCGTCGAGCGCGCGGGTCTGCACGGGGTGTCGTATGCCGTCGGCTGGTCGGCGTGGCTCGACATCAACCCCGAGGGCGTGTCCAAGGCGAGTGCCCTCGAGCTGGTCCGGCGCCAGCTGCGCGTCGAGCCGATCCACACCGTCGCCTGCGGCGACCAGCGCAACGACCTCGAGATGCTGCACTGGGCTGCCTGGGGCGTGGCCATGGACAACGCTCCCGACCAGGTCAAGGCCGTCGCAGACGAGGTCGCCGGTCACGTCGACGACGACGGGCTCGCGCCGATCCTCGAGGCCGTGGCCCAGGCCGCCCGCGACGGCGTCCCCTTCCGCGACGGCGTCGAGTCGGCTGCGACGGTCCGCCTCGAGCTCTAGGGTTCGGCGGTAGACCCGGGGGTCGTGTCGAGAACCGGCCGTCCCGTTCGACGTGGGAGTGAGGCGGGCCCCAAGGCCCTGCATGGACACCCAGCGAACCACCGAGGAGACCGTCATGCGCTTCATGATCATGGTCCCGGCCACCCCCGAGACCGAGCAGGGCCGGAACGGCACCCGGCGGCAGTTCGCCGACATGCACGCCTACAACGAGCAGATGCTCAAGGCCGGGGTTTTCGTCGACGGGCAGGGCCTGCACCCCAGCGCCAAGGGCGCGCGCGTCACGTGGGAGGACGGTGACTGGGTCGTCACCGATGGGCCCTTCGCCGAGGCCGGGGAGCTCATCGCCGGCTTCACGATCATCGACGTCAGCTCCCGCGAGGAGGCCATCGAGTGGCTGAGGAAGTGGCCGACGTCGTGCGCGCCCGAACCCGGTCTGGCCCTCGAGCTGCGGCAGGTCTTCGCGCCCGAGGACTTCACCGCAACACACCCGGAAACGGTCAGCACAGGCCGGTTGCAGCTGTAGGACGTTGACTGTCCGGGTGTGTTGCGGGGGAGGCCGCGTGCGAGAGTGGCGGGGTGTCACCGACCACGGGCCCGCGCACCGACGACGTCGCACGCACGCTCGAGGCGGTCTGGCGCATGGAGGCCGCCAAGGTGACGGCCGTCGTCGCCCGGCTGGTCGGCGACGTCGGCCTCGCCGAGGACCTCGCGCAGGACGCGTTCGTGCAGGCCCTCGAGCAGTGGACCCGTGACGGCATACCCCACAAACCGGGTGCGTGGCTCACCGCGACGGCGCGACGGCGGGCCATCGACCGCATCCGCCGCGACGTCAACCTCGCGAGCAAGCTGCAGCAGGTCGGACACCTGGAGGAGCTGAGAGTGGCCGAGCTGGCCGAGGGCGACTTCGACGCGGCCCTGGAGGACATCGACGACGACGTCCTCGGCCTGATCTTCGCCGCTTGCCATCCGGCTCTCACCGCCCAGGCGCGGATCTCGTTGACCCTGAGGATGATCGGCGGACTCACGACTCGCGAGATCGCCCGAGCCTTCCTCACCACCGAGGCGACCGTCGCGCAGCGGATCTCGCGGGCGAAGAAGACCCTGAGCCAGGACGGCGTCACCGTAGAGATCCCGTCGGGTGCCGAGCTGCCCCCGCGACTCGCATCGGTGCTCGAGGTCGTCTACCTCATCTTCAACGAGGGGTATGCCGCCACGTCGGGTCGGGACTGGGTGCGCGGTGACCTCATGGAGGAGGCCATCCGGCTCGGCCGCGTCCTGTCGGCGCTCGCGCCCCGCGAGCCCGAGGTGCACGGGCTGCTGGCGCTCATGGAGATCCAGGCGTCGCGCACCCGCGCCCGCATCGGCCGCGACGGCGAGGCCGTCCTGCTCCTCGACCAGGACCGGACGCAGTGGGACTGGGCCCTGATCCGGCACGCCCTGGCGACACTCGACCGCGCCGTGTCGCTCCTCGACCCGGCTCAGGATGCGGCAGGGCCGTACGTCCTGCAAGCGGCCATCGCGGCCTGCCATGCGCGCGCCCGCACCGCCGACGCGACCGACTGGGGGCGCATCGTCGCGCTCTACGGGCAGCTCGGCGTGATCCGCCCGTCGCCCGTCATCGACCTCAACCGGGCCGTCGCGCTGTCCTATGCCGAGGGCCCGGGCGCCGCGCTCGAGGTCGTCGACGGGCTCGTCGCCTCCGGCGGCCTCGCCGACTACCACCTGCTCCCGAGCGTCCGCGGAGACCTCCTGGCGCGCCTCGGGCGCGACGGCGAGGCCCGTGCGGAGTTCGTCCGGGCTGCCGAGATGACCCAGAACGACGTCGAGAGGTCGCTTCTCCTGCGACGCGCCGCCGGACCGGTCTGACGACCCCGAGGCCGGGGGGGAGCGGCCGCGACGTCCCTTCGCTCACGGCGGCGCGCACGGTTCTCACGGCCGCCTACCCGGCCGTGGGCCCGATCTTCGCCTGACGGCACACGCCCCCGACCGCCCCGCCGGGTGCCACCGGGCCGCCCGAACACGATCCGAACACGACCCGGACCGATGCTTCACCTGCGTGCGGGAGTGTGGTTCCCATGAACACCGACACGCGCCGGACGACCGGCCTGCTGCGCTCCTCCACCGCCCTCGGGGCTGCCGTCCTCGTCCTCGGCAGCCTTGCCCTCGGCGCCTGCTCGAAGACCGATGCGAACGGCACCGCCACCAGCGCGATCGGCGCCGGCCAGGTGCAGCACGACGCCACCGCGGCCGCCACCGATGCCGACACCGTCGACCTCGTCAACGCGGCCCTCGAGACGCCGGCCGTCGACGGCACGACGGGCGCCGACGCCCGCCAGGGCGACCGCAAGGCACTGCGTGCGCGGCTGCTGCGGGGCCTGCACGGCGTGTGGGTCACGAACAGCAAGAGCGGCTTCGTCACCCACCAGGCGATCCGCGGCGACGTCACCGCGGTCTCGGGCAGCTCGATCACCGTCAAGGCGAAGGACGGCTTCTCCCTGACGTTCACCGTCGCTGCCGACACCAAGGTCCGCGCCCGTACGAAGGGCAAGGGCACCGACTCGACGATCGGCGCCGTCAAGGTCGGCTCCAAGGCGGTCGTGACCGGCCTCGGCGCGACGAACCCGAAGGCTCGCGTCGTCGTGTTCGCGGCCACGACGCCCCAGCCCGGCAGCACGCCCTCCCCGAGCGCGACGAGCTGAGGCGCGGCGCCCCGCCGCAGACGGTTCCCCCGGCCGAGTGCCCACGTCCCGACGTCGGGACGTGGGCACGGGGCCGTTCGGTCGGGGCGGTCAGGCCTGCGGCACGGACATCGGCTCGTCGTCGGACTCGCCCGCATGCTCGTCCTCCGCCCGCCGGTTGGAGAGCAGGCTCGTCACGGTGACGACGGCGAGGATGCCGAGGATGACGCCCAGGGAGAGCAGCGTCGGGATCTCCGGGACGCCCGGCCACACGCCGTGCGCCCAGTGCAGGACGAGCTTGATGCCGATGAAGGCGAGGATGAGCGACAGCCCGTGCCCGAGGTGCACGAGCTTGGCCAGGGCGCCCTCGAGGACGAAGTAGAGAGCGCGCAGGCCGAGCAGGGCGAACGCGTTGGTGGCGAAGACGAGGTAGGGGTCGCCGGTGATCCCGTAGACGGCCGGCACCGAGTCGATCGCGAAGACGATGTCGGTGCCGAGGATGGCGATGGCGACGAGGGCGAGCGGCGTCAGGGCGCGCCTCCCGCCCTCGCGGACGGTCAGGCTCGTGCCGGCATACGCGTCGGTGACGGGGTGGAAGCGGCGGATCACCTTGACGCTGCGCAGCTGGTCGACGTCGATGCCGTGGTCGGAGTGCGAGAGCGCGTCGCGACCGACCTTGACCGCGGTGGCGAGCAGGATCGCGCCGAAGAGCAGGAAGGTCCACGCGAAGCTGGCGATCATCTGCGCGCCGAGCGCGATGAAGACGCCGCGGAGCACGAGCGCGCCGCCGACCCCGATGAGCAGCACCCGCTGGCGCAGCTCACGCGGGACGGCGAAGGACGAGAGCAGGATGATGAAGACGAAGAGGTTGTCGACCGAGAGCGACTTCTCGACGAGGTAGCCGGTGTAGTACTCCACCCCCTGCTGGGAGCCGTACTGCGACCAGAGCCAGCCACCGAAGGCCACGGGGATGGCGATGTAGACAGCCGACCAGCCGATCGCCTCGCGCATGCTGGGGTCGTGCGGGCGGCGCGTGATGAGGAAGTCGATGACGAAGAGGGCGGCGACGCCGAAGATCGTCGCGAGCCACAGCGTCGGCGAGCCGATCGACTCGAGTGAGCGTGCGGGCGGCGCCGGGGTGGCGGCGGACAGGGCAGTGAGCACGGGTCTCCTCAGAACGATGTCTGAGGTCTCCTTCACCGACTGCCGTCGGCCGCGGACCGGGGCGGTCGTGGGACCGCCGTACTGACCGGAGCGCGCGAGGAAGTACTCCCCTCGCGGAGGAGTCTACGGGTGGCGGGGACACCGCCCAAACGGCTGTCGAGGGTCGGGGGTCAGACCTCGCGCACGGCCCGCACGGCGAGTCCCGCCACTTCGTCGCTCCCGGCTCGACGGGCGCCGGCCGCCCAGTCGCTCTCGTCGGCGGCGTACTGCATGCCGTATGCCGGCTGGCCGGGCTGGGTGCGCCAGCCCTCGGCGAGCGGCCCGAGGTCGAGGGTGTCGTAGCCCAGGGCGTCGAGCGCCTGACGCACGGTGTCCTTGGCCGAGGCGTCGTCACCGGCGATGGCGAGGGCGCTGCGCTCGTCGGAGCCGGTCGGGTCCGCCGGTCGGGCGAGGTCGCGCAGGTGCTGGAAGAAGATGTTGTTGAAGCCCTTGACGACGTGCGACTGCGGCAGGTGCGCCTGGAGCAGCTCGGAGCTCGTCGTCGAGCCGTCGTCGAGCGCCTCGATCTGTCCGTCGCGCTGGGGGTAGTAGTTCATCGTGTCGATGACGACCTTGCCGGCGAGCTCGTCGACCGGGATGTCGCGGTAGGCCTTGAGCGGGATCGTCACGACGACGATGTCGCCGGCGCTCGCCGCTTCCTGCGCCGTCGCCGCGCGTGCGTGCGGGCCGAGCTCGCCGACGAGGTCCGCGAGGGTCTCGGGTCCCCTGCTGTTGCTGAGCACGACGTCGTGACCGGCCGCGATCGCGAGCCGGGCGACGGTGCTGCCGATGTTGCCGCTGCCGATGAATCCCCAGGTGGTCATGCGGTGGTCAACCGCGGAGCGGGGTGCCTCATTCCACGCCGTCCCGGTGGGGGAGGCGCAGGGTGAAGCGTGCGCCTCCCTCGGCCGCGTGCCCGGCCTCGACGGTGCCGCCGAGCACCTGAGCGAGCCGGTCGACGATGGCGAGGCCGAGGCCGGTGCCGACGGGTCGGAGGCCCCGGTAGCGCTCGTGCAGCACCGACGGCTCGAAGGCGACGGCGAGGTCCTCGTCGGTCAGGCCCGGCCCTCCGTCGCGCACCTCGACCACGTCGACGTCTCCTCGGGGACCCGCCTCGCGCCGCACCTCGACGAGCACCGGTCGTCCGGACGGCGTGACGCGGAGGGCGTTCTCGAGGAGGCCGTCGACGAGCTGACGCACCCGCGCCGGGTCGGTGACGGTCCAGGCCTGGGCCACGGTGGGGACAAAAGCGAAAGGCACCCCGACGGCGGAGCACCGCCTCGACCAGACGGACTCGACCTCCCGTCCGAGTGCGACGAGGTCGGTGTGCTCCGGGGCCACGCTGGGCCGGTCCGCGCCGAGCCGGGCGAGGTCGAGCAGGTCGCCGACGAGCCGCTCGAGCCGCTTGGCCTCGGTCAGGACGACACCTCCCACCCGAGCCGTCTCCTCCGCCGGCACGACACCGCTCGCCAGGGACTCGGCGTAGCCGCTGATGCCGGTGAGGGGCGTGCGGAGGTCGTGCGACACCGACAGGAGGAAGTCCCGCTGGCGCCCCTCCGACCGAGAGAGCGATCCGGCCAGGGAGTTGAGGGCGCTCGCGACCTCGGCCACCTCGGCGGGGCCCTCGACGGGGACGCGCACGTCGCGTCGCCCGGCCGCGAGTGCGTGCGCCGCATCGGCCGTGCGGTGCAGCGGCCGGGCCAGGCGTCGGGCCACGATGATGCTGACGACGACGGCCACGAGCGCGGCGATGAGCAGGGCCAGCAGCACCCGCCGCACGAGCCGGTCCGAGTCGGCGGTGGCGTCCGACCGGCGCTGGACGAGGACGATGCCGCCCGCCTCGGTGGGACGCCCCTCGATGAGGACCGGCGTGCCGTCGACGACGTCGCTGTCCGAGATGGAGTCGCCGGCGAGCAGGGCCGAGCGACGCGACGGGGTCAGGGCGTCGCGGGCGAGGGGGCTCGTCGACGCGACGGCGCCGGCCCGGCCGACGCTCGCGGACTCGATGCCCAGCGTCCCCAGGGTGCGCACGGCCCGGTTCTGCGACACCCGGGCGGCCGCTCCCGAGTCGGCCCGCTCGGCGGCGGCGTCGGCGATCGCCGCGAGCGTGCCTCGCGCCGAGTCGTCGACCGACGTCCGGGTCAGGCTCACGGCGAGCAGCCCGGCGAGCAGCGCCGTCAGCACCGCGACGCCGACGGCGAGCAGGACGATCCGTCGCGAGAGCGTGCCGCGCCCGCCGGTCACGGTCGCGACCGGGCGTCGCCCACGGGCGGGCGCTCGGCGGCATACCCGACCGAGCGGACGGTGCGGATCGGGCTCGCGTCGCCGAGCTTCGCCCGGACCTGGGCCACGTGGACGTCGACGGTGCGCCCGCCGGCCGTCGCGGCATACCCCCACACCTCGCTGAGCAGCTGCTCGCGGGTGAAGACGACCCCCGGTCGGCGCAGGAGGTGGCTCAGCAGGTCGAACTCCGTTGCCGTCAGGGCGATGTCCCGGCCGGCGACTCGGACCTCGTGGCTCGTCAGGTCGACGGTGAGGTCACCGGCGCGGAGCACCTCGGGGGCCGCGGCGTCCCCGCGAGTGCGCCGCAGCACGCCCCCGAGCCGTGCCACGAGCTCCCGCGGGGAGAAGGGCTTCGTGACGTAGTCGTCCGCGCCGAGCTCGAGACCGACGATGCGGTCCACCTCGTCGTCGCGGGCCGTCACGAAGAGCACGGGCGTCCAGTCGCCACCGCCTCGCAGGCGTCGGCACACCTCGATGCCGTCGAGCACCGGCAGCCCGATGTCGAGCACGATGGCGCTCGGCCGCAGGTCGCGCGCCGCGTCGAGGGCGCTTGCGCCGTCACCGACGACCTCGACGCCGTAGCCGGCGGCGCGCAGGTTGAGCCGCAGCACGTCCGCGATGGCCGGCTCGTCCTCGACGACGAGCACGAGTCCGCGGCCGGAGTCCGGACGCGGGTCCGGACGGGGGTCCGGACGTGGGTCGGGGTTGGTGCCGGGCTCGGAGGACACGTTCGCAGCGTAGTGAGCACGGGCGGCGTCCGCGTCACGCTCGTGTTCGAGTCGTGTCAGGGAACGGGCCGGTACACCCGCGCTCGCGTCGGGTGCTGTGGCTCAGCCTGCCCCGAAGTCGATGTCGGCCGCCGGCACGACGTCGCCCGTGCGGCCCGGCGCCTCGGCCCAGGACCACGAGACGTTGGTGTGGACGATGACCTGCTCTGGAGAGACCGGCACACCCCACTGGCGCAGGTCCTCGGTCGTGTGGGCGTCCTCGACGAGCGTCGTGTCGTAGCCGCGGACGAGGGCGCCGTGCAGCGTCGACCGGATGCACGCGTCGGTCTGGGCGCCGGTGACGACGACCCGGCCGACCTGTCGCTCGGCCAGCACCGCCTCCAGGTCGGTGTCCTCGAAGGAGTCGCCGTAGCGTTTGTGGACGAGCGGCTCGGACTCGTCGCGAGTCAGCTCCGGGACGTACTGCCAGCCGTCGCTGCCGGCCGGCATGTTGTCGTCGGAGTGCTGCACCCAGATGACGGGCACGTGCTCGGCGCGCGCCTTGCCGACGAGGTCGCTGATGCGGGCGATGACGCCGTCGCGGTCCCACGCGCCGGAGACGACGTCGTTCTGCACGTCGACGACGAGCAGGGCCGAGTTGGGCCGTCCTTCGAAGGTGGTCATCGCGTCTCCTGCCTCGAGCTCTGCGTCGCCACCGACGCTACGCCGACCCGCCGACGGTCGGGGGCCTCACGGGGCGACGAGAAGGCAGAAGGGATGACCGGCCGGGTCGCCGAGCACGACGAGTGGCTCCCCGTCGTCGGCGGTGCGGTCGAGGAGCACGGTCGCGCCGAGCGCGAGGGCCCGGTCGCGGTGTCGTTCGAGCTCGGCCAGGGTCGGGACCGCGTAGTCCACGTGGAGCTGCATCGGCACCTCGTGGCTCGGCCACGTCGAGCGGGCCAGCTCGTCGACCTGCTGGACGGCGAGCCGTCGCACGTCGTCCGCGTCGAGCAGGACGATCCAGTCGGCGTCGTCGGGCCCGGTGGCCGGTCGCTCGTCACCCGGCCGGCAGTGCAGACCGAGCAGCTCGCAGTAGAAGTCGGCCAGACCGCGGGCGTCGGTCGTGTCGAGCGCGGTGTGCATCAGGCGGGGGAACTCGGTCACGGAGCCTCCTCGGTCAGGGACGCCCTCACTCTACGAACGGGGGCGCTCGTGCGGCGCCCTCGCGGCACCGGCGCACGGATGGGATGCTGGGCCGGCCATGACGAAGATGACGGACCCGGTGCACCCCACCCGCGAGCTGACGATCAGCTCCGCGTCCAACCCTCGCCTCAAGAGCCTGCTCGGCCTGCGCCGACGGCGGACCCGGGAGGAGACGGGCCAGACCCTCGTCGAGGGCTACGAGGAGATCGGCCTCGCCCTCTCGGCCGGCGTGCGTCCCGGCACCGTCTACGTGTGCGAGGAGCTGTTCAGCCCCGCCGGCCGGGCGGGGTCGCAGGACATCGGCCACCAGGTCGACCTGCTCGCCCGGCTGCGGCACGACCGCGTCGAGGTCGTCCACCTCAGCCGGAACGCCTTCGAGAAGGTCAGCTACCGCGAGGGACCTGACGGCCTCATCGCCGTCGTCGGCCGCGTCGGCGTCGACCTCGCCGACCTGCACGTCGACGGACCCGACCACCTCACCCTGCTCAGCCAGGGAGTCGAGAAGCCCGGCAACCTCGGCGCCATGCTCCGTACCGCCGACGCAGCCGGGGTCGACGCCGTGGTCGCGGCCGATCCCGTCACCGACTGGGGCAACCCCAACGTCGTGCGCGCCAGCAAGGGCACCGTCTTCGCGGTGCCCGCCGCGAGCGCGACGACCGCCGAGGCGCTCGACTGGCTGGCCGCCCACGAGATCCGTCTCGTCGTCACCACCCCCGAGACCGACCTGCTGCACACCGACGTCGACTACACCGGTCGTGTCGCGATCGCCGTCGGCAGCGAGAAGCACGGCGCCGACCGGACTCTGCTCGAGGCCGGCACGCACCGCGTCCGGATCCCCATGCGCGGCAAGGCGAACAGTCTCAACGTCGCCGCGTCGGCCGCGATCGTGCTCTACGAGGCGGTTCGTCAACGCGACGCGCGCTGACCCGTCACGGTCTCGGGAGCCCGCGGGACGGCATACGACATGACCGTCAGGTTTCGTCCGTGTGACGCGTGTGACGACCTCTGCAAGAGAGGGGGAGGGCTGGTCAAAAGCATCCCTTGGCGTGTGTCACGATGTTCTGTATGCGAGTTGACCACGTCTCTTATGCAGCGGAGGCTGGTGGCCTCAAGGCCACGGCCGCCCGACTGTCCGACCTCATCGGCGTCGCGCCGGTCGACGGAGGGGTGCATCCCCGCTTCGGCACGCGCAACGTGATCTTCCCCCTGGCCAAGGACCACTACCTCGAGGTCGTCGAGGTGCTCGACCACCCGGCGTCCGACAAGGCGCCCTTCGGTCAGGCCGTGCGCGCGGCCTCCGAGGCCGGCGGGGGCTGGCTCGGCTGGGTCGTCGCCGTCGACGACATCGCCAAGGTCGAGCAGCGACTCGGTCGCGAGGCCGTCCTCGGCAACCGGCACCGCCCCGACGGGACCGAGCTCAAGTGGCGACAGCTCGGCATCAAGGGCCTCATGGCCGACCCGCAGGTCCCCTACTTCATCGAGTGGGACGACATGACGGTGCACCCCTCGGCGGGCGCCGACACGTCGGTCTCGATCGACAACCTCCAGATCGCCGGTGACCCGAAGCGCGTGCGCGAGTGGCTCGGCCCGGAGGACACCTTCGACAAGGGCGGCATCGACTTCACGTTCGTCGCCCCCCACGGCACCCCCGGCCTGCTGTCGGTCACCTTCGACACCCCCGGCGGCAAGGTCACCATCTGACGCATTCATCAACTCGCACGCGACACGGCGGTCACCCCTGTGGGGTGGCCGCCGTTCTCGTCGTTCCGAGGACGTATGCCGTCCGGCCGCGCCCGCGACCGGAGGGGGTCAGTCGAGTGGCCGACCCGACGATGCCCCGAGGGTTCGGCGCAGCAGGACCGTGCCGGCGACGCCGACGACGACGGCGACGAGCACGGCGGTGAGCGGCGGCGAGGGCGGGAGACCCGCTCCCGTCAGCGTCGACGACAGCGACCGCTCGAACACCTGGAGCCCGTCGACGAGCAGCTCCTTCACGTCGGCGCCGCGCACGGGCGTGCCGCGCAGGGCCTCGAGGACGTAGCGGGCGGCTGTCAGGGCGGCGGCGGTGAGGGCGAGCAGGGCGAGGGCGCACACCCACGCGACGACCCGGACCACGAGCCGGCTGCGGACCGTGGCGGCGAGGAGTGCTCCGACGACGACGCCCGAGAGGGCCGCGAGGACCGTCGGCAGCCACGTCGGTGGTGCCAGCTCGCGCACGGTGCCGAGCGCGAGCTGACCGAGCCAGTCGGCGCCGACCACGGCGACGGGCGCGGCGGCGACCACCCGGAGCGCCGGGCCGCCGAGCGAGATCACGAGGCCGAGCACGAGACCTGTGACGACGCCGATGACCGTGAGGGCGACGAAGGCGAGGCGGACCTGGCCGGCGGTGGTGCCGGAGCCGCCGAGCTCGGGGTCGGGCGCCAGCGTCTGGGCGACCGACCAGCCGGTGGCGACGACGGCGCCGAGCGTCGCGAGCGCCGCGAGCCCGAGGCGCCGCCTGCGCCGACGGGCGTTCCACACCGGCGCGCAGCCGGCGAAGACGCCGGCCATGACGGCGACGACGAGCAGCGGCATGAGCAGCTGGTGGTGGAAGGGCAGCAGGGCGCTGCGCAGGTCGTTGCGAGGGTTCCACGGGGTGCCGAACGTCCCCTGGCTGGACCGGCGGACGAGCCACGGCAACAGCCCGACGAACCACCCGAGGACGGCGAGCAGCGGCACCGGCCACAGGCTCGAGCGGACCCGCCGCCTGTGGTGCTCGTCTGGCGGCGCCGCCCGCGGCGCTTCCGTCGTCGACGTCATCGTCGAACCTCCCCTGTCGTGAGCTGCCGGGTCGTCCGGCACCCGGGTCATCCTGCCATCGGCGTCAGCCGGTCACCGTGTCCACCGCTTGAGGCGCAGGGAGTTGCTGACGACGAGCACCGACGACAGCGCCATGGTCGCGCTGGCGATCATCGGGTTGAGCAGGCCGAACGCCGCGAGCGGGATGGCCGCCGTGTTGTAGCCGAACGCCCAGGCGAGGTTCTGCTTGATGATGCGCAGCGTCTCGCGGGAGAGGCCGATCGCGTCGCCGACGGCGTCGAGGTCGGGGCGCACGAGGACGATGTCGGCGGAGTCCATCGCGACATCGGTGCCCGAGCCCATGGCCAGACCGAGGTCGGCCTGGGCGAGGGCGGCCGCGTCGTTGACGCCGTCGCCGACCATGGCCACGACGCGTCCCGACTGCTGCAGCTCGGTGACGACCTCGTGCTTCTGGGCTGGCAGCACGTCGGCGCGCACGTTGGAGGCGTCGATGCCGACCTGCTCGGCGACGCTGCGCGCGTTGGAGGCGCTGTCACCGGTGAGCAGGTACGGGGTGAGGCCGAGCTCCCGCAGGCGGGCGATGGCGGCCTTCGACGAGTCGCGGACCGTGTCCTCGACGGTGAGCGCCGCCTGGGCGACGCCGTCCCAGCCGACGAAGACCGTGGTGCCGGCGTTGTTGCGGGCGTGCTCGAGCAGCTCGGGGGCCACGCCCTCGAAGAGGACGGCCTTGCCGACGGTGACCTCGGTGTCCTTGATGCGTGCGGTCGCGCCCTCGCCGGGGTTGGCCTGGAAGTCGCGGATGCGCGGCAGCTCGAGGCGTGCCAGGCGGGCACCGTCGACGACGGCGCGGGCCACGGGGTGCTCGCTGCCCTGCTCGACGGCCGCGGCAGCGGTGAGGGCCGCCGTCTTCGACAGGGTCCCGCGCACGGCGATGCTGCGCAGGCGCAGCTCCCCGGTGGTGATGGTGCCCGTCTTGTCGAGCACCACGGTGTCGACGCGGCGGGTGTCCTCGAGCACCTGCGGCCCCTTGATGAGGGTGCCGAGCTGCGCGCCCCGGCCGGTGCCGACGAGCAGGGCCGTCGGCGTCGCGAGACCGAGCGCGCACGGGCAGGCGATGATGAGGACCGTCACTGCGACGGCGAGCGAGGTCGCGAGGTCGTGACCGGTGGCGAGCCAGGCGACGAACGTGACGACGGCGACGGCGAGCACGACCGGCACGAAGACGGCCGAGACGCGGTCGGCGAGGCGCTGGACGTCGGCCTTGCCGGTCTGTGCGGTCTCGACGAGCCGCTGGATGCCGGCGAGCATCGTGTCGGCCCCGACCTTGCGGGCCTCGACGACGATGCGGCCGGTCGTGTTGATCGACCCGCCGGTGACGGGGTCGCCGGGGGAGACGTCGACCGGGGTGGACTCGCCGGTGACGAGGCTCGCGTCGACCGCGCTCGAGCCGTCGCGCACGACTCCGTCGGTCGCGACCTTCTCGCCCGGACGCACGATGAACTGGTCGCCGACGACGAGCTCGTCGACGGGGATCCGGGTCTCGCTCGTGATCCGCGACCGGGGGTCGATGCGCAGGACCGACACGTCCTTGGCGCCGAGGTCGAGCAGCGAACGCAGGGCGTCCTTGCCGGAGTCCTTCGCGCGGGCCTCGAGGAACCGGCCGACGAGCAGGAACGTCGTGACGACCGAGGCGACCTCGAAGTAGAGGTGCATGCCGCCCTGCAGCAGCTCGACGACGGAGTAGCCCCACGCGGCGAGCACCCCGAGCGACACGAGGGTGTCCATCGTCGAGGCGAGGTGGCGTGCGTTGACGGCGGCGGCGCGGTGGAAGGGCCAGGCGCACCAGAAGACGACGGGGGTGGCGAGCGCGAGCTCGAGCCAGGGGCTCGCGGCGAACGTCGGCAGCACCATGGCGAGGAGCAGCACCGGGATCGTCAGCGCGATGGCGACGATGAGGCGCGGCTTGAGCACGTCCTGGGCGGGCGTGTGTCCGAGGTGGTCGCCCTGGTCGTCGGAGGTGTGGGCCTGGTCGTCGGGGCCGGTGTGCTGGCGGGCGTACCTCGCCTGCAGCTTGCGCAGCAGCTCGCCGGCGCCGGGGGTCGGACCGGCGGCCGACCCGGTCTCGGCGCGCGGAGTGTCGTCGAGGACGCTGGCGCCGTATCCGGTCTTCTGCACCTCGGCGACGATGGCATCGACCGTCACCGGCGCGCTGAAGCGGACCTGCGCCTTCTCGGTGGCGAGGTTGACCGTCGCGGACTGGACGCCGGCGACCTTGGCGAGCTTGCGCTCGATGCGGGCCGAGCAGGAGGCGCACGTCATGCCGGTGATCGCGAGCCGCACCTCCTCGGGTGGGTGCTCGGCGGTCGTGGAGGGGGACAGGGTGTCGCTCATCGGAGGCTGTAGCCCGCCTCGGTGACGGCGGCGTCGACGGCAGCACGGTCGAGGGGCGCCTCGCTCGTGATGGTGACGGGCGAGTCCTCGCCGGGGTGCAGGTCGACGGCGGCGTCGGTGACGCCGGGCAGGGCCGTCAGCTCCTCGGTGACGGCGGCCGAGCAGTGGCCGCATGTCATCCCGGCGACGGTGATCTCGGTGTGGACGGTCTGGCTCATCGGTGCCTCCTCGGGCGTCGTGCCGGCCCAGGTGGGGGTCGGTGGGATGGTCGGGCGCGTGTTCGGAGCGGTGTCGGACTGGTTCACGGTCAGCTCCGCACGAGCCGGGCGATGGCCTCGGACGCCTCGCGGACCTTGGTCTGCGCGGCCTCGTCGGACTCGCGCGCCGCGTCCACGACGCAGTGCGCCACGTGGTCCTCGAGCAGCCCGAGACTGACGGCCTGCAGGGCCTTGGTGATGGCGCTGACCTGGGTCAGGATGTCGATGCAGTACGTGTCCGCGTCGACCATCTTCTGCACGCCCCGCACCTGTCCCTCGATGCGGCGCAGGCGCTTGAGGTAGTCGTCCTTGCTCCCGGTGTAACCGGCCATGGCACCTCCTTCTCGTCGAGAACCACGGTACCCCCTTGGGGTATTTCCCGCTCACTGGGGGGAGGGCGCGCCGTCTGCCTCGAGGAAGGTCCGGGCGAGCCGCTTCGGCGCCTTCGCCAGCCAGGCGTCCGTGACGACCTCGCGCAGCTCGGCGACGGTGAGGCGGCCGAGGTCGCGTTCGAGGAGCAGCACGGCGTTGTAGCCGTTCCAGTGCGGCGTCGTGAACCAGGGGGACTCCGGGTCGGAGACCATCGACTCCTTGTCCTCGGCCGTGCACGAGAAGGCGAGGACGTCGTCGTACAGCTCGCCCGTGGCGGGGTCGACCGCATCCTTGCGTGGCCCACGGGAGAAGGCGAAGGTCTTGCCGTGCACCTGGAACGAGGGTCGCCCGCCCGTCGGCGGGTCGCGCGTCACCTCCGGCAGCGAGAGAGCTGCCTCGTCGAGGTCGCGGAGCCTGGCGCGGCGGGATCGGGCCATGCTGACGCACAGTAGCCCGCCCTCCCCGCCGATCGAAAGAGCGATCCGTCCGCGTCTCGCCGGGCGTGTCGTGGGCGCTCGGCGGACGGATCGCTCTCTCGATCAGGGGGTATGCCGTCAGGGGAGGTAGTCGTCGACGAGCCGGCTCGCGAGGGCCGTGTAGGTCTGCGGGGTCAGGGCGACGAAGCGGGCCTCGACGTCGGCCGGCAGCCCCAGCCCCCGGACGAACTCGCGCAGGTCGTCGCCGTCGATCCGGCGGCCGCGGGTCAGCTCCTTGAGCCGCTCGTAGGGCTCCTCCATGCCGGGGACGCCCTGCGCGCCCAGGGCCCGCATCGCCGACTGGATCGGCTCGCCGAGCACCTCCCAGTTCGACTCGAGGTCGGCCGCCATGCGCTCCGGCACGGCGTCGAGGCCGGCGAGACCGCGGGCGACGTTGTCGAGCGCGAGCAGCGAGTGTCCGAAGGCCGTGCCGATGTTGCGCTGCATCGAGCTGTCGGTGAGGTCGCGCTGGAGGCGGCTCTGGACGAGCGTGCCGCCCAGGACGTCGAGCAGCGCGTTGCTCACCTCGAGGTTGGCCTCGGCGTTCTCGAAGCGGATCGGGTTGACCTTGTGCGGCATCGTCGACGACCCCACCGTGCCCTGGCCACGCACCTGGGCGAAGTAGCCCATCGAGATGTAGGTCCACACGTCGGTGCAGAGGTTGTGCAGGATGCGGTTGAACCGCGCGACGTCGGCGTAGAGCTCGGCCTGCCAGTCGTGGCTCTCGATCTGCGTCGTCAGCGGGTTCCACGTGAGGCCGAGCCCCTCGACGAAGGCGCGCGACACGGCGGGCCAGTCGACGTCGGGCAGGGCGAGCGCGTGGGCACCGAAGGTGCCGGTGGCGCCGTTGAACTTGCCGAGGTACTCCTGACCCTCGATGCGCCGCAGCTGGCGGCCGAGGCGGTGCGCGAGGACGGCGAGCTCCTTGCCCATCGTCGTCGGCGTCGCCGGCTGGCCGTGCGTGTGGGCGAGGAGCGGCACGTCCTTGAGGTCGCGCGCCATCTCCGCCACCTGGGCGACGAGCGCCCGCGCCCGCGGCAGCCACACCTGCTCGACGGCGCCCTTGACCATGAGCGCGTAGGAGAGGTTGTTGATGTCCTCGCTCGTGCAGCCGAAGTGGATGAGCTCGGCGAGGCCCTTGTCCTCCTCGGCAGGGGCGATGGCGGTCAGGCGCTTCTTGAGGAAGTACTCGACGGCCTTGACGTCGTGGACGGTGACCCGCTCGATGTCGCCGAGCTCGGCGACCTCGTCGGTGCCGAAGTCGTCGACGACCGCCCGCAGCGCGGCGATCTCGTCGTCGGTGAGGCTGCGGACGCCCGGCACGACCCCGTGGCTCGTCTGGTGGATCAGCCACTCGATCTCGACGTGCACGCGCTGCCGGTTGAGGGCCGCCTCCGAGAGGTGGTCGACGAGCGGCGCGACGGCGCCGCGGTAGCGGCCGTCGAGCGCCCCGAGCGCGATGGGCGGGGTTGCGTCAGCAAGCGAAACCATGCCGACATCCTCCCAGAGCGAGGGGAGTGGTTCGTATGCCGTCCGCCGCCGTCGGGCGGCCGCGCGCGGTCCCGGGCACACGGCATACGCCCTCGGTCAGTCGGTCGTCGACGGCTCGGGCAGCTGCATGACCGAGAACGTCTCGCCCTCGGGGCCGGCGACGAGCGCCATCCGGCCGTAGCGGGTGTCGACGGGCGGCTGCACGACGGAGCCGCCGAGGGTCGTGACCCGCTCGGCGGACGCGTCGCAGTCGGCCACGGCGAAGTGCGCCATCCAGTGCGACGGCACGGCGGCCGGGGCCTGCGCCGGGATGGCGCCGATGCCGGCGACGGCGCGCAGACCGTCGAGGCTGGCGACGGAGTACCGGACGCCGCCCTCGCCGATCTCCTGGAGCCGGTAGCCGACGACGTCGGAGTAGAAGCGGGTGCTCGCGTCGTAGTCGCGGCTCATCGACTCGGCCCAGCACAGTGCACCGGGCTCGTCGACGAGGTCGGCGCCGCTGAGCTCCTTGGCCTGCCACAGCCCGTAGGCCGCGCCTGCGGGGTCGGCGCCGACGGCGATGCGCCCCACCCGGAGCACGTTCGTGGGCTCGAGGAAGAAGACGCCACCCGCCGCCCTGGCGCGTCGGACGGCGTCGTCGACGTCGTCGGTCGCGAGGTAGACCGTCCATGCGCTGACCTGGCCCGGGTCGTCCGGGTTCTTGGCCAGGGCACCTGCGACGACGTGGCCGTCCTTGCGGGCCATGACGTAGCCGCCGGCCTGGGGAGGCAGGGCCTCGAAGGTCCACCCGAAGAGGCTGCCGTAGAAGTCACGCGCGCGGTCGAGGTCGTCGACCATGACGTCGGCCCAGCAGGGGGTGCCGGGCGCGAACGGCCCTTCGTGGACGGGCACGGGTGGCTCCTGGTGTGTTGGTGTGTTGGTGTCGTGGTCAGGCGAGGTCGGGGACGAGGAGCGAGAAGACTTCTCCCTCAGGCCCGCTCAGCACCGCACCGACACCGTAGGGGCCGTCGAACGGGCCCTGGAGCAGCGTGGCCCCCAGCTCGAGGGCCCGGTCCAGCCCGGGGACGACGTCGTGCGTCGCGAAGGAGGCGACCCAGTGCGGCGGGATCTCCCGCGGCCACTCGTCGTCGATCTCCGCCAGCCCGAAGGCCGGGTTGCCGTCGCCCGTGTGGGCCGTCGCCCAGCGCGGACCTCCGGGCTCCGTCTCGTCAGTGAACTCGTGGCCGAAGACGGCGAGCTGGAAGGTCTGGACACGGTCGAAGTCCCGCGTCAGCAGCTCGTTCCACGTCAGCGAGCCCGGCTCGTCGAGGACACCGCTGCCGGGCAGGTCGCCCGGCTCCCACACGCCGAAGTACGACCCGCCGGGGTCCACGGCGATGAGGGTGCGCGACAGGGCCCCGATGGCGACGGGACGCCCGAGGGTGCGACCGCCGTACGTGTTGATGGCGCGCTCGGCGACCTCGATGTCACCGACGCGCAGGTAGGTGGTCCACTGGCTCCGGACGGGGGCGTCGTCGGGCTTGCGGCTGATGCCGGCGACGGGATGCCCGTCGAGCAGGGCCATCGTGTAGCCGCCGGTCGCGGGGTCCCCGGCGAGCCACTGCCAGCCGAAGAGCTCGCCGTAGAAGGTCTTCGCGCGCCGGACGTCGCTGACGAGCAGGTCGACCCAGCACGGGGAGCCGTAGGGGTAGTCGGGCACGGTCAGGTTCACGTCTCGCATCGGGTCAGGGGTGGTCGGTGTCCACGCGCTGCTGCAGGCCGTCGGCCTGTCGGCCGTCCAGCTGGTCCTTGACGTGGAGGAGGATGCCACGGCACGCGGCCTCGACCTCGGCGAAGCACCGGGCGAAGTGCTCCGCTCCGCCGTACCACGGGTCGCCCGTCTCGAGGGTGCCGGCGGCCACGGCGTCCGGATCGAACTCGCGCACGAGCCGGATCTTGCCGCGGTGGTGCGGCGCGCGGGCCAGCCGGTTCAGGGTGCGCACGTGTCCCTCGTCGGAGGCGAGGATGAGGTCGAACTCGTCGAACTCGTCGGGGTCGAACTCCCGGGCCCGGTGCCGCGACCCGTCGTAGCCGTGGCGGGCGAGGACCTCGACGGTGCGCGGGTCGGCGTGCTCGCCGACGTGCCAGTCACCGGTGCCGCTCGAGCTGACCCGGACGTCGTCGGACAGACCGGCGTCGTCGACCATGCGCTGGAGGATCACGTGCCCCATGGGGGACCTGCAGATGTTGCCGCTGCACACGAAGGTGACGTGGAGTGGGCGAGGCGACATGGTGCCCATTCAACACCGCCGACCGCGCGCCGAGGCTGGTAGCCCGGGCTCTGCTTGAGAGTGGTGTCGCGAGTGCCCACGGAAGGTACATATGGCGGCGGTGTCAGTGGCCGATGACACGGTGTGCCCATGACGACGACCGCGCACCCGACCGCCGTGGGGGCTGACGCCCCGGAGGCCCTCGAGTCCCGTTTCGCCGCCTGCGTCGCCGCGGGCGACCTCGACGCGGTCGTGGGGTTGTATGCCGCCGACGCCGTCGTGAGCCTGCCGCGCGGTCGCGAGGCGGCGGGCCCTGCCGCCATCCGCGAGGCGCTCGCCGCGGCGATGGCTGCCGGGGTCCTGGGCGGCGACGGCGCTGCCGTCAGCTCGCGTGCCGTGATCAGCGGGGATCTCGCCATGACGACGTCCACGACCGCCGACGGCACGGTGCGCACCCAGGTCGCCCGTCGCACCGCCGACGGCCGGTGGGTGTGGGTCCGCGACGGCTCGCGGCTTCGCGAGGTGGAGGCCTGCATCCCCGCGCCGTCGGACACCCTGGCCGTGGCGTAGTTTCGCTCTGTGACCGACGCACCTCCCGGACCTGGGGCGCCAGCGCCGATCGACCACGCGCGTCGCTCGCACTTTGTCGACCTGACGCCCTTGCGGGTGAGTCCGGCGTTCGCCCGGCTCTGGTTCGGCAACACCCTCGCCGGCATCGGCACGTTCGTGACCAACACGGCCGTCGGGCTGCACATCTACGACCTGACCCGGTCGACCTTCATGGTCTCGCTCGTCGCGTGGTTCTCCCTGCTGCCGATGATCGTCGCAGGCCTCTACGGGGGTGCCATCGCCGACCGTTTCGACCGGCGCACCGTGGCCCTGTCGGCCTCGACCGTCGCCTGGGCCTCGACCGTGGTCCTGGCCTCGATCACGTGGGCCGGCGCCGAGGTGGTCTGGATGTTCTACGTCATCACCACCGTCAACGCCGTCGGCGCGACCATCGCCTCCGCGACGCGCCAGGCGATCACGCCGCGCCTGTTGCCCAAGGAGCAGCTGCCCAAGGCGGCGGCCCTGCTCGGCATCTCGGCGGGAGTCATGGTGACGGTCGGGCCGGGCATCGCCGGCGTGCTCGTCGCGCGGGCCGGCTATGCCTGGACCTACACCGTCGACGTCGTGCTCTTCGTCGCCGGCTTCTTCGGCCTCTGGACGCTCCCTCGCATCCGGCCCGAGGGGGAGCACGTCGCCGCAGGGGGATTCCGGTCGGTCGTGGACGGGCTCACGCACCTGCGCCGGGCGCCCAACGTGCGGATGAGCTTCGTCGTCGACATCATCGCGATGACCTTCGGCCAGCCGATGGTGCTCTTCCCCGCCGTCGGGGCGATCGTCATCGGCGGTGGGTCGGTCACGGCAGGCATCCTGCTCGCGTCGTTCGCCGTCGGTGGCATCGTGTCGAGTCTCGGATCCGGTCGCGTCACCGGCCTGCGGTGGCAGGGGCTGGCGATCCGCAACGCGATCGTCTCCTACGGCCTGGCGATCCTCGGCTTCGGAGTGGTGCTCGCCGTGACCGAGATCGGTGGGCACGCCGTGGCGTCGAGCGACTTCGGTGCCGTCAACCGGTCGGCCCTCGCGCTCGCGGCCCTCTGCCTCGCCGTCGCCGGCGGATCCGACAACATCAGCGCGATCTTCCGCCAGTCGATCCTGCAGTCAGCGGTGCCCGACCACCTGCGCGGCCGCACCCAGGGCGTCTTCACGGTCGTCGTCACGGGCGGTCCCCGGCTCGGTCAGATGTTCGCCGGCACCCTCGCGACCCTGACGGCGACGTGGGTCCCGCCCGTCGTCGGCGGCGTCCTCGTCGTCGTCCTCGTTCTCGTCACGGTCGCGCGGGTCCCGTCGTTCCGCCACTACGACGCCCTCGACCCCCGCCCCTGACGGGGACTGGGACTGGGACTGGGACTGGGACGGGCTCCTCCCGTCGGTCAGGCGTCGGGGTAGCCGGTGGGGTTGGCGCTCTGCCACCGCCACGTGTCGACGCACATGTCGTCGATGGTGCGGGTCGCGCGCCAGCCCAGCTCCGAGTTGGCCTTGGCCGGGTCGGCGAACGACACGGCGACGTCGCCGGCGCGCCGGCCGACGACGCGGTAGGGCAGCTCGCGGCCCACGGCCCGCTCGAACGCGTGCAGCATCTCGAGGACGGTGGTGCCGTGGCCGGTGCCGAGGTTCCACACGCCGACGGAATCGTCCATCGTGCCGAGCTTCGTCAGCGCGGCGAGGTGTCCCGCGGCCAGGTCCTCGACGTGGATGTAGTCCCGGGCGCCCGTCCCGTCCGCCGTCGGGTAGTCGTCGCCGTAGACCTGGAGGTACTCGCGGCGGCCGACCGCGACCTGCGAGATGTAGGGCACGAGGTTGTTGGGGATGCCCTGCGGGTCCTCGCCCATGGTGCCGCTGGCGTGGGCGCCGACCGGGTTGAAGTAGCGCAGCAGGGCGAAGCGCATGGTCGGGTCGGCCGCGGCCACGTCGCGCAGGATCTGCTCCTGCATGACCTTGGTCCAGCCGTAGGGGTTGGTCGCCGAGGTCGTGCGGTCCTCGGTGGCGGCCTCCTGGTTGGTGCCGTAGACCGTGGCGGACGAGCTGAAGACCAGCTTGTCGACGCCGTGGCGACGCATGGCGCGCACGAGGGAGAAGGTGGACCCGAGGTTGTTCTCGTAGTACTCGAGGGGCAGCTCGACGCTCTCCCCGACGGCCTTGAGCCCGGCGAAGTGGATCACGGCGTCGATCTTCTCGGTGGCGAAGAGGTGCTCGGTCTTGTCGTGGTCGGTCAGGTCGAAGGCGTGCACGGGCAGGTGCGTGCCGGTCAGGGCCTCGAGACGGTTGACCACCGTCGGCTTGCTGTTGGCGAAGTTGTCGACGATGAGCACGTCGTGCCCGGCGGCGATGAGCTGGACCACGGTGTGCGAGCCGATGTAGCCGGCTCCGCCGCTGACGAGTACGCGCATGGCGCCACCCTATCGACTCGGGTCCCCCGCCCGGGAGCGGCTCAGACGACGGTCAGCCCGGCGATCGCGGCGAGGTAGAGCGCGAGGGGCGCCACGACGAGGACGGCCGACACGGCATACATCCCCGCGGCGACGACGGGGACCGGCAGCCCCGCGATGTGCTCGGCATCGAGCAACCCGATGCGTGCGGTGGCGACCCGGGTGCTGTCGGCCATCGCCATGGCGCCCGCAGGCTTCGGACCGCCCGCCATGGCGACGATCGCCCGCCCCGTGCTGACCGGGCCGGCCCGCCGGACGGCGGCGCGGTCGGCGAGCACCTCGATGAGCAGGAGCACTTCCCGGAGCGCCGCATCGCAGCGCAGGAAGCCGGGCACCGCCTCGTGGACGACGGTGAAGAACTCGACGATGAGGTCGTGCCGCGCACTGAGGTGGGCGCGCTCGTGGGCCAGCACGGCCGAGAGCTCGTCGGGGCCGAGTCGGTCGAGGGTGCCCTGCGTCAGGACGACGCGACGGCGTACGCCCGGGACGCAGTAGGCGGTCGGGGTCGTGTGCTCGAGGACGCGCATGTGCCGGTCGGCGCCCTCACCAGGGACGCCGAGCAGGTCGACGAGATCCCGGTGGCGGCGGCGTGCGGCACGCAGGTTGCGGCCGACGCGGTCGCCCGAGAGCAGCAGGCGCACCGCGACGAGCCCGCTGAGTGCGGCGGCGACGACCACCACGACCCAGTGCTCCGACAGCCGCACCTGACGGCCGACCAGCAGGGGGATCGCCGCCGGCGCGGCGAGCAGCGCGGCGAGCACGGCGGCGACCGCCGTGGCCTGCCAGAGCACCAGCGCGGACCGGGGGGCGCGGCGCAACGACGTGGCCCGAGCCAGGGCGCGCGGCACCGGCCACGCGAGCAGGACCGCGAGGACGACGAGGGCCGCGACGACAAGCACGGCTCAGGTGGTGCGGCGTCCGGCCACGTGGTCGGCCATCAGCCGGCGCGCTCGGGTCGGCGGGCCTCGAGCGCGGCCAGGGCCGCCTTGAGCTCGTCGATCTCCTCGGCCGTCGACTCGTCGAGGAAGTGCAGCAGGGCGGTGCGGCGCTTGTCGCCGGCCAGCTCGCTGAGCGTGTGGTGCAGCGTCTCCGACGTCAGCTCGGCCCGGGTCGACGCGGCGGTGTAGCGCCAGGCGCGGCCGTCGCGCTCACGGCGGACGAGCTCCTTCTTCGCCATCCGGTCCAGCACGGTCATGAGGGTCGTGTAGGCGAGTCCGCGCTCGACCCCGATCGCGTCATGGACCTCGCGCACCGTCCGGCCCTCGGGGTGGGCGTCGGCGGTGGTCCAGAGCTCTTCCATGACGGCGCGCTCGAGGTCGCCGAGACGGTTTCGCGGAGTGGTGGGCATGGCGGGTCCAATCTACCGACGTGGCGGGTCGGCTTCGTGCGTGCGGTCGCCCAGGTGGGCATCCGGTCCTGCGCTGGTGTTCGCCATCGTCCCCGATGGCTGGCGCCGCACCTCGACGACACGGTCGAACAGCTCGGCTCCGTCGTCGCGGTGGGTCACGATGATGATCGTCTGCGCGGGCGTGTCGGTGCCCGCCACCTGTGTCGTACCCGGCGCGGCACCACCTCGGATCAGGTCCTCGACGACGGCGCGGGCCGTCGGCGGGTCGAGGTGTGCGACGGGCTCGTCGAGGAGCACGACGGGGCGCCCGCTGACGTGGGCGCGGGCGATGCCGAGCCGGGCGCGCTCACCCCCCGAGAGGCCGCGGCCGGTGGAGCCGAGCGTCGTGTCGAGCCCGTCGGGCAGGCTCTCGAGCAGGGGCGCGAGGCCCGCGGCGCGCAGGGCGCGCTCCATCGCTGCGTCGTCCGCGTCGGGCCGGGCGAGCGCGAGGTTGCCCCGCAACGTCGTCGCGAAGACGTGGGTCTCGTCGTCGACGACGGCGATGCGCGCGCGGGTCTCCTCGAGGGGCTGCTCGAGCGCGTCGGTGCCGTCGAACCGGTAGGTGCCACCCGACGGGTCGAGGTGGCGGGCGAGCACGGCGAGCAGGGTCGACTTGCCGCTGCCGTTGGGGCCGGTGACCGCGATGCGGCTGCCGGCCGGCACGTCGAGGTCGGTTGCCGTGAGGTCGGTGCGCGCGCCCGTCCACGAGGCCGTGAGCCCGCGAGTCTCGACGTCACTGCGGGCGTATGCCGTGTGCCCGGGCCGGGTGCCCGACGCGTCGACGTCCGCATGGCCGGGGATGCCGGAGTGGGTGTCGGCGACGGCCGGCGCGAGGTCGAGCAGGGCGTCGATGCGGTGCTCGCTGCCCCGGGCCCGGGCCAGGGCGCGCATGGCGTCGACGAGCGGGGTGATGGCTTCGGTGACCGCGACCGGCGTGAGCACGAGGAGCGCCTTGACGGGGGTCGAGACGGCGAGGTCCTGGGCGATGACCGCGGTCACCGCGACGGCTGCGCCCACGGCGATGAGGAAGAGGGCGGATGCGGCCGCGCGGCCGGCGCTGATGCGCCGCGTGGCCCGGTCGAGCGCGGCGTGGGCGTCGTCCAGCCAGCCGAGCGCCGTGTGCCAGCCGCCGACGGCACGCAGCTCACCGGCCTGGCTCGACATGAGCTCGCTGACGCGCATCACCTCGGCGCGGGCAGCGAGCAGCTCTGGGAGGGAACGGGACTCGAGCCGAACGGCCAACGCGCTGATGAGGCACACGACGAGCCCGAGCCCCAGCATGACGAGGCCCACGGGGGGAGCGAGCACCATCGTCAGGGCGATGACGATGCCGCCGGCGACGGCCGTCGAGATGACCGGGACCGTGACCCGGACCTGGGCGTCGACGACGTCGGTGAGGTCGTCGACGACCCCGGTGAGCACGTCGGATCGGCGGCGTCGTCCGAGGCGGGCCGGAGTGAGTGGGATGAGGGCCTCGTAGGCCGACGTCCGGCGCTCGGCGAGAAGCGCGAGGGCAGCGTCGTGGCTCGTGAGCCGTTCCCAGTAGCGGAACACGGGTCGCGCCATGCCGAAGGCGCGGACGGCGACGATCGCGGTGAGCAGCGTGAGGATGACCGGCTGCTCGGACGCTCGGACGATGAGCCAGCCCGATGTCGCGGTGAGCGCCATGCCGGCGGCGGTCGCGATGCCACCGAGCAAGCCGCCGCGGACCGTGCCGGCAGAGGGCCACCAGACCCGCCGGGTGGGGCTGCTCATCGTGAGGCCTCCTCTCGGGAGCTGGTGAGGACGAGGTGGTGGTCGGCGTGGGCGAGCAGCTCGTCGCGGTGGGTGACGGCGATGACGACACGGCGCTCGGCGAGCTCGGCGACGAGGGCAGCGATGTGCTCGGCGCCCTCGGGGTCGAGGTGGGCGGTCGGCTCGTCGAGGAGCAGGAGGGTCTCGGGCGCGAGCCAGGCACGGGCCAGGGCGAGACGCTGGCGCTGCCCGGCGGACAGGCCGAAGCCGTCGTCGCCCAGGTCGGCGGACAGGCCACCGGGCAGGGCGGCGACGACACCGTCGACCTCGACCGCGCGCAGGGCCTCCCAGAGCTGGTCGTCGGTGGCCGGATGGCCGATCGTCAGCGCCGAGCGCACGGTCCCGGTCGCGAGGAACGGCCGCTGTGTCACGTAGTGCGAGGCCGGCGCCTCGACCGTGCCGGCCGTCGGCCGACGCAGTCCGGCTGCCAGGTCGAGCAGCGTCGACTTGCCGACGCCGGACGGGCCGGTCACGACCGTGAGCCCGGGGCCGGCCACGAGGTCGAGGTCACGGATGACGGGGGCCGGCGACCCGGCATACGCGTAGGAGACGGCGCGCAGCCGCACCTCCCCGACACGTCCAGCGACCTTCCCCGACGGGGAGCTGGAAGAGAGGTCGGAGGGAGCGGGTTCCAGCTGGGCGAGGATGGCGTCGAGGGCCACGGCGCCGTCGGCGGCGGCGTGGTACTCCGCTCCGACCCGGCGCACCGGCCAGTAGGCCTCGGGGGCGAGCAGGATCGCGACGAGCGCCGGACCCAGGGCCATCGACCCGGTGGACAGGCGCAGGCCGACCGTCACCGCGACGAGTGCGACCGAGATCGTCGCGAGCAGCTCGAGCGCGGCCGACGACAGGAACGCGATGCGCAGCGTCTCCATCGTGGCGCGGCGGTGCCGGTCGCTGACCTCACGGACCGTCGAGACCTGCCGCCGGGCCCGCCCGTAGGCGACGAGCGTCGGCAGGCCGCGGACGACGTCGAGGAAGTGGCCCGAGAGCGCCGCCAGTGCCGACCACCGCCGCTCGGTCGACTCGGCGGTCGCCTTGCCGATGAGGGCGGCGAAGACGGGCAGGAGCGGCAGGGTGAGCGCCACGACGAGAGCGCTCGGCCAGTCGACGACGACGAGCGTCGCGATGGCGAGAGCCGGCACGACGGCAGCGGTCACGAGTGTCGGGAGGAAGCGGGCGGCATACGGCTCGACGGCTGCCGTGCCCGCGGTCGCGAGCGAGACGGCGGCGCCGGGCTCGAGGCGGTCGTCCGCGTCGACGGTGCCCCACCGGTGCAGCAGCGCGGCCCGCAGCGCCGACGACACGGAGACGCCGGCCCACGCGGCCACCCGCTCCGTCACCGCCGCGAGCACGGCCCGCACCGCGAAGAGCCCGAGCAGCCAAGCGAGGGGCGTGAGGAGGTCACGCCCCTCGACGACGGCCACGACGACCGCCGACAGCGCGAAGGCCGTCGCGATCGTCGTCAGGCCGCTCGCGATGCCGGCGGCGGCGAGGACGACGACCGGCCTCCGGGCGGCCGGGACCACCCGGAGGAGTCGTGGGTCTAAGGGCTTCACGGAGTCCGTGCTCTCTCGAGTGTCGGGTGATGGGGTGTCGCGAGTCAGTGCGGGACCTTCTCGAGGGGCGCGTCCTCAGGAATGTGCTTGACCGTCAAGCGCTTCCGGAAGACCCAGTACGTCCAGCTCTGGTAGATCAGGACGATCGGCGTGAAGATCAGCGCGACGATCGTCATGACCTTGAGCGTGTAGTCGGTGCTCGACGCGTTGTGGATCGTCAGGTTCCAGGCCGGGTTCGTCGAGCTCGGCATGACGTTGGGGAAGAGCACGAGGAAGTACGTCGCGACCGCCATGGCGATGGTGACGGCCGTGCCGATGAACGCCCATCCCTCGCGCCCGGCCCGGTTGGCTGCGAGCCCCCCGAGGAGCGCGACGGCCGCAACCACGGTGGTCACCCACGAGGCGAGCTTGCCGTCGGTGAGGCCGATCCAGACGAGCAGGACGACCGCGAGCGCCGCGGCGACGACCCCGACGCGCTCGGCGATCCGGCGCGCCTCGTGACGGATCTTGCCGTCGGTCTTGAGCGCCACGAAGACCGCGCCGTGCGTGAGGAAGAGCGCCACGAAGACGAGTCCGCCGAGCAGGCCGGCCGGGTTGAGCAGCGTGAAGAGGTTGCCGGTGTACTCCTTGTTCGCGTCGATCGGCACGCCGCGCACGATGTTCGTCAGCGCGACACCCCAGAGCAGCGCGGGCACGAGCGAGCCCCAGAAGATCGCCAGGTCCCAGCGCGCCTTCCACCGTGCCTCGGGCCGCTTGTGGCGGTACTCGAAGCCGAGGTTGCGCACGATGAGGGCGACGAGGATGAGCAGCAGCGGCAGGTAGAAACCGCTGAACAGCGTTGCGTACCAGTGCGGGAAGGCCGCGAAGGTCGCACCGCCGGCGGTCAGCACCCACACCTCGTTGCCGTCCCACACCGGGCCGATCGTGTTGAGCAGGACGCGGCGGCGCTTCTCGGCGTCGACGGCGTCGGAGGCGTAGCGCTTGCCGCCGAGCACGGGCATCAGCATGCCGACGCCGAAGTCGAAGCCCTCGAGGACGAGGTAGCCCGTCCAGAGGACACCGATGACGATGAACCAGAAGGTGGCGAGATCCATTGCAGCTCAGCCCTTCTCAGTAGGCGAAGACGAGGGGTGCGTCCTCGTCCCGGTCGGCGGGGTCCTGCGGCTCCTCGAAGGGCTCGGCCCCCTTGCGGACGTAGTGCAGGAAGAGCTTGATCTCGACGACGGCCAGCGCCCCGTAGAGGAGCGTGAAGACGACCATCGAGGTGATGACCTCGCCCATCGAGACGTTCGGTGAGACCCCGTTGGCGGTCGTCATGAGGCCGAAGACGAGCCAGGGCTGGCGGCCGACCTCGGTGAAGATCCAGCCGAAGCTGTTGGCGAAGACGGGCAGGAGCGGAGCGGCCACGGCGGCATACGCCAGCCACCTCGACGTCGGGGTGCGCCCCTTGCGGGTCAGCCACAGGACGGCGAGCGCGATGAGCGCCGTCACGACGCCCAGCCCGATCATGAGACGGAACGACCAGTAGGTGGTCGGGATGTTGGGGACGTAGGCGGTGGTGGTGTCGGCGACGCGAGGGTTGCCGCTCGCCCCGTAGGTCTGGGCGTACGCGGCCTTGAGGTCGTTGATGCCCTTCACCGCGCCCTTGAAGTCCCCGGTCGCGAGGAAGCTGAGCAGGCCGGGGACCTCGATGATGGCGTTGGCGTGCGAGCCGTCGAGCGAGCCGACCGTCAGCACCGAGAAGGGCGCTCCGACACCCCCGGGCACGGAGCCGTAGAGCGCCTCGGCCGCCGCCATCTTCATCGGCTGGACCTCGGTCATGATCTTGCCCTGCGCGTCGCCGGAGATGACGACGCCGACGGCCGCGACGAGCGTGAAGACCGCGGCCATCCGGGTCGCCCGGCGGTACAGCGGTGCGTCGGTGCGGGCAACCTCCTGCGCATCGTCAGCGGCGCGCTTGGCCTCGCGGCGCATCAGCCACAGCGCGACGCCCATGACGACGCCGGCGCCCGCCATGTACGCCGAGAAGATGACGTGCGGGAAGGTGACGAGCTGGACCTTGTTGGTCAGCACCGCGAAGAAGTCGGTGAGCTCGGCGCGGCCGCTCGCCTTGTTGTACGTGTAGCCGACCGGGTGCTGCATGAAGGAGTTGGCGGCGAGGATGAAGTAGGCCGACAGCACCGTCCCGATGTGCACCAGCCACATCGTCCCCGCGTGCAGCTTCTCCGGCAGCCGGCCCCAGCCGAAGATCCACAGGCCGAGGAAGGTCGACTCGAGGAAGAAGGCGAGCAGCGCCTCGATGGCGAGGGGCGCACCGAAGATGTCGCCGACGAAGCGCGAGTAGTCGCTCCAGTTCATGCCGAACTGGAACTCCTGCACGATGCCCGTCACGAGCCCGAGCGCGAAGTTGATGAGGAAGAGCTTGCCGAAGAACTTCGCCAGCCTCATCCACTGCGGGTTGTGCGTGCGCACCCAGGCGGTGTGGAAGACGGCGACGATGAGGGACATGCCGATCGTGATCGGCACGAAGAGGAAGTGGTACACGGTGGTGATGGCGAACTGCCACCGGGCCAGGTCCGTTGCATCCATGAGGGCTCCGCAAGGGGTCAGCACCAAAACTACATGACGTAGTAGATGCTAGCGGCTGGTCCGAGGACCGACCCCGCAGGTGTCCAGCGTTGGAGCGTGACGCCGCTCACGCGCGGGTCGGCGTTGACAGGGCCGCGCCCCGCTGCCTTACTTCCCGGGTGACCGAACTCGACGTCGTCGTCGACCCCGCCTCCCGGGAGGCCCCCTTCGAGCAGGTGCGCTCGCAGGTCGAGGCGCTGATCCGCTCGGGCCGGCTCGTGCCCGGCGACCGGCTCCCGACGGTTCGGGCGCTCGCCGTCGATCTCGGCCTCGCGGCCAACACGGTCGCCCGCGCCTTCAAGGAGCTCGAGGCCGCTGGGCTCGTCGAGACGCGCGGCCGGGCCGGCACGGTGGTCGCCTCGGGGGAGCACGCTGCCGAGGCGGCGCTCGCGGTGCTCGCCGAGCGGTTCGTGGCGGCGGCCCGCCAGGCGGGTGTGGGCGATGCCGCAGCCGTCGAGATCGTCCGTCGCGCCCAGCGCGGGGCCTGACAGCCGACCCGAGCGGAGGTCGTATGCCGGGTCGCCGCGTCAGGCGTGCCGGTGCAGCGGGTGCAGGATGCGCGAGACGGCGATGCGGTGCGATCGGTCGCGATGGGGCCGAGGTGACGGTGATGGGGTCGGCTCGGGACCAGCTGGCAGATCCGACACAGGTCCGGACTCATGGACGGACTGCTGGGCAGCCGCAGACTTCACGGCCCAGGCGCCGGCGAGGCGGGCTGCGTGTGGAGGGATGCCCATGACGTGCTCCTTGTGCGGCGGGAAGGGGGTGCTGATCGCTCCCACAGCTCAGAGCGGGGTGGTGTCCTGCTGATACCTCGCCCCTCGCCGGCGGTTCCTGCCGAGGTAGTCCCGCGTGTGCACTTCGTGTTGTCAGAACAACGAGAGGTGCACACGCGGGCGAGGCTCACGCGCGCTCAGTCGACGAGGTCGATGTCCCAGCGCTCGTCGGGACGCAGGCTGGGTGCCGTCCACGCCGGGTCCGGCCGCCACCGCGTCCACTCGTCGTCGAACGGCCAGTCGCCGCGCGCGAAGGACGCCCGCCCGTGCTCACCGTTGAGCCGGATCGCCCGGGCCTGCCCGGCCGTCACCCGCCCCTGCTCGACGGCCGCCTCGAGCTCGTCGGAGTCCTTGACGTTGATCGTCCCGTCGGTCTCGATCCACAGGTCGAGCACGTGGTCGCCGGTGAAGGTCTTGTGCCCGGCACGCTGGTGGGCCGTCTCGAGGTTGACGTACCAGCCGCCGAACTCCCAGCTGTCGTGCGCGGCCGGGTCCGCCGGGTCGTGCTCCTCCGGGACGTCCCAGAAGAGCCACACCGACCAGGGGGCGTCGGCCGGCGCGATCCGCAGGATGCCGGCTCCGCGCCACCGTGTCAGGGCCTGGACACGCTGGGCGTCCCGGAGGAACCGCTCACCCATCGGCACGTCACGCAGGTCCGAGCCGTCGGAATACCTCTTCGTCAGCTGGACGGTGCCCGGTGCCAGCCAGGCGACGAGGCCGCGCTCGTCGTCGCGGACGACACGCATCGGTGAAGTGTTCTCGGGGCCTCCGCTGCGCCACCCGTGGTCCCGATAGCGCCACATGACGACGTCACCGACCCCGAGGAAGGGCGCGACGCCGAGCGGTCGTGCACCCTCCGGCACCGTCACGGGATACGGCGCGAGCACCGGCCCGTCGGTCGGCGGCGGGGCATCGGGCATCGGCAGGACCTCCGGCATCCGGACACCCTACGGGCTGCCTCAACGGGTCGGGGTCACCTTCGCGATGGCGATGCGGCGGCCGGCCTTCTGCTCGTACGGGGCGAAGCTCGGGTAGGTGGTGACGAAGTCGTGCCAAGCCGCCTCCCGGGCGTCCCCGGCCAGCACCTCGACCGAGACCGGCATCTGCTGGCGGCCCACCTGGATGGTGGCCGTGGGAGTCGCGCGCAGGTTGCGGATCCACTGCGGCTCCTTCGGCTGCCCGCCCGCCGTCGCGGCGAGGTAGTAGGCGCCGTCGCGCTCCACGTACGCGACCGGCACCGTGTGCAGCTGCCCGGAGCTGCGTCCGGGAGCCGTGAGCAGCAGGACGGGGCTGCCGCCACGGGCCCGGCCGCCGATCCGCCCGCCGGTGTGTCGGTAGGTCCAGGTGGCGCCCGCGTTCCCCGCCCGCCACAGTCGTCGACTCATCGTGCCCATGCCCATCCCCTCACTCGGTCCGCAAGCCCCCTGTGGACCGAGTCAAGCACTCGGCGACGGTCCGCGTCAGCCCGTGCCGCGCTGGTCGACGATGCGGCGGGCCTTGCCGATGGAGCGCTCGATCGATCCTGGGTCGCGCACCTCGACGCGGCACGTCGTGCCGATGTGCGTCTTGATCGCGTGCTGGAGGGTGCGGGCGATCTCGTCGGCGGCGCCCGCTTCCAGGCGCGTCAGCGGCTCGACGAGCACCGTCAGCTCGACCATCCGGCCGGGCTGGGTCAGGACGCACTGGAAGTAGGGCGACAGCCGCGGCTCGGCGAGCACGTGCTCCTCGATCTGGGTCGGGAAGACGTTGACGCCGCGGATGATCATCATGTCGTCGGTACGTCCGGTGATCTTCTCCATCCGGCGCATCGACGGGACGGCCGTGCCGGGGAGCAGCCGCGTCAGGTCCCGGGTGCGGTAGCGGATCACCGGCATCGCCTCCTTCGTCAGCGACGTGAAGACGAGCTCGCCCACCTCTCCGTCGGGCAGGACCTCCTCGGTGATCGGGTCGATGACCTCGGGGTAGAAGTGGTCCTCCCAGAGGTGCAGCCCGTCCTTCGTCGTCGCGGCCTCCTGCGCGACGCCGGGGCCCATGACCTCCGAGAGGCCGTAGATGTCGACGGCGTCCATGCCGGTGCGGCGCTCGATCTCCTGGCGCATCGACTCGGTCCACGGCTCGGCGCCGAAAATCCCGACCTCGAGGCTCGTGCCGGCCGGGTCGATGCCCTCGCGCTCCATCTGGTCGAGCAGGCTGAGGAAGTAGCTCGGCGTCACCATGATCACCCGCGGCTTGAAGTCCTGGATGAGCTGCACCTGGCGCTCGGTCATGCCGCCGCTGACCGGCACGACGGTCGCACCGAGCCGTTCGACGCCGTAGTGGGCTCCGAGACCGCCGGTGAACAGGCCGTAGCCGTACGCGACGTGGACGATGTCGCCGGGACGGCCGCCGGCGAGCCGGATCGAGCGGGCCATGAGGTCGGCCCACGTGTCGATGTCGGCCTTGGTGTAGCCCACCACGGTGGGACGTCCCGTGGTCCCGGAGCTCGCGTGCACGCGTACGACCTGCTCCCGCGGGACGGCGAACATCCCGAAGGGGTAGTTGGCCCGCAGGTCCGCCTTGGTCGTGAATGGCATACGACTCACGTCGTCGAGCGACCGCAGGTCATCGGGATGGAAACCCTTGGCGTCAAAGGCATCGCGATAGTGCGAGACGTTGTCGTATGCCGTCCGCACCGTCCGTCGCAGACGCTCGAGCTGCAGGTCGCGCAGCTCACCCACCTCGAGGGTGGGGATCTCGTGGTCGGGGAGTGCCGGTCGGCTCGAGGGTGACTCCGTCGTCATGGCCCCATTCTGCCCACGCCTGCATGTGCAACACACCCGGTAACAGTCAACGCGCCACGGGTGCAATCGTGACGGGTTGACTGTTACCGGGTGTGTTTGCGGCTCAGGGTTTCTGGGCGTCGGTCGTCTCTTCCTCGTCCTCGGTGCGCATCCGCGCGAGGAACGACTTGGTGCGCTCGTGCTGCGGGTTGCGGATGACGTCCTTCGGCTTGCCCTCCTCGACGACGACACCGCCGTCCATGAAGACGACGTGGTCGGCGACGTCACGCGCGAAGCCCATCTCGTGCGTCACGACGATCATCGTCATGCCCTGCTGGGCGAGGTCGCGCATGACGCGCAGCACCTCGCCGACGAGCTCGGGGTCGAGGGCCGAGGTGGGCTCGTCGAAGAGCATCAGCTTCGGGTCCATCGCCAGGGCCCGCGCGATCGCCACCCGCTGCTGCTGGCCGCCCGAGAGCTGCGCCGGGTAGGCGTCCGGCTTGTCGCCGAGGCCCACCTGCTCGAGCAGCTGGACGGCACGCTCGCGTGCGTGCTTCCTGTCGACGCCCTTGACCTGCACCGGCGCCTCGGCGACGTTCTGCAGAGCCGTCATGTGCGGGAAGAGGTTGAACCGCTGGAACACCATGCCGATGTCGCGACGCTGCGCCGCCACCTGCTTGTCGGTGAGGTGGTGCAGGTGGCCGTCCTTCTCGCGGTAGCCGACGAGGTCGCCGTCGACCCAGATGCGGCCACCGTCGATCGCCTCGAGCTGGTTGATGCACCGGAGAAGGGTCGTCTTGCCCGAGCCGGAGGGACCGAGGAGGACGACCACCTGGCCGCGACGGACGTCGAGGTCGATCCCCTTGAGCACCTCGGTGCCGTGGAAGCTCTTCATGACGTTGACGGCGCGGACCAGGGGCTGCTCTCCCTCGGTGCGAGAGCGGTCGACGGCCATGGTGCTGCTGGTCGCGACGTCCATCGGGGTGTTCGTGGTGTCGGACATCAGGCGCCTCCCGCCCCGGCCGGCCGCGCGAAGCGTTTGTTGGGGGCCCCGGTGCCGAAGCCGCGGCCGAAGCGCTTCTCCAGGAAGTACTGGCCGACCATGAGCACCGACCCGACGATGAGGTACCACGCGGTGACGGCCACGAACGCCGGCATGATGAGCAGCGTCCGGTTGCCGATCGCGCTCGTCTGGTAGAAGAGCTCGGTGATGACGGGGATCGCCGAGAGCAGCGAGGTGTCCTTGACCATGGCGATCGTCTCGTTGCCGGTCGGCGGAACGATGACGCGCATCGCCTGGGGAAGCACGACCCGACGCATCGCCTTGCCCCGGCTCATGCCGAGCGCCGCAGCCGCCTCGGCCTGACCCGTGTCGACGGACAGGATGCCGGCCCGGGCGATCTCGGCCATGTAGGCGGCCTCGGAGAGGCCCAGGCCGATGATGCCGGCGAGCAGCGTGCTCGAGAACTGGTTGACGTTGAGGGTGAAGAACGTGAAGTCGCTCGACAGCCCCATGAACGAGGCGAGCTGCTGGCCGAACGGGACGCCGAAATCGACCTTGTTGTAGAGGAAGCCGACGCCGCTGCCGATCATCGCGAGCAGGACCAGGCGCGGGATCCCGCGGAAGAACCACGTGTAGACGAACGAGACGCCGCGCAGCACCGGGTTCTGCGACAGGCGGAGCACGGCGATGATGACGCCGCCGACGATGCCGATCGCCATCGAGCCGACGGTGCCGATGATGGTGCCCTTCCAGAGCCCCTCGATCACCGGGGTCTGCTGCATGATCTCGAGCGCCTTGGAGAAGTCCCAGCGCGGGTTGGTCACGAACGAGCTGATCATCATCCCGATGAGCAGGATGATCACGGCAAGGGCGACCCACCGGCCCGGGTGGCGCACCGGCCGGGCGTGGATGACGCCGGGGCGCTCTGACGTCGCGTCGGTCATGGCGCTCAGGGGTTGACGGCGAAGTTGTCGATCCCGCCGGCCTCGACGGCGTACTTCTTCAGGGCCGCCTCGTAGCTGCCGTCGGCCTTGGCGGCCTTGAGGGCGTCGACGAGCAGGTTGGCGAAGTCGGTCTGGTCCTTGGGCACGACGTAGCCGTAGGGAGCCGAGTCGTAGATCTTGCCGAGCGCCTCCAGCGTGCCGGTCTGCTTCACGGCATACAGCCCGACCGGCGAGTCGGCGAGCATGGCGGCCGTCTTGCCGCTGGCGACGTCGGCGGTGACCTGGTCCTGGCCGGTCTGGATGACCTGCGTGATGCCGGGCTTGCCGGCGTCGGTGCACTTCTTGCTGCGCGCGGCAAGGTCCTCGGCCTGCACGGTGCCCTTCTGCGCGCCGATGCTCTTGCCGCAGGCGTCGTCGATGCTGACCTTCTCGGGGTTGCCCTTGGCGACGATCCACTGCGTGCCGGCGCTGTAGTAGCTCACCATGTTGACCTCCTTCTTGCGGTCCGGGTTGATGGTGAAGCTCGAGACGCCGATGTCGTACTTGCCGCCTGTCACGCCGAGGATGATCGTGCCGAAGCCGGCCGGGACGTACTCGGTCTTGAGGCCGAGCTTTGCGGCCACCGCGTCGAAGAGGGAGACGTCCCACCCCTCGACCGTCTTGCCGTCCGTGGCGAGCATCTCGTTGGGGGCGTAGGTCGGGTCGGTGCCGACGACGATCTTGCCGGCCGACTTGAGCTTGGCGGGGACCTTGGCCGCAAGGGCCTGGTCGACGCCGCCGCCCGCGGCCGTCCCTGCAGGCGTGCTGCCCGCGCCGGGCGAGGTGGACAGCGAGTTCGAGCCGCAGGCGGAGAGAGTGAGGCCGGCGGCGACGAAGCCGGAGACGGCGATGAGGGACATGCGACGCATGAGAAGGGGTCCTTCCGAGCACTGGCGAACGGGCTGACCGCGGGCGCCTCGATGCGCCTTCGGTGCGGCCGATCCTGCCACTCATGGCCCGGACCGGCACCGGGTTGTGCGTGATCGTATGCGGATCGCGATGTTGGTCGAGTCAGGGGGGCGATGCGGGGGTGCGTGGCGACACCCACCCCCGCATCGTGAGCGGTGGTCTCGTCAGAGGCGGTAGCGGGTGATGCTGCCGGGAGCGTTGACCACGGGGCCGGCCGGGCCGAACGTGACGTCCGCGAGGGTGCCGACGTAGAGCGACTCCCCCTGGACCTCGATCGAGAGCGGTCGGTCGGTCGTGACGACGGTGGAGGTCCGCCCGTGCTTCAGCCTCGTCACCTTGCCGCCGAAGAGCTCGGCGACGTAGACGGCGCCGTCCTGGCCCAGGGCGAGGTCGGTCGCGCCGAGGAAGCCGGTGGCCATGCGCTGGGTCGAGTGCTTCCACGGGTTGACGGAGTAGACGGATCCGCGGGCTCCGAGACTCGGGTCCTCCGGACCGCCGGGCAGCGTCGAGACCCAGAGCTTCCCGTCCGCGCCGCGCTCGACGTCGGTGGGGACGGGCTCGAAGTTGTACTTCGCTCCGGCCAGGCAGGAGGGCGCCCCCATGGCGGCGACCTGCGCGGCCGTCATGGTGACGGGCTGAGGCGGCAGGACGGCGATCGTCGACACGTGACCGCGACGGTCGACGCGGAGGATGTCGTTGCCCCCGGCGTCGGCCACGGCCCACGCCCCGTCCCCGATGTAGGCGACGGCATACGGGTGGGAGTCGACCTGGCCCTTGTAGGTCGCCGGGATCTGGAAGGCCTTCATGAAGAAGGCATCGAGCTCCCCGGGTGCGCAGCTCTTGCCCCCGGAGACGATGCCGTAGGTGGCGTGCTTGTCGGGGTTCACCGTCTTCTCGTAGCCGCTGAGGTCGGCGACGACGTCCGGCCGGCCCTTGCTGCGGATCGTCAGCGAGGTGGAGGAGTGGTCGTCGTTGGACGACGTGAAGGCGTAGGTCGCGCCCCCCTGGATCACGTCGATGCCGGCGACCTCGGGCTGCGGCCCCGTCGTGACGACCGTGTCGGCCCCCTTCGAGATCTTGTTGACGGTGCCGACGAATCCGTCGGTGTACCAGACGTCCTGGCCCGAGATCGACATCCCGAACGGCGCGATGACACGGCTGTTCAGGACCTTCGGCGAGTGCGCCGGACCGTCCCCGGAGCCGTGGGCGGAGGCGCTCGACGCCGTGAGGGCGCTGAACGCGGTGGCTGTCGTGCACGCGGCGACGACAGCAGTGATGGCACGGATCTTGCTTGACATGTGGTTGCCCCTCGTTGTCCTTGAGAGCAGTAGATCGGCGAGCTCTCGCGGCGTTCGGCGACGCCGCATCTTCGACGGTAGGGAAGCGTTGTGGCGGCCGTCACACTTTTTTCGTTTCCCCTCCGCCGTTCGTGAGGTATGTCCGAAAGACAGGAAAGATTCGCGCGCTCGTGGGGAACGGGGTCCGTGAGCAGCACGGGTCGCCCTCGGGTAGACTTGTCACCAGCGGCCCGCCCAGTTCTGCCTCGGGTCGCTTCTTCTTGGCCAGGCGGAGTGTCGCCGGCCCCGTCGATTCGCTCTTGCGCCGCGACACCTCACAGCCGAGGCCGTCGCGCCGGGCAGAACGACCGCTTCCACATTCTTTGGAGTACCCACCTGTGTCCACTGACACGAACTTCGCCGTCCTCGGCGTCCCCGTCCACCTCGTCACGGTCCTCGACGACCTCGGCATCACCGTCCCGACCCCGATCCAGGCGGCGACGTTGCCTGACTCGCTCGCCGGCCGCGACGTGCTCGGCCGCGGTCGCACCGGCTCCGGCAAGACGTACGCGTTCCTGCTGCCGCTGCTGACGCGCCTGTCCCAGTCGGGCCAGCGCCGCCAGGCCCGGCGTCCCCGCGCCCTGATCCTCGCGCCGACGCGTGAGCTCGTCACCCAGATCGACACGGCCATGGCGCCGCTCGCCAAGGCGCTCGGCCTCACGTCGCAGACGATCTTCGGCGGCGTCGGCCAGAACCCGCAGGTCCAGGGGCTCCGGAACGGCGTCGACGTCATCGTCGCCTGCCCGGGCCGCCTCGAGGACCTCATGCAGCAGGGTCACGTCTTCCTCGACGGCGTCGAGATCACGATCCTCGACGAGGCCGACCACATGGCCGACCTCGGCTTCCTCCCCGGCGTCCGCCGGATCATGGAGAAGACGCCGCCGAAGAGCCAGCGCCTGCTCTTCTCGGCGACGCTCGACGGTGCGATCAACGTCCTCGTCAAGCGCTTCCTCACCAATCCCGTGACGCACGAGGCCGATTCGGCCCAGTCGCCGGTGTCCACGATGAGCCACCACGTGCTTCACGTCGGTGCCGACGCGCACCTTCCCGTGCTGCTGGACCTCACCGCCGCACCGGGGCGCACCGTCGTCTTCACGCGCACCAAGCACCGGGCCAAGAAGCTCGCCAAGCAGCTCAACGCCTCGGGAGTTCCGGCCGTCGAGCTGCACGGCAACCTCAGCCAGGGCGCCCGCACGCGCAACATGGACGACTTCCACTCCGGCCGCGCCCAGACGCTCGTCGCGACCGACATCGCCGCCCGCGGCATCCACGTCGACGACGTCGCGCTCGTGATCCACGCCGACCCGCCCGTCGAGCACAAGGCATACCTCCACCGCTCGGGCCGCACGGCCCGCGCGGGCAACGACGGCACCGTCGTCACGATGATGCTCGACGACCAGGTGCGCGACGTGCGTGACCTGACGCGCAAGGCCGGCATCAAGCCGACGACGACGCGCGTCCAGCTCGGACACCCGCTCCTCACCGAGCTCGCCCCCGGCGACCGGTCGTATGCCGGTGGCCTCGTCCGCGAGGTCACTCCGTCGGGCTCGGGTGACGGCTCAGCCCGTGGCGGCGCCGGTCGTGGGCGCGGTCGCGGCCGCGGCGGCAACGGCGGGGCGTCCGCCGGTGGCCGTGGTGCCGGAGCCGCGCGTCCGGCCGGCGAGGGTGGTCGCGGTCGAGGCCGCGGCGACGAAGGCTCGGGCCGCGCAGCCGGTGCCGGTCGTGGCGCCGGCGGTGGCCGTGGTGGTCAGGGTGGTGGCCAGGGTGGTCGTCGCTCCGGCGGTGCCGGCAGCGCTGGTGGCGCCGGTGGTTCCGGCCGTCGCGGCGGCTCGTCGACCGTCTACTCGACGAGCAGCGGTGGCAGCGCAGCGTCGTTCTCCGCCGGCTCCCGCGCCGGCACCCGCCGCTCCCGCTGACCCCCTCGTAACCGTCGAGTGGCCACGTGTGGTCGCCTCGCAACCGTCGAGTGGCCACGTGTGGTCGCCTCGTAACCGTCGAGAGGCCACGTGTGGTCGCCTCGCAACCGTCGAGAGGCCACGTGTAGTCGCCTCGCAACCGTCGAGTGGCCACGTGTGGTCGCCTCGCAACCGTCGAGAGGCCACGTGTAGTCGCCTCGCAACCGTCGAGTGGCCACGTGTGGTCGCCTCGCAACCGTCGAGTGGCCACGTGTGGTCGCCCCCGTAACTGTCGGAAGGCCAAACCCCGTCGCGGGTTTGGCCTTTCGACGTTCGGCACCCGGCCACACGTGGCCTTTCGACGTTCGGCACCCGGCCACACGTGGCCTTCGACGGGTGGGGTCAGGAGCGCTTGAGGGAGCGGCTGCGTCCGCGGAACTCGGCGATGATCTGACCGTCCGACTCCCGCTTGACCGTGACGTCGGTGATGCCGCTACGTCCGAAGGCCGAGCGCACGTGCCCCTCGGCGACGAGCACGTCGCCGAGCCGGCCCGGTGCGGTGAAGGAGATGTCGGCCCCGGCAGCCACCGTGAGGCGCCCCCGCGAGTTGCAGGCGAGCGCGAAGCACGAGTCGGCAAGGGTGAAGATGTAGCCGCCGTGGCAGATGGCGTGGCCGTTGACCATGTCCTCGCGGATCGCCATCCGGACCACGGCGTGGTCCTGCTCGACGAGGGCGGCTTCCATGCCGAGGCGCCGCGAGGCCTCGTCGTCTGCCCACATCTGCCGGGCAAAGGCGACACCGGCGTCCGGGTCGGTGCCGTCCAGACCCTCCCCGCCACCCGCGGGCAGCTGCGTCTCGCTCATGTGAGGCTCCCGTCGGTCAGGGCCGGGCTGGGCCGGTAACGGCCCCCCGGATAGGCCTCGTCGAGCTCGGCGAGCTGACGGGCGACGACGTCGAACCCGATCTCGCGTCCCCACGCGAGGGGGCCCTTCGGGTACCGCGTCCCGAGCCGCATGGCCGTGTCGACGTCGTCGGGGCTCGCCTCCCCGCGGGCCACGAGGTCGACAGCCTCGTTGACGATCATCGCGAGCGTACGGGCGAGCGGGTCGGTGGCGACCGGTCCGCCGACGAGCCGCTCGGCGAGCTCGACGTCCGGCTCGGGCCCGTCGACGGAGCCGTCGGCGGCATACGTGTAGACGCCCCGGCCCGACTTGCGACCGAGACGCCCAGCCGACACGAGGTCCTGCTGGAAGGTCGTCGGCGTGTAGCGCTCGTCGCGACCCGTCTGCTCCCACACCGACGTGCCGACGGCGAGGTTGACGTCCTGACCGATGAAGTCGGTGAGCTCGAGCGGCCCCATCGGGAAGCCTCCCCGCTCACGGAGGATCCAGTCGACCGTCGCCGCGTCGGCGACACCGCTCTCGACGATCCGCTGCGCCTCGCCGTAGAAGGGACGCGCCACCCGGTTGACGATGAAGCCCGGGGTCGAGCTGCATCGGACCGGCGTCTTGCCCCAGGACGTCATGAGCGCGGTGGCGTGCTCGACGTAGGCCTGGGCGGTGCGCTCGCCGTGCACGACCTCGACGAGCTTCATGACGGGCGGCGGGTTGAAGAAGTGCAGGCCGAGCACGCGCTCCGGGTCGGCCACGTCAGCGGCGATGTCGTCGATGTCGATGCTGGAGGTGTTCGTCGCGAGGACCGTGGTCGACGGCTGTCGATCGGCGAGCTCGGCGAAGATGCGGCGCTTGAGGTCGAGGTCCTCGGGCACGGCCTCGATGACGAGCCCGCAGTTGGGCAGATCGTGGAGGGACTCCGCGGGGGTGATCCGCGCCAGCACCGCGTTCGCCTCGTCGGCCGGCAGTCGGCCCTTCTCGACGAGGCGCGACACGGCAGCGCCGATCCTCTCGATGGCACCTGCAGCAGCGCCGGGTAGCGCGTCGACGAGCACGACGGCGTGACCGGCGGTCGCGGCGACCTGCGCGATGCCGGCCCCCATGGCGCCGGCTCCGACCACGCCGACGGGGCCGAAGGCCGACCCCTCGTCAGCCGCGTCGGGGCGTGGTCGGTCGGGCTCGGTGAGGTCCGTGTCCATGCCCGCCATCCTGCCGGGTCGCCCGCCCGCGTGCGCGGCGGGCGGTCGCCAGACGGCGGCCGACGGCATACGACCGCGGTGTCCGCCGGGGCTAGCATCGACCCGTGACTGCACCGGCAACGACGCCCACCCACCCCCTGCTCGACGCGCACGCGGGAGTCCTCGACGAGATCCGTCAGGCCCTGGCGAGCCGCAGCTGGTACTCCCGCTACCCCGAGTCGCCGAGCCCCCGCGTCTACGGCGAGGCGGCCGCCGCCGAGGGGCTGGCCGCGCACGAGGCGCACCTGAACACGGCGTATGCCGCCCTCTCGAGTCAGCCGACCGACGGCACCTTCGTGGGCAGCGAGGTCTCGCCCTACGGACCGACGCTCGGGGTCACCTACCCGGCGCTCGATCTCGACGCCGGCCTCGCGGCCGCGCGGGCGGCGATGCCGGCCTGGCGGGACGCCGGCCCGCAGGTACGCGCCGCGGTGTGCGTCGAGATCGTCGACCGGATCAACAAGCGCAGCTTCGAGATCGCCAACGCCGTCATGCACACGTCCGGTCAGCCGTTCGTCATGTCGTTCCAGGCCGGTGGCCCGCACGCGCAGGACCGCGCGATCGAGGCGGTCGCGGCCGGCCTCGCCGAGCAGGAGCGCGTGCCCGCGTCGGTGCTCTGGGAGAAGCCTGGCCGTGACCGGGAGGGCAACCCCGCGCCGACCCGGATGCAGAAGGACTACCGGATCGTCCCGCGCGGGATCGCGCTCGTCATCGGCTGCAACACGTTCCCGACGTGGAACGCCTACCCCGGCATCTTCGCCTCGCTCGTCACCGGCAACGCCGTCGTCGTCAAGCCACACCCGCGTGCCGTGCTGCCGCTCGCGATCTCGGTCGAGGTCGCGCGGACGGTGCTCGAGGAGGCCGGTTTCGACCCGGCCCTCGTGCAGCTCGCCGCCGAGGCCGACGGGAAGGGCCTCGCCAAGACCCTCGCCGAGCGCGACGAGGTGGCGATCATCGACTACACCGGCGGCCCGACCTTCGGCGCCTGGCTCGAGCAGTCGGCGGCAGCCCACGGCAAGCTCGTCTACACCGAGAAGGCCGGCCTCAACTCGATCGTCGTCGACTCGACCGACAACCTCAAAGGCATGCTCGGCAACCTCGCCTTCAGCCTCACCCTCTACTCCGGCCAGATGTGCACGGCGCCGCAGAACCTCTACGTCCCCGAGAGTGGGATCGACACCGACGAGGGCCACCTGTCCTTCGACGAGTTCGGCGAGCGGCTGGCCGGGGCCGTCGGCCCGCTCACCGGCGACGACGCCAAGGCCGTCGAGCTGCTCGGGGCCACGGTCAACGACCAGGTCCGTGACAACGCGGAGTCGCTTGCGTCGATCGCCGAGGATGCGGGTGGTCGCGTCGTGCTCGACTCTCGTCGCATCACCCACCCGGGGTGGGCCGACGCCGTCGTCCGCGCCCCGGGTCTCGTCGCCGTGGACGTAGCGCGCGAGGACATCTACACGCAGGAGTGCTTCGGGCCGGTCGGCTTCCTCATCCGCACGGCGTCGACGGAGCAGTCGCTCGCGCAGCTCGCTGACACCGTGGGCGAGCACGGAGCCATGACGGCTGCCGTCTACTCCACGAGCGACGCGGTCCTCGACGCCGCGCGGGACGCCGCCGCCGAGGGAGGAGTCGCCTTGTCCGAGAACCTCACCGGCCAGATCTTCGTCAACCAGACGGCAGCCTTCTCCGACCTTCACGGCACCGGCGCCAACCCGGCCGCGAACGCCGCCTACACCGACGCCGCCTTCGTCGCGAACCGCTTCCGCGTCATCACGTCGCGCCGACACGTCTGAGGCCGGGGTGGTCTCTGCTCCTGCCCAGCTCGACCGGACGACCGTGCAGCGCAAGGTCGTTCGGACCCTCGTGGGGTCGCAGATCCTCAGCGGGGTCGGGATGGCCTGCGGCATCGCCGTCGGAGCACTGCTTGCCGAGGACCTCAGCGGCACCGAGGCCCTCGCGGGTGTCGGCACGACCGCGCAGGTCCTCGGCACTGCCCTGCTGACGATCCCCGTCGCGCGGGCGACGGCCGCCCGGGGGCGTCGCGTCGGCCTGCGCTGGGGCCTGGCCGTGGCGTTCGTGGGTGCGGCGCTCGTCCTCGTCGCGGCGGTGCTGCGCTCGTTCCCGCTCTTCGCCGTCGGCATGTTCCTCTTCGGCGGCGGCACCACTGCCAACAACCAGGCGAGGTATGCCGCAGCCGACCTCGCCGCGCCCCTGCGCCGGGGCCGTGACCTGTCCATCGTCGTCTGGGCCACGACCATCGGCTCCGTCGCCGGTCCGAACCTCGTCGGACCGGGCAAGGCGCTCGCGCAGCGCCTGGGCCTGCCGGAGCTGGCCGGCACGTTCCTCTTCTCGCTCGTCGGCTTCGTGCTCGCGTGGCTCGTCGTCGACCGACTGCTGCGACCCGACCCGCTGCTCACCGCCCGCGCGCTCGACGCCGAGGCGCGGGCCGAGCTCCGACGAGCGCAGGCGCCGGACCCGACCGCCGACGGCGGCGCTCAGCAGGTCGACGTCGTCGTCTCGGCCGCCGCGGGCCCGGCGGAGGCGCCCAACCACGACGGGTCGATGCGTCGCGGCCTGGCTGTGGTGCGCGGCAACCCGCGGGCCCTCCAGGCGATGCTCGTCATGGCGCTGGGCCACCTCGTGATGGTCAGCGTGATGGTCATGACGCCGATCCACATGCAGCACGGGCACGCCGACCTCGAGGTCATCGGCTTCGTCATCTCGATGCACATCCTCGGAATGTTCGCGCTGTCGCCCCTCGTCGGCGCCGCGGTGGACCGCTGGGGTCCTGCGTCCGTCGCCATGACGGGCGGCGTGATCCTGACCCTCGCCGCACTGCTCGCCTCCCGATCACAGGCGGGCTGGTCCGGGCTGCTGCTCGTCGCGCTCTTCCTGCTCGGGGTCGGCTGGTCGTGCACGCTCGTGTCGGGCTCGACCCTGCTCACCTCCGTCGTCACGACCGACGAGCGTCCGGCGACCCAGGGTCTTGCCGACGTGCTCATGGGGCTGGCGGGCGCCGCGGGGGGTGTGGCGGCTGGAGTCGTGGTGGGCTCGCTCGGCTACTCCGCCCTCGCCAGCGGGTCGGCCGTCATCGGCGTCGTCATCCTCGTGGTCGGTGCGGCGCGCGTGACCCAGGCCGCTGCCGAGGTCAGCTGAGCAGCGTCAGTGCGAAGCCGATGAGCGGCAGCGTGCCCTGGGTCAACGCGGCCCGCAGGTAGGTCAGCCCCGTCGTCACGAGGACGGTCGCGGCGAGGGCCATCGAGCCGGTGCAGAACAGCACGAGGGTGCGGCCGGCCGTGTCGTGCCCGGACCACCACAGCACGAGCCCGAGGGCGGCGCCGAGCCCGAGGAAGAGGTTGTAGAAGCCCTGGTTGTAGGCCATGGGCCGGGTCAGCTCGGCCGCGGCCTGGTCGGCGACGCCGAAGCGCCTCCAGACGGTCGGCCGGGTCCAGGCGAAGCTCTCCATCCAGAAGATGTAGGCGTGCAGCAGCGCGGCCAGCCCGACGAACACGCTCGCGGCGATCCTCATGCCCGGAGCGTAGGGCGGTGCGCCCTCCGGCGCCGTGTGCCGAGCGGACGGATCGCTCTTTCGATTGGGGTGGAGGACCGCCCTGGTCCGGTGCGCTGTTCGCGTCGCGGTTGGGCGGTTGGGCGGTTGGGCGGTTGGGCGGTTGGGCGGTTGGGCGGTTGGGCGGTTGGGCGGTTGGGCGGTCAGGCGGTGATGCGCAAGGTGCTGGTGCGGTCGGGTCGGACGAGCACCTCGATGCGGTCGGCCACGCGCGCCTTCAGCTCCGTCACGTGGCTGACGATGCCGACGGTGCGGCCGCCCTCGCGCAGCCCCTCGAGCGTGTGCATGACGTCGTCGAGCACGTCGGGGTCGAGCGTCCCGAAGCCCTCGTCGACGAAGAGCGTGCCGAGGTCGACCCCGCCGGACTCGGCCCGGACCACCTCGGCGAGCGCGAGCGCGAGCGACAGCGAGACGTAGAAGGTCTCGCCGCCGGACAGCGTGCCGACCTCGCGGACCTGGTTGGTGTGCATGTCGTGCACACGCACGCCGAGGCCCGACTTGGCGTTGCCCTTCTTCGCGTCGGTGTGCTCGAGCGTGTAGCGGCCTCCGGAGAAGCGCCCCAGCTCGGTGTTGGCGGCAGAGAGCACCTCGGTGAAGCGGCGGATGAGGACGTACTTGGCCAGGTCGAGGTTGAGCTGGTTGTCGCCGTTGCCTGCGACGAGCTGGCCGACCCGGACGGCGTCAGCCGTTTCAGTGATGACGGCTGCGTTGCGCGCCATGGCCTCGCGCACGTCGGTGACGCGTCGCTTGGTGCGGCTGACCTGGTCGCGCAGGCTGCCGTGCGCGTTGGTCGCGGCCTCCAGCTCCTTCTTGGCGGCGGCGGCGAGCGCCTCGAGCTGCTCGATGTCGTCGAAGAGGGCGTCGAGCTGGACGTCGGCGAGCTCGGGACCGGTGAGCCCCGCCCTGACCTGGGTGCAGGCACGCTCGAACTCGGCGATCTCACGCGTTTTGGCGTTGATCCACTCCGCCCCACGGTCGGCCGCCATCCACTCGGCGACGTCGGCGAAGCCGAACTGGGCGAGGTCGGCGTCGCGCGCCGCGGTGTCCTCGGCGACGGACGCAGCCGCCACGTCGCGCTGGGCGAGGGCGTCGACGAGGGCGTCCACTCGGGCGGCAGCGGCGACGAGGTCGTCACGCCGGGCCGTGACGCTGGGGTGGCCGTCGCGGGCCTGCTCGACGAGAGACGTCTCCTCGGTGACGCGCGCCTCGAGGTCGGCCGCGGACTGCTCGGTGCGGGCGGCGTCGGCCCCGAGGTTGCTCTTCTGCGCCGACAGCTCGTCGACGCGTCGGCGCAGGTCGGCCACGCGGGCCGCCCCCGCCTCGACGTCGGAGCGAGCCTGCACCGACGCGGCGAGCTCGTGAGCAGCGGACTCGGCTCGCGCCCGGGCCGTCGCGACGTCGAGTCCGTCGCAGCGCGCCGCGAGCTCACGCACCTCGGACCGCAGGGTGCCGAGCGCCTCGACCGCCCGCGTGGCCTGCTCCCGGAGCTGCCCGACCCTGGACTCCTCCGCGTCGATCTGCTCGGGCGTCACGGCATCGAGCGTCGGGTGGGCCGGGGACGGGTGCTCGACGGAGCCGCAGACCGGGCACGGGTCGCCCTCGACGAGAGAGAGACCCAGCTCGCCGGCGATGCCGTCGATGCGAGCCCGGCGCAACCCGGCGAGCGACGTCTCCGCCGCCGCCACCGTCGACAGCGCCGCAGCCGCTGCAGACTCGGCGCGGGGCACCCGGGATGCCGCGGCCTCGTGGGCCACAGCTGCCTCGAGCCGGTCCCGGGCGCGCTCGCCCTCGGCCGCCCGTCCGTCGAGGAGCGCTGCGAGGCGGCGCGCCTCGGTCAGGGCCGCGTCGTGCATCGCGATCGTTGCGGGCAACGCCTCGAGCTCGGTCGACACGGATGCCACCGACCGGCGTATGCCGTCGAGCCGCTCGCGCAGCAGCGCCAGCTCCCTGACGCGGCCGGGCAACGCCCCTTCGACGGTGATGGCGCCGGTGAGGGAGCCGACGACTTCACGGGCCTGGGCCGCGGCCTCGCGCAGGGCGGCCGGACCGCGGTCGCGCAGGGCGGGCTGGACCCGTTCCCGGGCCTGCGTCAGGGCCACCTCGGCGCGCTTGAGCGTCGCCTCGGACTGGGCCAGGGTGCGGACGGCGCCGGCGACGGGACGAGCCTGGCGGGCGCGCGCGACCTCCTCACCGAGCCGTCGGAAGGCCACCGCCTGCTTGCCGAGGTCGTGCTCCTGCTGCTGGAGCTGCCTCAGCCGCTCGCGGCGCTGCATGCGCAGCCGGGCGTCGCTGACCATGTCGGCCATCTGCTTGTGGGTCTCGATCGCCTCGCGGCTGGCCTTGCCCGCGTGGCGCTCGCGCGTGGTCAGCTCGTCGACGACCTGTGTCAGCTCGGCGTCGAGGGACTCGGGGGCGGTGCGGCTCAGGGCCTCGAGCACGTCCCGGCGCTCGGTCTCGAGCCCGGCCGACACGGCCAGGGCGTGGACGGCGAGGCGGATCTCGTCGACGGCCGACTGGCGCCGCGCCTGCGCGGCCCGCCCGGCCTCGACGATCTCGTCCTGGACCCGGCGGAAGAAGGCCGTGCCGAAGACCTTCTCGAGGAGCTTGCCCTTGTCCTCGGACCGGGCCCGCAGGAACGTCGCGAACTCGCCCTGCGGCAGGATCACGGTCTGCACGAACTGGTCGCGGGTCAGGCCGACGGCGCGGGTGATCTCGTCGTCGCAGTCGCCGATGTTGGTCGAGAGCAGCTCGCCGCCCGCGAGGTCGTCGGGCGTCTGCAGTCGCCACAGCTTGATCGTCGGCTGCTGCACGGTGGTGCCTGGGCCGCGCGACTTGGGTCGCTCGAAGCGCGGCGTGCGCTGGACGCGGAAGAGCCCCGACTGGGTCTCGAAGACGAGCACGACGACGGGCACGGTGCGCGGGTCGGCGTGGTGCGAGTGGATGCGCTCGACGTCGGCCGACGCCTGGGCCACCTTGCCGTAGAGGGCGAACGTGATGGCGTCGATGATCGTCGACTTGCCCGAGCCCGTGGGGCCCTCGAGCAGGAAGAGGCCGGCGCGCCCGACGGTCGTGAAGTCGATGACCTCGGTGCCGGCATACGGCCCGATGGCCGTCATGGACAGGTGGTGCAGCTGCACGTCACGCCACCTCCTGCGCCTCAGCCCGGTGCTGGGCCCTGACGGCCGCCTCGAAGCCCGCCGCGAAGACGTCGACCTCGCCGTCGCTCGCCTCGGTCTTGGTGACGTAGGCGATGAAGTCCGAGCCGAGCTCGCGCGGGTCGCGCTCGCTGACGAGTGTCGTGCCGGCGCGCCCGCGGTCGATGGCGCCCTCGGGCTCGTGGAAGACCTGCAGGGCATGCGGGAAGCGGGACTTGAGGCGGTCCATGAGCGAGTCCGGCCGGACCCGGTCGGTGACCGTGACCCGCACCCACGCGTCCTCGGCGGCCGTGAACGCGGCCGCCTCGAGCAGGTCGTCGAGGCACCCGCGGAGCGTCGCCATGGCGCGCGGCTGGACGATCTCGACCGGCGTCACACGCGCAGGACCCGAGGCGTCGACGTCGACGAGGAGGACGACCTTCTCGTGCTCCTGCTCGGAGAAGGAGTAGCGCAGCGGTGAACCGGAGTAGCGCACGACCGACCCGTTCGCCGAGTCCGGAGCCTGCGGGCCATGGAGGTGCCCCAGCGCGGCGTAGTCGATGCCGTGGAAGACCGTGCCGGCCACCCGGTCCACGCCGCCGACCATGATCGAGCGCTCGGAGTCGCTCGGCTCGGCGCCGGCGACGAACGCGTGCGCGAGCACCACCGAGCGCAGGCCGGGGCGGTCAGCCAGGTCGGCGCGGATGCGGTCGCACGCCGCCCCGACGACGGCCTGGTGTGAGCGCGGCAGAGGCTCCCCGCCGCGGGCCAGCGCAACTCGCGCATGGTCGGGGTCGAGGTAGGGGATGCCGTAGACGGCGGCCCGCACGCCGTCGCTCCCCTCGAGCAGCACCGGCAGGTCGAGCTGACCGAGGTCGGTGACCATCCGGATGGTGTCGCGGAAGAGGCCGGCGCCGTAGCCGAGGCGGATCGCGGAGTCGTGGTTGCCCGAGGTGACGACGACGGTCGTGACCGCCGACAGCCGCGAGAGTGTCCACTCGAAGAGCTGCACGGACTCGACGGGCGGGACGCCGCGGTCGTAGATGTCGCCCGCGACGAGCACGGCATCGATCGGCACCCCGTCGGGCGGCTCCTCGACGAGCTCGCAGATGCGCTCCAGGACAGCAGACTGCGCCTCGTGGAGGTTCACGCCGTGGAGCGTGCGCCCGAGGTGCCAGTCGGAGGTGTGGAGCAACCGCATGCCACGACGGTAGGACCCTGCACCGACACCCTCACCACCGACACCCCGATGGGTCATGGGCGGCTCGCGCACAGCCCGTGTCAGCGGTCGCGGACCGCCTCGAGCAGGTTGGCCTCCGCCGTCACGAGGTAGTCGTCGAGCTCGGCGACGGCCGCCTCGAGGTCGCCTGCTTCGAGCAGGACCAGCAGCCGCCGGTTGCGCTGCAGGAAGGGCTCGTGGAGGGTCTGCGCGTCGGGCAGGCGCAGGAAGCCGAGGCGCAGCTCGGCCAGGAGCCCCTCGAACATCGCGGCGAGGTGCACGCTGTCGCAGGCGGCCACGATCCGTCGGTGGAAGTCGATGTCCGCCGTCCCCACCGCGCTCCAGTCGGCTTGCGAGACAGCCGACTCCGCGCGCTCGACGATCTCGTGGAGCGCCGTGACACCGCGCGCGTCGACGCGCACGAGGCCGAGCGGCTCGACGAGCCGACGCGTGCGGTACATCGCCCGGATCTCGTCCGGTCCGACCGTGCGGACGAACACTCCCCGGTGCAGGGCGTGCTCGACGAGGCGAGCGTGCCCGAGCAGGCGGAAGGACTCGCGGACGGTGTTGCGCGAGACCTCCATCGCTCCGGCGATGTGTTCCTCGCGCAGCTGCGTTCCCGGCCGCAGCCGGCCCTCGGCGATCTGGACACGCAGGACCTCGGCCACAGCCTCAGCCGTGCTGGCCCGACGGGGAAGCGTGGGCAGTGCGGGCTCCGTCTGGGTCATCGTCCTGCCATCCGTGTCGTTGCGCCGTGACGGCCCCGAGCATAGCCGGGGCGGCGCGACAATGTTCCATTGTGGTCTTGTTGGATTGCTCAACAATCCACTACCGTCGTCCGCAGTCGTTGACACCGCCGTCAGCGCCCGACGTCAGGAGCAGCCGACATGAGTCCGACCCCGTCCGTGTCCCCAGGGTCCTCGAAGTCCTCCGTGTCCTCCGTGTCCTCGGTGTCCTCGGTGTCCTCCGTGTCCTCGGTCCGCCGCGTGATCGCCGCCAGCCTCATCGGCACCTCGCTCGAGTGGTACGACTTCTTCATCTACGGCACCGCCGCGGCGCTGGTCTTCAACAAGCTCTTCTTCCCCACCTTCGACCCGCTGGTCGGCACCATCCTGGCGTTCGCCACCTTCGCCGTCGGCTTCATCGCGCGGCCGCTCGGCGGCATCGTCTTCGGGCACTACGGGGACCGGCTCGGGCGCAAGAACGTGCTCGTCGTGACCCTGCTGCTCATGGGTCTCGCGACCTTCGCCATCGGCCTCCTGCCGACGTACGCGGCCATCGGCGTGTGGGGCCCGATCGGTCTCGTCGTCCTCCGTTTCATCCAGGGCCTCGGCCTCGGCGGCGAGTGGGGTGGCGCGGTCCTGATGACCCTGGAGAGCGGCCCCGGCCACCGTCGCGGCCTCAACGCCAGCTGGCCCCAGGTCGGCGTGCCGATCGGCCTGCTGCTGTCCAACGGCGTGCTCGCGCTCATGGGGGTCCTCACGTCCGACGCCACGTTCCGGTCGTGGGGCTGGCGCGTCCCGTTCCTGCTGAGCGGGCTGCTCGTCATCGTCGGGATCTGGATCCGCCGGACACTCAGCGAGAGCCCCATGTTCAAGGAGGTCGAGCACCAGGGTGCGCCCCAGGCGCCCATCGTCGAGGTGCTGCGTCGCTACTGGCGCCAGGTGCTGCTGGCCATCGGCGCGCGCGTCGGCGTCGACGTCGCCTTCTACACGTTCGTCCTCTTCATCGCCACGTATGTCGCCACCTACCTCGGCCTGCCGAAGCAGTACGCCCTCAACGCCGTCCTCGTCGCGGCCGGCGTGCAGGTCGTGGCCATCCCGTGGTTCGGCCACCTCTCCGACCGCTTCGGTCGGCGCCCGGTCTACCTGGCCGGAGCCGTGGCGGCGGCCGTCTGGGTCTTCGTCTTCTTCCGCCTCCTCGACACCGGCAACTTCGTGCTCATCCTCGTCGCCGCAGTCTTGGCACTCGTCGCGCACGCGGCGATGTACGGCCCGCAAGCCGCCTTCATCAGCGAGATGTTCCCGACCCGCGTGCGCTACACCGGTGCGTCGATGGGCTACCAGCTGGCCGGGATCGTCGGGGGCGGCATCGCGCCGATCGTCGCCACCGCACTGCTGGCCCACTTCGACAGCGCGTATGCCGTGGCCACCTACGTCGCGGCGATGCTGGCCGTCACCGTGGTGTGCGTCCTGCTCGCACCCGAGACGGCGCGTGACGACCTGCACCGCGACACCCGCCACACCCGCGACACCCACGGAGAGCAGCCCAGCGAGGCGACGGTACGGTCCGCCACATGAGTGCCATCGACCTCAACAGCGACCTCGGCGAGGGCTTCGGACGGTGGACCCTCGGCGACGACGAGGCCATGCTCCGCGTCGTGACGAGCGCCAACGTGGCCTGCGGCTTCCACGCCGGCGACCCCAGCATCCTGCGGCGGGTGTGCGCCCGCGCGGCGCAGCTCGGCGTGGCCGTCGGCGCCCAGGTGGGCTACCGGGACCTCGCCGGCTTCGGTCGGCGCCACATCGAGATGGACCCGGCCGAGCTCGTCGACGAGCTGATCTACCAGATCGCGGCCCTGCACGGCATCGCCGGCGTCGAGGGAGCCCGCGTCAGCTACGTCAAGCCGCACGGCGCCCTCTACAACGCGGCAGCGAGCAACTCCGTGACGGCCGGCGCCGTCACGGAGGCGGTCGCCCTCTTCGACCGGTCGATGCCGGTCCTGGGCCTCGCCGGCTCCGAGCTGCTCATCCGGGCAGAGGCCGACGGGCTGATCGCGGTCGCCGAGGCCTTCGCCGACCGCGCCTACAGCCCCGACGGTCTGCTCGTCCCGCGTCATCAGCCCGGAGCCGTCATCCACGACGCCGACGTGGTCGCGCGCCGCTGCGTCCAGATGGCCACGGAGGGCACCGTCGTCGCCATCGACGGGAGCACCATTTCCGTTGCGGCACAGTCGATCTGCATCCACGGAGACACCCCCGGTGCCGTCGAGATGGCGCACGCCGTGCGTCGCGCGGTCGACGACGCTGGCGTCGTGCTCCGCCCGTTCACGGAAGTGCCCTGATGATGCGCACTCTGGCTGCCGGTCACCGCGGGCTGCTCGTCGAGTGCGACGACCTCCCGGAAGTCATGGCGCTTCACCGGACGCTCGAGGAGGCACGCGGCGCCGGCGCGCTCCCTGGCGTCGTCGACCTCGTGCCTGCGGCCCGGACGGTGCTCATCACCTTCGACGACACCGCCTCACACGGCCGGGTGGCCGAGGCGCTCGCCGCGCTCGACGTGCGCCGGGGTGACGAGGACCGGCCCGACCACGAGGTCGAGGTGTTCGTGACGTACGACGGGGACGACCTGGACGAGGTCGCGAGCCTCTCCGGCCTGTCGGTCGACGAGGTGGTGCGCCGCCACAGCGCCGCCACCTACCGCGTGGCGTTCACCGGGTTCGCGCCCGGCTTCGCCTACATCGTCGGGGGGGACGCCGCCCTCGTCGTGCCGCGCCGGACCACCCCGCGCACGCGCGTCCCCCGGGGCTCCGTCGCCCTGGCCGGCGAGTTCACCGGCATCTACCCGCGGGAGGGGCCGGGCGGTTGGCAGCTCATCGGCCGCACCGAGGCGCCCCTGTGGGACCTCGACCGTGAGCCGCCGGCCCTGCTCGCCCCGGGCACCCGGGTCCGCTTCACCAGGCTCGACCCGTGATCGAGGTGCTGCGGGCCGGGCCGCTGACGACGCTCCAGGACCTCGGCCGTCCCGGCCTCGCGCACCTGGGCGTCGGTCGCTCGGGCGCGGTCGACCGGCCGAGCCTCCGCCTCGCCAACCGCCTGGTCGGCAACGCCGAGGGCGCACCGGCGCTCGAGACGACGTTCGGCGGGCTGGTCCTGCGCTTCACCGAGGCAGCCACGGTCGCGGTCGCCGGCGCACCGGCCCCGCTGTGCGTCGACGGTCGGGCACACGCCTGCTGCACGCCCGTCACCGTCAGGGCAGGTCAGGTGCTCGAGCTGGGGATGCCGACCCGTGGCGTGCGCACGTACCTGGCGCTGCGCGGTGGCGTGGCGTGCGAGCTCGTGCTCGGGTCGGCCGCCACCGACCTCCTCTCGCGCCTGGGCCCTGCCCCGTTGCGCGACGGCGACACCGTCGAGCTGGGCCGGCCCGCGGGTCCGATGCCCGGCGTCGACCACGCCGCGGTGGCGCCCCTTCCCCACGAGGTCGTGCTGCGTGCCGTCCCCGGTCCGCGCGCCGACTGGTTCACCGCCGACTCGCTCACCCGCCTCGGCCGCGCCACCTACGAGGTGACTGCAGCGTCCGACCGGATCGGGCTGCGGCTCGAGGGCCCGGCGCTGACGCGGCAGCGCACCCACGAGCTGCCGTCCGAGGGCATCGTCGAGGGCGCGGTGCAGGTGCCTCCGGACGGTCGCCCGGTGATCTTCCTCGCCGACCATCCCGTCACCGGTGGCTACCCCGTCGTCGCCGTCGTGCACCCCGACGACGTCGCCCACGCGGCCCAGGCCCGGCCCGGCCAGCCACTGCGCTTCGCGCTCCACCGCCCGCTGCTCTGACCCTCGGGTGTGAGAGGGGTCGTATGCCGTGAGCCCGCCTTCCGGACGGAAGGCGGGCTCACGGCATACCGGAGTGACCGGGCTCAGTCGGTCTTGACGAAGCTGAGGATCATCGACACGAAGGTGATGATGAGGGCGCCGAACACGGCGTCCCAGAAGAAGTGCTCGACGTGGAAGGCGAGGTTGAACGTGCCGGCCAGCCACGACGTGAGCTGCAGGATCAGCGCGTTGACGATGAAGACGAAGAGTCCCAGCGTCAGGATGATGAACGGCAGTGAGATGAGCTTGAGGAGCGGCTTGATGAACATGTTCACGATGCCGAAGATCAGTGCCACGATGACCACGGTCTTGACGACCTGACCCGTCGAGCCGCCGCCGAACGTGATGCCGGGGATGGCCCACGCAGCCACCCACAGGGCGACGGCGTTGATGACCGTCTGCAGCGCGAAGTTGATGAGCATGCGCTCAGTGTTCCATGGGGGTGGGCGCCTCTGCGGGAAGTCCGGGGTGCTCGTCGCCGGGGATGCGCGGCTGGAACATCGCGTTGAGGCGGAGCAGGTCGGGCTCGACCGTCTTGAGGGTGCCGACGGCGTCCGCGACGGGCACCCGCTCGATGCGGCCCTTCTGGAGCGCTACCATCTGGCCCCACGCCCCGTCGAGGGCGGCCTCGACAGCGGCGACCCCGAAACGCGTGCCGAGCACGCGGTCGAAGGCGACGGGCGAGCCGCCGCGCTGGATGTGGCCGAGGGCGGTCATCCGGCTCTCGATGCCGGTGCGGCCCTGGATCTCGCGGGCGAGGATCGAGCCGATGCCGCCGAGGATCTGGTGGCCGTACTTGTCGATCTCGGGAGCCGGGATCTCCATGGTGCCCGCCTTGGGCACCGCCCCCTCCGCGACGACGACGATGGTGGCGAAGCGGCCCTTCTTGTGGCGGTGGACGATCCGCTCGCAGACCTCGTCGATGTCGAAGGGCTCCTCCGGCACGAGCGTGATGGCCGCACCTCCGGCGAGGCCCGACCAGATCGCGATGTGGCCGACGTGCCGGCCCATGACCTCGACGACGAGGACGCGGTGGTGCGACTCGGCCGTCGTGTGGAGGCGGTCGATCGCGTCCGTGCAGATCTGGACGGCCGTCTGGAAGCCGAACGTCATCTCGGTCAGGGAGATGTCGTTGTCGATCGTCTTCGGCACCCCGATGACGGGGAAGCCGTTCTCGTGCAAGCGGTTGACCACACCCATCGACCCCTCACCGCCGACACCGATGATGGCGTCGAGGCCGTGCCGGTCGTAGGCCTTGCGGACGCGCTTGAGACCGTCCTCGTGGGCGAAGGGCTGGTCACGGCTCGTGCCGAGGATCGTGCCGCCGAGGGGCAGGATGCCGCGGCACCGGTCGACGTCGAGGATCTCGTAGTCGTTGTCCATGACCCCGCGCCACGCGTTGCGGAAGCCGATGACGGTGCTGTCGTACGTGACCTCGGCGGCGCGGGTGGCGCCGCGGATGACGGCGTTGAGGCCGGGACAGTCCCCGCCCCCGGTGAGGATGCCGATGCGCATGATCTGACTTTCGGAAAGAGCGGGCATGAACAAGAGCGTCGAGGCGGCGGTGGCGCGACGATGTGAGCCTAGCCACAGACCGGGTCCCACGTCAGGGGAGCGTCCATGGGCCGGTCGCTCCCGTGGACACTGCCTCTACAGTTCGAGTATGAGCGACACGGCCGAGAACACCGTCCGTCTGCGCGAGGTGCTCGCGCAGATGCCCGATTACAAGCCCGGCAAGCCCGCGGCGGCACCCGGCGGGGTCACGGCATACAAGCTCTCGTCCAACGAGAACCCCTACGGTCCGCTGCCGTCGGTGCTCGCGGCGATCGACGACGCCGCGGCGACGGTGAACCGCTACCCCGACATGGCGGTCACCGAGCTGACCGCCCGGCTCGCGAAGGCGCTCGACGTGCCGACGGAGTGCATCGCCACCGGCACCGGTTCGGTCGCCGTCCTGGCCCAGATCGTCAACGCCGCGTGCGATGCCGGCGACGAGGTCGTGTTCGCGTGGCGCTCGTTCGAGGCCTACCCGATCGTGACGCAGCTGGCTGGCGCCAAGCCGGTCATGGTCGGCCTCGACGAGCAGGCCCGGCACCGCCTCGACGCGATGTTCGCGGCGATCACCGACCGCACCCGCGTCATCCTCGTCTGCACGCCCAACAACCCGACGGGTCCGTGCGTGCACCAGGCCGAGCTCGAGGCGTTCCTCGACAAGGTCCCGAGCGACGTCATCGTCGTCGTCGACGAGGCGTACGTCGAGTTCGTCCGCGACGCCGAGGCCGTGCGCGGGCTCGACGTGTGGCGCCACCGCCCCAACGTCGTCGTCCTGCGCACTTTCTCCAAGGCGTACGGCCTCGCCGGCCTCCGGGTGGGGTATGCCGTGGCGCACCCTCCCGTCGCCGCTGCCCTCCGCAAGACGGCCACGCCCTTCGGCGTCAACTCGGTCGCACAGGTCGCCGCCATCGCCTCGCTCGATGCGTTCGACGAGCTGAACGAGCGCGTCGAGTCACTGGTCGCCGAACGCGACCGGGTGGTCCAGGCGCTCTCGGACCAGGGTTGGAAGCTGCCCCAGTCCGACGCGAACTTCGTCTGGTTCCCCCTCGGAGCCGACTCCACCGCCTTCTCGCAGGCCTGCGCCGAGGCGGGACTGACGGTGCGCCAGTACGGCGACGACGGCGTACGTGTCACGATCGGCGAGGTCGAGGCCAACTCTCGGCTCGTCGAGGTCGCGGCGGCGTTCGGCGCCCGCTGACGGGGCGACAATGAGGTGAGCCGCGCACCGAGGCGCGGAGGTGTCGCTGGGGTCGGAGGTCGGCATGGGCACGGTGCGTGACGGGCCGGCCGGCCGATGGCTCGCGGCCGGCGTCGCGTTCGCGGCGATCCTGCTCGTCGTGCCCTCGTTGCTCTCGCCGACGTGGGAGATGTCGGTGTCGGACCGCGAGCACGGCTCCCTCCTGTCCCGCCAGTGGGAGTGGAGCTGGGGTCGGGTGCGCGTCACCGGTCTGGAGGGTGTCGAGCTGCGCGACGACTGGAACCCGATAGCCCTCGGTGTGCTCGTGGTGCTCCTCGTCGCGGCACTCGTCGGCGTCGCCGCCTGGGCGTCGCGACGGGTCGGCTGGGGGCGCGGCGCCGCGCTCGTCACCGTCGCCCTGCTCACGGGGCGGGTGCTGACGACGGTGGCCGACCGTCTCGGCCGCTCGCTCGGGGAGGTCGACCAGGGTGCCTCTGGCCTCACGGTCCGCTCGCAGATGACGGGAGCCGGGACGCTCGAGACGGTTGCGGCGGTCGTGCTGCTCGTCGCCGTCGTGCTCATGGTCGCGACGGCCGGCGTTGGTGGGCGGGTCGTGGAGCTCGGTGCGACGCAGGCCCCTGGCCCTCGGTACGCAGCGGGAGCAGGCGAACCGGCCGGTCTGCGGCCGGCCGGTGAGCATCTGGCCTCGTCGCCAGTGTCGTTCGACGACACGGGGACGCCCGACGAGATCCGACGGCCGTGATGACCGAGGGGGAGGCGGGCGCCGAGTCGTCCGCCCGAGAGGACGGATCGCGCCGGGACGGCTGGCGTATGCGTCTGGCCGGCGCCGCGCTCGGCGGCGTCGGTGTGTTGCTGGCCGCGTCCACGACCGTGTGGCCGACCCGCGTGTTCGCCGTCCGGGCGCCCGAGGTCGGCGACTTCACCAAGGGGTACGAGCAGCGCATCTGGTCCTGGGGGAGGCAGGTCGTCTACTCGTCCGACGGGGTCCTGCTCGATGCCTTCGGCGGACCGAACCCGGTGGCCCGGCTCGTGCTCCTCGTCGTCGTGCTCGTGCTCGCGGCCGCCGGGCTGGCGACGTGGGTCGTCGTACCGGGGCGGCGCGGGGAGCTGACGGCCGCCGTGGGGCTCGGCGTCGCGCTCGCGACGGTCACGGGGTCCGTTGTCGAGCGGGTGTCGTTCGACGACCGGTCGATGGGTCCGCAGCCAGGTCTCGTCGAGATCACGACCACGGCGGCCTGGCTCGAGGTGGTGTCAGTCGGGGTGCTCGCGGTGACGCTCGCGCTCGTGGCCGTCCCGGTCGTGCTGCCGGGACCGAGCGCGGCTCTGGAGCACCGTGCCTCCCTCGTGCTGCAGCGCCTCGCGCCACTGCGCGCTGACGCGGCACCGCGCGCTGACGCGGCACCGCGCGCTGACGCGGCACCGCGCGCTGACACGCCACCCGGCAGTACGCATACGCCCTCGGTGGGGTTCAGCGACGACCCCGACTGACGCGCGCGGGAGGGCGGCGGCCATCGTCCCCGCGTGTCGGCGCTCGGGCCTACCGTCGATGCATGGACATGAAGCTCGAGCTGGTGGCGGTGCCCGTGACCGATGTCGACCGGGCCAAGGAGTTCTACGTCGAGAGGGTCGGCTTCAACGCCGACCACGACCACACGGTGAGCGACGAGATCCGCTTCGTGCAGCTCACTCCGCCCGGGTCGGCGTGCTCGATCGCCATCGGCAAGGGGCTGACGCAGATCGTGCCCGGCGGCCTCGACAACCTGCAGCTGGTCATCGCCGACGCCGAGGCGGTGCGCGCCGAGCTCGTCGGGCGCGGCGTCGAGGTGTCCGAGGTCGAGGAGCAGCCGTGGGGCCGCTTCGTCCACTTCAGCGACCCTGACGGCAACCGATGGGCGTTGCAGGAGCTCCCGGCCTGGTCGAGCGGAGCAGGTGAGACCGGCAGCTCGGACGGCGCCTCGGGCGAGTCGGCGCCCGGCTGACGGCGGCCGCTCGCTGTCGGACCTGCGGCCTACCGTCGGGACATGCTCACCGCCGTCGCCGTGTCCGGCTACCGCTCCCTGCGAGACGTCGTCGTGCCGCTGCACGGGCTCGACGTCGTCACCGGCGCCAACGGTAGCGGCAAGTCCAGCCTCTACCGGTCGCTTCGGCTGCTCGCCGGCTGCGGTCGGGGTGACGTCATCGGCACGCTGGCCCGCGAGGGCGGCCTGCAGTCCGCGCTCTGGGCCGGTCCGGCAACGCTCGGGGGTGCCCGCGATCGCGGCCACGGTGTCCAGGGCACGCGGCGCAAGGGGCCGATCAGCCTGCAGCTCGGCTTCGCCTCCGACGACTTCGGTTACCTCGTCGACCTCGGTCTGCCGCAACAGGCCTCCGGCAGCGACGCCGGCGCCGGTTCGCCGTCGGCCTTCCTGCGCGACCCCGAGATCAAGCGCGAGGTCGTGTGGTCCGGCCCGGTGATGCGTCCCGGCTCCGTCCTCGTGAGGCGGCGGTGGGGCGTCGTCGAGACCCGTGCCGCTGTCGGTGGCGACGACGACTGGGCCTCCGAGTGGGGAGGCGGCGGGGACGACGAGTCGGCGGAGTGGGAGTCCGACCCCGTCGCGGAGCCCGGCTCCCCGGCCGCCTACAAGACTTCCGAGGGGTCCGGAGCGCGAGCGGCCCAGCGCACGGCCCGTCCGGGTTGGACCGAGCTGACGCGGTCGATCCGCCCGTGGGAGAGCATGCTCACCGAGCTCGCCGACCCCGAGCGCGCACCAGAGCTGCTCCGGGTGCGTCGGATGATCCGGGGATGGCGTTTCTACGACGGCTTCCGTGCCGACGCCGAGGCGCCGGTCCGGAAGCCTCAGGTCGGCACCCGCACCCCGGTGCTCGCCGACGACGGCCGCGATCTCGCGGCGGCGCTGCAGACGATCCGCGAGAACGGCCGGTCCGAGCTCGACCGCGCCGTCGCCGACGCGTTCGACGGCGCGATCCTCGAGGTGACCGTCGACAACGGGCGGTTCGACGTGGCCCTCCACCAGCCCGGGATGCTGCGCCCGCTCGCCGGAGCCGAGCTCTCCGACGGGACGCTGCGCTACCTGCTCCTCGTCGCGGCCCTGCTGACCCCCGACCCGCCGCCGCTCATGGTCCTCAACGAGCCCGAGACGTCCCTGCACCCCGACCTGCTGGCGCCGCTCGCCCGGCTCATCCGAGCCGCGGCCGAGCGCAGCCAGGTCATGGTTGTCTCCCACGCCGACGCCTTGGTCCGCGAGCTCGACGTGGTCGACGCCGACGAGGAGGACGTCCCGGTGGGGCTCGGCTCACCTGCGCGGGGTGTCACCCTCGTCAAGGATCTCGGCGAGACCCTCGTGCAGGGTCAGGGCCTGCTCACCACCCCGGCCTGGACGTGGGGCACCCGCCGCTGACGCCACCGGTGGGCGTGACCCGAGCACGCGGCATACGCCATCGATCGCGACGGGTCAGGGCGTGCCGTGGCCGACCGTGCGCGCCGAGGGCTGCCCGGGGTCAACTGGCCCCGGGCTGCGTCGGATCCGGGAGGCCGCGATCGCCGTCCAGGCGGCGTCGACCACCAGGAGGCAGGCAAAGCCCACGACCAGCCAGCTGAACTGGTCGTAGATCCCGCGGATGGCGAGGTAGAGGAAACAGGCGGCCATCAAGACCTGGGGTAGGGCTTGGGCCGGGTACAGCTGCGCCCAGTCGAGTGCCGTTCGCCAGGTGGCCGGGTCCGTCCGAGGTCGTTGCCCCTTCACGGCCGCGAGCACCAGCTCACGCCGGGTCCGTCGCGGCAGTGACCGCCAGGCCTTGCGCGCGGCGCGTGCGCCGTTGGTCCCCTCGGCTGACATGTCCATCCCCTGTCGTGAGCTGCGGAGCATGCTGCCACACGCGCGCCGTCCGTGCCGGGCGCGGAACCATCCCGCATTGTGAGATTCGCAGGGCTCTCCGGTAAGTTCCGGTCCGAGGACCAAGCACGTGTCCGTCGTCACGAACGGCGGCCTTGCGCCCCCAGAAGCCGACGAGCGGGAGACCCCCGTTTGCGGGCCGAACGAGTAGGCCGGTCTCACCGGCGAAGGAGCCCCAGTGAGCGACAAGGTTGTCGCCGAGCTGCAGGAGCCGACCCCCGCGGTCGGCGACGGTGGCCCGGACATGATCCAGCTGCTGACCCCCGAGGGTCAGCGTGTGTCCCACCCCGACTACGACAAGTACGTCGCGGACCTGACCCCCGAGGACCTGCGCAGCTTCTACCGCGACCTCGTCCTCATCCGGCGCCTCGACGCCGAGGGCTACGCCCTGCAGCGCCAGGGCGAGCTCGGCCTGTGGCCCAGCCTGCTCGGCCAAGAGGCCGCCCAGGTCGGTTCCGGTCGCGCGCTCAAGCCGCACGACTTCGTCTTCCCGACCTACCGCGAGCACGGCGTCGGCTTCGTGCGCGGCATGGACCCGCAGAGCTCGCTGCAGCTCTTCCGCGGTGTCAGCCAGGGCGGCTGGGACCCGCAGGAGAACAACTTCCACCTCTACACGATCGTCATCGGGGCCCAGGCGCTGCACGCCACCGGCTACGCGATGGGCGTGCGGATGGACGGCAACGTCGGCACCGGCGACCCCGACCGCGACACCGCGGTCATCTGCTACTTCGGAGACGGCGCCTCCTCGCAGGGTGACGTCAACGAGGCGTTCGTCTATGCGGCGAGCTTCGACGCGCCGGTCGTCTTCTTCTGCCAGAACAACCAGTGGGCCATCTCCGAGCCCGTCGAGAAGCAGACCCGCATCCCGCTCTTCCAGCGCGCCCGCGGCTTCGGCTTCCCCGGCGTCCGCGTCGACGGCAACGACATCCTCGCCACGTATGCCGTGACGCAGCACTGTCTCGACGAGGCGCGCAACGGCAACGGCCCCCTGCTCATCGAGGCCTACACCTACCGCATGGGTGCGCACACGACCGCCGACGACCCGACGAAGTACCGCGTCTCGGCCGAGGTCGAGGAGTGGAAGTTCCGCGACCCGATTCTGCGTCTCAAGACGCTCCTCGCCCACGAGGGCATGGCCGACGAGGCCTTCTTCGCCCGCATCGACGAGGAGGCCGACCAGTTCGCCGCCGAGCTGCGCGAGGGCTGCGTCACGATGGAGACGATGCCCGGCGAGACGATGTGGGACCACGTCTACGCCGAGGACCACCCCGTCATGGAGGCGGAGCGTGCCGCCTACCTCGCCTACAAGGCGAGCTTCGAGGAGGCGAACTGATGGCGCTCGAGAAGGTCACCCTGGGCAAGAGCATCACGAACGGCCTGCGCAAGGCCATGGAGGCCGACCCCAAGGTCGTGCTCATCGGTGAGGACATCGGCAAGCTCGGCGGCGTCTTCCGCATCACCGAGGGCCTCCAGAAGGACTTCGGCGAGGACCGCGTCATCGACAGCCCGCTCGCCGAGTCCGGCATCGTCGGCACGGCGGTCGGCATGGCGCTGCGCGGCTACCGCCCCGTCTGCGAGATCCAGTTCGACGGCTTCGTCTACCCGGCCTTCGACCAGATCGTCAGCCAGGTCGCCAAGATGCACGCCCGTGCGCTCGGCGCGGTGAAGATTCCGATGGTCATCCGCATCCCGTTCGGCGGCGGCATCGGCAGCCCGGAGCACCACTCCGAGAGCCCCGAGGCGTACTTCGCCCACACCGCGGGCCTGCGCGTCGTCGCGTGCAGCAACCCCGAGGACGCGCACTGGATGATCCAGCAGGCCGTCGCGTGCGACGACCCGGTGATCTTCTTCGAGCCGAAGCGGCGCTACCACGACCGCGCCGAGTACGACACGTCCGCTGCGTCGGCGCCTCGGGGGCTCTTCGAGGCCAACGTGATCCGTCAGGGCAGCGACGTGACGATGGTCGGCTACGGCCCCGTCGTCAAGACGATGCTCGAGTCGGCCGCCGCTGCGGAGGCGGAGGGCACGAGCATCGAGGTCATCGACCTGCGCTCCCTCTCGCCGCTGCCGATCGAGACCATCGTGGCGTCCGTGCGCAAGACGGGCCGGCTCGTCGTCGTCCACGAGGCGAGCAGCTTCCTCGGCATGGCGTCCGAGATCGCCGCGCAGGTCACCGAGCAGTGCTTCTACGAGCTCGAGGCGCCGGTCATCCGCGTCAACGGCGCCAACATCCCCTATCCGCCGAGCCGGATGGAGGAGGAGTTCCTCCCCGACCTCGACCGGATCCTCGACGGCGTCGACCGCGCGCTCGCGTACTGAGAAGGGCTGCGACACATGGCAATCAAGACGTTCAACCTGCCTGACCCTGGTGAGGGCCTCGTCGAGGCCGAGATCGTCGAGTGGAAGGTCTCGCCCGGCGACACCGTCAAGGTCAACGACATGGTGCTCGAGATCGAGACCGCCAAGTCGCTCGTCGAGCTGCCCATCCCGTGGGCCGGCACCGTCAAGGACCTGCTCGTCGAGGTCGGCCAGACCATCGACGTCGGCACGCCGATCATCTCGATCGACGACGGCCTGGGCGGCGACGAGGCACCCGCGGCCGCGCCGTCGATCCCCGGGGAGAAGGCCGCTCCGGCCGAAGGGGCGTCCGAGGCCATCCTCGTCGGCTACGGCGCCAAGGCCGGCGCCACCGCCCGTCGGGCCCGCAAGGGCATGGGCGCCGCTCCGGTGGCTGCTGCCCGCACGGAGACCGAGCAGATCGCTGCCGCCGCGCCGATCGCCGAACCCGCTGCTCCTGCCGCTCGCGTCGAGTCGCCGGCTCCCGCCGTCCACGCCGGCGCTGCTCCTGCCGGTCGGCCCAAGGCGAAGCCGCCCGTGCGCAAGCTCGCCAAGGACCTCGGCATCGACCTCGCGTCGGTCACGCCGACGGGCGCCGACGGGGTCATCACCCGCGACGACGTGACCAACCACGCAAGCGGCGCGTCCGTGAACGGCGCTGCAGCGCAGGCGGACTCGACCACGAGCCTTGCCGCGACGGCATACCGCACGCCGTTCGGTGCGGGTGAGCGCGAGGAGCGCACGCCGATCAAGGGTGTCCGCAAGATGACCGCGCAGGCGATGGTCGGCTCGGCCTTCACGGCGCCGCACGTCACCGAGTGGATCACCATCGACGTCACGAAGACGATGGAGCTCGTCGACCGCCTCAAGGGCAGCCGCGAGTTCAAGGACGTCAAGGTGACCCCGCTGCTCGTGCTCGCCCGGGCACTCGTCCTCGCGGTCAGGCGCAACCCCGGCATGAACGCGACGTGGGACGAGGCCAACCAGGAGATCGTCCAGAAGAACTACGTCAACCTGGGCATCGCTGCGGCGACCCCACGTGGCCTGATCGTCCCCAACATCAAGGACGCCCACGCCATGACGATGCTCGAGCTGGCGCAGGCCATCGGTGCCCTGACGGCGACGGCCCGCGAGGGGCGCACCCAGCCCGCCGAGATGTCGGGCGGCACGATGACGATCACCAACGTCGGCGTCTTCGGCGTCGACAGCGGCACCCCGATCATCAACCCGGGTGAGTCGGCGATCGTGTGCTTCGGCGCGATCCGAAAGCAGCCGTGGGTCGTCACCGACGCGCAGGGCAACGACGAGATCGCGATCCGGCACGTCACGCAGCTCGCGGTCAGCTTCGACCACCGGCTCATCGACGGCGAGCTCGGCAGCCGCTTCCTCAGCGACCTCGCCGCCATCATGGCCGACCCGGCACAGGCACTCGTCTGGGGCTGACCCCCCACCAGCCCCAACCGTCGAAAGGCCACGTCTGGCCGCCCGACGACAGTCGAGAGGCCAGTTCTCGTCGCGAGAGCTGGCCTCTCGACGTGCAGGACCGGGACCCGCGGACGACGGTCTCCGTCGGCGCGGGACGATCAGGTGGCCAGGAGGATGCCGCCGAGCGAGACCGTCGCCACCCACGCCGTCGTCACGGCCGCGAGCACGAAGGGCCGCGGACCCACCCGCCGCAGGGAGCCGACCCGAACCCCGGTGCCGAGGGCAAACATCGCCATGGTGAGCAGGGCGGTCTCCGCCGGCTTGGCCAGCGAGAGCGCTGCAGACGGCACGAGCCCGCTGGTCCGCGCCGCCATGAGCGCGACGAAGCCGACGACGAAGAGCGGCACGAGCGGAGGACGACCTCCGCGGCCGCTGGCTGCCGCGCCGTCGATGGGGCCACAAGCCTCGGCCCGGGAGCGCAACCGCCGCTCACGGAGGCTGATCACAGCCAGCACCGGCGCGAGCATGAGGACCCGGCCGAGCTTGACGACGACGCCGAGCGCCAGTGCGCCCCCGCCGATGACGCCGGAGGCGGCGACGACCTGGGCCACCTCGTGGATGGACGCGCCGGCCCAGATCCCGGCGCGCTCCGGGCCCAGCCCGATCCAGCCCGCGAGCAGGGGGAGCAGCGGGATCATCGCCGTCCCGAAGAGCACGACGAGGGCGACGGACGTCACGAGCTCGTCGTCCTCGGAGTCGATGACGCCGTCGACGGCCGCAGCGGCAGCGGCGCCGCAGATCGAGAAGCCCCCGGCGATGAGCAGGGTCTGCGAGCGGCTGAGTCCGAGCAGTCGCCCCACGGCCATCGCGCCGGCGATCCCGAGCACGACGACTGCCACCACGACCCCGATGACTCCCCACCCCAGCCCGAGCACGTCGCTGAGCGCGAGCTGGAGCCCGAGCAGCGCGACACCGAGGCGCAGCAGTCGTCGCGACGCCACGGCGAGGCCCGGCTCCAGGCGCGGGCTGAGCCAGCCGGCGTTGGCGAGCGCGGCGCCCGCGACGATGGCGAGCAGCAGCGGGCTGAGCGAGGGGAGCCACTGGCTGACGCCGAGGGCCGCCGCCGAGACCCCGGCAGCCACGGCGAGGCCGGGCAGCACGCGAGCCGCCACAGCCGCAGGTCGAGCGGGGGTCTTCGCGTGCCGCGGGGTGACGGAGGTCGACATGGTGCCAGCCTCGTCGCACCGGCCTTGTCCCGGTAGCCGGACATGCTGCATGGATACATATCTCGTTGATATGGGGAGTGAAGCCATATGCTCCACGCATGTCACGCCTGTGGCCCGACCTGTCGGTGTTGGCCGTCCTCGTGGCCGTCGACGACCTCGGCAGCCTTGGTGCGGCGGCACGACGGGAGGGGATGGCCCAGCCCAACGCGAGCCGTGCGGTGCGCAGGCTCGAGAGCGAGCTGGGGGTGCCGTTGCTCCGACGAGGGCCGCGCGGCTCGGCGCTCACCCCGCAGGGCACCGTGGTGGTGCACTGGGCACGTGAGGTGGTCGCCGACGCAGGTCGGCTGCTCGAGGCAGCCGAGACGCTCCGGGAAGCTCGCCGGGCAGAGCTGGCGGTCGGCGCCAGCATGACGGTGGCGGAGCACCTCGTCCCGGCGTGGCTCGGTGAGCTGCGTCGGCACCACGAGGACCTGCGCATCCAGCTCCAGGTGCACAACTCGACCCATGTGTTCGAACAGGTCGAGGCCGGCGCGTGCGACGTCGGCTTCGTCGAGTCCCCCTCGGTGCCACGCGGTCTCTACAGCTGCACCGTGGCGCACGATCGACTCGTCGTCGTGGTCACGCCCGCCCACCCATGGGCCCGGCGACGGAGGGCACTGCTCCCGGAAGAGCTGGCCGCGACGCCGTTGGTCGTGCGCGAGCCGGGCTCCGGCACGCGAACGACGCTCGACGACGCGCTGCGCGACCTCCCCCGCGCCGAGCCGCTGCTCGAGCTGGCCAGCGGGGCGGCCGTCCGCACGAGCGTGCTCGCCGGCGTCGGCCCTGCCGTGGTCAGCACCCTCGCGGTGCGCGACCAGGTCGAGGCCGGCACCCTGCGGGTCGTCGAGGTGGAGGGCCTGGTTCTCACCCGACGGCTGCGAGCGGTGTGGCGCGAACCTCGTCGCCTCACGGGGCCTGCCGCCGAGCTGGTCGCGACGGCGCGGCGGCTCGGTCAGCCCTTGAAGGCCTGACGGACGAGCAGGTCCATCGCCTTGTCGGGCAGGACCTTGCGCGCCGTGACGATGGCCCGAGCGCCCTTGCCGGCGGGGTAGCGGGCCGCCGGGTTCGCGGCCTCGAGCGCCTTGACCACCTTCTCCGCCACGGCCTCCGGCCCGGCGCTCATCCTCGGGGTGTCGACCCGCTCGAACATGACGGCCATCCGGCGGGCGAGGTCCTCGTAGACGGTTCCGACGGACCGCTCGACCATGCTCTCGCGGGCGATGGTGTTCCACTCCGAGATGATCGGCCCCGGCTCGACGATGACGACGTCGATGCCGAAGGGTGCGAGCTCGATGCGCAAGCTGTCGCTGAAGCCCTCCACCGCGAACTTCGTCGCGTGGTACCACGCGCCGAGCGGCTCGTAGATCTTGCCGCCGATGCTGGAGATGTTGACGACTCGCCCGCGGCGCCGGGTGCGCATGTGCGGGATGACGAGCTGCGTCAGCCGCGCCAGGCCGAAGACGTTGACCTCGAACTGCCGGCGGCCCTCGTCGAGCGGTACGTGCTCGACCGGACCGTAGGAGCCGTAGCCGGCGTTGTTGACGAGGGCGTCGATCTGGCCCTGCTCGCTGATGATGCGGTCGACGCCCGCGACCATCGACGCGTCGTCGGTGACGTCCATCGCGAAGGGGATGATGCCGCGGGACTCGAGCGCGGCCATGCGCTCGACGCGGCGGGCGACGGCATACACCGTCCACCCCGACTCGACGAGGTGGACGGCGATGGACTCGCCGATGCCGGACGACGCGCCCGTGACGAGGGCTACCTTGCTCATCCCGACACCGTATGCCGCGTCGCCGGGTCCAGCCTCACCGCCCACTCCCAGCACCCCTCAACCGTCGAAAGGCCACCAGTGGTCGCCTCGTGACAGTCGAGAGGCCAGTCCTCGGGGGCGAGAACTGGCCTCTCGATGTGCAGGAGGCGACAAGACGTGGCCTCTCGACGGTTCAGGTTGGGTCAGGTCGGGCCAGGTTGGGTCAGGTCAGCGCGCCGCGGCCTCGGCCTGCTCGGCGACCCGGGCGTTCTGCCGGTCGACGAGGTAGGCGGCGGTGAGGTCGTCACCGACCGCGGAGAGCAGGCGGACGTCGACCGCCTCGTGACGCTCGGCCACGGTCGGCTCGACGGTCGTCATGACCGTGCGGGCGTCGCGCTCGGCCACGGCGGTGGCGAGCTCGCGCTTGAGCGCCTCGTCGAGGATGCCGCCCGAGACCTTGGCCCGCGCCGCGACCTCGACGGCGAACCGCTCCGTCTCTGCGACGAGCGCGGGGTCCTCGGAGGTCAGCATCCGCGAGGTGCGGTGCAGCAGCGCCGCGCCGGCGTCGAGGTCGCCCTCGCCGAGCCGGGTCACGGCCCGGGTCAGGAGCGGCCGGTCACCGCGGAGCGCCGAGTCGGCGAGCAGGCCCAGGCGCAGGCCGAGCAGGCGCTCGTGCGTCCGCGTGTTGCCGGCCTCGCGGCCGAGCGGCACCTTGAGCTCGTCGTCGACGGCTGACTGCGACATCGTGTCGAGCAGCTCGATGCCCGCCTCGTCGGGGGTGTGGACGGTGTCGCGCAGCGGCACCTCCTTGATGAAGAGCGCGGCGAGCAGCGCGAGCACGAACGGCACGAGGCCCCAGACGAACACGGTGTGGAGCGAGTCGGCCAGACCCTGCTGCACGCCGGTGGCGACCTGCGGCGGCAGCGTGGCCAGGGCGGATGGGTCGAGCACCGAACCTGCGCTGACCTGCTGGCCCGAGGCCTGCATCTGCTTGACGACGGAGGCCGGCAGGTGCGCGGCGATGTTGCCGGCGAGCCCGCTCGTCATGATCGTGCCGAACACGGCGGTGCCCACGGTCGAGCCGACGTTGCGGAAGAACTGTGTCGACGCGGTGGCGACGCCGAGGTCCTTGCGCTGCGAGGAGTTCTGGATGATGAGGGTGAAGACCTGCAGCGCCATGCCGAGGCCGACGCCGAAGACGATCATCGACAGTGTCAGGTCGAGCTGGCTCGAGCCGTAGTGCAGCTGGGTGAGCAGCCAGAAGCCGACGCCCATGATGAGGATGCCCGCGATGGTCTGCAGCTTGTAGCGGCCGGTCTTGGTGATCACGAGGCCGGAGATGATCGACAGGCCGATCATCGCGACCGACATCGGCATGAGGATCAGGCCGGAGTTGGTGGCCGACGCGCCGAGCACGCCCTGGGCGTAGACCGGCAGGTAGATCATCGCGCCGAACATCATGACCGACACCATGAAGGCCGCGATGTTGGAGAGCGTGAACAGCGGGCTCTTGAAGAGGCGGAGCGGCAGCACCGGCTCGACGGCCTTGCGCTCGATGGCGATGAAGACGCCGAGCAGGACGACGCCGGCGACGTACATGCCGATGATGGCGGGGGAGCCCCAGTCGAGCGTCGTGCCACCGAGTGACGTCGGCACGAGCAGCAGGATGAGCGTCATCGACAGCGCGGCGATGCCGGCCTTGTCGACGACGGTCTCACGCGGCGTGTGCTCGAGGTGGAGGAAGCGGCTGATGCCGAAGAAGGCGAAGACCCCGACGGGCAGCGTGATGAAGAAGAGGTAGCGCCAACCCCAGTTGTCGGTGACGAAGCCGCCGACGAGCGGGCCGAGGATCGAGGCGAGGCCGAAGACGCCGCCCATGAGGCCCTGGTACTTGCCGCGCTGACGCGGCGGGATGATGTCGCCGATGATCGTCTGCGAGAGCGGCATCAGCGTGCCCATGCCGGCGCCCTGGATGGCGCGGGCAGCGATGAGCCACCAGAAGTTCTGCGCGAAGCCGGACAGGACCGAGCCGGCCATGAAGACGACGAGCCCGCCGAGGTAGAAGCCACGCCGACCGTAGAGGTCGCTCATCTTCCCGACGATCGGCACGGTGATCGCGCTGACGAGCATGGCGGCGGTGGCGAGCCACGAGTAGTGGTCGATCCCGCCGAGCTCGGCGACGATGCGCGGCATCGCCGGTCCGACGATCGTCTGGCTGATCGACGCGACGAGCATGCCGAGCATGAGCGCGATGAAGATGTTGCGGGTCGAACGGTCGAGGCCGGCGGGCTTCGCCGCGTGCCTCGCGCTGCGGGTCTGCGGGGTGGTGGTCGGCGCGGAGCTCGTGGCTACCCCCTGGGTCGTCTGTGGCATGCCGGCCACGGTACGCCGAATGTGCAGTGACTGCAAAATTGCAGTCCATGCACTGATCGTGTCACCATGAAGACATGAGCACGGACCTGCTGACCGACGAGTCGTGCGGCCTGCGTGAGCGCAAGAAGCGCGAGACCCGCCGCGCGCTCAACCTCGCTGCACTCGACCTCGTCGAGGAGAAGGGCTTCGCCGCCGTCACCACCGAGGAGATCGCGGCCCGCGCCGGCGTGAGCGCCCGCACCTTCTTCAACTACTTCCCGTCGAAGGAGGCCGCCGTCATCGGCACGACGGCCGAGGAGCTCGAGGCGTATGCCGCGTCGCTCGAGGAGGACACGGAGGGCGAGTCGCCGCTCGGCTCCCTCCGTCGGATCCTCGCCGGCATGCTCGCGCCCACCTCGATCGACCGCGAGCTCCGGGCCAAGCGGCGGCGCATCCTGCTCGGCGAGCCCTCGCTCGCGCCTGCCCTCGTGGGCAACAACATCCGCATCGAGAACGCCCTGACGGCGGCGCTCGAGCGCCGGCTCGGCGTCCGGGCCGGGGCCTCGCTCGAGCCGCGCCTCACCGTGGCCGTCGCGATCGCGGCGGTGCGGGCCTGCATCGAGCACCAGCAGAACGGCGGGGCAGGCCGCCTGGAGCGCAACATCGACCAGGCCTTCGACCGCATCGCTGCCGGCCTGCACTGAGCACCGACCGGCCGCCGAACCTTCAGCGGCGGAGGGCGGCTCCCGCGTGAGCGATGCAGGTGCGGGCCGCCGGCCGTGCCCGGAGCCGCTCGTCGGGGATCGGGTCGCCGCACACCTCGCAGCGACCGTAGGTCCCGTCGGCGATGCGCTGGAGGGCGGCGTCGATCTCGGTGAGGTGCTGCTCGGCCTGCTGGATCAGCGCGCCGATCTGGGTGCGCTCGTAGGCGATCGTCGATCCCTCGGGGTCGTGCTCGTCATCGGCCATGTTGGCCTCCGAGGCCTCCACGACGTCGGCGAACTCTCGACGTAGGCCGGTGATGCGCTCGACCTCGTTGGCCCGGCTCGTCTCCAGCTCTGCCGCACGGGCGGCCGTCTTGGTGCTCATGTCCCCATGATCCTCCGTTCGGGCGCGTCTCGGGGGGACACGTGGTGGACTGCACCAGCGCGGCGGAGTGATGTCGGCCTCGTTGCCGTCGATGGACACTCGGGCAGGATGGGCCCATGAGCGACCCCAGCGGAGTGGTCTTCCCACTCGACCCGGCATCCGGACGCCGCAGCACGACCGCCACCGGACGGGCCGTCGTCGCCGACGCCCTGCGGGGTGTCGACCCTGTGGGCGCCGCGTCGGCCGAGCGCGAGACCAACTGGCGCCAGGGCTACCTCCCGCACTTCCGGCGCCTCGTCGAGGCAGGGGTCGCAGCCCCGGGAGCCGCGCAGACCATCGCGGCGAGCGGCCTCGACTCCCTGCACCGGAGGATGCGCTGGGCGGATGCCACCGGGGACCACCCTCTCGAGGCGGCCTTCGCGTCCGACCAACGGGCTGAGCCGATGGGCTCCGAGACCGTCCGCGGCGAGGGCACGCCCGATCGCGTGCTGTCGGTGCCGTATGCCGGTGAGCGCCTCTCGGGGGACGCGCTGCGCCGTCGCCTCGACCTCTGGGTCGAGGCCGGCACCGTCGAGCCCACCTGCGCCGAGGCCGTTGTCCGTGTCATCGACAATCCCGACTGGCTCGACCTCTCCGACCGCACCGTGGTCGTGCTCGGTGCGGCCGCCGAGATGGGGCCACTGCGCTCCCTGCTCCGATGGGGAGCCGATGTCGCGGCCGTCGACCTCCCCCGGAAAGACCTGTGGGACAGGCTGATCGCCGACACGCGACGACTCGCCGGGTCGATCACCATGCCCGTCCGTCACGGCGACGGGCCCCTTGCGGGGCGGGCCGGCGGCGACCTCGTCCACGACCTGGGGTCCGTCACGCAGTGGGTGGCAGCCCTCGAGGGCCCGCTGGCCATCGGCAACTACGTCTACGCCGACGGCGAGACGAACGTCCGCGTCTCGATGGCCGTCGACGCCCTGACCCGGCACGTCGTCGAGGACAAAGGCCGTGACGACGTCGCCCTCGCCTTCCTCGCGACGCCGACCGATGTCTTCGCCGTGCCTGGTGCCGCGGTCGAGCGCTCCGTCGACAGCTACGCGCACCGCCGCACCTCGAAGCTGCTGCGGGTGCCGCTGCGCACCGTCAGCGGCGGACGGCTCCTGCGGCGCAACTACGTGCCGGGCCAGGACCCGGGCATCAACGACAGCGTCGTGCTCCAGCAGGGCCCCAACTACCTGCTCGCCAAGCGGCTCCAGCGGTGGCGGGCGACGGCATACCGCGCCGACGGCGGTCTCGTGTCGTTCAAGGTCGCACCGCCCACGCGGACCCGCTCGGTCGTGAAGAACCGGGCGCTCGCCGCGGCCTACGCCGGCGCCCACCGTTTCGGCATCGAGGTCTTCGAGCCGGGCACCGCGAACACGCTGATGGCCGCCCTGCTCGTCCACGACCTGCGCACCGGCTCGCCGGCCCAGCCGACCGCCTGGCAGGACGAGGCGTATGCCGCCGCCCACGGGGGCCTGTGGACCGCGGCCTACGACCCGCGCAGCGCACTGGGGATCGCGGCCCTGCTGGGCGTGGCCGGAGCACGCTGAGCCGGGAGTTGGCGGTGGAGTCGCGCAGGCCCGATGCTGTCTCCCATGGAAGAGCGGGTGGCGCAGCAGCCGCGCGTCGACGACCGCTCGCCGGAGCGGGGCCTCGGCGGCACCATCAGCGCGCCCCGCACGCTCGTGCCGGCGCTGCTCGCGGCGATCGCCTACGTCGACCCCGGCAACTTCGGTGTCAACATCACGTCCGGTGCCGAGCACGGCTACGCCCTCGTCTGGGTCGTCGTCTTCGCCAGCTGCTCGGCCATGGTCATCCAGTACCTCGCCGCCAAGCTCGGCATGGCCACCGGCAAGAGTCTCGCGGAGCACAGCTCCGAGCGCTTCCCCGGCGTCGGCCGGGCCCTGCTCTGGGCCCAGGCCGAGCTCGTCGTCATCATGACCGACCTCGCCGAGATCGTCGGCGGCGCGATCGCCCTCAAGCTGCTCTTCGGTATGCCGTTCATGGCCGGGGCCGTGTGCGTGACCCTCTTCAGCCTCGTCGTTCTCACGCTCAAGGTGCGCGGCCGCAGCCACTTCGACTCCGTGGTGCTCGTGCTCCTCGTCGTCATCATCACCTCACTCGTCTGGCAGGTCTTCGTGGCGGACGTCGACCGCGTCGCGCTCCTGAAGTCGATCGTGCCGGGCCCGCTCGACTCGTCGGCGGCGCTGCTCGCGGTCGGCATCGTCGGCGCCACCGTCATGCCGCACGCCCTGCACTTCCACTCCGCGGCGTCACGGGGTCACGACGACGGCTCGGCGGAGGTCGGGCACTCGGAGCGCCTGCGCGCCGGCCGCAGCACGGTGCGCAGTGTCGTCACCGCCATGACCGTGGCGGGCGTCGCCAACGTCAGTCTCGTCGTCTTCTCCGCGGCCCTGCCGTCGGCTGCCGGCGCGAGCATCGAGTCGGCGTATGCCGCACTGGCAGCCGACTCCGGGCAGATCGTCGCCACGATGCTGGCCGTCGCCCTCCTGGCCTCGGGCCTCGCGTCCACGCTCGTCGGGGTCCAGACCGGTGACGTCGTCATGCAGGGGTTCGGCCGTCGCCCCATCGCGCCACTGCTGCGGCGCATGCTCGCCGTCGTGCCCGCGCTCGTCATCCTCGGCCTCGGTGTCGAGCCGACCCACGCGCTCGTCTGGAGCCAGGTCGTCCTCTCGTTCGCGCTGCCGGGCACCCTCGTGCCGCTGCTGCTCTTCACGCGTGACCGCCGGCTCATGGGCGTCCTCGTCAACCACCGCCTCACCACGGCCGTCGCCGCCCTCATCACGACGGTCATCGTCGGCCTCTGCGCCTACCTCGTCGCCACCAGCCTCTGATCGAAAGAGCAATCCGTCCGCCTCGAGCGAGCGGCCCGCCCCACGCCACGCCAGGGCGCGAGCGGGTCTCGACCGGACGGCATACGGCCTCGCGCCCCTCGGGCGCCCGTGTGGGAGAGTGGCGCACGAACCGCTGCGACGTCGCGTGAGGAAGGTGAGCATGTCGGCCCGTCTCGTCCCTCCCGGTGCCCGGGAGCTGCCCGCGCTGACCGAGCTCCGCCTCGAGGTTCGCGCGTTCCTGGCCGAGCAGGTCGCAGCCGGGGCGTTCGTGCCGCACGTCGACACGTGGCTGACCCGGTGGGACCGCGAGTTCACGCGTGAGCTGGGCCGGCGCGGCTGGCTGGGGATGGTCATCCCGACCGAGTACGGCGGTCAGGGCCGGACGTACCTCGAGCGGTTCGTCATCACGGAGGAGCTGCTCGTCGTCGGGGCGCCCGTCGCGGCCCACTGGATCGCGGAGCGGCAGATCGGGCCGTCGCTGCTGCGCTACGGCACGGAGGAGCAGAAGCAGGCGTTCCTGCCGGGCATCAGCCGCGGTGAGGTCGTCTTCGGGATCGGGATGAGCGAGCCGGACTCGGGCTCGGACCTGGCGAGCGTCCGCACCCGCGCCGAGCGGGTCGACGGGGGCTGGCGCCTCACCGGCACCAAGGTCTGGACGTCCGGAGCGCACGAGGCCGACGCGTTCTTCGCGCTGGCCCGCTCGGCGCCGCTCGACCCGGCCCGTCGGCACGAGGGCCTCAGCCAGTTCATCGTCGACCTCCGCGCGCCGGGGGTGACGATCCGCCCGATCATCTCGATGGGCGGGGACCACCACTTCAACGAGGTGCACCTCGACGGGGTGTTCATCCCCGACGACCGGGTGCTCGGGGAGGTCGGCGGCGGCTGGGCGCAGGTGACCTCCGAGCTCGCCTACGAGCGCAGCGGCCCCGAACGCGTCCTCTCGACGTTCCAGCTCCTCGCGACCGCCGCACAGGCCATGGACGAGGGGCGCCTGCCCACCGACCCCGGCCTCGGCCGTCACGTCGCGCGCGTCGCGGCCCTGCACCACATGTCGTTCGCCGTGTCCACGGCGCTCGAGAACCATCAGGACGCCGACACCGCCGCGGCAGTCGTCAAGGTGCTCGGCACGACGGGAGAGGGCGACATCGCCGACTACGTCGACACCCTCACCGCCTCGGGGTGGGCGATCGACGACGAGCTCGACACGCTGCTGCACGCCGCAATCCTGCAGCGACCGGGCTTCACCCTGCGCGGCGGCACCAACGAGATCCTGCGTGGCGTCATCGCCCGCGGACTGGGGATGCGCTGATGGCCGACCGTCACGAGCTCGACGACCTCGCCGCCCCCACGACGCCCGACCCCGATCTCGTCGGCGTGCTGACCGACCTCTTCGACGACTACCGTGCCACCCGCGCCACGCCCGCCGCCGTCGTCGACCTCGACCGCGGCCTGTGGCAGCGGCTCGAGGACCTCGGGCTGACCCGCCTGACCGGCAGCGAGGCCGCCGGCGGCAGCGGCGGCAGCTGGGTCGAGGCCGCGGCCCTGCTCGGGCTCGCCGCCGCGGCCGCCGCGCCCGTGCCGCTCGCCGAGCACGACATGCTCGGTGGCTGGCTCCTCGAGGCCGCGGCCCTGCCCAACGACGGCGGCCTGCGGACCGTATGCCGTCCCGACCCGTCCGGGGTCGCCCTCAACGTCACGTGGGCACGCGACGCGAGCCGGATCGTGGCGCTGTGGGAGGATCGGGACCAGTGGCGCGTGGCCGACGTGCCCGTCGAGCGCGTGGCCATCGAGGAGCGGCGCAACCTGGCCGGCGAGCCCAGCGACACGGTCGAGTTCGACCTCGACGACCTCGAGGCCGGCACCGTCGTCGCCCACGAGATCGGCGAGCAGTTCCACCTGCGCGGCGCCCTCGCCCGGTGCGCGCAGGTCGTCGGCGCGATGGAGCGGGTCGTCGAGGTGGTCCTCGCGCACGTACGTGAGCGTGAGCAGTTCGGCCGGCCGATCGGGCGCTTCCAGGCGGTGCAGCACCTCGTGGCCGACATCGCCTCGGAGACCGCGCTGGCCCGGGCCGCCACCGACGCGGCCGTCGCCCGTGCCGCCGCCTCGGACTGGCGCGATCCCGGGATGCTCTTCGCGGTCGGGGTGGCCAAGTCGTGCGTCGGGCACGCTGCGTCGGTCGTGGTCCGGGGCGCGCACCAGGTGCTCGGCGCGATCGGCACGACGCTGGAGCACGAGCTGCACACGTTGACCAAACCGATCCTGGCCCGGCGCAGCGAGTACGGCTCGTTGCAGGACTGGGACGAGACCCTCACGGCGCTCGCGTCCTCGGCTGGTCACGACCGGCTCTGGACCCTCATCACGACCGGTCGCGCGAAGCCCTCGAGTGCCCGCGTCCACCCCTACGACGGCGGCTGAAGTGCCAGTTCGCCAAAGGAGATTCGCCGCATGACCGAGATCCGCTACGACGTGGCCGACGGCGTCGCGCTCATCACGCTGGACGCGCCTGAGCGGCGCAACGCGCTGTCGGTGGAGATGTCGCGCGAGCTCATCGACGCGGCCCGCACGGCGGAGGCCGACGACGCGGTCGGTGCCGTTGTCGTCACTGGCGGCGCCCACTTCTGCGCGGGCGCGGTCCGCAGCGTCCTGGCCGACACCGGCCGAGACCCGGTCGAGGACGAGGCCTACCGCAACCTCGAGACGGTCTATGCCGCGTTCACCACCATCGGGTCCATCGGCGTCCCGACCGTGGCGGCCGTGCGCGGCGCGGCCGTCGGGGCCGGTCTCAACCTGGCCCTGGCCACCGACCTGCGGATCGTCTCGCGCACGGCACGTCTGCTGCCCGGGTTCGCCCAGATCGGCATCCACCCCGGCGGCGGGCACTTCACCCTGATCGACCGGGTCGCCGGGCGTGAGGCCGCCGCCGCCCTCGGGCTCTTCGGCGACGAGGTCGACGGGGAGCGCGCCGTCGCGCTGGGACTCGCCTGGGCGGCATACGACGACGGCGACGTGCAGGATCGCGCGCTCGAGGTCGCCGGCCGCGTCGCGAAGGACCCTGCGCTGGCCCGCCGGATGGTGGCGAGCTTCCGCCGCGAGACCGCCCCCGGCGGCATGCCGTGGGACGTCGCCGTCGAGCTCGAACGCTCCCCACAGATGTGGTCGCTGCGCCGCAAGCACGGCAGCTGACGCGCGCCGCACCGCAAACCGGGCATTCCGCTCCTCGGGTGGTGGAATGCAAGGATGGGGAGGTTGGCCGTCCCCGACCGAGAGGAGCATCTGTGCTGGCGTCCTACCGACCTCTCTTCGAGGTGCCGGGGGCCCGCGTCTTCATCGCCGGGGGGTTCGTTGCCCGCACGGCCGGTTCGATGTTCGCCGTGTCGGTGGTCGCGATGGTCGCGGCGCGCACCGGCTCCTACGCACTGGCCGGGGCCGTGGTGGCGGTCGGCATGGTGTCCCTGGCGCTCTTCGCGCCGATCCTCGGCCGACTCGTCGACCGCTACGGCCAGCGGCGCATCGCCATCCCGTTCTTCCTGTGGTCGGGCTTCTGGGCGGTCATGACCCTGCTCACGTCACTGCGTGGCTGGCCGTCGTGGCTGCTCTTCATCACCTTCCCGCTGTGCGGCGCCATCCCGAACCTCGGCACGATGGCCCGCGCGCGGTGGTCGCACATCTTCGCCGACGACCCGAAGAACCTCCACGCGGCCATGTCGTTCGAGCAGGTCATGGAGGAGGTCACCTTCGTCATCGGCCCGGTCCTCGCGATCTGGCTGTCGACGACGCTCTTCCCCGAGGCCGGATTCGCCTTCGCGACCATCGCCTACACCGTCGGCGTCCTCGTCTTCATCTCGGCGCGCTCCACGGAGCCGCCCGTCGTCCCGCACCACGAGCGCCCGACGGCGCACGCGTACACCGTGCCGGGGCTCGTCCCGCTCGCCTTCATCATGGTGATGACGGGGGCGATCTTCGGCGTCAACGAGGTCGTCACGCTCGCCGTCTCGCAGGACCTGGGCGCGCCGAGCGCAGCCGGCGCCATCCTCGCGTTGTATGCCGTGGGGTCGGCCTCCGCCGGGCTCGTCTTCGGTCACGTCTCGCACGGGCGCAGCCTCGTCAAGCTCCTCGTCGCGGGCACGTTCGGCATGGCGGTGCTCGAGGTGCCGGTGCTTTTCGCCAGCAACCTCTGGATCCTCGCCGGCCTCATGCTGGTCGCGGGGATGGCGACCGCGCCGACCCTCATCACGACGATGAACCTCATCGAGCGCATCGTCCCGAAGGCACAGCTCAACGAGGGCATGACGATCGTGCTGACCGGCATCATCGTCGGTGTCGCGGCCGGCTCGGCCGTCTCGGGTGTGGTCGTCGACCACATCGGGGCCCAGCACGGCTACTGGGTGGCCATCATCGCCGGCAGCTTCGCCTTCGTCATGGCCCTCGGCACCCGCGCGTTCCTGACCCGCCGCGAGCTGCACACCCTCCGCTGACCGCACGCCTCCCGCTGACCGCACCACACGGCATACGCCCCCGCCGCACTGAACCGTCGAAAGGCCACGTGTGGCCGCCCCCGGCATGTCGAAAGGCCACCTTTGGCCGGTCGGACTGGGGCTTACCGATGATGGATCGACCGATGGTGCTGCGTCTGGTGGGGTGATGACCCCACCAGACGCAGCATCATGCGCAACACCGTCTGTCGACCCTCGCGCACCAGCGCACCAGCGCCACCCGGCATACGCCCTCGGTGCCCTGAACCGTCGAGAGGCCACGTAGGGCCGCCTCGGACATGTCGAAAGGCCACCTCCAGCGAGCAGAGGTGGCCTTTCGACTGTCGTCCAGCGGCCGAACGTGGCCTCTCGACGTGGAGCAGCGGGAGCGGGACCCGGCGTCAGTGGCCGGCGGGGATGGCCACGGCCTCGTCGTCCTTGGCCGCCGCGGCGCCCGGCTTGGGACCGAGGTCGAGGTTCGGGAGGAACAGCGTCGCGATGAAGGCGAACACGAGAACGCCTGCCGCCACCAGGAAGACGACCGACATGGCGTCAGAGAAGCCGACGAGGAACGGCTTGGCGAGCGCCGGGTCCAGCTGGTTGATGAACGAGCTGTCCGACAGGGCCGAGCCGCCGACCCCCGCACCCGAACCGCCGCCCTGCTGGGCGGCCTGCAACTGCTGGACGAAGGCCTTGTTCGTGGCAGGGTCGCCGCCGGTCGGGTTGCGCAGCGCTGCCTGGAAGGCGGGCGTCGGTGCGATCGCCGCGAAGGCCTCGGAGATCTTCGTGCCGGCCTGCGAGAACAGGATCGACAGGAAGACCGCGGTGCCGAGCGTGCCGCCGATCTGACGGGTGAAGGTCGCGGACGAGGTCGCCACGCCCATGTCGCGGCGGTCGACGGCGTTCTGCACGGCGAGGGTCAGCGGCTGGAAGTTGAAGCCGAGGCCGATGCCGAAGAAGAACATCCCGATCATCGTCTTCCAGAGCGGGGTGTCCGCGCCGACGAAGTGGAAGCCGTAGAGCGAGAGCACGAGGATCGCGGCGCCCATGATCGGGAAGTGCCGGTAGCGCCCCGTCCGGGAGATGAGCTGGCCCGAGATGATCGAGCCGGACATGATCCCGAGCGTCATGGGCAGCAGCTGCAGACCGGCCTGGGTCGGCGTCGAACCCTTGACGATCTGGAGGTAGAGCGGGATCGCGGCGAGCCCGCCGAACATGCCCATGCCGATGAAGACCGAGGCGATCGACGACGAGGCGACCGTCCGGTTCGTGAAGAGGCGCAGCGGGATGAGCGCCTCCTCACCCATGGCGCGCTCGAAGAGGAAGAACGCGATCATGCCGGCTGCGCCGATGGCGTAGCAGGTGATCGCGGTCGCGGAGTCCCAGCCCCACTCGCGGCCCTGCTCGGCCACGATGAGCAGCGGCACGAGGGCGACCGAGAGGCTCAGGGCGCCCCAGTAGTCGATGCGGTGGTCGAGGCGGGTGTGCTTGAGGTGGAGCGTGCGGGTGACGACGACGAGGGCCGCGACGGCGATCGGCACGTTGACGAGGAAGACCCAGCGCCAGCCGGTGACGCCGAGGATCGTCTCCTGGCCGGCGAAGAACCCGCCGATGACCGGGCCGAGCACGCTCGACGTGCCGAAGACGGCGAGGAAGTAGCCCTGGTACTTCGCGCGCTCACGCGGCGGCACGATGTCGCCGATGATCGCGAGGGCGAGCGAGAAGAGGCCGCCGGCGCCGATGCCCTGGACGGCACGGAAGGCCGCGAGGGACGGGATCGACCAGGCGAGCGTGCAGAGCATCGAGCCGATCGTGAAGATCGTGATGGCGAAGAGGAAGAGCTTCTTGCGCCCGTAGATGTCGCCTAGCTTGCCGTAGAGCGGCGTCGCGATGGTGCTCGTGATCAGGTATGCCGTCGTGACCCAGGCCTGGCCGGCGAGGTCGTTGAGGTCGTCGGCGATGACGCGCATCGCGCTCGCGACGATGGTCTGGTCGAGGGCTGCGAGGAACATCCCCATCATCAGGCCGACGAGGATGGTGAGGATCTCCTTGTGGGAGAGCACCGGGCGCCGGTCGGGGCCCGCGCCGGCGGGCGCGTCCGCAGTGGCGTCGACCCGCGGCGGTTCGGCGGTGGTGTCGGACATGTCAGTCCTCTTTCTGCTTCTGGTCTCTGGTGGTGTCGAAGGGCATGGGGGGCGTCGGTGCACCCCGGGCCCGGAGGTTGGCGTCGAGCGCATCACCGAGCTCGCCCAACCGCGTGACGAACTCCGTGGTCACCGGTCCGTCCCAGTCGGCGAGCAGCCCCTGGAACCACGCCGCTCGGCTCGCCTGGATGCGGGCGACGGCGTTGCTGCCGTGCTCGGTCAGGGAGACGACCCAGGCGCGTCCGTCGCTCGGGTCGGCGCTCTTCTCGAGATGCCCGGTGCTGACGAGCGAGCTGACCTGCCGGCTGACGGTCGAGGCGTCGTTGTGCAGGGTCGTGGCGAGCTCGGAGATGCGGACGGTGCCAGCGCCCGCGACGACGAAGAGCACGGGGTATGCCGTGACGTCGACGCCGTCCTCGAGGCGGGGCGCGCTGTGCTTGGCCGCGACGAGGAGCTTCTGCACGCGCAGGAGCCCGAGGAAGACGGAGTTCGCCTGGTCCTCGGTGACGGCCATTGGGATGCTCCTGGGTGTCGACTACTTGCTTGCGGCATGCAAGTATCTGTCCGGAACGTGTGGACGTCAACTTGCGTGTACAACCTTTGTAGAATGATGAGCAGGGGTCGCCACGTGAGAGGCTGGTGTGGTTGTCTGTGGACTCACGCCGGCGGGGAGGTGCGAGGATGACGGACGCGCCCAGGCCGTCCAGCAGTGTGCTGGGCGAAGGGGCCGGACTGCAGGGAGTGCCATGACGAGCGACGTTCCGATCGACCCGACGGTCAACGACACGTTCCGACAGATGTCGGCGTTGATCTACGCCGGCGCCGACTCAGGGTCGATCCACCAGTCACTCGTCGAGTCCGCCCGCCAGCTCATCGCGGGCTGCGACCGGGCGTCGCTGCTCGTGCGCACCCGCGACCGCTACGTCACTGCCGCGAGCACCGACGACATCGCCCGCCGGATCGACCAGATCGAGCTCGAGGTCGGCGAGGGCCCCTGCGTCGACGCCATCGTCTCGGAGGCGTACCAGCACGACGCGGATCTCACCGATGCCACGACCCCGTGGCCGCGCTTCACCGAGCGCATCGTCGCGGAGACGCCGGTGCGCTCGGCCATCGGCTACCGGCTGCTCCTCGACGGAGACAAGGTCGGTGCCCTCAACGTCTTCTCCGACACCCCTGGGGCCCTGACGTCCCGGTCGGCTGACGTCGGGGCCGTCATCGCCTCGTTCGCCTCCGTCGCCCTGATGGCGATCCGGGCGCGGGAGGAGGCGGCAACCCTGCGCCAGGGCCTGCAGAGCAACCGCGAGATCGGCAAGGCCGTCGGACTGCTCATGGCCGCGCACCACATCAGCGGTCAGGAGGCGTTCGAGCTGCTGCGCAGCACGTCGCAGGAGCTCAACATGAAGCTCACCCGGGTCGCCTCGCAGATCATCGACGGTCAGGAGTCCCAGTTCGGGCCGTCGGATGCCGGGGCCGCCAGAGGCGCGGCGAGCTCACCGGTCTGACCGAGACCAGCCCCGACCCGCCCCGCCCCTACCCGCCCCGACAGGCCCCGCCCAACGCCACACCGTCGAGAGGCCACGTGTGGCCGCCCCCGACATGTCGAAAGGCCACTTCTGGTCCCCAGAGGTGGCCTTTCGACTCTCGTCCAGCGGCCACACGTGGCCTCTCGACGGTGGGAGGGTCAGGCGGAGGCCATGCCCTCGGATGACAGCTGGCGGCGCAGCTCGTCGAGGGTGCGACGGAGCAGGCGGCTGACCTGCATCGCGCTCAGACCCATGGACTCGGCGATCTCCGCCTGGGTCATGTCACCCGCGAACCTCAGCTGCACGAGCCGCTGATCACGGGCGGACAGCCGCTCCAGGGCGGTGCGCACGACGATGCCCTCGTCCAGCGCCGGGTCGGACCCGGAGTCGCCGCGGGCGTCGAGCAGGTCGAGCACGGGACGGCCGCCGTCGGCGGTCGTCGCGTCGAGGGAGGCCGGTCGCAGGTTGGTCGCCGCGACCTGGGCCTCTCGGACGGACTCGAGCGGGATGTCGAGCTCGCGGGCGAGCTCGCCGACGTCCGGGTCGTGGCCGAGTCGCTGCTCGAGCCGCGACCGGGTGTCGGTGACGAGCTGTCGACGCTCCTGCAGCTCCCGCGGGGGCCGGACGAGCCATCCGTGGTCACGGAAGTGGCGACGCAGCTCGCCGGTGATGGTCGGTGTGGCGTAGGCGCCGAACTCGGTGGGCTTGGTCATATCGAACCGCTGGATGGCCTTGAGCAGGGCCAAGAAGGCCACCTGCTCGAGGTCCTCGCGGTCGAGCCCCTTGCCGGAGTAGCGATGGGCGAGGGAGCGTGCGAGCGGCATGTGCAGCTTCGCCACGGCCTCTAGAGCGTCGCTGCGCTCGGACTCCGAGTCCGAGCTGCGAAGGGTGTGGATGAGCTCTCTGGTCCGCGCATCCTTGCGCGGACCCATGGACGGGTCGGTCATTTCAACTCCGATGGATCGGATCCCCGATGCGGCGCTGGCTTGACCGTCTACTCACGACGCTAGGCCGTCCGTCCCCTTTACACAAGGTGGACTTAGCTCCCGTGTGACGTCTTTGAGGTGTATAAGCCGTCCGATCCCGCTCCCGTGATCCGCCCCGACGGGACGGGCGGCGGCAGCTGGCAGAGCTCAGTGCGTGACGACGACGAGAGACTCGAGGACCTTCCGGGCGATCTCCGCGTCACCCGTCACGGTGTAGTGGATCTGCTCCACCGAGCGACGCCCGGCCGCCCGCCGCGTCAGCGCGTCCGTCGTCAGGTGGATGGACGTGACGTCGAGCTGTTCCTCACCCTGGGGGCGGTCGTTGCCGCTGAAAAGTGCTTCGCCGTAAGGGCGCCCGTCCTCACCGGTGACGATGCGCGCACCGCCGCGGGCCACGACGGGACCGCTCACGTCGAGCACGACGGCATGTCCGGCGCCGATGTCGGCGACGCGGGACGCGATGCGCGGGAGGGCCTCCAGGATGTCGGCGGTGAAGATCGCGGCGCTCGCGGAGTCGAGGTTCCCAGGCCGGTCGAGGGCTGCGCGGATGTCCTGCTCGTGCACCCACGCGTCGACGATCCGGCGATGCAGGTGCTGGCCGAAGGTCGTGTCGGGCCCGAAGAACCCGCCGATGACGGTGTCGACATCGGCGTCGGAAGCACGCAGCTCGGCCACCCGACGGGGGTGGAACTCCGCCAGCTCGGCCACGATGTCACGTCCGGTGATGCCCCGCCGGGCCTCCACGTCGACCTCGACGAACCGCGCGAAGTCGCTGCGGACGTGGGCGTAGTCGGGCACCGTGACCCGCGGTCGCGGCAGACCGGCGAAGGACTTCTCGGCGCCGACGACGTGCGCGATCTGGTCCTTGACGGTCCAACCGGGGCACTCGGTCTGGATCTCGAAGTCCTCGTCGCGGCAGGAGTACCCGAGGTCGATGATCGACTTCACGGAGTGGTCGAACGCGTCGATCAGTCCGGTGCGGTCGTCGGGGGCGGCCGGGTGCATGGGCATGTGCTCAGAGTACTTACCCTTGAGGCATGCCAACCCTGTCGCGAGAAGGCCGAACCGGTCCACGCACCGGATCGACTTCGTCGGGCATACCGGGTGCGGCGCTGGTGGTGGCCGGTGTGGTCACCGTCGGCCTCGTTGCGAGTGTGATTGCCGCCCGCTACACCGGAGCGGCCGACGCCATGGCCGGTGGCCTCACCGACGCGGGCCCGGTCGTGCGCTGGGCGCTCCCGCTCGTGCGCGTCGTCCACGATGTCGCGGCCTCGCTGACGATCGGCTCCCTGCTGCTCGCCGCGACGATGATCCCGGGCCGCACCCGTGCGGAGAGCGCCGCCCCCGACGAGCCGCGCCGCGCGGCGGCGTTCCGCGTCGCGACCGCGGCAGCCTTCGTCTGGGCGGTCGCGGGAGCGGTCGGCGTCGTGTTCACGTTCGCCGACGCTGCTGGTATGCCGCTCAGTGACCCGTCGTTCGCCAGCAACCTCGCCGGGTCGGTGTGGCCCATCGAGACGCTGCGCGTCGCCCTGCTCAGCACCATCGCGGCGTTCGTCGTGGCGTCTGTCGCCGCGGTGTCGCGGGCACGCTCCGTGGCCGTTGCCCTGACGGCCCTCTCGACGCTCGGCCTGCTCGTCCTCGGACTCGCCGGTCATGCCGGCGGCTCGGCCGACCACGAGACCGCGGTCAACGCCTTGGCCGCGCACCTGCTGAGCGCCGCCGTCTGGGTCGGCGGCCTGCTGGCCCTCATCGTCCTGCGGGGCGCGCTCGGGGAGTCCCTCCCCGTCGTGGTCCGGCGCTACTCGACCGTCGCCCTCTGGTGCTTCGTCACCCTCGGCGTCTCCGGCGTCATGTCGGCGACGACGCGACTCGGGTCGTGGTCCGACCTCGCCACGCCGTACGGCGTCCTCATCCTCATCAAGGTGGTCGCCTTCTCGGCCCTCGGTGTCGCCGGTGTCGTGCACCGCCGGGTGACCCTCGACCGCATGGACAGCACCGACGCCGGCGGTGTCGCTGACGCTCGCGGCGCGCGAACCCGACTCTTCGTGCGTCTCGCCGTGGTCGAGACGCTCGTGATGGGGCTCGCCTTCGGTGTCGCGACGGCGCTGGCCCGCAGCGCGCCGCCCGTGCCCGAGACGGTGGCCAACCCGAGCAATGCCCTGTCGCTGACCGGCTACCCTGCGCCGCCCGCACCGACCGCGCTGGACTGGGTCACGGCGTGGCGGGTCGAGTGGCTGTTCCTCGCCACGGGGCTGCTCGCCATCGGCCTCTACGTCGCCGGGGTGGTCCGGATGCGGCGGCGTGGCGACGCGTGGCCCGTGCTGCGCACGTTGAGCTGGGTCGTCGGCTGGTTGCTCTTCCTCTATGCGACCAACGGCATCCTCGGCATCTACGGTCGCGTCGCCTTCTCGTGGCACATGACGTTGCACATGCTCGAGGCGATGGTCCTGCCGATCTTCCTCGTGCTCGGCGCGCCCGTGACGCTGGCGCTGCGCACGATCAAGCCCCGCCGGGACGGCACTCTCGGCCCCCGCGAGATGCTCCTCGCGATGATCCACTCCCGGCTCCTGGCCGTCGTCGGCAACCCGATCTTCGCGGCCGCCTTCTTCTTCATGAGCCTCGTGGTCTTCTACTGGACACGCCTGTTCCAGCTGGCACTGGAGACGCACACGGGCCACATGCTCATGACCGCGCACTTCGTGGTGGCCGGCTACCTCTTCGCCTGGGTGCTCGTCGGGGTCGACCCCGGTCCGAAGCGGTGGAGCCCGGCGCTGCGCCTCGTCGTGCTCTTCGCCACGATCGCCTTCCACGCGTTCTTCGGGGTCGCGATGATCAGCGGCACGATGCTGCTGGGGGGCGACTTCTTCCCGACCATCGCCATCCCGTGGGTCGGCGGGCCACTGGCCGACCAGCGCTACGGCGGCGGTGTCGCCTGGGCCATCGGGGAGCTGCCGAGCCTCGTGCTCGCCCTGACGGTCGCCCTGCAGTGGTTCCGCACCGACAGCGCGGAGTCGGTGCGGCAGGACCGGCGTGCCGACCGGGACGGCGATGCCGAGCTCACGGCATACAACGAGCGTCTCGCCGCTCTCGCGAAGCGCGACGCCAACCCCTCCCGCTGACCCGACTCGACCTGTGGGGTCCGCTGACCCGGACGCGGCCTGACCAGTCGGCGCCGCACATGTGAGAGTTGGGCCATGAAGGTTGCGCTCATCCAGCTGGCCTACGGCGACGACGAGTCGGTCGCCGACCGCACCACCCGCGTCACCGACCTCGTGCGCGCCCAAGCCGGCCACGACCTCGTCGTCCTGCCGGAGCTGTGGTCGGCGGGCGGCTTCGACTACACGGCGTGGAACGAGCGCGCGGAGGCCGTCGACGGACCCGTCGCGCAGGCGCTGGCCCTCGCCGCGCGCGACGCCGGCGTCACCCTGCACGGCGGCTCGATCGTCGAGCGGGCCGCCCCGGTCGAGCCCGACGGCCAAGGCCGTTGGAACACGAGCCTCGTCTTCTCGCCCGAAGGCGAGCTCGTCGCGACCTACCGCAAGATCCACCGGTTCGGCTTCGGCGAGGGTGAGCCCAGCCTCATGGACGCCGGGAATGAGGTCGTCGTCGTCGACGTGCCCGTCGCGGCCGGCGGCACGGTCCCCGTCGGCCTGTCGACCTGCTACGACCTGCGCTTCCCCGAGCTCTACCGTCGCCTGCTCGACCGGGGCGCCGAGGTCTTCGTCATCCCGGCTGCGTGGCCCCGCAAGCGGGTGGCCCACTGGACGCTGCTCGGGCAGGCGAGGGCGGTCGAGGACCAGTGCGTCGTGCTCCAGTGCAACACCGCCGGCACGCACGCGCGCCACGAGATGGGCGGTCACTCCCAGGTCGTCGACGCCACCGGGAAGGTTCTGGCCGCTGCGGGCCTTGACGAGGAGGTGCTCAGCATCGACATCGACACGGCGGCGACGCCCGAGTGGCGCCGCACCTTCCCCGTGCTGGCCGACCGGAGGCTCTCGTGACGGCCGAGACCGACACCGGCTCGCTGCGCTCGCGCGTCAAGGTCCGCGCGGCCGAGCTCGTCGGACGTGGCTGGCTCAACACCGGTGGCCGGTCGCTGTCGCTCGCCGACCTGCGCGGACGCGTCGTCGTCCTCGACTTCTGGACCTTCTGCTGCGTCAACTGCCTCCACGTCCTCGACGAGCTGCGCCCCGTCGAGGCGCAGTTCCCCGACGCGCTGACCCTCATCGGCGTGCACTCGCCGAAGTTCGAGCACGAGGCCGACGCCGACGCGCTCGCGGCCGCCGTCGAGCGGTATGCCGTCCACCACCCCGTGCTCGACGACCCCGAGCTCGTGACGTGGAAGGCGTATGCCGCCCGCGCCTGGCCGACGCTCGTGGTCATCGACCCCGAGGGCTACGTCGTCGCGTCGATGTCGGGGGAGGGCCACGGCCCGGGTCTGGCCTCCCTCGTCGCCGAGCTCATCGAGGAGCACGGGGCCAAGGGCACGCTCCAGCCCGGTGACGACCCCTACGTCCCGCCACCGGCGCCCGACACCGCCCTGCGCTTCCCGGGCAAGGCGGTCGCCCTTCCCGACGGGTCGTTCGTCGTCAGCGACACGGCCAACCACCAGGTCGTGCACCTCGAGGAGGACCTGCTCACCGAGCGGGCTCGATGGGGCGGCGAGGGCCAGTTCAACGAGCCGCAGGGTGTGCTCCTCGCGACGCCCGAGATCGCCGAGAGGCTCGGGGTGGACCTTCTCGTCGCGGACTCGGTCAACCACCAGCTCAAGGGAATCCGCTTCTCCGACGGCTCGATCCACGTCGTGGCAGGCACGGGTGCACAGCTGCGCGAGCGCACGGGCGGGGGGCCTGCCCTCGAACAGGCGCTGTCGACGCCGTGGGACCTCGCGTGGCTCGCTGACCGGCTCGTCATCGCCATGGCCGGCACCCACCAGCTGTGGGCGTGGACACCCGGCGACACCCTCGAGCAGGGCCGGGTCGAGGTCGTCGGTGGCACGTCCAACGAGGGTCTCGTCGACGGCCCGGCCCGCGAGGCCTGGTTCGCCCAACCGTCCGGGCTCGCAGCCTCGGCCTCGGGCGACCGCGTCTGGGTCGCGGACTCGGAGACCTCCGCGCTGCGCTCGGTGACGTCGTCGCCCGATGGCGCGCTCGTCGTCGAGACCCACGTCGGCACCGGCCTGTTCGACTTCGGCCACCGCGACGGCGCCGCGGCGGACGCGCTGCTCCAGCACCCGCTCGGCGTCACCGAGCTGCCTGACGGCTCCGTCGCCGTCAGCGACACCTACAACGGGGCCGTCCGCCGCTTCGACCCGTCCACGGATCAGGTGACGACCCTCGCCCAGGGCCTCGCCGAGCCCAGTGACGTCGTCGTCGAGCGTGACCAGGAGACGGGAGGGACGCGGCTGGTCGTCGTCGAGTCCGCAGCGCACCGGCTGACCCGTGTGGCCCTGCCCGAGGCCGCCCAGCGCGTCGACGGGCCCGCCCACCGCACCCAGCGACCCCCGACGGCGCTGCCTGCCGGCGAGGTGGCCCTCGAGGTCACGTTCGTGCCGCCGGCCGGCCAGAAGCTCGACTTCCGCTGGGGCGATCCGACCCGGCTCGACGTGTCCGCCACCCCCGACGCCCTGCTCGTCTCGGGCGCTGGCCGGGCCGAGGGACTGACCCGAACGCTCGTGCTCCGCGAGGGGATCGGGTCGGGCACGTTGCACATCTCGGTCCAGGCCGCTGCGTGCGACGGCGACCCCGAGACGGGTGAGGTGCCCGAGCATGCCGCCTGTCATCTCTTCCAGCAGGACTGGGGGATCCCGGTCGCCCTCGACCCGACCGCCGGTGCCACACTGACTCTCGACCTCCGCGGGGTGCAGGCGGGCGACTAGCGCGCCCGACCCGGCGCGGACGACACCGAGCGGACGAGGCGGCAGACGTGGCACGACAGGCATCTGGTGGTGGCGGCCGCTCCGTCCTCTCGGCCGTGTGCGGGCTGCTGGCCATCGTGCTGCTCCCCGTGTCGCTCGTGGGGTTCTGGGCCGCCGTGCTGCTGACCCGCACCGATGTCTTCGTCGAGGAGCTGCGGCCCGTCGTCGCCAAGCCGCAGGTCCAGGAGGCGCTCACCGACGGCCTCGTGCAGGGCGTGCTCGGCGCCGTCGACCTGCAACCCGCGATCGAGAAGGCGCTCGAGGTGCCTCTCCGCGCCCAGGCCGCTGCTCTCGTCGCCAGCCCTCAGGTCGCGGACGCCTGGACGAACGGCATCCGTGCCGTGCACACCCAGTTCATCAATGTCATGCAGGGCCGTGCGGACACCCGGCTCGACGACCAGGGACGGGTCTCGGTGGCCGTCACCATCCCCGTCCCGGCGCTCACCTCCACCCTCGAGCAGGCCGGAGTTCCGAATGCCGGCTCGCTCGCGCCGGTCGTGACGATCCCCCTCGTCAAGGCCGCAGACCTGCAGAACGCGCAACAGGCATACCGCATCGCCGGCGCCTGGGGGCCGTGGGCGCCGCTGGTCGTCGCGGCACTGGCACTGCTGTCCATCGCCCTGGCCCGGCGCTGGCGCACGGCGACGACGCTCGTGGCTCTCGGCTGGATCGTGACGGCACTGGCGCTCGCGCTCGTCGTCATGATGGCGAGGGAGCCGCTGATGGGACGCGTCGACCCGGAGGTGGCGCGCACCATCGCCGACGCCGCCTACGGCCTCGCCGCGCGAAACCTCTACTACGAGATCGCGATCGCGGTCGGCGTGGGCGTCGTCATGCTCCTCATCTCTTCGGTCACGCTCGCCGTCGGGCGGCGGCGCTCCCACTGACCCCGGTCGCCCAGCGCCGACCGGTCGGGCGTGCGCGTTCTGCGATGGGCGGGTATGGGGTGGCAAAGGTGCGCATTCAGGGCGTACCCCAGCCAAGGAGAGCGCATGGGTATCGGACTCGGGATCTTCCTGCTCGTCGTCGGAGCGATCTTCTACTTCACCAACATCGACTCCAGCGTCCTCAACCTGGGCAGCGGCACAGGCAACACGATCGGCATCATCCTCATGGTCGCCGGTGCGCTCGCGATCATCCTCGCGCTCGTGCTCAACGCCCAGCGCGCCCGGACGCAGCACACCGTCGTCACCGAGCGCCGTGGTGCGCCTGATGTCGTCGAGCGTCGCGTCGAGGGCGACGACGTCGTCGAGCGGCGTGTGGAGCGTCGCGAAGAGACCCTCTGAGTCGCGAGGCTCGGGCTCGTCCCGGCTGAGGCCGGGTCCCTCCACCCAGCGACTCGACGGCGGTCTGAGCAGGAGAACTCACCTGCTCGGGCCGCCGCTCGTGCTTCGATGAGACGTGAGCCAGACGCGCGCCGCCGCGGCGCCCCGCACGGCGTCCGAGATCCACGCCGCGTCCCCTGCCGACCGTGATCGGTGGGTCGACACCCTCCGCGTGGGCTCGCTGCTCGTGGTCATCCTCGGCCACTGGCTCATGGTCGCGATCACCCCTGCCGGGCAGATCACCAACGCGCTCGCCGTCGTGCCGGCGCTCCAGCCGCTGACCTGGCTGCTCCAGGTCATGCCGCTCTTCTTCCTCGTCGGTGGGGTCGCCCAGGCACACACGCTCGAGTCGCTCGAGCGGCGCCGGCCGGCCGGTCCGAGCAGGTATGCCGCGTTCTTCCGGGCGCGCGCCACGCGCCTCCTGCACCCCACCCTCGCCTTCCTCGGCGTCTGGGTCCTCCTCGGCGTCGTCGCCGACCTGTCGGGCCTCACCTCGCGGCCGGGTGACGCGGGGCGGCTCGCGCGCGACGCGCTCGTCATGGTGCCCCAGCTGCTGTGGTTCGTCGGGATCTATCTCGGCGCCTGCGCCTTTGCCCCCGTGATGCGGGACCTGCACCGGCGCTGGGGACTGCGGGTCGTGGCGGTGCTCGTCGCGCTGGCGTGCATCGTCGACGTCGTCCGTTTCGGAGGCGGCCCCGAGCTCGTCGGCAACCTCAACTTCGCACTCGTGTGGCTGGCCCTGCACCAGCTCGGGTTCGCTTGGCGCGACGGCCTTCTCACGACTGGGCGCGGATGGGTCATGGCCGTCGTCGGCTTCGGGGCGATGGGCCTGGCCATAACGTTCGGCCCCTACCCGACATCGATGGTGGGGTTGCCCGGCGAGGCCGTTTCCAACATGGCGCCGCCCACGGCGGCCCTGCTCGCCCAGGGCGTCGGCATCTGCGGTGTCGCCGTGGTGCTGCGTCCCCGCATGGCGCGGGTGCTCGGCAGGCCGAGGGTCTGGCGGGCGGTCGTCATGGCCGGTCCTTTCGCCATGACCGCCTTCCTCTGGCACCTCACCGCGCTCATGGCGGTGGTGCTCGCGGCGCGGGGCGCGGGGATCAGCCAGCCGCCGGTCGCGTCGTGGACGTGGTGGCTGACGAGGCCGCTGCTGTTCACGGTGCTGGCTCTCGTGACCGGTGTCCTCGTCGTCGTCTTCGTGCGCTTCGACCGCGGGGCCCGGGCTGCCGAGGCGGGCCCCGACGAGCGCCGCCGCTGGGTCGACCCGGTCGCCGCGGTGTCGGCGGGTGTGCTCTTCTTCGGGATCCTCATCATCTCGATCGTCGGGGTGGACGTGCTCGGCAACCGGCCCGTCTTCTTCCTCGTCGGCGACGTCACCCCGATCGTCGGGTTCGCCGTCCTTGCTGCCGGCCTGCTCCTCCTGCGCACCACCCGCCCCTCGCGGCACCGAGCCCCCGCCGCCGTCTGACCCCCGCCGACCGCAACACACCCCGCTGTCGTCAGGTGGCGGCGGTTGCAACCCGTGTGAGTTGGCCATTGCCGGGTGTGTTGCGGGTGGGGCGGGAAACCCGATGGCACGGCGGGGACGCCGGGCCCTACCGTCGAGGCATGGAGACGAGGCTCATCGACGTGCACGACGACTCGGAGTGCACCCGCGCCTACGAGGTCATCTGTGCCAGCAAGGGACATGAGCGGCCATGGAACGAGCCCCCGTCGCTGGCCGAGACGCTCGTGGAGTGGCGTCACGTCGACCAGGCCGAGCGGATGGAGATGTGGGGCGCCTTCCTCGCCGGGGAGCTCGTCGGGGTCGCGACGCTGTGGCTGCCGATGGAGGACAACACCTCGATGACGTGGTTCGACGTCCAGGTCGACCCGCCCCACCGCCGGTGTGGCGCCGGCACGGCTCTTGTCGAGCGGGTGCTCGGCCGGGCCCGTGACGAGGGCCGCGCCTCGGCCATCGTCGACTTCCTCGTCCCGCCCGACTCCGACGGCCACGGCTACCGTCGGTTCGCCGAGCGCCACGGCTTCCACCTCAGCAACACCGAGATCATGCGACACCTCGAGCTGCCGGTCGCGGACGACCTCCTCGATCGCCACGCGGATCACGCGCGTCCGCTCTGGGAGGACACGTATCGTCTCGAGACCCACGTCGGGGGAGTCCCCGAGCACCTGCAGCAGTCGCTCTGCTCCGTCATGAACCAGCTCGCCGTCGACGCCCCGACCGGCGACATCGAGTTCGAGGAGGAGTCGCTGACCCCGGCCCGCTACGAGGAGTACCTAGAGGTCTTCCGGCAGCAGGGTCGGGTGCGCCTGACCACCGTCGCCGTGCACCGGTCGACGGGTGACGTCGTCGCCTACACCGACCTCATGCTGCCGTCCGGCGCCCCCGGAATGGCTTGGCAGTGGGGCACCCTCGTGCACCGCGAACACCGGGGCCACCGGCTCGGGATGGCGGTCAAGGTCGAGAACCTCCGGCGCCTGCAGGCCGACCACCCCGAGCGCCGGCGCGTGGTCACCGGCAACGACGACACGAACTCATGGATGGTCTCGATCAACGAGGACCTCGGATTCCGCGTCGTAGAGCTCTGCCCCGCCTACCACCGCGTCGTCTGAGGCATCCAGTCCCGGCACACCTCACGCGACCGTGGCGCCGGCGAGGCGCCGGCGAGGCGCCGGCCGGTGATCGGGCCCGCGATCCGTCACGACACCCAGCCGCGGCGTACCGCGATGACCCCCGCCTCGAAGCGGCTCTCCGCGTGCAGTGCGGTCAAGGACGCTGACACCAGCCGTCGGACAGTGCGTACCGAGATCTGCAGACGACGAGCGATGGCTTCGTCCTTCTGTCCCTGCGCGAGCAGCGCGACCACCTGTCGCACTCGCGCATCGCTGAACTCATCGCCCTCCGCCGGGCTCCGTTCGGCCAGGACCGGGGCGGAGGCGTGCCACACCGCGTCGAACAAGGCCGTGATGGGCGCGACGAGGTCGGGGTCCTTCATGACGAGCGCACCGGGGGCCTGCGCACGCGACACGATCGCAACGGTCTCGTCGACGATGACGAGTCGTTGTGGGGGCGCCGGATGGGAACGGACCTGCACCCCGCGCCCGGCCTGGCCGGTGAGGTGGTCGCGCCAGTGTCGGGACTCCAGGGACGTGTCCGAGACGATCGCTCGTAGCGGGATGCCTCGACTGAGCAGCTCGTTGTCGAGCCGGGCGGAGGGTCCGATCGCCTCGGGGGGCACGGCGTCTCCGGGAAGCATGAAGGAGACCTTGCGCGTCCCCGAACGAGCGAGCTGGAACAGCCGGGACGTGACGACCGCAGGGTCGTCGATCTGCTCGACGAACCCGCCCGAGTCGCGCAGGCTCCGGCTGGCGACGAAGGCCTCGACGAGCTCGCCGAGGTCCTCTCTGGCCCGGCCCACCCTGCGCTGGCACTCGGAGATCCGCGCCTCCTCCGCGGCGAGCAGCACCTCGAGGGCCTGCTCGGGCGGAATGGCGAAGTAGGGACCGCCGCCCGGGCCGGCGTTGACCAGCATGAGCTCCGCGAGGACCGTCAGCTCGGCGCGGGCCGCCTCCGCGGACAGCCCGACGTGAGCAGCCAGCTCGTCCAGATCGGCCGTCGGCTTGTCGAGCATGACCCGGTACACGGCCTCCGTCGTGGCGGGCACCCCGAACATCTCGAGCATGCGGATCCTTCCCCTGACTGATCCTGTTCGCGGGCGAGAATAGCCGTACGACGGCCCCCGCGCACAGGTCTGGGAGGGAAGGTGCTCACGGACGTGGCCGAAACCGGCCACGTCCGTTTTGTGCCCGCGTTTGTCCGTGCGAGGTCCCTGCGTTCCGTCCACGCTCGACCCGACGGGCAGGCCGCCCGTCCCCGCCCCTCTGCAGGGAGATAGACCATGCCTGTTCCGCCCGTCACCACATCCGTCGCCACCGGATCTCCCGCGCTGCTGACACGTCGGCTCTCGAGAGCGACCGGACGGAAGCGCCTGAGCCTCCTGCTCTGGTCCTGGCCGGACCTCGTCCTGTGGTGGCCCTTCGCCGTCCGGCCGTCCTGAGCCCGGAGGTGGACGCGCCTCGAGGCTGCCGTGGCAGCAACCGGACATGGCCCGAGGTGGACGTTCCGGAGCGTTGAAGCGGCCTCCCGGAGACCCATACGTTCGCCTTGCGTCGCCACCCCGGGGACGTGTCTACACATCTCTAGCCCTCGAAAGGGCTTGGACGACAGGGGATTTCACATGTTTGGAGTCAAGAGACTCGGAATGGTTCTCGGGGGAGCGGCGGCAACAGCCGCCCTGCTCGTCGGGACGGGCGGATCGGCCCAGGCGGCATCGTCGGACAACTACTGGAACGTGCCCTACGGCCAGCTGTACGTGTCGGCGTACGAGTGCAACACCTACCTCACGTCGTGCAGCTGGTACACGAAGGTCCAGCTGCGCAACAACGGCGGCAGGATCATGGACAGCATCACCAACACCACGAAGATCTACGCCAACGGCATCTCGGCGTCGGTCACCATCTCCAAGGACCAGCCCAGCGCGACCATCACGGGCAACCAGACGAGCATCGGCCAGGTGCGCTGGACCAAGTACGTGTCCAACCTCGTCGAGCTGAGCGGCGAGGCTCGGCCCTCGTGGACCGCAGTGGGCATCACGACCGAGGCCTGCCTCACCGGCAACGGGCCCGCCGGTTACGGCTCGGTCAGCGCGAAGTGCGCCAAGATCGGGCTTTGGTGAGTCTTCGCCCTTCACGCACGGCCTTCCGGGTCGTGCCGCTTCTCCTGGCGCTTGCCGTCACCGCCGCCTGCACACTGCAGGTCGGCGGGGGCGGCAAGCCCTCGGCGCTGACGCAGTACGTGGGGGCCAACGGCCTGCTGGCGGATCCCGTCGCCACGATCCATCGGCCCTCGCTCCAGGTGACGCTCGACCGCCTCTGGGCAGCCCGCCTGCTCGGGGTGCCGGCGAAGCACGCGCCGGCGGCTGCGATGGTCGAGAGCCTGGCGGCCGACGCCGACCCCGTCGAACGCGTGAGTCTGCAGCTGCGCTGGGCGGCTTACCGAGAGGACGCCGAGGGGGTCCGCCACACGCTCGACGGCCTGCGCGACCTCTGTCGCACCGCGTCGCCCGATGCCACCTGTGCCCCGACGGTCAGGTCGGTGCGGGCCTTTCTCCAGGTCACCCGGTCGAGCCGCCTCGCCGATGTGGACCGCGCCTTCCCCGAAGCCCGGCCCGCCGCCTGCTCCGGACCGGGCAAGACGCTCGCAGAGCTGTTCCAAGCTGCTACCTGCGGCAAAGCCGTGACGCGGGAGCAGCTGGACGCCGTCCTGTCCGGACCCGACGGCAACACACTCGACAGCGACGAGCTGTGGGCCGCAGCGGTCATCGCGCGCGAGTCGGGGATCGATGCAGCGGCACTGCGCGAGAAGGTCGAGGCCGCGCTCGACGAGAGCCAGGTGCAGGGCATCTACTTCGACGAGACCCCGGCACAGGGCACCCTGCTCACCACGTGGGCACTGCTCCACCTGGCCGGACCGGATCGACGAGGTCTGGACACGGCGAAGCTGGAGACGGCCGTCCGCGGCGAGGACACGGGCGGTGCGCCGGATCGCGTGATGCTCGCTCGCGCCGGGCTGGCGTTGTTGCACGGTCAGAGTTCGCCCGCCCGCGGGGGGCCCCTGCGGATGGCAGATCCTGACGGGCCCTACAACCCCTTCATCGCCATGGCGGCCCGGGACTCCGGTGACCTCTCGCTGGTGTCGATGGCCTTCACGCAGCAGGCGGCCCGCGGCAGCGCCACGGCGTTGGCCTCGTGGGCCATCACGCAGCGCGTGCTGACCGGCAAGCCCGTGACGCTGACCAGCGCGGACGTGAAGCAGATCGTGTCGCTCGCGAAGGACGCGGCCGACAAGGACGCTCCGGTCCTCGACCAGCTGAGCGCGACCGCGCTCAGCGCTGCCGGTGAGAAGACCGACCCGCCGGAGCTCGTCTCCGGTTGTGGGGGAGCTGCCTGGCTGATATCAACTCGAGGCACGTGCGACATCCGCGCGTCTCTCCTCGCAGACCTCTACCACGAGTTCACGACCAGACAGGGACCCCGATGACCACAGCCCCAGCCGTCGCGCTGAGGGGTGTCAGCGCTGCCCACGGCGACACCCGGCGACGCCCGATCGACCTGGACGTGGATCCCGGCTCGCGCGTCTGGATCAGCGGTCCGTCGGGGGTGGGCAAGACGTCCCTCCTGTACGTCGTCGGCGCGCTCACCCGAGCCGTCAGCGGCACCGTCACGATCGGAGGACAGGTCGTGGGCAGCGTTCGTGAGGCCGACCTGGTCCGTCGCCAGCACGTCGGCTTCGTCCTGCAGGATGCCCAGCTCGTCGAGCACTGGTCGGTCCGGCGCAACCTCGCGACGATGGCGGGCGAAGACCGTTGTCCCGACGCCGTCGCACGGCTCTCGGGCTGGGGCGTGGAGGTCGAGGGTCGGCAGCCGCGCTCGTTGTCCGGTGGCGAACGGCAGCGGGTCGTCACCGCCGGGGCGCTGGCGAAGGGCGCGGCCGTCATCGTCGCGGACGAGCCGACCTCGAGCCTGGACGAGACGGCTCGCGACTCCGTGATGGCGGCATTCCTCGACGCGTCGCAGACGGGCGCAGCCGTCGTGGTGTCGAGCCACGATCCTGCGTGGGCCGAGTGGGCCACCGTGCGCGTCCGACTGGGAGGCTCCGATGCGTGAGCAGACCCTCGGCAACGCCTGGGCGAACGTCACCGGCCGGCGGGTCGCGTCCCTGACGACGATCGTCATCGTCTCGAGTCTCATGGCGGCGCTCGTGGCGCTCCTCGTGCCGCTGCACGACGTCCGTGCGAACCTCCGGGCGCAGTACGACGACCCCAGCTGGCGGTCGACCTTCCTGGTCGAGGGCATCGCCGGGGCGTCCGAGCCGATGGGTCCAGCCGAGATCGCCGCACTCGGGCACGAGCCGGGCGTCACCTCGGTCACGCCGGTCGAGACGGCTCAGGGACCGTCAGGGGACGACGTGGTGCAGCTGCGCACCTATGTGCCAGTGCTCGACGTACCCGTCGTGCAGGGACGCACGCCGCGGGCCGGTGCCTGCGAGGCGCTGGTCAGCCGTGACGTCGCCGGGGCGCAGCTGGACGCCCCGATGACGGTCGGTCTCGACGCCGGAGGTCAGGCTGCCGGGCACTCGGTCGAGCCGCTCGTCGTGGGCATCATCGACCGCAGCTATCCCCTCGTCAACGGCGCGACAGTGCTGACGACGTGCGAGCTGCCGCACCAGGCTGCCGCCAGCCAGCTCGTCGTCACCACGCAGGACGGGCGACTCGCGAACAAGTATGTCGCGCAGTCGCTCTCCGCTGCTGCGGCCGGGGCCATGGACGCCTCACAGAGCACCGGCATCATCGGGCTCATCGCGTTGCTCCTCGGCGTCGTCTCGTTCTTCGTGCTCGCGTCGGTCACCCGGTGGAGCGTCCGCTCCAGGCTGGGGGAGTTCGTCACCCTCCGGGTCTGGGGCCGGTCCCGACGCGCAGTGGTTGGCATGGTCGGAGTCGAGCAGACGATCCTGGCCCTCGCCTCGGCTCCGATCGGCATCGGGCTCGGCACGGTCCTGGCGTGGCTGCTCATGCGTTCCGGCGGCCCGTCGAGCCTCGTCGACCCGGCGGCAGGCATCGGCGTGGCCGCCCCGTCCGCCTGGACGGTGGCTGTCGCATGCGGCGGATTCCTCCTGGCGCTCGTCTGCCTCACCGTCCTCCCCGTGGTGCGAGCCCTGGCTCCGGACGTCGCCTTACTGCTGCGGCGCCGGGGAGAGTGACACGGTCCAGTGGCCGACAGCAGTGAGTCCCCACCGAAGGCCGGCGGGGACTCACTGCTGTGCTGCGTCGTGTACAGGCGCTTGTGGACGCCTCAGAATGCCGACTCGGGCACGTCCATGAGGTCGTTGTCGGTGGCCTCGGCGATGGCGCGCTCGGCGGCGAGCTTCGGCAGGACGTTCTTGGCGTAGAAGGAGGCTGCCGCGACCTTGCCGCGGTAGAAGTCCGCGTCCTTGCCGGTGGCGCCGCCGTCGAGGGCCTTCTGCGCGACCTCGGCCTGGCGCAGCAGCAGCCAGCCGACGACGAGATCGCCGGCCGAGAGGAGCAGGCGCGTCGTGTTCTGGCCGACCTTGTAGAGGTTGGCGGCGTCGCCCCCCATCCGTGGGTCGCTCTTGACGAGATCGCCGATCATGTGGCCGACGATGCCCTGGACGTCCTCGAGGGCCTTGCCGAGCAGCTCGCGCTCCTTGTCGAGCGAGCCGCCGAGGTCCTTGGCGAACTCCTGCATCTGGCCGGCGACGAGCTGGAGGGCCTGGCCCTTGTCCCGCACGATCTTGCGGAAGAAGAAGTCGAGGCCCTGGATGGCGGTCGTGCCTTCGTAGAGCGTGTCGATCTTCGCGTCACGGACGTACTGCTCGATCGGGTAGTCCTGCAGGAAGCCCGAACCGCCGTAGGTCTGGAGCGACTCCGTGCCGAGCAGCACCCAGGCGCGCTCGGAGCCGAGGCCCTTGACGAGCGGGAGCATGAGGTCGCTGATCCGGTTGGCGATCTCGGCGGCCGAGCCCTGCTCGAGCGGGGCGGCCGGGTTGCCGGACTGGGCCTGGCTGACCGCGTCCTGCTGGCTCGCGGTGTAGAGGACGAGCGCGCGCAGGCCCTCGGCATACGCCTTCTGGAGCATGAGCGAGCGCCGGACGTCGGGGTGGTGGGTGATGGTCACGCGCGGCGCCGACTTGTCGGTCATCTGCGTCAGGTCGGCGCCCTGGACGCGCTCCTTGGCGTACTCGAGCGCGTTGAGGTAGCCGGTCGACAGGGTGGCGATCGCCTTGGTGCCGACGAACATCCGGGCGTTCTCGATGACCTTGAACATCTGCGCGATGCCGTCGTGGATGTCGCCGAGCAGGGTGCCGACAGCAGGTGCGTGCTCGCCGAACGTCACCTCGCACGTCGTGGAGACCTTGAGGCCCATCTTGTGCTCGACGTTGGTGACGTGGGCGCCGTTGCGCTCGCCGAGCTCGCCGGTCTCGAGGTCGACGTGGAACTTCGGGACGATGAAGAGGGACAGGCCCTTGGTGCCCGGACCGGCGCCCTCGGGGCGCGCGAGGACGAAGTGGACGACGTTGTCGACCAGGTCGCTCTCGGCCGAGGTGATGAAGCGCTTGACGCCGGTGATGTGCCACGTGCCGTCGGGCTGCTGGACCGCCTTGGTGCGGCCGGCGCCGACGTCGGAGCCGGCGTCCGGCTCGGTCAGCACCATCGTCGTGTGCCAGGCCTTGTCGACGATGTGCTTGGCGAGCTTCTTCTGGTCGTCGTTGCCGAGGTGCCACAGGAGGTTGGCGAAGGAGTAGCTGGCCGTGAACATGTGGACGGCCGGGTTGGCGCCGCAGACCATCTCGGCGACGGACCAGCGCAGCGATGCCGGGACGACCATCCCGCCGAGCTCGGCCGGGACGTCGAGGTTGCCCCAGTCGCCGTCGACGTAGGCCTTGAACGAGCGCTTGAACGAGTCGGGCATCGTCACGGTCTGGCTGGTCGGGTCGTAGACCGGCGGGTTGCGGTCGCTGTCGAGAAGGCTCGCAGCGAGCTCGTTCTCGGCGAGCCGTGACACCTCGCGGAGGATGTCCTTCGCGGCGTCGACGTCGACGTCGGCGTAGATGCCGTGCCCGAGGACGTCCTGCCGGTTGAACACCTCGAAGAGGTTGAACTCGAGGTCGCGCACGTTGCTCTTGTAGTGGCCCATCCGGGACCCTCCGCGTTCTGTCGCTCGTCGTGCGCCCGCGCCTTCGTCGGGGCGGACGCGCCAAGTTACTGGCCGGTCACTTCCATGATGCTACTCACGGGTAACGATCGCAAGGGTGGAAGGTCACGGTTGCGACACACCGTCCGCCCGGGGACGTATGCCGCATGCCGCCCCGGGGACAGCAGAAGGGCCCGGTCGTGGTGACCGGGCCCTTCTGATCTGGAGCAGGCGGCACGAATTGCACGTACGTCTTCCTTCTGGAAGAAGGCTGTTCTGCTACTGAACTACGCCTGCGAGGCGTCGCCCACCGTAGCAACAGACAGGGTGCGTCGTCCAAATCCGCCGCGCCGCTCCTACGATCCGTCGCGAACGCGGCGGGCGAAGGCCGACGACCGGGCTCGCAGCTCGGCGACGCGCCGGTCCATGAGCGCCAGCGGGTCGAGCCCGCCCTCCATGCCGTTCGGCATCCGCCGGACGTGCGCCGAGCAGCTGAAGTCGGCGTGCACGAGCGTGCCGAGGCTGTTGCCGTCGCGACCGGCGGCGCCGGCACGCCTGGCGACGAAGAGTGACACCTCGTTGGTCGCGAACGCGTCCTCGCACCAGGCGCACATGGCGCTGGCCTTGCGCGTGCGCTGGGCGGTGCGCAGGAGGAAGCCGACGGGTTCGTCGTCGACGGGGACCACGGCATACGCCCGCTGGGGGTTGCTGCTGTCGACCCAGCCGAGCAGGTCGAGCTCCTCCCAGCGGTCGCCGAGCGTCTCGAGGTGTCTGGGGAGCGGTGCCTGCTTGGCCTCACGCCGGGAGGCGTTGACGAAGGAGGCGCGAATCTCGTTCTCTGTCAATGGTTTCACGGTCAGTACCTGTCAGTCGGGCAGGACCGGATGACCCGGTCAGCCAGGATGGGGGAGGTGGCGCGGGACCGTGACCGCTGAGCAGGCCATGACGGCCACCCACCTCTCCGCGGGCCACCCCGCCGACAACTGACGCGCTCCCGGACGGAGCGGCATCCATCATGCGTCAGGGCGCCGTGGGGGTCCACCCATTATCTGCGGGGATGTCGCCAACGGCTTTGGGCCACAGATCGGGCCGGGACCGCCCTGCGGTTGGTGACGGGTCGAATCGGATCGGAGCGAGCGACGGGAATCGAACCCGCGTATCCAGCTTGGGAAGCTGGCGCTCTACCATTGAGCTACGCTCGCACGGGCCGCCGAAGGTGCCCCGCAAGGGGCCGTGAGCGGCACGCGGCGCCAGTGTAGCCGACGCCGTGCCAGTACCAAGACCACGACCCCAGGGGCCGAAACCGTCATGGATCTCGCCAAGCAGGCCGCCTTCGTCGAGCACGTCCGCGAGCGTGGGGGAGCCAGCGCGCAGGTCGCCGTGACCCTCGAGCAGTTCTTCGACGGCAACGACTGTGAGTGGTCCATCGCGCCGAACCGACCCGAGGACCTGCCGCTCGAGACGGTGCGGCGAGTGCTGTTCGAGCTGCGCGAGCACCCGGAGGTCCACGACGTGCGGGTCGAGCTCGACGTCCTGGAGTTCCAGGACTTCCCGCACGACGAATGGCCCTATGCGAGTGGGGTGGCCGTCATCACGACGCTGGAGCCGGAAGAGGTCGACGCCATGACGATCGACGCCGACACCGAGTCGAGCGGCGGCCCGGCCGCAAAGGCGGACTGGCTCGTCGACGGACCGACCGTGCCCGACGGGCACCACTACGTCGGTGTGTGGTGGGACTGATGGTCGACTTCGTGGAGGGTGAGATCGAACAGGTCACCGACGCCCTCTGCTACCACGGCGAGGGCCCGGTCTGGTCGGCGACGTGGGGCGGCCTGCGGTGGGTCGACATGTTCGCCGGCGACGTGCTGTCCCTCCGCGAGGACGGCGCCGTCGACCGGATGCACGTCGGCGACGTCGCCGCCTTCCTGCGGCCGCGCACCAGCGGCGGGTGGGTGGTCGCGACCGAGCGCGGGCTGGCGCGCGCCGACGAGGCGGACGGCATACCCACCCCGTGGTTCGACCTGTGGGACGACCCGTCCGTGCGGATGAACGAGGGTGGCGTCGACGGCCTGGGCCGCCTGTGGGCGGGGACGATGGGCTACGACCGGGTGCCCGGCAGTGCGCGCCTCTACCGGGTCGACGCCGCCGGCAGCGTCGCGCTCGTCCTGCCCGGCGTGACGATCTCCAACGGCATCGACCTCTCGCCCGACGGCCGGCTCGCCTACTACGACGACACCCCCACGGGCCGCACGGACGTCTTCGACGTCGTCGACGGCGAGCTGGTGAACCGGCGGACCTTCGTCTCCCACGACGTCGGCCACCCCGACGGGCTCACCGTCGACAGCGCCGGCAACGTCTGGGTCGCCCTCAACGGAGCCGGTCGCGTGCGCTGCTTCTCCCCGTCGGGCGAGCTGCTCGCCGAGGTGACGCTGCCCGTGCGCCTCATCACCGCCTGCACGTTCGGGGGCGACGACCTGCGTGACCTCTACGTCACGACGTCCCGCGAGAACCTCGAGGACCCCGAGCCCGAGGCGGGCGCGCTCTTCCGCGTCCGCGTCGCCGTGCAGGGCCGGCCGGTGCGCGCCTTCGCAGGCTGACGAGCGGCCGACGGCCACCGAGGGCGGATGCCGTGTGCCGGGGTCCCGCGATCAGCTGGGCTCGGGCATCCCGCCGTCGGTGGACGGCCCCAGGACCGCGACGGAGCGGGCGGCCCGCGGGACCCGGCCGGACGGCATACCCGGTCGGGCGCCGTCGAGGGCATCCTCGTCTCGCGAGCCCACGCCCAGCAGGCTCCGGGTGAGCCGCTGAGCGTCCGACAGCAACTCGTCGAGCGCGAGGCCGAGGTGCTCGTCCGACGGCGGCTCGTCGCTGAGCGCCGCGGCCAGGACCGCGCGCCGCACGAGCTCCTTGGCGAACGACGCGGTCGTCCCCTCAGCCCGTGAGGCGGCGGCCGAGATCGCCTCGGCGCCGAAGAGGTGGCCGCCGTAGAGGCGGAGCAGCTCGCGGCGCCCCTCGGCGTCGGGCAGCGGGATCTCGGCGGCGAGGTCGACCCTGCCCGGACGCTGCGACAGCGCGACCTCGAGGTCCTCGACGCGGTTCGTCGTGAGGATGAAGGCGACGTCTGCGTCGGCGTCGAGGCCGTCGAGGGCGTCGAGCACCTCGAAGAGCAGCGGCGAGGCACCCATCGGAGCGAACGACCGGTCCTCGGCCACGAGGTCGCAGTCCTCGAGCACGACGATGGCCGGCTGGTGCGCGCGGGCGACCTTGGCGGCGTCGTGGATGAAGCGCAGCGAACCCCCGCTCAGCAGCACCGCCGTCGTGCCCGGCGTCGCAGAGAGCAGGTGGCGCACCGTGTGCGTCTTGCCCGTGCCGGGAGGACCGTAGAGCAGGACGCCGCGCTTGAGGTGCTGGCCGTGGGCGACGAGGCGCTCGCGCTGCTCGCCCATGCCGATGACGTGACGCGCCACCCGGCCGAGCACGCCGTCGGGCAACACGACCGCGGCGGCGTCGACCGTGGGGCGTTCGATGAAGGTCACGCCGGCGAGGCCGGGGCCGTAGGGATCCGAGCCGAACGTGACCACCTGTCCCCGGATGACGCTGCGCTCGTCCATGAGCGCCTGCACCCGGGCCATCAGGGCGTCCGAGAGCTCGCGGTCCTCGGCGACGACCTCGATGGTGCCGGCCTCCCGGCCGAACTGCCGGTTCATGCCCTGCTGGCGGACCGCGACCGGACGCCCCTCGAAGGTGAAGAGTCGGATGCCGGACGTCACGACCTGCCGCTGGTCGTCCGTGCCGGGCCCGGTGGGCATCCGGTCGTAGTCGACCTGGCCGACCGCCATCCCGGGCCCGTGGAAGCGCTGCACGAGGTCGCCGAGCGACATGTGGTGGCGGGCGTCCCCGGCGATGCCGATGACCGTGGCGTCCGGGTCGGCGGCCATGACCTCGGACAGGGCGATGTCCGCGTCGACGAGCCGATGGGCCGGGACCGGCGCCCCGACGACGGCGAGCAGGTGCGGCTCCACCCCGAGGTGCTCCTGCAGGGCCTCGGACAACCGTCGGCCGCCGTCGGCGCCCGGCAGCTCCTCGAGGATCCGCCGCAGGACGGTGTGGAAGTCGGCGAGCAGCGCGTCGCCGCGACCCGCACCGTTGTTGTCCGAGGAGGTGGCGGGCGTCAAGGGGTCCATGACGTGACGATAGGGCGCCGCGACGTCCGAGTGGCAGGAGTCGCCGGGCGAATTCGGCGGGGCGTTATAGCCTCGTGCCGTGCTGCTCTCCGACAAGGACATCCGGGCCGAGATCGCTGCCGAGCGCGTCGTGCTCGACCCGTGGGACCCGCAGATGGTCCAACCGTCGAGCGTCGACGTCCGGCTGGACAAGTTCTTCCGGCTCTTCGACAACCACAAGTACCCCTACATCGACCCTGCGGCCGAGCAGCCCGACCTGACGCGGCTCGTCGAGGTCACGTCCGAGGAGGACGGGTTCGTCCTGCACCCGGGGGAGTTCGTCCTCGGCTCGACGCTCGAGACCGTGACGCTCCCCGACGACCTCGCTGCGCGGGTCGAGGGGAAGAGCTCGCTCGGCCGCCTCGGCCTGCTGACCCACGCGACGGCCGGCTTCGTCGACCCGGGATTCTCCGGCCACGTCACCCTCGAGCTGTCCAACGTCGCGACCCTCCCGATCATGCTCTACCCGGGCATGAAGGTCGGCCAGCTCTGCTTCTTCCGGCTCAGCTCGCCGGCCGAGAACCCTTACGGCTCAGCGGCGTACGGCTCGCACTACCAGGGTCAGCGCGGCCCGACGGCGAGCCGGTCGTTCGCCAACTTCCACCGCACACCGGTGTGAGCGCTCCACAGGCACCCGCCGGCGCTGCCGGCGACGCGCCGCCCGTGGAGCCGGGGAGCGGCACTGCGGGCGAGCGGGCGGACGCCATTGGCGATCACTCCGGAATGCCGCTCGCGTCCCTCATCTGGGACGCGCAGCCCGCAGATGCCACCGTCGTCGCCCTCGTCATGCACGGCGGAGCCGTCGAAGGCCACGAGCTCAACCGTGCGTGGTCCCACAACGTCGCGCGGCTCGTCCCGTTCGCTCGCGCACTGAAGAAGGTGCCGGGCCCGCTCGCCGTCGCGCGGCTGCGGTTCCGGGTCCGCGGCTGGAACGGCGACGCGATGCCCGTCGAGGACGCCAGGTGGGCGCTCGCACAGGTGCGGGCGGCATACCCGGGCGTTCCCATCGCGCTCGTCGGTCACTCGATGGGCGGACGGGTGGCGATGTTCGTCGGGGACGACCCCGACGTGCGGCTCGTCGTGGGGCTGGCGCCCTGGGTCGAGCCCGGCGACCCGCGCCCCGGGGCCGGCACGCGCACCGTGCTGCTCCACGGCGACCGCGACGTCATCTGCTCCCTCGCGCGGACGCGCGCCGCGGTCGAGCAGATGCAGGCGGAGGGGCTCGACGCGTCGCTCGTCCGTGTCGCCCGTGCGGACCACGCGATGCTCGTGCGGGCCCGCGTCTGGACCGCACTCGTCACGGAGGTCGTCCAGGCCAGCTTCGCGAGCGAGCTCGGCGGCACAGGGGAGCCGCGGTCCGGCCCCATCGGCGCGGTCGTGGCTCGGGTCGTGCACTCCGGCGGAGTCGTCATCGACATCTGACGACGTGTCGAGGGGTACGCTCCCCGGTCGGCGGGGGCGGGTACGTTGAGGAGCATGATCCGCTTCGAGGGCGTGACCAAGCAGTATGCCGAGGCGTCCGGCACCGACGGCCAGCAGGGGACGGTCGCCGTCGACGACCTGACCCTCGAGGCCCCGACCGGCAAGATCACCGTTCTCGTCGGCCCCTCGGGCTGCGGCAAGACGACGACGCTGCGCATGGTCAACCGGATGATCACGCCGACGTCCGGGACGATCTCGGTCGACGGCCGGGACACCGCAGAGCTCGACGTCGCCGAGCTCCGTCGCGGGATGGGCTACGTCATCCAGCACGCCGGCCTCTTCCCGCACCGCACGGTCCTCGACAACGTCACGACCGTGCCGCGCCTCCTCGGCACCGACAAGCGCACCGCACGGTCACGGGGCATGGAGCTCATCGAACGCGTCGGCCTCGACCCGGCGATGGCGAGTCGCTACCCGGCCCAGCTGTCCGGTGGCCAGCAGCAGCGCGTGGGCGTGGCCCGGGCGCTCGCCGCGGACCCGCCCGTCATGCTCATGGACGAGCCCTTCTCGGCCGTCGACCCCGTCGTTCGCGAGCAGCTCCAGAACGAGTTCCTCCGCCTGCAGTCCGAGCTCGGCAAGACGATCCTCTTCGTCACCCACGACATCGACGAGGCCGTCAAGCTCGGTGATCAGGTGGCCGTGCTGCGCGTGGGCGGCGTTCTCGCACAGCTGGACTCGCCGGCCAAGCTGCTCGCCGACCCGGTCGACGACTTCGTCGCCGGCTTCGTCGGCCGCGACCGGGGCTATCGCGCGTTGTCCTTCGCGGCCGCCCCGGAGCTCTCGCTCACCGACGAGCCCACGGTCCGGCTCGGGGCCACCGCCGCCGACGTCCGCGCGATCGGTGCGCCGTGGGTGCTCTGCGTCGGCGACGCAGGCGAGCCGATCGGGTGGGTCCGCGTTGCGGCCGTCGAGTCCGAGGTGACGCGCACGGTCCTGCACCGGGGCGGCACCGTCGCGTCGACCTCCGGATCGCTCCGGGCCCTGCTCGATGCGGCTCTTTCCTCGCCGAGCGGTCGGGGCGTCGTGGCCGACGACGACGGCCGTCTGGTGGGCACCATCCGTGCTGCAGACGTGATCCCCGCGATCGAGGCGCGACGTCACGAGGGGGCGGTCACCCGGTGACCTGGGCCTTCGACCACATCGGCGACATCCTGTCGCGAGCGGCCCAGCACGCTTGGCTCGCAGGACTGCCGCTCGTGCTCGGTCTCGTCATCGCCGTGCCCCTGGGCTGGTTCGCCGCACGTCGGCCGGGGCTTCGAGCGACGGTGCTGACGACCACGGGTCTGCTCTACACGATCCCGTCGCTCGCGCTCTTCATCCTCCTGCCCCCGCTGCTGGGCACGAAGATCCTCGACCCCGTCAACGTCATCGTGGCCATGACCGTCTACACCGTGGCCCTGCTGACCCGCACCGTCGCCGACGGCCTCTCGTCGGTCGACGCGTCCACCCGGCAGGCCGCCATCGCGATGGGATACGGCTCGTTCGCGCGCTTCCGTGCCGTCGACCTCCCGCTCGCCGTGCCGGTCATCGCGGCCGGCCTGCGCGTGGCCGCAGTGAGCAACGTCAGCATCGTCAGCGTGGCCTCGCTCATCGGCATCTCCCAGCTCGGCTACTTCCTCACCGACGGCTACGCCCGCTCGTTCCCGACCGAGGTGTGGGTCGGCATCGTCGCCTGCCTGCTCCTTGCCCTCGTCTTCGACCTCGTCATCCAGGTCGTCTCGCGGGTGCTGACGCCGTGGACCCGGGCGGTGCCCGCATGAGCCTCGCGACCATCTGGGCCTGGTTCACCGACCCGGCCAACTGGCAGGGCACCGACGGCGTGCCCAACCGCCTGCTAGAGCACCTCTTCTACACCGGCCTGACTCTGGTCATCGCCCTCGCCATTGCCGTGCCGCTCGGCGCGTGGGTAGGGCACTCGGGTCGTCTGCGGTGGCTCGTCACCGGTGCCAACGCCGCCCGGGCCATCCCGACGCTCGGCCTGCTCTTCGCCGTGTCGATGTTCGTCGGGCCGCTCATCAGCAGCGACCTCGCCTTCGTGATCCCGAGCATCACGGTGCTCGTGCTGCTCGCGATCCCGCCGCTGCTGTCGGGCACCTACGCCGGCATCGACAGCGTCGAGCCCGCGGCGCGTGATGCCGCGCGCGGGATGGGCATGACCGGGTGGCAGGTGCTGTCGAAGGTCGAGGCGCCCTGCGCGCTGCCCCTCTTCCTCAGCGGACTGCGGAGCGCGACCCTCCAGGTGATCGCCACCGCGACCATCGCCGCGTCCGTCAGCCTCGGGGGTCTGGGCCGCTACCTCATCGACGGTCTGGCCTCGCGCGACTACGTCCAGATGGTCTGCGGATCGATCCTCGTCGCCCTCCTCGCGCTCGTCGCCGACGGCGTCCTGGCCCTGCTCGAGAGATGGGCGGTCTCACCGGGAATCTCCGGCCGGGCCCCGCGTGTTGCTCGTTCACGCGCCGGAAACGCCCATCCCCACTCCGACCCACAACACTCCGCCGGCGCTGACCGTCCAGACGGCGACGCGCGGCAGGCCGCCGTCGTCGGCTCCGGCGGCACTGGCAGTTCCGGACCTGTGGAGGCGACCGCCGCCACGGGCACCCCATCCGAAAGGGACCGAACATGACACGCACGCGCTTCCTCGCCGCGGGCCTGCTGCTCGCCGCTGTCGTGCCGCTGGCCGCCTGCGGTGGCGGCGGCAACCCGCTCACCCCGGCCTCGAGCCCCGCAGCAGGTTCGACCGGCGGCTCGACCGGTGCCGCCGGCTCGATCAAGATCGGCTCTGCCGACTTCCCCGAGGCCGCCCTGCTCGGCGAGATCTACGCCCAGGCGCTCGAGGCGAAGGGCACCAAGGTGACGCGCCAGTTCAACATCGGCAGCCGTGAGACCTACCTCAAGGCCATCACCGGGGGCGAGGTCGACGTGCTCGCCGAGTACACCGGCTCCCTGCTCAACTACTACGACAAGAACGCCAAGGTCGTGCAGCCCGACGAGGTCTACGCCGCCCTCCAGAAGGCGGTCCCGCAGGGACTCACGGTGCTCGACAAGTCCGCCGCCGAGGACAAGAACTCGCTCGCTGTGACGAAGCAGACCGCCAGCGAGTGGTCGCTCAAGGCGATCCCCGACCTGGCCGCCCACCAGGGCGACCTGACGATCGGAGCTCCGCCGGAGTTCAAGACCCGTCAGCAGGGCCTCGTGGGCCTGAAGTCGGTCTACAACATCACGCCCAAGGAGTTCCGCCCGCTGCAGAGCCAGGCGACGGTCGAAGCTCTGAAGAACGGCCAGGTCAAGGCGGCCAACATCTTCAGCACCGACCCGTCGATCGCAGCCAACGGCTTCGTCGTGCTCGCTGACCCGCAGAGCCTCTTCGGCTCGGACAACGTCGTGCCGCTGGTCCGGACCGAGAAGGCCGACAGCGTCAAGACCGTTCTCAACTCGGTCTCGGCCAAGCTCGACACGGCGGCTCTCGCCGACATGGTCAAGCAGGTCGTCGTCGACAAGAAGGACGCGAGCGAGGTGGCCAAGACGTGGCTCGCGAGCGCCGGGCTCGCCTGACCTGACACCGCCTCGTCCGACAGGACAGCACGAAGGCCCCCGCGGCTGCGGGGGCCTTCGTCGTGCCGGTCACGGGCAGTCCCGGTGCTGGCAGGGAATGCCCAGGGGGCGATAACGGTTCTCATTCCTGTCACGAAACATCGTGACACCGAGACCCAAGGAGCACTCAATGGCCAAGCGCACCGACCTGCGCCCCGTCGTCACCCTGCGTTCGACCGCCGGTACCGGGTACAGCTACGTGACCCGCAAGAACCGGCGCAGCAACCCGGACCGCATGGTGCTGCGCAAGTTCGACCCCGTCGCTCGCGAGCACGTCGACTTCCGCGAGACCCGCTGACCTGATCGAAAGAGCAGCTTGTCGGAAAAGACCGCAATCGAAAGAGCAGTTCGTCGCCGAGTCCCTGGGTCTCGAGCCCACAGGAGGGCCGACGAACTGCTCTTTCGATCGTTGGGCGAACAGCGGGTCAGCGGGCGAGCGTCCGGGCCTGCTGGTCGGCGGGCGCGCTGGGCGACGTCCTGGCCGGTCTCGTGGTCGGCGCCACCCACGGGACGACAGCCGGGACGACAGTCGGGGCGAGCGGGGAGAAGGCCGCGACGACGTCGATGCCGTCGCGCAGCAGCCTGACGAGGCGCTCCTCGGGGTCGTCGACGCAGGCCCGCGCGATGCCGTCGACGGCCAGGGCGACGACCTTGGCCGCGTTCGAGGGGCGCACCGCTGCAGCGTTGAAGCCCATGCGTGCCAGATGGATCCGTGCCCAGCGCTCCGCTGCCGGCGAGGTCGCGAGTGCGGTCCGTGACGCCTGGGAGAGCTGCCCGGCCGAGCGGCCGTCCTGCTCGGCGAGGATGCCTTCGGCGTTGAGGATCGCCAGGGCCATGACGTTCTGACGCTCCTCCGCGGCGATGGGCAGTGCCGCGCGCGCTGTCGTGAGCACGAGTGCCGTGGCGACGCGCGGGTCATGCGGATTGAGGCCCACCACCTCCGGGATCATCGTCACGAGGCGCTGCCGGTGAGTCTCGTCGAGCATGTCGTTGACGCAGCGGGCGAGCGTCGCGAGCACCGGGTGGGTGCACTCCGGATGGTCGCTCCAGCGTTCACCGGCGAGGAACGAGGCCATCTCCATGAAGCAGGCGCCCTTGCGGGGGCTGCGGTGGCGGCCGCGTGACAGCACCGGCACGCCGTCGGGCACGAAGGGGGCTCGTCGTGACATCGTCGCTCCTCGGACTTTCCCTCGAGATCCTGCGCGGATTCCTTCATGGTGCGCCTCAATCCGCCGCTTGGCCACCCCTTCTGTCCAACCCGACCCGGGCGCATGGGTTGCGGGATCCACCACACTCCTGTCGACGGGCCCCGGAGTGTGTGCCACAAGATGATGCTCGACCACTACCAGCAGACGAAGAACCTCCTCGTCTCCTACTCGCCAGATGCCCTCGGCTTCCCCGAGCCGGGTCGACCTCACCGGTGAGGCGGCGGACCTGCTCCGCCGCCTCACCGGCCTGCACGGGCTCCTGCTGTTCCACCAGTCCGGCGGCTGCTGCGACGGCAGCTCGCCCATGTGCTTCCCGGTCGGCGACTTCATCACGAGCGAGGCCGACGTCCACGTCGCCGACCGGGTGGTCGACGGTCTCGAGGAGCCCGTGGGCTTCTGGATGTCGGCCTCGCAGTATGCGTACTGGAAGCACACGCACCTGACTGTCGACGTCGTGCGGGGGCGGGGGAGCGGCTTCTCCGTCGAGGCGCCGGAGGGCGTGCGGTTTCTCATCCGCTCGCGCCTGTTCACCGCCGCCGAGCTGGCCGCTCACGATCGCGTATGCCGTCTGGCCGGGACGACGGCCCGGCTCAGGGGTAGTCGACGACCGTCACAGGCGTGTCGGGGTTGGCGATCGTCGCGGACCCGCCGACGCCGTTGACGACGTGGCGGATGCCGCCCTTGCCGGTGGACGGGTCGAGGAAGATCGTCAGCAGGTCGTGCAGACGCACGCCGGGCGTCGTCGGCACCTCGAACGCGTTGGCGGCGAAGATGTCGACGCCCTGGTTGAAGAAGCTGTAGGAGCCCATCCCGGACCCCGAGAAGCTCTTCACGTCGGACCCGACGAGCAGGGCTGGGTAGCCCTCGTGGCCCGGCGCCGACATCCAGGCAGCCTGGCTCGGCGGGTCGTAGGGCAGCTCGTTCTGGAAGAACGTGACCGACCCGTGCTCACCGTTCCAGATGACCTCGGTCTTCTGGTAGTGCTCGACGAAAAGCCCTGTCGCAGTGACGTAGTCGCCGTTGACGACGAGTCCGGTGTCGGCGGTGTTGCTCGTCCAGCCGACACCGTTGCCGTGATCGGCACGCCAGGCCCAGATGTCATCGAGCACGACATGGTCGCTGTTGACCTCGAGGCTGACCGTGGCCTTGCCGACGTAGGGCCCGCCGACGCGGAAGAAGACGTCCTGCAGGGCGGTCGGGTCGGCGGCGCTGCTCCACCCGGCACGGCTCGGACCCTGTCCCTTGGCGGCACGCTGGGTGCCGAGCTGGAGCAGGACCGGCGAGTTGACCGGCCCGGCGTCGAAGGTGATGCCGGCGATGTCGACGCCCGGCACGTCGGCGACGCTCATCGCTACCTGCCCGGTGGTCGGGGTGAGGCTGGCGAGGCCGAGCCCCAGCACGACGGTGTCGGCCCGCTTGACCCGCAGGGTCTGGTCGAGGTGGTAGACGCCGGGGGTGAGCAGCAGGTTGCGGCCGCGGGCGAGCTCGCGGTTGATCGCCTGCGCCGAGTCCGAGGGCCTGGCGACGTAGAAGTCACCGAGGCCGACCGAGCGCCCGGGCGTCGACCCCGATGCCCACGAGACCCCGCTCGTGTCGGTCGCGGCCGACGGCACGAAGACGCGGTAGCCCCCCGACTCGTCGACATAGAGGTAGGGCTTCTCGCGGCTCACCGAGGTCTTGGCCACGGTCGTGTACGGCCCGCCGCACGCCGAGGCGGCGGGGAAGCACTCGGCGGGGGCACCCTCGACACCGGAGAAGACCTGGTTCCAGACGCCGTTGGTCCAGGTGCCGACGGTGCTGTTGCGCGTGAAGAACTGCTGCTGCGACCCGTTGACGACGGTCCCGTCGAACTTCGAGTCGGCGATGAAGCCGCCACTGGCGAACGACGGACCGGTGCAGTAGTCCATCAGCGTCGTCAGGCCCTTGACGTGCACCCGACGCAGCGGCGCCGCCTGCGACACGGCCCAGAACTGGCCGCTGTAGCAGCCGGCGTCCGGGTTGGTCACGTTGATCGTCAGGTTGGACATCGAGCGCCAGAAGTTGTCGAGTGCGATGCACCCGCTCGGCCGGCACTGGTTGCGCACGTAGACCGAGCCGTTGATGACGACGTCGCCCGGATTCTTCCCGAGACCGGCGACCTCGGTGTAGTAGCCGACCGGGAAGTTCAGTGGCTGGTCGGCGGAGCCGTAGGTGCCGGGCCTGAAGAGGATGGCGTGGCGCTCGGGACCCATCTCGTTGGACACCTGGGCGGCGGCGATCGCGTCCACCTTGGCCTGGATGTCGGGGGTCGACATGGATGGGTCGAGCACGAGCGTGCCCGCACCGAGGTCGGGTGTGCTGGCGGCCGCGGTGGTCGCGGACGACGGGGCCGGAGCCGCTCCGGCTCCGGCGGCGGCAATGGTCGGGACGGCTGCAGTGGCGACGGCCAGAGCCGCGATGGCCAGGAGGTGGAGTCCGCGGGCCGGCCGGCCGCGTCGTTCTCGTCGTTGAGTCATGGGCTCACCTTTCACGGTGGCGACGGGTTGGGCAAGAGTTTGTGAGAGCGTTCTCACGGTGCGGCCGGCGAGAGGCCGAAGCACCCGCGAGTGGGACGCCGAAGGCCCCCTCGGGGGAGGGGGCCTTCGTGACCGCTGACGGGAGGACGTATGCCGTCTGCCGGGCTCAGCCGACCGGCGTGGGTTCCGGGTCGGGCTGGGGCTCAGGCGTCTGCGTCTCGGTCGCCCCGCCGTCGCCGTCGCCCCGGCGGACGGCCGCGAGGAGCATCTGCGCGACGTCGACGACCTCGACGGCGTCGGTGGCCTTGCCGTCCTGGATCGCGGCGTTGAGGCCGTCGGAGAGCATGACCTTGCAGAACGGGCAGCCGACGGCGATGCGCTCGGCGCCCGTCGCGAGGGCCTCCTCCGTGCGGTTGTTGTTGATCCGCGTCCCGAGCTTCTCCTCCATCCACATGCGGGCGCCACCGGCGCCGCAGCAGAACGACTTCTCCTTCGAGCGCTCCATCTCGGCGTACTCGACCCCGGGCAGGATCTGGAGCAGCTCCCGCGGCGGGGCGTAGACCTGGTTGTGCCGGCCCAGGTAGCAGGGGTCGTGGTACGTGACCTTGGCCCCGGTCGAGGCGGCTCCGGTCAGGGTGCCGGCCGACGACGCGTCGCCGGGTCGGGCGACCGGCGTGAGGCGCTTCTCGCGGACGAGCCGGTTGAGCAGCTGCGTGTGGTGCAGCACCTCGTACTGCCCGCCGAGCTGCGGGTACTCGTTCTTGATCGTGTTGAAGCAGTGGGCGCACGTGACGACGATTTTCGTCGCGCCGACCTCGTTGAGGGTCTCGACGTTCTGCTGCGCGAGCATCTGGAAGAGGAACTCGTTGCCGGCACGGCGGGCCGAGTCGCCGGTGCAGGCTTCGCCGTCACCGAGGACGGCGAAGCTGACGCCGGCGGTGTCGAGCAGCTCCGCGACGGCGCGCGTCGTCTTCTTGGCGCGGTCCTCGTAGGCGCCGGCACAGCCGACCCAGAAGAGGTAGTCGACCTCGTTCAGGTCCTCGACGTCCTGGCCGACCTGCTTGACCTCGAAGGGCAGGTCCTTGGCCCAGTCCATCCGCAGTCGCGGCGCGAGGCCCCACGGGTTGCTGTTCTTCTCGAGGTTCTTGAACAGGCCGTTGAGCTCGGCGGGGAAGGCCGATTCGATGAGGTTCTTGTAGCGGCGCATGTCGACGATCGCGTCGACGTGCTCGATGTCGACGGGGCACTGCTCGACGCAGGCGCCGCACGTCGTGCACGACCAGAGGACGTCCTCGTCGATGACGGCGTCGGGGCCGTGCGGGTTGTAGGCCGTCAGCGGGTGACGGATGTCGTAGCCGGTCTCGCCGACGAGCTGCTCGGTGGCGACGGCGCCCTTGGTGGCGACGCTGAAGCCCTCGGCCGCGTCGATGCCGCCGGCGCGCACCTCCTCGGAGGCGAGCAGCCACGGCGACTTGGCGTACGCGTGGTCGCGCAGCGTCATGACCAGCAGCTTTGGGCTGAGCGGCTTGTCGGTGTTCCAGGCCGGGCACTGGCTCTGGCACCGACCGCACTCGGTGCAGGTCGTGAAGTCGAGCAGGCCCTTCCACGTGAAGTCCTCGACCTTGCCGACGCCGAGCGCGGCGTCCTCGTCGAGCTCGTCGACGTTCTCGAAGTCGAGGACCTCGCCGCCCACACGGATCGGCTGCAGCTCACCGAGGCTCGTGCGGCCGTCGGGGTGCCGCTTGAAGAAGATGTTGAAGAAGGCGAGGAAGCGGTGCCAGGCGACGCCCATCGTCGGCTGCAGGGCGATGGTGATCATCCACGCGAAGCTGATGATGATTTTGACCGCGGCGATGACGACGATGAGGTTCTCGATGGCCCCGATCGACAGGCCGGTGAAGAAGTTGCCGATCCAGCCGGTCAGCGGGAAGTGCAGGGCGGTGTCCATGCCGGTGCCCGTCTTGCGGGCGAGGGTCCACTCGAGGGCACGGAGCAGGCCGATGCAGAGGGTGACGCCGAGGATGGTCAGCTCGACGTAGTACGCCTGCCACCAGGTGGATCCGAAGAAGCGGCTGCGACGACCGTCCTCGCCGGCGGCCGAGCGCGGGTGGTTCTTCTGCCGGATCGCCATGAGCACGAGGATCGATATGAAGCCGGCGAAGGCGAAGAAGTCGGTGATCCACTCGTAGAGGAAGAAGTGGCCGATCACCGGCAGGACGAAGTCCGGTGCGAAGAGCTGGCCGAAGGCGTTGAGGAGGGTGAAGAAGAGGACCCCGAAGCTGATCATCGTGAACCAGTGCGCGATCGCCACGACCGGCAGGCGCGACATGCGCGTGTGGCCGAGGAACTCGCGCAGCAGCGTCCGGGTGCGGGCCCCCTTGTCGTCACCGCGGTCCTCGGGCTGCCCGAGCCGGAACGTGGCGAGGAAGTGGTTGACCGTCTTGACGAGCAGGGCGACGGCCACGGCGGTCACGCCGAGGCAGACGACGACGGCGACGATCTGGAGCGCACTCATGCCGGGGAGTCTACTGACGAGTTAGCAAGCGCTTAGTGAATGTGACGGCCGTCGCGCCGTGACGCTCGTCCCCTTCGTCCCGGTGCTGCACACGCGCGCCCCAGCCCGCGGGACGGCCTGCGCCCGGATCTTGGGCGCCACTTGGCACTGGATAACGACGTGTTGGAATATGTATAAGGAGAGCCCGGTTGTCGATAGCGATCCGGGTCGCCAGACCGTCCCGCCGCACTCAGCCGAAAGGGCCCACCGCAATGCCGATCTACGACGACGTGACCAAGCTGATCGGCAACACGCCGCTCGTGCGCCTCAACAAGGTCACGGATGGAGCGCCGGCGACCGTTGCCGCCAAGCTCGAGTTCTACAACCCCGCCAACTCCGTCAAGGACCGCATCGGGGTCGCGATCATCGATGCGGCCGAGGCGAGCGGCGAGCTCGAGCCGGGCGGCACGATCGTCGAGGCGACGTCCGGCAACACCGGCATCGCGCTCGCCATGGTCGGCGCAGCCCGCGGCTACAAGGTCGTCCTGACGATGCCGGAGTCGATGAGCAAGGAGCGCCGCGCGCTGCTGCGGGCCTTCGGCGCCGAGCTCGTCCTGACCGATCCGTCGACCGGCATGAAGGGCGCGGTCGCCAAGGCCGACGAGATCGCCGCAGAGCGTGGCGGGGTGCTCGCGCGCCAGTTCGCCAACGAGGCCAACCCCGAGATCCACCGCAAGACCACCGCCGAGGAGATCTGGAAGGACACCGACGGCGAGGTCGACATCGTCGTCGCCGGCATCGGCACGGGCGGCACCATCACGGGTGTCGGCCAGGTCCTCAAGGCCCGCAAGCCCGGCGTGCAGATCATCGCCGTCGAGCCGGCGGAGTCGCCGATCCTCAACGGCGGCCAGCCCGGCCCCCACAAGATCCAGGGCCTCGGCGCCAACTTCGTCCCGGAGATCCTCGACACCGAGATCTACGACGAGGTCATCGACATCGACGCCGAGACGTCCGTGAAGTGGGCCCGGCGCGCCGCGACCGAGGAGGGTCTGCTCGTCGGCATCAGCTCCGGCGCTGCCATCGCGGCCGCCGTACAGGTGGCGCAGCGCGAGGAGAACAAGGGCAAGACGATCGTCGTCGTCATCCCCTCGTTCGGTGAGCGCTACCTGTCCACCATCCTCTTCGAGGGTCTCGTCGACTGACCGTCGTTGCACATCAAGCACCCCGAGGAGTTCGTGCATGAGCACCGCACCACAGATGGACCACGAGCCGAGGCCGGCCGAGAAGCCGCTGACGCTCGTGCGCGGTGACGGCGGGTCGGACGCGCGTCTCGTCTCCGACGAGCGTTCGTATGCCGGCCCGCTCGGTCTCGTGCGCAAGCTCGCCGACCGGGCCCTCGAGGACGTCGACGGCGCCATCGCGCGAGACCCGGCCGCGAACTCCCGGCTCGAGCTGGTGCTGACGTCGCCGGGCCTGCACGCCGTCTGGGCACACCGCGGTCTGCATGCGCTGTGGAAGCAGCCAGGCGGCCGACTGCCGGCGCGAGTGCTCGCCACGGTTGCACGCTCCATCACCGGCGTCGAGATCCACCCTGCGGCCCGGCTCGGTCGACGCTTCTTCATCGACCACGGCATGGGGGTCGTCATCGGCGAGACCGCCGAGGTGGGGGATGACGTCATGCTCTACCACGGCGTCACGCTCGGAGGCCGGTCGCTGCAGCACGTCAAGCGCCACCCCACGGTCGGCAACCGCGTCACCGTCGGCGCCGGCGCCCGCGTGCTCGGGCCGGTCCACGTCGGTGACGACGTGCAGATCGGGGCGAACTCCGTCGTCGTCAAGGACGTTCCGGCAGGCGCGGTGGCGACCGGCATACCGGCAGTGATCCGCTTCCCGAAGCGGGACGCCACCAACCAGTGGCTCGACCCTGCGATCTACATCTGACCCACCGCGGATAGACTCCCGGGACACTGGAGGGCTCGCATAGTGGCCGAGTGCGGCGGTCTTGAAAACCGCTATGGGTTCATAGCCCATCGTGGGTTCGAATCCCACGCCCTCCGCCACGTGCGCCCGTCGGGCGCAGGCATGAAAAAAGGGGCTCCGGAGATCCGGAGTCCCTTTTGTTCTCATGCGCTGGTCTCGCGACGAGTCCAGCGTGCACGCGTTGTCAGAGCAGGCCGAGCCGCTCCTCGAACGTCGTGCTGGAGTTGTACTGACCGACCGGCACTGACGTGGACGGACGGTTCATGGCCGCGAACAACGACACGATGTACGACATCTCTGTATTCAGTTTCCTTGTGGTTGAGCCCAGTTCGTGCATGGGTGAGGGCTCGGTGGTCGACCGTCATTGCGGGACGGTCAGGACCGGCGGACAGCCCCCGACCGAGCCGCGGTTCATGGCACGGGACAAAGGGGTTGTCTGCACCGCAATCGTAACAGTTCCGCAACCATGCTCGGTGCCATCGTTGACCTTTGGGCGACGCCGTGAGATAGGACAGTGTGACCAGACAGCCCGGCCCGGACCCCACGCCCGAAACTGCCGACGTCCTCGGGCGACTGGCTCCGCTCGAGCTGGCCTCCGCCAGGCCGCTCGTCCTGCGCGGCAAGCATTTCGACTCCGCCACGCCCGCGGTCATGGCGATCGTCAACCGAACCCGTGACTCCTTCTTCAGCGGCAACCGGCACGCCGATCTGGAGTCGGCCAAGGCGGCTCTCGTCGATGCGATGGAGCTCGGCGCCGACCTCGTCGACGTGGGCGGAGTGAGGGCCGGTCAGGAGGGTGAGGTCGTCGATGCCGAGGAGGAGATCCGCCGCGTCGTCCCGTTCCTCCAGTGGGCTCGTGCGGAGCACCCGGACGTCCTCCTGAGCCTCGACACGTGGCGTTCGGAGGTCGCCCGCGAGGCAGACGGCGTCGTGGACCTCGTGAACGACACCTGGGCCGGACACGACCCCGACCTCGTCCATGTCGCAGCGGACCTCGGTGCCGGATACGTCATCTCACATACCGGCGGCCTGCCGCCGCGCACCGACCCCGTCGACGTCACCTATGGCGACGACCCTCTCGACGTCGTGCGGGACGTCGTGCGCACCCTGGCGGACGGCGCCCATGCGGCGGAGCTGGCCGGCATACCTCGTGAACGGATCCTCGTGGACCCCACGCTCGACTTCGGCAAGACCACGGCGCACTCGCTCGAGGTGTTACGACACACGGCTGACGTGGTGGCGCTCAATTACCCTGTGCTGCAAGCGATGTCGCGGAAGGACTTCGTCGGGGAGGCGCTCGACCTGCCAGCCGAGGAACGCCTCGAGGGGTCGCTCGCGGCGACCGCGGTCGCCGCGTGGCTGGGAGCCACGGTCTTCCGTGCGCACGACGTGCGGGCGACCCGTCGGGTGGTCGACATGGTCGCGACGATCCGTGGAGATCGCCGACCTCGACTGGCGCTGCGAGGCACCCGACGTGTCGCCGGGGACAACGGCTCCTGAACGCCCAGAAGATGCTGTCATCTGACGGGCCGACCGATCGGTATTCTGCTAGGTTCGTCGCGGTTGCAGTTGCAGTTCCTCGTCGTCGAGCAGGGCCCGTCATCCGCAACGATGACGGGATTTCTTTTCGACATCGGTGGGTTCGCCCGTCGAGTGGGGTCGAAGCGGCAGCTTGGGATGCGCGAGGTGCGTTGTCCCACACGCTAAAGAAGGAAGAGTTACCCGTATGGCACAGGGCACCGTCAAGTGGTTCAACGCTGAAAAGGGCTTCGGCTTCATCGCCCAGGACGGCGGCGGCCCCGACGTTTTCGTCCACTACTCGGCCATCCAGTCGAACGGCTACCGTTCGCTGGAAGAGGCGCAGCGAGTCGAGTTCGAGGTCACGCAGGGTCCCAAGGGCCCGCAGGCCGACGCAGTTCGCCCGCTCTGATCGATAGGGATCAACAGCAACGAGCGACACCCCATCGTCGTTTGTGACAAGGCCCCCCGGCTTCGGCCGGGGGGCCTTGTTGTTGTTGTTGTTGTCGCCGTGGCTGGCCCGGCGGCGCCGGCCCGCAGAGGACGTCGCGGGCCGGCACCGGGTCGAGGTCAGCTCACGCGCACTCGTCCGTCGGCGGGGCCGAGGTCGCCCCGCCGGACGGCGTCGAGGGGGTCGGCGTCGGGGTGCTCGGCGTGGAGGGGGCCGGCGTCGCGGTCTGGGAGCCGCTCGGCTTGGGCGCGGGAGCAGGCGGGGGAGCAAGCGCGGCCTTGACCATGGCGCGGATCTTCTCGTAGTCGGGGCGCGCCGTGTTCACCCCGGCCTCGGGAGTGAGGGGGAGGCTCGTGATCGTCGACTTCTGCACGCGCTCCATCAGGTCCACGAACGCCATGAGGTTGTCGGCCGGGATGTCGGTGTAGATGTTGTCCTTGGCGATCTTGGCCAGCTCGGCGTACTTCCCGAGCATCGCCCCGGGGTTGACCTGCTGGACGACCGCGCGGATGACGCAGCGCTGGCGCTGCATCCGGTAGTAGTCGCTGTCGGTGGCGCGGGCTCGGGCGTACCACAGCGCATAGTGACCGTTGAGCTTCTGGACCCCGGCCTTGAACCAGCCCTCGTTGTTCACCACCTTGGTGGGGTCGACGTGGCTCTGGTAGCCCCCGATGGGCAGGCGCCCGCTCGGGCCGAGCTTCACGTTGACGGTGACACCACCCATGGCATCGACGAGCTCCTCGAACCCGTGCAGGTCGACGACCACGCTATAGGCGATCTTGAGGCCGAGCACCTCACTGATCACCTGGCGGGTCTCGTAGCGGCCGGCGCTCTGCTCGCCGGCGTAGGCCGAGGGGTGCTCCTGCTTGTACGTGTCCGCCTCGGTCCAGATGGCGTTGAGCATGCACTCGTCGTTCGCTGCCTGGTGCAGGCAGGTCGGACGACCGTAGGAGCCGCTCGGGTAGACGTTCCGCAGGGGGCTGGAGGCCGGCAGTGGGACCCGCTCGAGGTTGCGCGGCAGTGAGATGAGGACGGTGTGGCCCGTCTTCGTGTCGATGCTGGCGACGATCATGGAGTCGGTGCGGGTGCCGGTGCGGCCCACCCCGGAGTCCGAACCGAGCAGCAGCACGTTGACGCGTGGCGTCTCGGCCCACGGGTCCTCGCCCGTCACGATCTTGGCCCCCTCGCCGGGCTTCGCCGGCGCCGCCTGGAACACGCCCTTGACGGTGTCCTTCGTGATGGTGGTGAGCTCGGCGAACTTGAAGGACGAGGCCGCCACGAGGAAGACCATGAGCGTGGTGAAGGCCGCGAGCGCGCGTGTGCGGCCCCGGTCCAGCCGGGTCGGGCGTGACTGGACCGCGGTGAGGATGATGGACCCACACCACACGATGCCGACGACCACGAACACGACGGCGACGGTCTGCAGCACGGTCGGCTGCGCGACGATCGACAGTGCGGTGTTGGTCAGGCCGTGTCGTGCGACGTAGTAGCCGCCCGCGACGAGGCTGGCGAGGGCCAGGATGAGCAGGACCCAACCGATCTTTCGGCTGCGCGTCCGGGTCAGACCGGCCCCGGGCACGACCGTGCCGAGAGCGGTGAGGCCGAGGGCGCGACGGAAGCCCGACCTGAGCTCGCGTCGAAGTGCCTCGCGGGTCGGGGGCGCAGCCGGACCTCGCGTGTTCGGTTGGGTCATGGAGTCCTCTCTCACCGACCCGTCCGCACGAGCCGCCTGCACATTGTGCCTCGCCAACCTGATATGCGCCGCATCCTGCGGGGTAAGGCACGCCGCGGACGAGCCCCCCGGTTTGGGTCGGGTGCGCCAGTGCCGGTAGCCTGTGCTCGCCCGCGCATCCGCCGCCGCCTCGGCGGCGTCGTCGTGGGCACGGAGGCGTCGCATAGTGGCCTAGTGCGCCCGCCTGCTAAGCGGGTTGAGGATAAAACCTCTCGCGGGTTCAAATCCCGCCGCCTCCGCCGACGAAGAAGGACCCCCGACACGCTGTGTGTGTCGGGGGTCCTTCCGTCTGTCCGGACGGGTCAGTCGGTGGAGGAGCCGTCGGCGTCCTCGCGGCTGCGCCGGCGGCGCTGCGTCAACGGGAGCACCACCCAGAGGGCGATCGCGAGCAGCGCGAGCGACCCGCCGATCCAGAAGGCGGTCGTGTGCGACAGCAGGACGTCGAGCACGAGCACGACCCCGCCGATGATGCCGGCCCCGAGGAAGAAGAGCCCGGTCCCGATGAGGGTGTCGGTGTGCCGGACGACGAAGTCCTTGAGCCCTTCACGGAAGAGCATCCGGTGCATCGCGACGGGCGTCATGAACACGAGGGTGCTGATCGCGATCGACACCAGCGTGGCGACGTAGATGTCGCGCTGCAGGTTCGTCAGCGCCGAGAAGCGCTGCTGGAAGGGGATCGTCAGCAAGAAGGCGAAGAGGATCTGCACGCCGGCCTGGGCGATGCGCACCTCCTGCAGCTGCTCGCCGAAGTTGCGGTCGAGCCGCTCGGCCTCCGACTCCTCGCGCCGGTAGGGGTGTGCGTCGCTCATGGCCCACATGTACCCCACGGACCCCGCCGAACGACAGGGGGCGTATGCCGTGGGCCCGGGGGCACGGCATACCTCGTCGGGCTCAGGCCGGCTTCGACGGGCACCGAGGGATGACGGAGGGCCCGGCACCGTGAGGTGCCGGGCCCTGCATCACGTCGTCCACCGCCCGCCGGCCAGCAGGCGGTGGACCGGACCTCTAGTGACCGCTGACGCGGGCCTTGAGACCGTCGAACTCGGCCCACAGCTCCGCGGGGAGCTGGTCGCCGAACTTGTCGAACCACTCCTGGATGAGGGGCAGCTCCTTCTCCCACTCGGCCGCGTCGACCTTGACGGCCTTGGCGACCTGCTCGGGCGTCATGTCGAGCCCGTCGATGTCGAGGGAGCCCTCGGTCGGCACGAACCCGATCGGGGTCTCCACGGCATCGGCGTCGCCGTCGAGGCGCTCGATGACCCACTTGAGGACGCGGCTGTTCTCACCGAAGCCGGGCCACAGGAAGGAGCCGTCCTCCTGGTCGCGACGGAACCAGTTGACGCCGAAGATGCGGGGGAGCTTGGAGGCGTCCGCGCTCTTGCCGATCTCGAGCCAGTGGTTCATGTAGTCGCCGGCGTGGTAGCCGATGAAGGGCAGCATCGCCATGGGGTCGCGGCGGACGACGCCGACGGCACCGGTCGCGGCTGCGGTGGTCTCCGAGGAGAGCGTCGCCCCGATGAAGGTGCCGTGCTGCCAGTCGCGCGACTCGTAGACGAGGGGCACGGTCGTCTTGCGGCGGCCGCCGAAGAGGATCGCGTCGATGGGCACGCCGTTCGGGTTGTCGTACTCCGGGGCGATCATCGGGCACTGCTTGGCGGGCGTGCAGAAGCGGCTGTTCGGGTGGGCCGCCTTGGTGCCGGCCTCGCCGTCGGCCGGCGTCCAGTCGTTGCCGAGCCAGTCGGTGAGGTGGGCCGGCGGCTCGTCCGTCATGCCCTCCCACCAGACGTCGCCGTCGTCGGTCAGGGCGACGTTGGTGAAGACCGAGTTGCCGTGCTCGATGGTCGCCATGGCGTTGGGGTTGGTCGACTCGCCGGTGCCGGGGGCGACGCCGAAGAGCCCGAACTCCGGATTCACGGCATACAGCCGGCCGTCCTCACCGAAGCGCATCCAGGCGATGTCGTCGCCGACCATCTCGGCCTTCCAGCCGGGAACGGTGGGCGTGATCATCGCGAGGTTCGTCTTGCCACACGCAGAGGGGAACGCGGCCGCGACGTAGTGGACCGAGCCCTTCGGCGAGGTGAGCTTGAGGATGAGCATGTGCTCGGCCATCCAGCCCTCGTCGCGGGCGATCGCCGAGGCGATGCGCAGCGCGTAGCACTTCTTGCCGAGCAGGGCGTTGCCGCCGTAGCCGGAGCCGTAGCTCCAGATGGTGCGCTCCTCGGGGAAGTGGACGATGTACTTCGTGTCGGAGCACGGCCACGCGACGTCGGCCTGACCCTCGGCGAGCGGGGCGCCGACCGAGTGGAGGGCCGGGACGTAGGTGGCGTCCGTCTCCTCGATCTTGTGCAGCACCGAGTCGCCGCAGCGGGCCATGACGAGCATCGAGACCACGACGTAGGCCGAGTCGGTGATCTCGACGCCGAACATCGGGACCTTGGCGTCGAGGTGACCCATGACGAACGGGATGACGTACATCGTGCGGCCCTGCATGCTGCCGCGGTAGAGCTCGGTCATCCGAGCCTTCATCAGCTCGGGCGCCATCCAGTTGTTGGTGGGCCCTGCGTCCTTCTCGTCGACGGAGCAGATGTAGGTCCGGTCCTCGACGCGTGCGACGTCGGTGGGGTCGCTCGCGCAGTAGAAGGAGTTCGGCTTCTTGCTCTCGTCGAGCCGCGTGAACGTGCCGGCCTCGACGAGCTGGTCGGTCAGCTCGGTCCACTCCTCGGGGGAGCCGGTGATCCAGCGGATGTCGCGCGGCTGCGTCAGCTGTGCGACCTGCTCGACCCATGCGGCCAGTCCCGCGTGCGTCGTGTGTGTCTGTTTCTCGTGGGTCGTGGTCAACTCGGGGCCCATCCCTTCGCGCGCGGTGCCGCCCGGCACCACGTCGTGCCGGTGTGAAGCTGCTCCCCACGTGGATCCCGGGCCGGCCCGGATCGGGCCGCAGGTGTCCACATGCTGAACAGATGACGTGATGACTTCAAGGTACGCGCCGCCGGGAGCGCCTTTGGCCGCAAGCAGGGGGGAGGGCGGTGAGACGGCTCACACCGCCTGAGGGCCGCAAGAAATACGACGACTGTCTGTCGGTTTCTTGCAGGAATTTCAGTACCCGTCCGTAGGTCGGGAGCCCGTCGGGCGCCGCGGTCACGGCCAGACGGCGTATGCCGGTTGCGACCGTGCCGACGCCGGCGCCGGCCGCCCGCGGGTGACCGATTTCGTGGATGCGGACCCGAGGCGCTAAGGTAACTTTTCGTTCCTCCCAGTGACGGAACGACGCACCCGTAGCTCAACGGATAGAGCATCTGACTACGGATCAGAAGGTTTGGGGTTCGAATCCCTACGGGTGCACTCTGTGTTGAGACAGAACACCGCACCCCGATCGGTTCCCGGTCGGGGTGTCGTGCTGTCCGGCCCTGGTCGACGGGCCCGTTCATCCCGAGGGGGTGAGGCTGCGCCGTCCGGCCGTCGTCACGATGAGGACATGACGGTGCTGGCCGAACGCTGGACGACGATCGCGGGCGTCCGGGTCTTCTACCGGGAGTCAGCCGGCGGTCCGGGTGCGGCGTCGATGATGCACCTGCACGGCTTCGGGCTGTCTGGCCGCTACCTGCTCCCCACGGCCGAGCGCCTGGCGGGGGAGTTCCACACCCTCGTGCCTGACCTGCCGGGCTTCGGCCGCAGCGGCAAGCCGCGCGAACCCCTCGACGTGCCCGAGCTCGCCCATGCCGCGGCGGCATTCCTCGACGACCGGGGCATCGACAGGGTGACGCTCGTCGGCAACTCGATGGGGTGCGCCGTCATCTGCGAGTTCGCGCACCACTACCCGGAGCGGCTCGAACGGGCCGTGCTCGTCGCGCCTGCGGGTGGGCTCCACAACCAGCCGCTGCACCGAGCCGTCCGGCAGCTGGCCCGTGACGGCATCCGGGAACCCGTGCAGCTCCTGCCGGTGGCGGTCCCCGACTACCTCAGGTTCGGCGTGCCCAGCACGATGCGGATGTTCCGGGCGCTCACGCGCTACCCCGCTCTGGACCGCCTGCTGGCGCTGCACATCCCCACCCTCGTCGTCGTCGGCAGCGCCGACCCCCTGATGCCCGCGCTGCCCCGGATCCAGCAGATCGCCGGGCAGACCGACAACCACGTGCTGCTCGTCGTGATCCACGGCGCCGCCCACGCCATCAACTTCAGCCATCCCGGTGAGCTCGCGAACGTCACGCGCCAGTTCATGGCGGACCAGCCGATCCGCGACGACCCCGACTCGCCGGGCGACGCGCGCGCCTACGAGATCCACCGCGGCGTCCACCTGCCTCCGCTGCCCGCGCCCGACGGGCCGGCCTGAGCCTGGCGCGTCGGCGTGCTGATGTGAGTTCACTCCACTTCGGTCCCGTTCCCTTGCGCCAGGGCCGGGCCCGGAGTTGGGTGTGGGGAGACCCGTCCGATGCCGCGCCCGAGAGGCCACCGATGACCGACGCTCCGCTCGAGACCCTCGACCCGACGCTCTCGCACACCCGCGGCGAGTCCGAGCCAGCGCTCATCGAGCAGACCATCGGCGACAACTTCGACGACACCGTGCGCCGCTTCGGTGACCGTGAGGCGCTCGTCGACGTGGCCCAGGGGCGCCGCTGGACGTATGCCGAGCTGCGGGCCGACGTGGACCGGCTCGCTCGCGCTCTGCTGGCCGTCGGGGTCAGGACCGGTGACCGCGTCGGCATCTGGGCGCCCAACTGCTCCGAGTGGACGCTCGTCCAGTACGCGACCGCCAAGATGGGCGCGATCCTCGTCAACATCAACCCCAGCTATCGCTCGCACGAGTTGCACTACGTGCTCGGTCAGGCCGGCATCTCGACGCTGATCTCGGCCGAGTCGTTCAAGACGAGCAGCTACCGCGAGATGGTCGACGAGGTGCGTGGGGAGGTCGACGGCCTCGAGCGTGTCGTCTACGTCGGCACGTCCGACTGGGACGACCTGCTCGCCCACGCCGACGAGGTGTCGGAGAGCGAGCTGGCCGGCATACAAGCGGGGCTCTCGAACACCGAACCGATCAACATCCAGTACACCTCGGGCACCACGGGGTTCCCCAAGGGCGCCACCCTGAGCCACCGCAACATCCTCAACAACGGCTACTTCGTCGGCGAGCTCTGCGACTACACCGAGGCGGACCGCGTCTGCATCCCGGTGCCCTTCTACCACTGCTTCGGCATGGTCATGGGCAACCTCGCGTGCACGACCCACGGCGCCTGCATGGTCATCCCGGCACCCGGGTTCGACCCCGCCGCGACCTTGCGAGCCACCCAGGACGAGAAGGTCACCTCGCTCTACGGCGTGCCGACGATGTTCATCGCGGAGTGGAACCTGCCCGACTTCGCGGACTACGACCTGTCGACCGTGCGCACCGGCATCATGGCCGGATCTCCTTGTCCCGCAGAGCTGATGAAGAAGCTCATCGCGTCAGGCATCGAGGAGATGACGATCTGCTACGGCATGACCGAGACGTCGCCGGTGTCGACGCAGAACCGCACCGACGACACGTTCGAGCAGAAGGTCGGAACCGTCGGCCGGGTCGGGCCGCACCTCGAGATCAAGATCGCCGACCCGGTGACCGGCGAGACCCTGCCGCGCGGCAAGGCCGGGGAGTTCATGACCAAGGGCTACTCCGTGATGCTCGGCTACTGGGAGCAGCCCGACAAGACGGCCGAGGCCATCGAGGACGGTTGGATGCACACCGGCGACATCGGTGTCATGCACGACGACGGCTACGTCGAGATCACCGGCCGGATCAAGGACATGGTCATCCGCGGCGGCGAGAACGTCTACCCGCGCGAGATCGAGGAGTTCCTCTACACCCACCCCGACATCCTCGACGCCCAGGTCATCGGCGTCCCGGACGAGAAGTACGGCGAGGAGCTGTGCGCCTGGGTCCGCATGAAGGACGGCGCGACGCCGCTCACCGCCGAGTCCCTGCGGCAGTTCTGCACCGGCCAGCTCGCCCACTACAAGATCCCGCGCTACGTCGAGATCGTCGACGAGTTCCCGATGACGGTCACCGGCAAGATCCGCAAGGTCGAGATGCGAGAGACCACGGCGAAGAAGCTCGGACTCGGCTGACCGGGCTCGAGGGCAGTAGGTTTCGGGGACGTGGTCGCGAGGACCCGTAATCCGTGAGGGGAATGGCATGTCCGACACAGGCAAGACGGTGCTGTGGATCGTGGTGGCGGTCGTCGTCATCGCCGTGATCATCTGGTTGTTCGTCTCGGCGGCTCGCCGCCGCGAGGCCGAGGCGCGCCGCCTCGAGGCGGGCAACCTGCGGGCCGGGGTCCAGGAGCGACTGCCGGAGGTGCAGCGCACGGAGGACCGCGCGTCGGTGACCGCCGCGATGGCGGCCGACGCCCGCGCCGAGGCCGACCGCCGGGCGGCCGAGGCGGAGCGCCAGGCCGCCGAGGCCGAGCGCCAGGCCAAGGAGGCCGATCGTCGGGCTGCCGAGGCCCGCCGCCTCGAGGAGCAGGCCCAGCAGCACCGCGCCGCCGCCGAGTCCGCCCGCGTCGAGCACGCGGGCCTCGAGCGCGAGGCCGACCGCGTCGACCCCGACGTCCGCACCGACGACGAGGGCCACCGCGTCGACGGCAGCGGCCCCCGCCAGTCGGGTCAGGAGTCGCCGGCCGTCGGCTCCGCGGCGTTCACGAACGATGACGACGAGGACGACCTCGCCGACGCCGAGAACCCTTTCGCCCCGCCCACCGACGCCGAGACCACCCCCGTCGCGGCTGGTGAGGGAACGGACCTCGCGAGCGCCTCGGACCTCGAGATCGGCGAGCACGACGTCGACGAGTCCTCCTACGCGTCCGAGGAGCCCGAGGTCGTGTCCGAAGGCTCGTCGAGAGGCTCGTCCGCGGGCTCAGTGGGTACAGGGACTGCATCGGAGCAGTCCCCTGACGAAAGGCCCACCGCCGTGAGCGACCAGTCCTCCCGCGACATCGACGACACGTCCGAGCAGGTCCCGGCGCCGCCCGTGGCCGATGCGGACGAGCCGAAGCAGGTCGAGGTGCCGGCCCTGGCCGAGCGCGCCGACGTCGTCGCCGATGGCGGCACCCCGGCCAACGACCCCGGCGACCACCGCGGTCAGGCCTGGGCGACGACACCCGGCAACCGCGGCCTCGACGACGCGACCGGTGATGGCGACGCCGCCGACGAGGGGCTCGACGTCGACATGGCCCCGCACTCCCATGAGAGCGACGAGGACGACGAGCTGGCAGAGCCGGCCAGCGACGACGCGACCGAGAGTGCGAGTGGCGGCGCCACCGACACGGCCTGGACCGACGCCCCGGACAGCACCGGCCCCGCGGACGACGACCGCGCCGAGCACGCCGAGCACGCCGAGCACGCCGAGCACGGCGAGCAGCAGCGCGGCACGGCGGCGCCGACCGACACTGCCTGGTCCATCGACGACTCGACCTCCGGCCGCCGGATGTCCGGTTTCGACGAGGTCGTCGACGGCGGTTTCGGACTCGGCTCGGCCGCACCCATCGCCGACGGCGCGCAACCGCTCGGCCACGCGGTCAAGGGTCGGCGTGAGGGCACGACGTTCCTCGGTCCCGACGACGCCGGCTACGACGACGTCGAGCCCGACGTGTGGTTCTACAACGAGGAGGCAGCCCGCCGCGCGGGCTTCCACCGCGAGGGCGAGTGACCTCGCCCTGACGGGTCGAGTCAGAGCAGGCCGAGTGGCCACGTGCACACGTGCACGTGGCCACACCCTTGCCCGGACCCATACGGGGGCGGGAGCGGCGTTCTCGGCCCTCGGTGCCCGCCGGAAACCGTGGCGCGGGCACCCGACTGGCCCAAATAGACTGCCGGCATGGTCTCCCCGCTCGTCGCGCTCACGCCCAAGGTCCAGTCCGCGATCGCCACCGCCCTCGGTGACGACTTCCGCGAGGCCGACCCGGTGCTGCGTCCGTCGCAGTTCGCCGACGTGCAGGTCAACGCCGCGCTCGCGCTGGCCAAGAAGGTCGGGATGCCGCCACGCGAAGTCGCGGCCAAGATCGTCGCCGCGCTCGACCTCGACGGTGTGTGCGACTCCGTCGAGGTCAGCGGCCCGGGGTTCATCAACCTCACCTTCTCCGACGCCTGGATCGCCGGGCTGCTGCAGGAGGCCGAGGCCGACGAGCGCGCCGGCGTCCCGCTCCAGCCGACGCAGAACATCCCCATCGACTACTCCGCGCCCAACGTCGCCAAGGAGATGCACGTCGGGCACCTGCGCACGACCGTCGTCGGCGACTCGATCGCTCGCACTCTCGAGCACCTGGGGCACAACGTCATCCGCCAGAACCACATCGGCGACTGGGGCACGCCGTTCGGCATGCTCATCGAGCACCTGCTCGACGTCGGGGAGGGCTCGGACGAGGCCGGTCTGCTCGTCACCGACCCGAACGCCTTCTACCAGGCTGCCCGCGTCAAGTTCGACACCGCCGAGAAGGCCGTACCTGCCGGCAGCGCCGGCGACTTCAACGTGCGCGCTCGCTCGCGGGTCGTCCTCCTGCAGGCCGGTGACGCCGAGACCCTGAGGCTCTGGAACGAGCTCGTCGACCTCTCCAAGGTCTACTTCAACAAGCTGTACTCGACCCTCGGTGTGACGCTGACCGACCTGCACCTCGCGGGCGAGTCGATGTACAACGACGCCCTCCCCGGCATCTGCGAGGAGCTCGAGGCGCGCGGCATCGCCGAGGTGTCCGACGGGGCGCTGTGCGTCTTCCTCGACGGCTACACCGGCCGCGAGGGCAAGCCGGTGCCGCTCATCATCCGCAAGTCCGACGGTGGATACGGCTATGCCACAACGGATCTCGCGACCATCAAGTACCGCGTGCACGATCTCGGCGCCCATCGCGTGCTCTACGTCATCGGTGCGCCGCAGTCGCTGCACCTCAACATGGTGTGGGACACGGCGCGCAAGGCCGGCTGGCTGCCCGACGACGTCGTCCCCGTCCACGTGCAGATCGGCAACGTGCTCGGCGAGGATCGCAAGATCCTCAAGACGCGCTCGGGGGCGCCTTTGCGGCTCATGGCGCTCCTCGAGGAGGCCATCGAGAAGGCGCGTGCCGTCATCGACGAGACGCGACCGGACCTCGACGACACCGTCCGGGCGGCCATCGCCCGGCAGATCGGCATCGGGGCCGTGAAGTACGCCGACCTGTCCGTCGCGCACGACAGCGAGTACGTCTTCGACCTCGACCGCATGGTCGCGCTCACCGGCAACACCGGCCCGTACCTCCAGTACGTCGTCGCCCGCATCCGGTCGATCTTCCGCCAGATCGGGCTCGACCCGGCTGCCCAGCACGCGCCGATCCTGCTCGGTGAGCCGCACGAGCGGGCCCTCGCCACGCACCTGCTCGGGTTCGGCGACGTCGTGGCCGAGGTTGGCGACACCTACGAGCCGCACCGGCTGGCCGGCTACCTGTTCGAGCTGGCCCAGGCGTTCTCGGCGTTCTACGAGAACTGCCCCGTGCTCAAGGCCGAGCGCGACGAGGTCAAGGAGTCGCGCCTGACGCTGTGCGCCCTCGTCTTCCGGGTCATGACGACCGGTCTCGACCTGCTGGGACTGGAGTCGCCCGAGCAGATGTGACCCGCGGGGTCATGCGGCGATTTGCCCTGGAATCGCCCGTGCACCGCAAGGGCTGATGTACGTTTCGGGCGCACATCACACCAACAGGGGAGAATCGTCATGACCCAGCCCGCCGCACCGCCCGAGCCGCCGATTCCCACCGCAGCCCATTCCGTCGAGGGCGCCCCGGACTTCCAGCCGGGTGTGACCGCGAACTTCAAGAACGTCACGGTGCGCCCGTGGCGGCAGTCCACGGCCGTGCTCGCGGTCATGGCGCAGATGCTGTTCGTCGTCGCCGCCGTCGCCAACCTCTACCTGGCCTCGGTCGACCTCAAGGTCATGGGGCTCCTCGACGGCCGGGACTTCGCGGCCATCGAGCGCGAAGCGCAGGGCGCCGACGGCCTCTACGGGCTCATCCTCGGCGTCGGCTCGCTTGCGGGTGTGTTCCTGCTCGTCTGGTTCCACCGGGTCTGGACCTCGGACCGCTCCGACCACAGCCTCTACACGCGCGGCACCGGCCTCGCGATCGGCGGCTGGTTCATCCCGTTCGCCAACTTCGTCCTCGGACCGCTCGCCCTGCGCGACCTGATCTGGGGCACCGAGCACGCCAGCCCCCGGGCGCGGCCCGGACGTCCGGCCGCCACCCCGCGGCTCGTGATCGCGTTCTGGATCGTCATCGGCGTCAACGTGGTGCTCGTGGTGCTCGGACGTGGCACCCAGGGTGGCCTGCAGCAGCCGGAGTCGCTCGACGCGCTCATGAGCGCGCTCCGCACGAGCCTGACCTACGAGGCGGTCGCTGGCCTGTCCGGCGCTGCTGGTTCCGTCGTCGCCATCCTCATCATCCGACAGGTCATGCGCTACACACGTCGCTGAAACCGCCCGATCCCCTGCGACACGCGCGCTTGTCGGAGGACAGTCGGCTTCATGACCGTCATGAGCGACTGGGACTTCAGCGGCCTCAGGGCCACCTACGTCAACTGCACCCTCAAGAAGAGCCCCGAGCTGAGCCACACCCAGGGGCTCGTCGACGCCAGCGCGGCCATCATGCGCGAGCACGGCGTGACCGTCGAGGAGATCCGCTTCGTCGACCACGACGTCGCGACGGGCGTCTACCCCGACATGCGCGAGCACGGCTGGCAGGCCGACGCGTGGCCGGACCTCTACCCCGGCATCCTCGACAGCCAGATCCTCGTCGTCGCCGGCCCGATCTGGCTCGGTGACAACTCGAGTGTCACGAAGCGCCTCATCGAGCGGATCTACTCACTCAGCGGGATGCTCAACGACCAGGGGCAGTACCTCTTCTACGGCAGGGTCGCCGGCTGCCTCATCACCGGCAACGAGGACGGCATCAAGCACTGCGCCCAGAACGTGCTCTACAGCCTCCAGCACGTCGGCTACACCATCCCGCCCAACGCCGACGCGGGATGGATCGGCGAGGCGGGCCCGGGACCGAGCTACCTCGACCCCGGCAGCGGGGGGCCGGAGAACGACTTCACCAACCGCAACACGACCTTCATGACGTGGAACCTCATGCACCTCGCGAGGATGCTGCACGACGCGGGCGGCGTGCCGGCATACGGCAACGTCCGCTCGTCCTGGAACTCGGGTGAGCGCTTCGGGTGGCACAACCCCGAGTACCGCTGACGCGTCGGGAGGCACAGTCACCCCGTGGACCGCTGACGCGTCGGGAGGCACAGTCACCCCGTGGGGATGATGCCGCGAGCGGAGGGCGGCCAGACGATGGCTGTGAGCACCCCCGACGGGGTCGCTGCCCTACGAGAAAGGTCGTCCGGACATGTCGTTCTGGGACATCATCTGGTTCATCATCGTCTTCTTCGCGTTTGCGACGTACCTCATGGTGCTGTTCTCGATCGTCGCCGACCTCTTCCGCGACCCCGAGGTCTCCGGGGTGATGAAGGCGGTCTGGGTCATCTGCCTCGTCTTCTTCACCTTCATCACGGCCGTCGTCTACCTCATCGTCCGCGGGCGTGGCATGAACGAGCGCGCGGCGAAGAAGTACGAGGAGGCCCGCACGGCGCAGGAGGACTACGTCCGTTCGGTGGCGGGCACGAGTTCCTCGGCCCCGGAGCAGATCGCCAAGGCGAAGGAACTCCTGGACTCGGGAGCCATCTCCGCCGACGAGTTCGCCTCCCTCAAGGCGAAGGCCCTGGCCTGATCGTCGCTGTCGGACCGTCCCTGCCGCCGCCGCCGCTGCCGCTGCCGCTGCCCACGATCAGAGATGCCGGGCTCGGCTGCGTCTCTTTTGTGTGACGTGCCCGGCAGACCCTCCGCCAGCCGCTCCTCGTGCTCTAGGTTCGGGAACCAGTGCCCCAGCCCTCCGCGCGAAGGAGCCCAGCGTGCAGATCGGTGTCCCCCGTGAATCCCGTGCCCGTGAGACACGTGTCGCCGCGACGCCCAAGACCGTCGAGCAGCTCGTGGCTCTCGGCTACGACGTGGCCGTCGAGAGCGGAGCGGGAGACCGGGCGAGCTTCTCCGACGAGGCGTATGCCGTCGCGGGTGCTCGCGTCGTCACCGCCGACGAGGCGTGGGCCTCGCCGGTCGTGCACAAGGTCAACGCACCCTCGGACATGGAGATCGCTCGGCTGCGACCGGGCACCGTCCTCGTCTCGCTCCTGGCGCCGGCGATCAGTCCCGATCTCGTCGAGAGGCTCCGCGCCGCCGGTGTCACGGCCATGGCCATGGACGCAGTCCCCCGCATCAGCCGGGCGCAGTCGCTGGACGTCCTGTCGTCCATGGCCAACATCGCCGGCTACCGCGCCGTCGTCGAGGCCGCCCACGAGTTCGGGTCGTTCTTCACCGGCCAGGTGACGGCGGCTGGGAAGGTGCCGCCCGCGAAGGTGCTCGTCGCCGGGGCCGGCGTCGCGGGTCTCGCCGCGATCGGGACCGCGCGGTCGCTCGGCGCGATCGTCCGCGCGACCGACGCCCGCGTCGAGGTGGCCGAGCAGGTCGAGTCGATGGGCGCCGACTTCCTCGCCGTGCAGATGCCCGAGGTCGACGCCGCCGCCGCGTCGAGCGACGGCTACGCCAAGGAGATGGGCGAGGAGTACAACCGGCGGGCTGCGGAGCTGTACGCCGCGCAGGCCCCCGACGTCGACATCATCGTCACGACGGCGCTCATCCCCGGGCGCCCGGCGCCCCGGCTCATCACCGCCGACATGGTCGCGGCGATGAAGCCGGGCTCCGTGATCGTCGACATGGCCGCGGCCAACGGCGGCAACGTCGAGGGCTCGGTCGCCGACGAGATGGTCGTCACCGGCAACGTCGTCCGGATCATCGGCTACACCGACCTCGCGGCCCGGCTGCCCACCCAGGCATCGCAGCTCTACGGCACCAACCTCGTCAACCTCATGAAGCTGCTCACGCCGGGCAAGGACGGCCAGCTCGTCCTCGACTTCGACGACGTCGTCCAGCGCAACATGACGGTGGCGAAGGACGGTGAGCTGCTGTGGCCCCCGCCCGCCATCCAGGTCAGCGCTGCCTCTGTAGCGCAGTCCCCGGCCGGCAAGAAGGTCGTCAAAGAGCCTGAGCCACCGAAGGACCCACGCCGGAGGTATGCCGTCATGGCCGTCGGTGCGGTCGTGTTCGCGGTGGTGGCGGCCGTCTCACCCCCGAGCTTCCTCGGCCACTTCACCGTGTTCGCGCTCGCGGTCGTCATCGGCTACTACGTCATCGGCAACGTCCACCACGCCCTGCACACTCCGCTGATGTCGGTGACCAACGCGATCAGCGGCATCATCGTCGTCGGTGCCCTGCTCCAGCTGGGTGCGGCGCGCACGTCGCCGGGCTCGCAGCTGGTGATCATGGTCCTGGCCTTCCTCGCCACGTTGATCGCGAGCATCAACATCTTCGGTGGCTTCACCGTGACCCGCCGCATGCTGACGATGTTCCGGAAGGGCTGAACCGTGACCGACGTCAGCACCTCGCTCATCCAGGCCGCCTACATCGTCGCCGCCCTGCTCTTCATCATGTCGCTGGCCGGGCTCTCGAAGCACGAGACCGCGCGTGACGGCAACGTGCTCGGCATGGTCGGCATGGGGATCGCCCTCGTCGCCACCCTCTGGCTCGCCCTGCGCGATGCCCCCTGGGGCAACGTCATCGCCGTGGCGGTTGCGATGGCCATCGGCGCCGTGATCGGCATCTGGCGCGCGCGACGCGTCGAGATGACCGGCATGCCCGAGCTGATCGCCATGCTCCACTCGTTCGTCGGCGCGGCGGCGGTGCTCGTCGGGCTCAACACCTTCCTCGCGTCCGGCGGCGCGGGGGACTCGGTGCACCTCGTCGAGATCTATCTCGGCGTCTTCATCGGCGCCGTGACGTTCACGGGCTCGATCGTGGCCTTCCTCAAGCTGTCGGCGCGAATCTCGAGCAAGCCGCTGATGTTGCCGGCGCGGCACTGGCTCAACCTCACTGCCCTTGTGGTGTCCGCCGGCCTGCTCGGTTGGTTCGTGGCGGCGCACTCGATCGTGCCGCTGCTGGTCATGACGGCCATCGCGCTCGCGTTCGGCTGGCACCTGGTCGCCTCGATCGGCGGAGGTGACATGCCCGTCGTCGTGTCGATGCTCAACAGCTACTCGGGTTGGGCGGCGGCTGCGGCGGGCTTCATGCTCGGCAACGACCTGCTCATCGTGACCGGCGCGCTCGTGGGCTCGTCCGGTGCGTACCTGTCGTACATCATGTGCACGGCGATGAACCGGTCGTTCGTGTCGGTCATCGCCGGCGGGTTCGGCTCCGACGGGGCGGTCTTCGACTCGGACGTCGACTACGGCGACCACCGCGAGACGAATGCGGCCGAGGTCGCCGACCTGCTCAGGAACGCGTCGTCCGTGGTCATCACCCCCGGCTACGGCATGGCCGTCGCGCAGGCGCAGTACCCGGTCGCCGAACTCACGTCCAAGCTGCGCGAGCGCGGGGTCGACGTGCGGTTCGGCATCCACCCGGTCGCGGGCCGGCTCCCGGGCCACATGAACGTGCTCCTCGCCGAGGCCAGGGTGCCCTACGACATCGTCCTGGAGATGGACGAGGTCAACGACGACTTCCCCGACACCGACGTCGTCCTCGTCATCGGCGCCAACGACACGGTCAACCCGGCGGCAGCCGAGGACCCGACCTCGCCGATCGCCGGAATGCCGGTGCTCAAGGTGTGGAACGCCAAGGACGTCGTCGTCTTCAAGCGCTCGATGAACGCCGGCTACGCCGGGGTCCAGAACCCGCTCTTCTTCCGCGACAACTCCGCCATGCTCTTCGGCGACGCCAAGGAGCGCGTCGAGGACATCATCAAGGAACTCTGAGCAGGACGTCGTCGGGAGTGGGACTTCGCGCCGCCTCCTCGTGACCTGCTCCGCCTTCCGGAGCAAGTGCCGAGTCGTGGGACGGTTTGTCGGGTGCTTGCGTATCGGACCTTGCTCCGCTCTGGGGAGCAGGTCGCGAGCGCGGCAAGAAGTGTAGCCAAAAGTGAAGGAGTGTCAGCCGTCCCTGCCAGCATCTCGTGCACGAGGGAGGCGGTGGCCGTGAGCGAGACGGAACGGGAAGGTTCCCCAGGGTCTGCAGAGCCGGGTGACACGGACCTGTCGAGCGAGATCTTCGACGGTGCGCGCTACATCGTGCGCGCGCGGCGAATCGCGGACCTCAGCCAGCGGGAGCTCGCCGATGAGATCGGCATGTCGAGGGCCACCATCGGGCGGCTCGAGTCGGGGGTCACCAAGGTGGACACGGCGACGCTGTCGGTCATCCTCGGAAGAGCCGGCCTTCGGCTTGCCGTCGTGGACCATGCCGGCCGCGAGGTGGAGCCCATCCCGGTCGACGTCCTGCGTGACCGCGCGGACCGGCGCTTCCCGGGCCACCTGGACGTCCGGCCGCCCCAGGATGCACCCTCCGACCGGGTCCACCCGCGGCGCGGGACGCCGGAGGCGCGGGGATGGTTCGAGCAGCGCCCCTCCCGGGCCACCCGCCGCGGGCGTGGAGGTGTGCCGGTCGACCACCCCACGGTCAGCGGGCTCCGTGAGGATCGCCGGGTCGCCTACTGGAGCGGCGTGGCTGCGGCTGAGGCCCGCCGCGCCACCCAACCCGAGCCGGAGTGCTCGTGCTTCGACGACTGCTTCGAACGCGCATGCCTGCCCGACTGCCCCTGCCAGTGCGAGCCGGACCACCGGCGACCAGGGCAGGCGGTGAAGCCGACAGCCCGCCCGTGACGTCACGGGCGGGCTGCTGGGCATGCTGGGGTGCGGGGTCAGCGTTCGCTCAGGACCTCCGGGGTGCCCGTGAGGCCGGCCTCCTCCTCGCCCGTCGCGAGCCTGCTGTGCTGGCGCGAGTAGAAGAAGTAGATGAGGAAGCCGAGCACCATCCACACGATGAAGCGGATCCACGTCTCGACCGAGAGGTTGAGCACGAGGTAGAAGCAGGCGGCCGCGGACAGCCACGGCACGACCGGGTTGCCCGGCACCGTGAACGACCGCTTGAGGTCGGGGCGGCGCTTGCGCAGGATCGGGACGGCGAGCGAGACGAGCATGAAGGCCGTCAGCGTGCCGATGTTGACCATCTCCTCGAGCTTGCCGATGGGGGTCAACGAGGCGATGAGGGCCACGACGGTGCCGATGATGAGCGTGAGTCTGATCGGCGTGCCCGTCTTCGGGTTGGTCCGGCCCAGCCCCGCCGGGATGAGGTGGTCGCGGCTCATCGCGAACGTCACGCGCGTGGCGCCGATGATGAGGGTCATGACCACGGTGGTCAGGCCTGCCACGGCGCCGGCCGAGATGAGCGTTGCGTAGCCGTCCTTGCCGACGTGGGTGAAGGCGGTCGCCAAGGCGGCCTTGGGGTCGATGTCCTTGTAGTTCTGCATGCCGGTGATGACGAGCGTGACGGCGACGTAGAGCACCGTGCAGATGGCGAGGGAGCCGAGGATGCCGCGGGGCAGGTCGCGCTGCGGGTTCTTGGCCTCCTCAGCCGTCGTCGCGACGACGTCGAAACCGATGTAGGCGAAGAAGACGATGGCGGCGCCGGCCATGATGCCCATGACGCCGTACGTCGCAGGGGTCATCCCGGAGATGACCTGGAGCAGGGGCGTCGTCAGGCCCTCCGCGGCCTTGCCCGGCTGCGACGGCGGGATGAAGGGCGACCAGTTGTCGCGGTTGATGAACTGGATGCCCGCGAAGATGACGAAGAGCACGATGAAGAGCTTGACGCCGACGAGCACGAGGTTGACGCGCAACGACTCCTTGATGCCCCACGCGATGAGCAGCGTCAGGCCGGCGATGAGCAGGAAGGCCGGCAGGTCGAAGTGCGACCCCGGCCCGACCGACTCGGGCCACGTGACTCCGAGTTGCCCGAGGAAGGTCACGAAGTACTCCGACCACCCCTGGGCGACCACGCTCGCGCCGAGCATGAGCTCGAGGAGCAGGTCCCAGCCGATGATCCACGCGATGAGCTCGCCGAGCGTCGCGTAGGAGAAGGTGTACGCCGATCCCGAGACCGGGACCGTGGAGGCGAACTCGGCGTAGCACATGGCGGCGAGGCCGCAGACGATGGCGCCGATGACGAACGACAGCGCGATCGACGGTCCGGCGTAGTCCTTCGCCGCCCTGCCGGTCAGCGTGAAGATGCCGGCGCCGATGATGACGCCGATGCCGAAGACCGTGAGATCGAGGGCGCTGAGGGTCCTCTTCAGTTTGTGGTCGGCCTCCTCGGACGCAGCCATCGAGGCCTCGACCGACTTGGTACGGAACACGCTCATGCTGACCTCCGAGCGGGTCGGGGACGTACGGATCATCACAAACTAGCGGGGTGCGCGACCGGCGGCGAGCCCCCGTGCGGGCATCGTCGGTGAGGAACCTGCCTCAGTCGTCGTCGGAGCCGGGCCAGATCGGGCCGGTGTCGGGGCCGCGCCGGCGACGCCTGAGGTCGTCGCTCTCGTAGACCGTCTCGGGTCGGTCGACCGGACGCTGGATCGGCACGCCCCGGGAGTAGGAGTCGAGGCGGTCCTGGATGGGATCGTGGGTGCCGTGCACGTCGGGGAGATCGCCGACGATCTCCTCGAGGTCGTCGGCCCGCCGGGGCGGCACGATGTGGAAGATCTCGGCGCAGATGTCACGGTAGGTCTGGTCGGGGTTGGGCACCCACTTGACCTCACGGAGGGCCTGGTCCTGGCCCGCGCTCTCGAGGACGAACTTGCCGTAGCCGAGGAACTGGCCGGGGATGGACCGGACGTAGCTCATGTCGGTGACCTTGAGCAGGGGCATCATCGCGACCTTGTGCGCGATCAGGCCGTAGCGCAGGAGCAGGCGCTTGTCGGTCGCCACGAACCAGTTGTGGCTCCATTCGAGCAGGCGCCAGAGCAGGCGCACGAGCAGGGCGAAGAAGATCCACCAGAAGAGCGTGCCGACCGCCTGGGTCGACTTCGTGACGTTGGAGTCCACCCACACCGCTGCTGCCAAGGCGAGGGTGGCGGTCGCGACCGGCTCGGCGAGCTTGGCCCAGTGGGCGCGAACGGCGGTGACGAGCCGTTCGCCCGGGAGCAGGATCGGAGCCAGTCCTGCCGGGACCTCCATGCTCCGACGCAAAGCCATGAGCTCAGTGTGCTCGCATCAGCGGTTGAGCAGGGAGCTGAAGAACGCGAGGATCGCGTTGAAGCCGTCGACGAGGATGCCCCAGACGTTGTTGACGATGTCGGCAGCCTTGACCGGGGAGGTGAAGACGGCGTAGACGAAGAACGCCAGCACGATGATCAGGATGATCTTCTTGGCCTTGGGGCCCATGGTGGTGTCGCTCCTTGGAGGAAGGTGCTGGCGCTGCCCTGACAGCCCCACGGCACAGGGATGTTCCCAGTGTGTCGCACGGTACGGGTGGGGTGCGGGACCGGGACGCGCGTGTCGGTCGGCAAGACCGTCCTGCCCGCTATTCTCCTCGCGTGTCGCGAACGCCGGAGCATGCCGCCGCGCTGCGCAGCGCCCTTGCGCGCACAGCGAGTGGGGCCGACGCCGGGGAGCTGGCTCGGGCGACCGAGGCCCTCGTCGCGCGCTACCGGTCCGTGGCCCCCGCATCGGCTCCGATCCTCGCCTCACGGATGCGCGTCGCGGCATATGCCTCCTACCGGATGCCTGCCACGCACGCCGCACTGGCGCGAGTGCTCGACGCGGTCGCGGCCCGTGGCCTGGCCCCTCGCTCGCTGCTCGACCTCGGTGGCGGGACGGGTGCGGCGGCCTGGGCGGCGGCCGGCGTCTTCGCCTCGCTCGAGTCGATCACGGTGCTCGACCAGGTCGAGGACGCGCTGGCTCTGGGGCGCGCGCTCGCAGCGGACGCGCCGTCGCCGGCCCTGGCCGGCGCGACCTTCCGTCAGGCCTTCGCAGGCGCGTGGCCCGACCTGGAGGCCGACCTCGTCACCGTGTCCTACGTCCTCAGCGAGCTCGACGAGCGCCAGCAGGATGCGCTCGTCGCCGACGCGATGCGGCGTGGACGGGCCGTCGTCGTCGCCGAGCCGGGCACCCCCGACGGCTACGCCCGGGTGCTGCGCGTCCGGGCGGCGCTCCTGGCGGCAGGTTGGACCCTGCTGGGTCCGTGCCCCCACGAGGCGGACTGTCCCCTGGCGCCGGGCGACTGGTGTCACTTCGCCGCCCGCCTGGAACGCTCCGCCGAGCACCGCCGCCTCAAGGGCGCCGAGCTGTCCTACGAGGACGAGAAGTTCTCGTGGGTCGCAGCCGCGTCCCCGGGCGTCGTGCAACCCGCGCACACCGGGGCGCTGTCGGCCCGAATCCTCCGCCACCCCCTGAAGCGCAAGGGTTTCGTGGAGTTCCAGGCGTGCCGCCCCGACGGCACCGCGGGCCGTGAGGTCATCTCGAAGAAGGCGGGGGAGCGTTACCGGCGGGCGCGAGACGCCGAGTGGGGCGACACCCTGCCCTGAGCCCAGGGCATACGCACGCAGGAGTCGGCTCAGACGACGCCGTAGAGGCGGTCGCCGGCGTCGCCGAGGCCGGGGACGATGTAGCCCTTCTCGTTGAGCTTCTCGTCGATGGTGCCGAGCACGACCTTGACCGGGATGTTGCTCTCGGAGAGCTCGTCCTCGAGGTGCTTGATGCCCTCGGGGGCCGCGAGGAGGCAGACGGCCGTGATGTCCCGCGCACCCTTGCTCGTCAGGTAGTCGATCGCCATGACGAGCGTGCCGCCGGTGGCCAGCATCGGGTCGAGGATGAAGACCTGCCGACCGGTGAGGTCGTCGGGCAGCCGGTTCGCGTAGGTCGAGACCTCGAGGGTCTCCTCGTTGCGGATCATCCCGAGGAAGCCGACCTCGGCGCTCGGCAGGAGCTTGACCATGCCGTCGAGCATGCCGAGCCCGGCGCGCAGGATCGGGACGATGATCGGCTTGGGGTTCGACAGCTTGATGCCGGTCGTCGGCGCGACCGGCGTCTCGATGTCGAACGGCTCGACGCGGACGTCGCGCGTGGCCTCGTAGGCGAGGAGCGTGACGAGCTCCTCGGCGAGGCGCCGGAAGGTGGGGCTGTCGGTCCGCTTGTCGCGCAGGTAGGTCAGCTTGTGCGCGATGAGCGGGTGATCTGCGACGTGGACGTCCATGGGTGGAAACTTAGCGCGTGGCGAAGAGATCCGAGACCCCCGGCAAGGGCTCCGTCCCCGGACCGGAGACGTATGCCGTCTGGCTGGGCCAGGCGCTCGACCTGGCCGCGGCGACAGCGGGGGCGCAGGACGTGCCGGTCGGTGCGCTCGTCGTCGACCCCGACGGTCACGTGGTCGGCCGTGGGCGCAACGTCCGCGAGGAGCGCGGCGACCCGACGGGGCACGCCGAGGTCGTCGCCCTGCGGGAGGCAGCGCAGATGCTCGGCTCGTGGCGGCTCGACGGCTGCACCCTCGTGGTGACGCTGGAACCGTGCGTCATGTGCGCCGGTGCGGCGATGGCGGCGCGGCTCGAGCGGATCGTGTTCGGCGCGTGGGACCCCAAGGCTGGGGCGTGCGGATCGGTGTGGGACCTGACCCGTGACCCACTGGCCACGCACCTCGTGGACGTCGTCGGGGGTGTCCGCGCCGAGGAGTCAGCGGCCCTCCTCGTCGATTTCTTCGAGGGCCGCAGGCTCCGGTAGGGTCTCTCCCGGTGGCGTGTCCGAGCGGCCTAAGGAGCACGCCTCGAAAGCGTGTGTGGGGGTAACTCCACCGTGGGTTCAAATCCCACCGCCACCGCCAGCCAGTGTGATCGGCGCAGGACCCGACTCGTTCGTGAGTCGGGTCCTTCGTCGTTCTCGGAGGCCTTCTCGATTTCGGCGCCACGGGCGTGTGCGGAGCCGGGGGTGGGTATGAGCGCGGCACATCCGTGCACATCCCTGCATCCCTGAGTTCCCACGCGATCGAGGCCGACCATGTCAGATGACCAGTACACCGAGCAGGACCCCACGACGCAGCACGACCAGCCCCGAACCGAGGGCGAGCAGATCGAGCACCCGGGGTTGACGGCCGCCATGGGCGACGAGCCGGACCACGGCGAGGACACCTACCGCGGCAGCGGACGGCTCGAGGGCCGCCGAGCGGTGATCACCGGCGGTGACTCGGGCATCGGACGCGCCGTGGCGATCGCCTTTGCCCGAGAGGGCGCGGACGTCCTCATCTCGGCCCTGGAGTCGGAGGCGGAGGACGCCGAGGAGACCGCGCGCCTGGTGCGCGAGGCCGGCCGCAAGGCCGTGCTGTGCCTGGGCGACCTCACCCGGGAGGAGCAGTGCGCGGAGGTCGTGGACCGGGCCGTGTCAGAGCTCGGTGGCATCGACATCCTCGTCAACAACGCGGCATACCAGATGTCGCAGCCGGGCGGCATCGCCGACGTGAGCACGGAGCAGTTCGACCGCGTCATGAAGACGAACCTCTACGCGATGTTCTGGCTGTGCAAGAAGGCACTGCCCCACCTGGAGGCGGGCGCCACGATCGTCAACACGTCGTCGATCCAGTCGCGTCAGCCGTCACCCGAGCTGCTCGACTACGCGACGACCAAGGCGGGCATCGTCGCCTTCACGCAGGGACTGGCGGCCCAGCTGGCGCAGCAGGGGATCCGGGTCAACGCCGTGGCGCCCGGGCCGATCTGGACCCCGCTGATCCCCGCCACCATGGACGAGGACAAGGTCGAGGGCTTCGGGGAACAGACGCCGATGGGGCGCGCCGGCCAGCCAGCCGAGCTCGCTTCGGCCTTCGTCTTCCTCGCATCGCCGGAGTCGAGCTACGTCACCGGCGAGGTGCTCGGTGTCACCGGGGGCCAGCCCCTCACCTGAGCCGCCTGACCTGCCGACCTCCTCGGCGGTGAGTCCGGTGCCCGCACTGGCAGGATGTGCGCCATGACCACGGACGTTCCCCTCAGTGTGCGCACCCCCTCACCCCTGGGCGAGTTCCTTCGTGCGCGCCGACACGAGCTCGCGCCCGAGGAGGTCGGCATCAAGCGGGCCAAGGGCCGGCGCCGGGTGGGCCTCAGCCGCACCGAGGTCGCCGAGCTCGCCAACATCTCCGTGGCGTACTACGACCTCATCGAGCGCGGCCGCGACCTGCGCCCGAGCAAGAGCGTCATCGACGGCCTCGCCCGCGCTCTCAAGCTCGACTCCGACGGGCGCTCGCACCTGCACGCGCTCGCGACCGGCACCCCGTCCCGGCGGCCGCAGGCACCCGAGGAGCTGACGGAGGAGCTCGAGGAGCTGCTCGACTCCATCGAGCCCAACCCGGCCTACGTCGTGGGCGCCCGGTGGGACGTCCTCGGGGCCAACCACACCGCCTGCCAGCTCTTCACGGACTGGGAGACCAAGCGGAGCAAGCGCGAGCGCAACCTGCTGTGGTTCTACTGCTGCGACCCCGCCGCGCGCAGCCTCTTCGTCGACTGGGAGCAGGAGGCGGCCGACCAGCTCGCGCTCTTCCGCGAGGCGTACGCCCGGCACCCGGACGACCCGGCGTTCAAGCGGATCCTCGACGAGATCTTCAAGTCGAACCCCGCGACGGTCGAGTGGTGGGAGCGCCACGACACCGACCCGACCCGCGGCCGCACCAAGCGGATCCGTCGCGACAACGGGCAGGTCATCCAGCTGCGTCAGCTCGTGCTCCAGGTGCTCGACGAGCCCGACATCCGGGTCATCAGCTACTTCGCCGACGTCGACGGCGACCTCGACGACATCGAGTTCGACGCGTAGTCAGCGGCGGCGCGTCCCGAAGAGGCTGCGGGTGATCTCGCGGCCGATGACCGTGCCGGCGGAGCGGAGCATCGACTTGAACGCCGTGCTGCCGGCGACCTGCTCGATGATGCTCGGCTCCTCCTTGGGGGCGCGCTTCGACGCGGACGCGGGAGCGGGGGCCGCCGGGGACGGCGCCGGGGAGGCGGCGGGCGCGGCCGGGGCCGCCTGGAGCCGGGCCGCGAGCTTCTCGTAGGCGGACTCGCGGTCGACGACGTCGGCATACTTCGCCTTGAGCTGCGACGCGCCGATGACGGCGTCCATCGTCGCTTGGGGCGAGGGGTCCATGAGCGAGTTCGGGGCCTTCATGCGCGTCCACGCGACCGGCGTCGGCACGCCCCGGTCGGACAGCACCGTGACGACCGCCTCGCCGATGCCGAGGCTCGTCAGGAGCTTCTCCATGTCGTATGCCGTGTGCGGGTAGGTCGCGATGGCCTGCTTGAGCGCCTTGGCGTCGTCGGGGGTGAAGGCCCGCAGGGCGTGCTGGACGCGGTTGCCGAGTTGGGCGAGCACACCGGCGGGGACGTCCTTGGGCGACTGCGTCACGAAGAAGACGCCGATGCCCTTCGAGCGGATGAGCCGGACCGTCTGCTCGATGGCCTGCAGGAACGCCTTGCTCGCGTCGTCGAAGAGCAGGTGGGCCTCGTCGAAGAAGAAGACGAGCTTCGGCTTGTCGAGGTCGCCCTCCTCGGGCAGGTCGTGGAAGAGGTCGGCGAGCATCCACATGAGGAACGTGGAGAAGAGCTGCGGGCGGTCCTGGACCTGGGGGAGCTCGAGGCAGGAGATCATCCCCCTGCCGTCGGCGGCCGTGCGCAGCAGGTCGCTAGTCTCGAACTCGGGCTCGCCGAAGAAGTCGCCGGCGCCCTGGTCCTCGAAGGTGATGAGGTTGCGCAGGATGACCCCGGCCGTCGCGCTCGAGAGGCCGCCGAGGTCCTTGAGGTCGGCCTTGCCCTCGTCGGAGGTCAGGTGGGTGATGACGGCGCGCAGGTCCTTGAGGTCGAGCAGGGCGAGGCCGTTCTTGTCGGCGTAGTGGAAGATCAGCCCCAGGCTGCTCTCCTGCGTGTCGTTGAGGCCGAGGACCTTGCTCAGCAGGGTCGGACCGAAGCTCGTGATCGTGGCGCGGATCGAGATGCCCTCGCCCTTGCCGCCGAGCGAGAAGAACTCGGTGGGGTATGCCGTCGCCGTCCACGGCATGCCGACGTCGGCTGCGCGGCTGGTGATCTTGTCGCCGCCCTCGCCGGGAGTCGCGAGGCCGGAGAGGTCGCCCTTCAGGTCGGCGAGGAAGACCGGGACGCCCTGGTCGGACAGCTGCTCGGCCATGAGCTGGAGCGTCTTCGTCTTGCCGGTGCCGGTCGCGCCGGCGACGAGGCCGTGGCGGTTGAGCACGCTCAGCGGGATCTGCACCGGCGCGTCGGCGTGGGCCTGCCCGTCCACCACGGCGGCACCCAGCCTGAGCACGGCACCGTCGAACGCGTAGCCGGCGCGGATCTCGTCGATCTGGGTGGTGTCGCCCGTTGCGCCCGTCTGAGGGGCTCCTGAGGCTGCGGTCTCGGTCACGCCTCGCACTCTAGCCTCGGGTGTTCACGTTCGATGTCTATGCTGTCCCGGTGATTTTCAAGGCCGTCGGCGACTCCCGCCCGTACCCCGACCATGGACTAGAGACGACCAAGGACTGGTCGAACGTCCCGCCACGGGTGGTGCAGCTCGGCGAGCTCATCACGACCAAGAGCACGCTCGACCTGCGCGGCCTTCTCGCGGACGACTCGACGTTCTACGGCGACCTCTTTCCCCACTGCGTCGAGTGGGAGGGCGAGCTCTACCTCGAGGACGGGCTGCACCGAGCTCTTCGCGCCGCGCTGCAGCAGAGACCTGTCCTTCACGCCCGAGTCCTCGTACTCTCCTGACACAGAGCCGCCCGGCCAGGGGGGCTGACGAACGAAGGAGCGTGGATGTCGGAGGTCGTTGACCAGGACGACCGCAGGTACCGGGTGCGACGTCAACGCCGATCGGCGATCGTCATCGTGGTCGTCCTGCTCGGCCTGGGCGGTGCGTTCTACTACGCGTCGACGTACTTCCGCGACACGGCCCCCAAGCCGACGCCGTGCACGACGGCGGCCCCGGTCGTGCCGCTCGAGCCGGCCGACGTGAGCCTCAACGTCTACAACTCGACGTCGCGCCGGGGGTTGGCCGCCGCGGTCGCCAAGACCGCGACCGAGCGTGGCTTCAAGGTCAAGGCGGTCGGCAACGACCCGCTGAAGGCGACCATCGCGCAGACCGCCCAGATCCGCTTCGGCTCCGAGGGAGCCGCGTCGGCGGAGCTGGTCAAGAGCCACGTGCCGCAGGCCGTTCTCGTCGACGACAAGCGCAAGGGCGACACCATCGACCTCGTCGTGGGCCAGGGCTGGAAGAGCTTCGGCAACGTCCCGGTCGTCCCCACCCCGACCCAGACGCTTCGCCAGTGCCCGACCGGGACGGCCCAGAACTGACCCGGACGTGACGATGCCGTCCGGCGCGGACCGCGCCGGACGGCATCCTCCCAGTTGGGGGTTCGGGGTCAGCCCACCGAGGTCGCGGCCTTGACGAACTCGTTCGTGTAGGTCTTGGCCAGGTCGATGCTCTTGCCCTGGACCTTCGGGTTGAACTCGCCTAGGACCGCGAGACACGTCTTGGGGCCGTCCTCCGGCATGAGGCCGGTCGGGTTGAAGATGCCCTTCTCGCTGTTGAGGGCCTTGACGTAGGCGTCCTTGCCGACGCCCTTGTAGTACGCCGCGGGCATCTTGTCGGCGATCGCCGCCCCGTCGTGCTGCTGGATCCAGGCGAGGGTCGAGACGTAGGCGTTGACGAGCTTCTGCACCGTCGCCTTGTTGCTGTTGACCCAGTCGGTCGGCATGTAGAGCGAGGTCGCCGGGTAGGTGCCGCCCAGTGCGGCCTTGGAGCCTTCGGCCGTGCGCATGTCGAGCAGGATGAAGGCCGTGCCGTCTGAAACTGCCTGCGAGACAGTGGGCTCCGTCGTCATGCCGCAGTCGATGGCCTTCTGCTTCATCGCGGCGATGAAGGTCTGACCGGCGCCGACGCCGCGACGGGTCTCCTGCGAGGGGTCCACGCCGTTCTTCTTGCTCAGGTACTGGGTCAGGAAGTCGGTCGAGGAGCCCGTGTCGGTGATGCCGAGCGAGCGGCCCTTGAAGTCGGCCGGGCTCTTGACGGCGCCCTTGAGGTCGCTGCGGCACAGCTCGACCTCACCGGGGATCTGGAGCATCGACACGACGGCCTCGGACGACTTGCCCTGCGCCTGGAGGGCGATGTTGTGGTCGTAGAAACCGCCGACGCCCTGCACCTGCCCGGCGAGCATGTTCTGCGTGGCGTCGCCGCCCGCGGGCTCGTCGACGAGGTTGACGTTGATCCCGGCCTTGGCGTAGTAGCCGAGCTGCTTGGCCAGCATGAAGGGCAGGTAGATCTGCTTGCTCATGCCGCCGACCATGATCGTCACGGTGGGTGCGCTCGCGTCGACCGTGGCGGCGCCGGCGCCGGCGGCCGTCGTGGAGCCCGACGCGTTGTTGGCACAGGCGGCCATCGTGGTGGCGGCGAGGAAGGCAGCGCCTGCTGCGCCGATGCGCTTGGTGTTCATGGGAACTCTCCTTTGAGTCTGTTGCGTGATGGGTGCGTGCTGAGGTGCTGAGGTGCTGGTGGGATGCGGGGGCTACTCGACGGCCGCACCTCCATGGGTCTGCGGGGGGCGCCACCGCAGCAGGCGCCGCTCGAGGACGGTGATGAGTGCCTCCGCCGTCAGGGCGATGACGGCGACGAGGACCATGCCGGCCAGCACCCCGTTCATGTCGAAGTTGTTCTGCGACGAGCGGATCAGCAGCCCGAGGCCCTGGTTGGCGCCGAGGATCTCGCCGACGAGGGCGCCGATGAGGGCGAAGCCGAAGCTGATGTGCAGGCTCGCCAGGATCCACGTGAAGGCGGAGGGGAGCACGACGTCGCGTGTCACCTGCCAGCGGGAGGCGCCGAGCAGGCGGGCGTTGGCGATGAGGTTGCGGTCGACCTCGCGGGCGCCCTGGAAGGCGTTGAAGAAGACGCCGAAGAAGACGAGGACGACGGCGAGGATGACCTTCGACTGGATGCCGAAGCCGAAGGCCACGGTGAAGATCGAGCCGAGGATGATGCGCGGGATCGAGTTCGCGGCCTTGAGGAACGGGGCGAAGAGCTCGGAGAGCACCCGGACGCGGCCGAGGGCGATGCCGCAGACGACGCCAAGGATCGAGCCGATGATGAAGCCGAGCACGGCCTCCTCGAGCGTGACGAGGATCTGGTCGGCGAGCGACCCCTGGCTCGTGCCGACGGTGAACCAGTCGACGAGGTCCGCCCACACACCCTTGGGCTCGCCCCAGAAGAAGGGGTCGACGATCTTGGCGTTGACGCAGAGCTGCCAGCCGACGAGCAGGACGACGACGATGCCGAGCCGCATGCCGGCCAGCACGACGCGGCGGCGGTTCGCGCGGGCACGGGTGGAGGTGCCGGTCATCGCCCGTTCGGGCGGGAACTGTGCGGCCAGGGCGGTGAGGGATCCGTCGCTCTGGGTGGGGGTGTCGATCATGACGCCACCTCCGCCACGCGCGTCGTGCGGGCGTACGCCTCGGCGACCTCGGCGCGCAGCGCCTCCCAGATCTGCTCGTAGAGGCGGGTGAAGCGCGGGTCGAAGCGGATCTCCTGGACGACCCGTGGTCGCGGCAGGTCGATCTCGAACTCGGCCTTGACCGTGCCGGGACCGGCGGTGATGACGACGACCTTGTCGGCGAGGGCGATGGCCTCCTCGAGGTCGTGCGTCACGAAGACGACGGCCGGCTTCGTCTGGTCCCACAGGTGCAGCAGCTCGGTCGACATGATGGACCGGGTCTGCACGTCGAGCGCGCTGAAGGGCTCGTCCATGAGCAGGACGCGCGGCTGGTTGATGAGGGACTGTGCGAGGGCGACCCGCTTGCGCATCCCGCCCGACAGCTGGTGGGGGTAGCGGTCCTCGAAGCCGCTGAGACCGACGCGGCGCAGCCAGTCCCGGGCCAGCTTGGCGGCCTCGGTCCGGCTCTGGCCGCGGTAGATCGGGCCCGCCGCGACGTTGTCGAGGACCGACCTCCACGGGAAGACGGCATCCTGCTGGAAGACGAAACCGGTGCCCGTGTCGATGCCCTGGACCGGCTCGCCGTGGACGAAGGCCTCACCGCGGGACGGGCGCTCCAGCCCCGAGATGAGGGTGAGCGTCGTGGACTTGCCGCAGCCGGTGGGCCCGACGACGGCGCAGAACTGCCCGTCCTCGACGGTCAGCGACAGGTCCTGGATCGCGGTGTAGGTCCCGCCGTCCGCCGTGGCGAACTTCTTGGTGACGTTGCGTAGCTCGATGGCCGCCATTGGCCCCGCCCTTTCTCCTCGTTGAGTTGCGTCACCGTAGGAGCGGGCCACGTCCGGCCGGAATGCTTGTGCTCGTTGCCGCCGATAGCCGCGATAGAGATGGTTTTGTGCAATCTGCTCAGCCATGCTTGGTGGCGACGCCGACGTCGGCGTCACCGGACCACGCGCCACGACGGGGCGGGGCGGGCAGGAGCGGAGGAGGCGTATGCCGCGACTGGGCAGGACGCTGGCCGCCCGGATCCTGCTGGCCGTGCTCGGGATCGTCGTGGTCACGCTCGCCGTCGGCTTCGCGCTCTTCGCGCGCCTGACGTCACAGACCGCCGATGCGCACGCCATCGAGCAGGCGAGCGGGATCGCGGTGACCCTCGGCCGGGTGCCGCAGGTCGCCCGGGAGGTCGTGGACGGCGACCCGTCCCACGTGCTGCCGGCCCTCGGGTCGCAGGTGCGGGCCTCGACGGGCGCCTCCTACGTCGTCATCATCGACCGCACGGGGCTGCGCTACTCCCATCCCAACCCGGCCCTCATCGGGCAGCGCATCGAGGAGCCCGTGGTGGCCCTCGACGGGCAGGTGCACACGGGCATCGACGAGGGGAGCCTCGGTCGCTCCGCCAACGCCCGCGCTCCCATCGTCGACGCCTCGGGGCGCACCGTGGGTGAGGTGTCCGTGGGAATCCTCGAGTCCGAGGTCGGGGTCCGGCTGACGGCAGAGGTGCTCGACATCGCCCTCTATGCGGCGGTCGCCCTCGCCCTCGGCGTCGCGGCCTCGCTCCTGCTCGCACGCGCCATCAAACGGGTGACGTTCGGTGTCGAGCCGGCCGAGATCGTCGCGCTGGTGCAGGAGCGCGAGGCGATGCTGCACGGCATACGGGAAGGCGTGCTGGCCGTCGACGCCAAGGGCGCCATCAACGTGCTCAACGACGAGGCGCGGCGCCTGCTCGGCATCGAGTCGATCGGGCTCGGTCAGCGCGTCGAGGACGTCGTCCCCGACGGCCGCTTGCGCAGGGTCATCACCGGGGAGGTCGGCGGCGTCGACGTCGTCGCGGTCACGGACGAGCACCTGCTCGTGCTCAACCGGATGCCGGTGCTCGTCGGCGGGCGCAACGCGGGCTGGGTCGTGACCATCCGCGACCGCACCGAGCTCGAGGCGCTGATGCGCCAGCTCGACTCGATGGAGGGGCTCTCGACGGCGCTGCGTGCGCAGGAGCACGAGTTCTCCAACCGCCTGCACGTGCTGTCAGTCCTGCTCGAGCTCGGCGAGGTCGACGAGGCCACCCGCTACAGCCGCGAGCTCCAGGCGGAGACGGCCCTCGTCAGCGAGGAGATCCGGGCCCGCGTCGGATCACCCGTCGTGGCGGCCCTGCTGCTCGCCAAGACCACCATCGCCGCGGAGCGGGACGTGGTCGTGCGTCTGGACCCGGCGAGCCGGCTCGAGGCGGGACACGACGAGCACCTCCCCCTCGTCTCGGTGCTCGGCAACCTCATCGACAACGCCGTCGACGCGGTGGCGGACGACCCCCGGACCGCGGGGACGCATCCCCGGGGCGAGGTGGTCGTCCTACTCACCTGCTCCGACGACACCCTCGTGCTGACCGTGACCGACACGGGGCCAGGAATCCCGGACGACCGGCTCGACGACGTCTTCCTCGACGGCTACTCGACGAAGCAGCCTCGAGGTGCCATGCGTCGAGGGGTGGGGCTCGCCCTCGTGCACCGGCTGGTCACCCGGGCCGGTGGCACGATCGGGGCGAGCTCTCCCGCCGGCGCACGCTTCGAGGTCCACCTACCGCTACGGGTCCGTCAAGGAGTGTCATGATCCGCGTCCTCGTCGTCGACGACGACTACCACGTCGCGCGCGCCCACGCCCTGAGCGTCGCCCGGGTGCCGGGCTTCTCGGTCGTCGGGGAGGCGCACACCGGCGCCGAGGCTCGTGAGCTGGTCGCGGCGACCGAGCCCGACCTGCTCCTGCTCGACATGTACCTGCCGGACTTCAGCGGGCTCGACCTCGTGCGGCAGATCGCCGCCTCCGGTGCGCAGGTGCCTGACTTCCTCCTCGTCACCGCGGCCCGCGACATCGACTCGGTGCGCACCGCGATGCAGCTGGGGGCCTTCTACTACCTCGTCAAACCCTTCAGCTTCGCCGCGCTGCGCGAGCAGCTCGAGGGCTATCGGGCCTGGGCCGAGCGCATCGACCGGGCGCCCGAGGCCGACCAGCACGTCGTCGACGTCCTCTACGGCCTCCGGGGCGCTCCGCCCCGGCGCGCCACGGCGACCCATGCGCTGCAGCCGACGATGGCGCGCGTTCTCGAGATCGTCACGGCGGCGCAGGCCCCGGTGGGGGCGGCAGAGGTCGCGGAGCTCCTCGGCGCGAGCCGCCCGACGGCGCAGCGCTACCTGGCCGGGCTCGTCAAGAAGCAGCTCCTCGACCTCGACCTCGCCTACGGCTCGACGGGACGCCCCGAGCACCGCTACGTGCCTCGCCGCGGCTGACCCCTGGCCCGGTAAAGGTCAGGACGTGTAGGGCACCCGCTGCCAGGAGAGCACGTGCTCGGCTCCCGGGCGGTTGACGGTGACCTCGAGGAAGTCCGTGTTGTTGCTCGAGCCGTCGACGGTGACGCGTGTCAGGTTGTCCGCGGAGCCCTGCACGCCGTAGAAGTCGAGCCACCGCGAACCGGCCGCCAGGGGCTTGTCGGAGTTGTAGACGTGGCTGTCACCGTTGAAGAGGTAGACCTCGCCGTCGAAGGCGTCCGACTGGGTGACGAGCTCGCGCACGAGCGGCTGGAAGGCCGAGTCGTCGGCCCACGTCACGGCATACGTCGGGTCGAACATGTCGGCCTGGAGGAAGAGCGCGACGGCTCGGTCGTGACGCTGACGCGCGCCGGCGAAGGCCGAGCGAACCTGTGCAACAGCGCTGTCCATGCGGGCTCGCTCCTCGTCGACCTGCTCCGGCGTCGGCGAGGTGTGGCCGAGCTCAGGCCAGGGGAGGAGCCCGTTGTTGCTGCCCACGACGTGGAGGGTCGCCAGGTCGACGCCCTGCCGGCGGAAGGAGACGTTCTCCGGGAAGCCGGCCGCGGCCTGCGACGCCACCGTCATGTCGGCGCCGAGCGTGTGGCCGGGCTGGGTGAAGAAGGTCGACCGGATGGCAGCGAGGCGCTCGAGCGGGTCGTAGGTGCCGTTGTTGGTGCGGTGGCAGTCGGTCCACTCGTTGTCGCCCGGGCTGTAGACGAGTGGCATCGTGAAGCGGTCGAACTGCGTGCGGATCATGCTGAAGTACTCGTTGGTGCACTGCGTCGAGCCGTTCTTGATGTCGCCGACGTGGATGGTGAACGACAGGTCCGGCGTCGCGTTGATCTGGTCGACCCACCGCGGGAGGGCCGCGACCTGGGCGTCACCGTAGGGCAGGTCGCCGATGACGGCGAACCGGTAGTGGCCGTCCTTGCCCTGGCCGGCCGCGTCGCCGGGCGATGCGGCGGCCGCTGCGGCGGAGAGGACGACGAGCGAGGCGGCGACGGCCGCGAGGGCTGGGGTGCGCGAAAGGTGCATGACAGCCGTTATGCCGCATGGCGCGCGGCCGCCACCACCACGAACGGGTGAACGTCAGGCGTCGAGCTGCACCAGGGTGGCGACCATGAGCGCCTTGATGGTGTGCATGCGGTTCTCGGCCTGGTCGAAGACCACCGACGCCTCTGACTCGAAGACGTCGTCGGTGACCTCGAGCTCCTTGAGCCCGAACTGCTCGTGCACGTCCATGCCGACCGCCGTCTCGAGGTCGTGGAAGGCAGGGAGGCAGTGCATGAACTTGACCCGCGGATTGCCCGTCAGCGCAAGGAGATCCGCGTTCACCTGGTACGGCGTGAGCAGCTCGATGCGCTCGGCCCACACCTCCTTGGGCTCGCCCATCGACACCCACACGTCGGTGTGGACGAAGTCGACACCGCGGACGCCCTCGGCCACGTCCTCGGTGAGCGTGACCCGCGCGTCGGTCTCGGCGGCATACCTCCTCGCGATGGCCACGACGGAGTCGGCGGGCCACAGCGACCGTGGCGCGACGATGCGCACGTCCATGCCCAGGATGGCGCCGGTGACGAGCAGCGAGTTGCCCATGTTGAAGCGGGCGTCGCCGACGTAGGCGTACGCGATCTGGTCGTCCGGCTTGCCGGCGTGCTCGCGCATCGTCAGCGCGTCACAGAGGGACTGCGTCGGGTGCCAGTCGTCGGTGAGGCCGTTCCACACCGGGACGCCCGCGAAGGCGCCGAGCGTCTCGATGACGCCGTGGCCCGAGCCGCGGTACTCGATTCCGTCGTAGAAGCGGCCGAGCACGCGGGCGGTGTCCTTGGCCGACTCCTTGTGGCCCATCTGCGAGCCGATCGGGTCGAGGTAGGTCGTGCTCGCGCCCTGGTCGGCCGCGGCCACCTCGAAGGCGCAGCGGGTGCGGGTCGAGGTCTTGGCGAAGAGCAGCGCGATGTTCTTGCCGGTCAGGCGTCGCTCCTCGCGGCCCTCCCGCTTGGCGGCCTTGAGCTCGGCGGCGAGGTCGAGCAGCGCCCGGAACTCGTCGGGCGTCAGGTCGATCTCCTTGAGCAGGTTGCGGCGGTGGAGTGCGGCGAGCGACATGGACGTGATGGTTTCAGGAGTCGTCGACGCGCGGCAATCCGGTCTCAGGTGCCCGGGCGTCGACGGAGCAGGCCGAGCCGCCAGCGGAGCTGCTCGACAAGGGCACGAGACTGGAGGGGCACGACCACGCGGGGCCCCTCGCCGACGCAGAAGACGACCTCGTCGAACCGGTGGATGCCGGGGCGGCGGGCCACGGTCTGGAAGGCGTCGCGGACCGCGCGCAGCTGCGCGACGGTCATGAAGGGCGACGGCTCGTCGGGCTGGTAGCGCGAGCCGAGCGGGTAGTCGCGGCCGGGGGTGCGCGTCATCTCGACGTGGCAGCCGAGCACGTGCTGGACGTCGCGCTGCTCGGCGAAGGCGACGAGCCGGTCGAGCGTCGCCAGAAGGGCGGTGGGGTCGTCGACGTAGATGCGACCGGGATAGACCGTGTCACCCGTGTGCAGCAGGCCGGTCATCGGGTCGTGGACCGCGATCGAGGCCTCGTGATGGCCGGGGATGCCGAAGACCTCGAGGGTGCGGCCGCCGAGATCGAGGGTGACGACCTCGGCGGGCCAGTCGGAGATCCCGAAGTAGGCGCGCACGGCGTCGGCGTCGTGACCGACGACCGTCGTGTGCGGACGATCGGTGAAGGCCGCGTCACCCGCGACGTGGTCGCCGTGTCCGTGCGTGTGCGCGACGACGAGGTCGTATGCGTCGGGCGGGGTGCGCGTGGACAGCCAGTCGGCGACGAGCCGGTCGACCGTCCCGCGCAGCGTCGTGCCGTCGACGGCGCCCGTGTCGAGCAGCAGGGCGCGGCGCTCGCCGAGGAGCAGCAGGATGAACGGCGCCTCGAAGGTGACGTCCTTGCTCTGTCGGATGAGGACGGTGCCTGGCGCGAGGGCGTGGACCTGCAGGGGTGGGTCGGTGAGCCGTCGGGGCGAGGGGGAGCCGTGGATCCAGCGGACGTCGGTGTCGAGAGGCACGAGGTCGGGGCGCGGCATGCGGGGCGAGTGTGCTCTGGTCCGCGTCGTCGCGCACGCCGATTTCATGTGCGGGGTGCGCCTCGGGTAGCCTGCCCGACGGAGGATTCGCATAGTGGCCTAGTGCGCACGATTGGAAATCGTGTTGGGATAAAACCCTCGGGGGTTCAAATCCCCCATCCTCCGCCACAGGACAGATGGCCCCGCCGCGCGCAGCGCAGCGGGGCCATCTGCGTCCGGCGTCCATCTCCCCCCTGGGCGGACGGCCCGAAAGGCGGGCGACGGATGTCGGTGCGGCGCGGCAGACTGCCCCGGTGAGCTCGACCAGCCCTGCCCCGACCCGACCGCGGCTGTCCTCGTTCTGGCACGACCTGCCGCGCGAGGGCAAGCTGCTCATCTCGACCGTCGTCTTCCAGTCGATCGGCACGGGCCTCGTCCTGCCGTTCATGGTCGTCTACCTCCACGAGGTGCGCGGGATCCCGCTCGAGACGGTGGGCCTGCTGCTGGCGCTCCAGGCCGGTGTCGGCATCGTGCTCGTCACGCCGGCGGGGGCGCTCATCGATCGCATCGGACCGCGTCGGGTCTATGCGAGCAGCCTCGTCGCGCTGCTCGTCGCCGACGTCCTCCTGGCGCTCGCGACGACGACCGGGCAGGCGGCCGTGGCGCTCGTGCTGATGGGCTACGGCTTCGGCATCGTGTGGCCGGCCTCGAGCGCGCTCATCGGCAACCTCATCCCGACCGAGCAGCGACAGCGCTACTTCGGGATCAACTTCACGCTGCTCAACCTCGGCATCGGCATCGGTGGCATCGTCGGTGGCCGTTTCGTGGACGTCTCGCGGCCGGGCACCTTCGTGACGATCTACCTCCTCGACGCCCTCAGCTACGTGCCGGGGCTGTTCATCCTGCTCGTCGCGCTGCGCCATGCCCGCGACCGGGTGGAGCGGCCTGCCGACGCGGGATCCGGAAAGGTCTCCTACCTGACGCTGCTGAGCGACCCCCAGCTGCGGGCGCTGCTGCTCCTCGTCGCGGTCGCGGCCCTCGTCAGCTACCCCCAGCTCAACGCCGGGATGCCGGCCTACGCGCGAGCCGAGGGGCAGATCTCGACCGAGGGGCTGGGTTATGCCTTCGCTGCCAACACCGTCGTCATCGTCGTCCTGCAGCTCTTCGTGCTGCAGCGCATCGAGGGCAAGCGCCGCACGCGCGTCACCGTCGTCATGGCCTTCACGTGGATGGTGGCGTGGTCCCTGCTCGGGGCGACGTCCCTCGTGCCGGGCACGGTGACGGCGACGGTCCTGCTCGCCGCGTGCGCCGGGGTCTTCGGTCTCGGCGAGACGATGCTCCAACCGACGAGCGCCGCGATGGTCAACGACCTCGCGCCCGACCACCTGCGCGGACGTTACAACGCGCTCAGCTCGCTGATGTTCTCGGTGGCCTTCGTCGTCGGACCGGTCGTCTCGAGCGTCCTCGTCGGTCGCGACCTGGGCCTCGTCTACGTCGGCTTCCTCGTCGGCGGCTGCGTGGTGCTCGCCGTCATCGCGCTCGTCGTGGAGCGGCACCTGCCGCCGCACGTCAACGGCGTGCACGAGGCGGAACCGGTCGCCGTTGCCGGGTCGGCCACGGCGGACAGGGCGATTTCCGGCTGACGTCGGCTGCGGCATACACTGGCCGTCGGCACCCCGCGTGGTGGTACCTCTCCGAACTCCCCCAGGGCAGGAATGCAGCAAGGGTAGGAGAGCTCTTCCAGGTACGCGGGGTGTCTTCTTTTCTGCGGTCGCCTGCGGTGGTCGCTCAGCGCGGGGGAGCGGTGGTCGTGCCGACCCGGAGCTCGACGGGCTGGGTGACGCTGCGGGGTCTCGTGCCGTCGAGCCGTCTGCGCACGAGCGTGCCGAGGATGCGGCCCTTCTCGCGGCCGTGCTGGTCCATCGTCGTCAGCCGGTGGGGGAGCCACGGCAGGTCGACGCCGTCGAAGCCGGTGACGCTGAGGTCCTCCGGGACGCGTAGGCCGAGCTCCTCGGCGGCGTGGATGACGCCGGCGGCAATGACGTCGGACTGGGCGACGACGGCGGTGGGCCGGGTGCGCTCAGGCACGTCGAGCAGGGCGCGACCTGCGATCGAGCCGCCCTCGAACGACGACCCGTCGCTGGTCTGGACCGCCGGGGCGTCCGGCCCGAAGACGTCGCGGAAGCCGAGCAGGCGACCGACGCTCGGGACGTGCGCCTCGTCGACCTGCACCTCGTCGTCGGGCACGGGACCAGCCCCACTCGTCGGCAGCATCGGCATGGCGACGTGGGCCACCCGGCGGTGACCGAGTGCGTGGACGTGCTCGGCGATGGCGCGCCCGGCCGCACGCTCGTCGATGCGCACCTGGGTAATCCGGCGGTCGCTCGGCACGCCAGTGCTGAACATCGGTATGCCGCGGGCGGCGAGGTGCTCGACCGCAGGGTTCTCGCCTGGGCCGCAGAGCGAGAAGACGACGGCGTCGAGGGCGAGCGGCGCGAGCTGCGGCACGACGGACTCGCCGTCGTCGCGGGGCTGCCCGATGAGCAGCATGCCGGTGGGGACCGCCTCGAGCACCTCGGCCAGGCCGTCGAGCACGGCGATGGCGAACGGGTCACGGAACGCCATGCGCAGACGGCCCTCGACGAGGACGCCGATCGCGCCCGATCTTCCCTGGCGCAGCGACGCGGCGAGCGGGTTGGGCCCGGTGAAGCCGAGCTCTGCGGCGGCTGCCCTGACGCGCTCGCCGGTCGCCTCGGCGACGGGGCCCTTGCCGCTGAACACGAGGGAGGCCGTCGACACCGACACGCCGGCGCGCTCGGCCACATCGCGGAGCGTCGGGCGGGCTTGACCTCGGGCAACCATGGGAGGCATGCTATCGAAACGTTTCGAGTCGAATCGATTCGAACGTCTCGCACCCCACCATCGATCGACCGTCGACTGCCGACGAGGTGGCCGGCCGCACGGGAAGCGTGCCGCTCGCCACTGCTCGGGCCGCCGTCCCCCTGAGAGGCTTGTTCCATGTCCGTCGCCAGCGCTCCGCCGGCCACCTCCGTCCGAGTGGCCCGCACCGCCGTCTTCGCGGCCTTCGCCATCAACGGGGCAGCCTTCGCGGCGTTCGCCTCGCGGGTGCCAGACATCAAGCACGCGCTCGGGCTGTCAGCGGGAGCTCTCGGGCTGACCCTGCTGGCGGCGTCCCTCGGCTCCGTCATCGGGCTGCCGCTGTCGGGCTGGATCGTCCACCACCTCGGCGCCGCCCGCACCCTGATGGGCGCCGCGATCATCCAGAGCGTCGGCCTCGTCGGGGTGGGGATCGGCGTCGACGTCGCGGACAACCGGGCGGTCGTGATGGGCGGTCTCCTCTTCGTCGGCTTCGGCAGCGGCGTGTTCGACGTGGGGATGAACCTCGAAGGCGCCGAGGTCGAGCGCTTCCTCGGCCGCGCGATCATGCCGCACTTCCATGCCTCCTTCAGCGCCGGCACCGTCGTCAGCGCGCTCATCGGAGCCGGCCTGTCGTTCCTGCACGTGCCCGTCGCCGCGCACCTCGTCGGCGTCGTCGTGCTGCTCCTGCTCGTGACCCCCTGGTTCCTGCGCGCCTTCCTGCCCCGGTCGGTGGAGACAGACGAGACCGGCGCGGAGGTGCGCTCGGGAGCCGGTATCGGCGCCGCCTGGCTCGAGCCGCGCACGCTGCTCATCGGCCTCGTCGTCCTCGCGGCCGCCTTCACCGAGGGCACGGCCAACGACTGGGTCGGGGTCGCGCTCTCGGACGGCTACGGCCTCGAGCGCTGGGTCGGCGTCGTGGGTTTCGCGGTCTTCCTGACCGCGATGACCGCCGGTCGCCTGCTCGGCACACGCGTCCTCGACCGGCGCGGCCGGGTGCCGGTGCTCCGGGTCCTGTTCGTCTCCGCCGTCGTCGGCTGCCTGCTCGTCGTCTTCGGCGGACCGGTGCTCGCCTTCGTCGGTGCAGCGATCTGGGGTGTCGGTGCGAGCCTCGGCTTCCCGGTGGGGATGAGCGCCGCCGCCGACGACCCGAGGCGCGCCGCGGCCCGGATGAGCGTCGTCTCGACGATCGGCTACACCGCGTTCCTTGCCGGCCCGCCGCTGCTCGGCTTCCTCGGTGACCACGTCGGCGTGCTTCACTCGCTGCTCGTCGTCGGCGCAATGGCCGTCGTCGCCCTCGTGGCCATCCCTGCCGTCCGCGAGCCCGAGCGCGCCAAAACCCCCAGCGCCAAAACCCCCAGCGCCCACACCCCCTGACCCGCTGTCCTGATCGAAAGAGCGATCCGTCCCCCCACCGATCGAAAGAGCGATCCGTCCGAACGGACGGATCGCTCTTTCGATCAGTGGGCTGGGGGGCGGTGCGCGGTGGGGTGGGGAGGTCGGTGGGGCTCAGAAGTACTCGGTGATGAAGGGCTGACCCGCGAAGACGGCGTCGAGGGCCGCGTCACCCTCGGGGGTGCCGCCCGTGGCGAGTCCGGCTTGGCGCAGGCGCGACACGGACCATCCGCACCACAGCGCAGACAGTCCCCGCGCCTCGACCCGGAGCACGCTCCCGCCGTGCCCGCCGTGCCCGCCGTGCCCGCCGTGCCCGCCGTGCCCGCCGCGCCCGCCGTCGGCGCGGGTGGCCGTGCCGACGCCTGCTGACACCGCCAGCGTCCACCGGCCGGAGTTCGCCGGGGCGTCGGCGTCCTCGACGAGGAGGTCCACCTCGACCGACGTGTGCGGACCGAAGCCACGGCCATCGAACGCGGCACCGAGGTCCACGACCCGCCCCATCCACGGGATCTGTCGCACCTCCGTGGCCGGCAGCCCGCCGAGCCCGAGCGTGACCGGGTCCCGTGGGTCGAGGTAGGTATGCACCGTCGGCGTGGCCGACGACCCCGACCCGACGACACCCCACAGGGTTCCGGTGGCCTCCGGGGTCGTCGCGACGAGGTGCTCCACCGTGACGGCCTGCTCGGACAGGTCGTAGAGGACGAAGCCACCGTCGACGGCGTACGCGATGAGCTCGTCCCGCTCGAGCGTCCCCTCGAGCGCCGCGACCGACGGCACCATCGGTCCGCTGACGCCGTGCCGAGCACTTGCCGCACGGGCGAGGTCGTGCATCCACTGGGCGTCGGCGCGGGTCGCCGGCCGGAGTCCGCCCGGCCCGCCCCGCCCCGTGCGGGAGGTGCCGAGGTCGCGGAGGAGGTGGGCGGCATACGTGGTCCGTGTCTGCACGCCGCCGATCTCGTAGCCGGACCGCCGGTACAGGGTGGCCGTCGTCGGGAAGAGGCAGGACACGACGTCGCCGAGCTCGCCCATCCGGGTGATCAGGGCGCGGGTCAGGGTCGTCGCGACGCCTCGGCCGCGGGCGCTCGGCTCGACGTAGACCCCGGCGACGCCGCCCATCCGCAGGTGTCGTCCGCCCCAGGCCTGCTCGTAGGGCCGGATGCGCCCCGCGCCGAGGACGGCGCCGGACTCGTCGACCACGGCGATCATCCGACCGCCCAGGGTCTCGGCCGAGACCCGTTGCCACCAGGCGTCACCCCCGGTGCCGAGCGGTCCGAAGGACCGGTTGCGGATCGCCAGGACGGCGGGGAGGTCGGCGTCGACGACATCGCGCGTGCGCAGCTCGCTCATGCGCCGAACCTAACGACTGGCCGAGGCCGAGTGCGACCGGGTGGTCGGTCAGGCCCGGTGGAGGTAGGTGAGGCGACGGACCTTCGAGACCGCCCAGGCGAGGACGGCGTAGACGAGCCAGCTCACGACCGAGAGCCACGTGTAGTTCCGTGCCTTGGTCAGCACCGCGACGATCGAGCCGAGCAGGACGACGGTCAGGGCCGGCACGGCATACCAGATCGCCACCATCTGGGGACGGAGCACGAATGTCGGTGAGCCGCGGAAGGCTGCCAGCACGTTGCCCGCGACGACGAGCACGAGGACCAGCCACAGTGACAGTCCTGCGCTGACCGGCAGCGATCCGAGCGCCGCCGCGACCCCCACCCAGCCGCCGAGGACGACGAACGTGAGCACGGTCGGCACCGTCACGTGGGCGACGGCCTCGGTGACCTCGCCGGTGCCGAGGAGCGAGGGCGTGCCGACGTTGTCGGCCTGCAGGCGCAGGCCCTCGGCCCAGGCGCCGAAGCCGAGGTAGAGGGGCAGCAGGCCGATCGTCGCCGCGATGCTCGGGGCGGCCGGCTGCGTGAAGGCCCACGTGACGATCGCGCCGCCGAGGACGGTCAGGCCAAGACCCGAGAGGAAGGCTCCCGGGGTGCGCCGCAGGCCGAGGATGTCGCGTCGCACGAGCACACCGAACGGGCGGCCGGCGCGCAGTCGCGCGGAGCGGCCGTGGCGGACGGGTCGGGTCAGGGCGAGCCGCGCCGTGCGGAGGTTGCCGGTGAGGGCCGACCCCGCCATCGTCGAGGTGTTGGCCGAGTGGGCGCGCAGCGACTCGGCATGCAGCTCACGAAGCGCGTCGGGCACGCGCCACAACAGGCTGAGGCCGCGGTCGGGGCCGGGCCAGGAGCGGACCTGCGACCACAGCCAGAGGCGCGTCGCGAGGATCCCGAGCGCGGTGCCGATCACGGTCGTCACGAGAATCGTGCCGAGACCGGCGACGTGGGCGAAGGCCAGCCCCGCCCCGACGGTCAGCCCGCTGAGCGCGCCGACGAAGAGGCCGCCGACCGCGGCGTAGCGCCACCACCGGCGCAGGGCGAGGGCCCGGTCGAGCGGGACGGGCAGCACGAGGTCGATCCACGGCATGGGTGGGACCACCGGCCCGCGGAAGCGCCCGGCGAAGACGACGGCGCCGAGGAGGGCCGCCACCGAGGCGACGAGCAGGGCGATGGCCACGGGGGAGCGCAGCTGCTCCCCGAGGGAGCTCGCGTCCGACGTGCGGAAGACCGCCTGGACGATCGGCAGGCCGTAGACGAGGGCGCCGAGGAAGAGGACGTAGCCGGCATACAACCCCTGCTGCCGGGCCTTGCGCGCGGCATCACCGCCGATGACCCAGTCGGCCTGGCCGAGCAGGTCGTGGTCGTCGTAGTCGACCTCGGTCGCCGTCGGGACCAGTGCCGCCGGGTCGTATGCCGGGTGGCGCGGCGGTGCCTCGGGTGCGGGCTGCGGGCCAGCCGGCTTCTTGCGCTTGCTCATCGCGCGTCCCCGGTCAGCGCGCCGGCACGACGTCGACGACGCGGGTCGCGAGGGTCGCGGTCAGCTCGGGGTCGTGGCAGGCCATGACGACCGTGCCGCCGGCCTCGGTGCGCTCGCCGATCAGGGCCGCGACGACCTGGCGCTTGCCGGTGTCGAGGCGCTGCTCGGGCTCGTCGAGCAGCACGACGCTCGCCGGGCGCGAGAAGGTCAGCGCCAGCCGGAAGAGCTGCTCCTGGCCCGACGACAGCTCGTGCGGGAAGCGGTCGTCGAGGTGGGCGATGCCGAGACGGTCCAGCAGGGCCAGGCTGCGCTCGTCGGACGTCGCGGGCTCGCCGCCCCACGTCGAGTCGATGAGCACGAGGTGGTCGATGAGCGTCAGGTCGCGATAGGTCGTCGGGGCGCCGAGCAGGGCGGCGACGGCAGCGCGCACGGCTCGGTCGCGCTCGTCGGCCTCGCGGCCGCCGATGGTCGCGGTGCCGGTGCTCGGCACGAGCAGCCCGCCGAGGATCCGCAGCAGCGTCGTCTTGCCCGAACCGTTGGGGCCGCGCAGGACGATGCACTCGCCCGGGTCGGCGCTGACATCGGTCGGGAGCAGCAGGGTCGTCTCGTCGATCGTCTTGCCGACGCCCTCCGCGCGGACCTCACCGGCCAGCACTGCGACCGCACCCATCTGCACCCATCCCTTCGCTGACACCGTCGCGCTGTCGCGCCGTCGGAAGCCACCGTATGCCGCTTGGCTCCGAACGCGCTGACCGCACGGAGCAGTCAGCCCTGCGGGCCGACGGGTGGACCGACGACCAGCGCGACCCCGGTCAGGGCGAGCACGGCCGCGACGCCGACCGCGACGGCGATCATCGGATGGGCGAGGAGCGCCGCGACGACCCGCTCGGCCGGGTTGGTGGGCGTCTCGCCGTCGCGTCCCAGACGCCAGCCGCCCTCGAGACGCCCGCGCCGTTCGAGCCGGCGCTCCCACCAGACGGTGAGGAGCGGCGGCACGGCGCTGAGCAGACCCAGCAGGCCCTCGCGGACCGTCCAGCGCTGGTTGACCCACAGCAGGACCGTGACGAGGCAGAAGGCGATGAAGACGACGCCGTGGGCGAGCCCGAAGACCTTGACCCCGAGGTCCGTCGTGCGCGTGACGTACTTGAGGACCATCCCGAGCAGGAGCAGCGCCCACGTCACCACCTCCGCGAGGGCGATCCGGCGGTAGAGGGTGCGAGGGGCCATGCGGGCGTCTCCTACGTCGTGTCGTACTCGAACGCCAAGTATGGCAAGCCGCACGTCCCCCTCGACCGCTGCCCCCTCCGCCCCTCCCGATCGAAAGAGCAGTTCGTCCGGACGGATTCCTCTCTCGATCGGACACTCGGGAGGGTCAGGCCTCGCGCCGGGCGAGGGTGAGGGCGAAGTCGCCGTCGGTGTCGGTCCACGTGCGCTCGACGGTGAAGCCGGCCGCGGCGAGCTCGTCACGCAGGCGCTCGGGCCGGAACTTCGTCGAGATCTCGACGCGGATCTCCTCACCGTGCGCCAGCTCGAACGTCAGGTCGGCGCCGGGGATGGTGACGCGCTGCGGCATGTCGGCCCTCAGCCGCAGGTCCATCCGCTCCTGGCGCGGGTCCCAGAAGGGCACGTAGGAGAAGGCGTCGATGTCGAAGTCGGCCCCGAGCTCACGGTTGAGCACGTGGAGGCAGTTCGTGACGAAGGCGGCGGTGACCCCTTGGCCGTCGTCGTAGGCGGAGATGAGCCGGTCGCTGCCCTTGACGAGGTCGGTGCCGAGCAGGAAGGAGTCACCCGGCTCGAGGCTGTCGTGGAGTGCCCCGAGGAAGGCTGCCCGCTCCTCGACGTAGAAGTTGCCGATGGTCCCGCCGAGGAAGGCCACCAGACGACGACCTCCGCGCGGGAGGTGACCGAGGTGGAGGGTGAAGTCCCCGACGAGCGCCTCGACCTGCAGTGCGGGGTAGCGCTCGGACAGCATCGCGGCGGCGTCGCGCAGCGTCTGCTCGGAGACGTCGACCGGCACGAAGCGCTCGAGCCTGCCGGCGGCGGCGAACGCATCGAGCAGGGTGCGGGTCTTGTCGCTCGTGCCGCTACCGAGCTCGACAAAGGTCGTGGCGTCGCACGCGGTCACGATGTCGACGGCGTGGTCGCGCAGGATCGCCCGCTCGCGCTCGGTCGGGTAGTACTCCGGCAGCCGGGTGATCTGGTCGAAGAGCTCGGAGCCGACGTCGTCGTAGAGCCACTTCGGCGAGAGCGAGCGGGGCTGCGATCCGAGGCCTCGTCGAACGTCGTCGACGAGAGCCCCGGAAGCCCAGTCCGGGTCGAGGGCCACGGTCACGACAGGCTCACGAGCGGTCACGAGCGGACCCCTCCGTCGGCGAGGCGGACGCCGGACAGGGCCCAGCGCGAGCCGGGCGGGAAGAAGTTGCGGTACGACAGTCGCGCATGACCCGGGGGCGTCAGGGCGCACCCGCCGCGCAGGACCATCTGGCCGGACATGAACTTGCCGTTGTACTCGCCGATGGCGCCGGCCGGCGGGTGGTAGCCGGGGTAGGCGAGGTAGGCCGAGCTCGTCCACTCCCAGCAGTCGCCGTAGACCTGGCGGAGGTGACCCGTCGGTGGGCCGGCGGCCCGGGGGTGGAACGTCTCGGTGTCGGCGAGGTTGCCGGCGGCGGTCGACGCCTCGGCCTGCCCGTCCGCGACGACGGCGTGCTCCCACTCGCCCTCGGTGGGCAGCCGCTTGCCGGCCCATGTCGCGAAGGCGTCGGCCTCGTAGTGGCTGACGTGGCTCACCGGCAGGCCGGGGTCGACCGGGCGGGTGCCGCTCAGCGTGTGCTCGAACCAGGCGCCGTCGACCTCGCGCCAGTAGAACGGCGCCCGCCAGTGCTCCCCGCGCACCCTGGCCCACCCGTCGGAGAGCCAGAGCTCGTGGCGCTCGTAGCCGCGGTCGGCCATGAACTCGAGCCACTCGCCATTGGTCACGAGCCGGTCGGCGAGGCGGTAGGGCTCGAGCCACTGCTGGTGCAGCGGCAGCTCGTTGTCGAAGCCGAAGCCGCCGCTCCGGTGCCCCACCTCGACGAGCCCGCCCTCGACGTCGACCCAGCCCAGCGGGTCGGGAGCGGACGGCGTGAGGGGGGTGCCGGCATACGCAGGCTGGAGGGGGTTGACCGACAGCACGTGCTTGATGTCCATGAGCAGCAGCTCCTGGTGCTGCTGCTCGTGGTGGAAGCCGAGCTCGATGGTCGGGCTCAGCTTCTGGAGCGAACCGCCGTCGAGGGTGTTCACGAGGTCGCGCATGCGGTCGTCGACGTCGGCGCGGTAGAGGCCGACGTCGTGGGCGCCGGGCCGGGTGATGAAGCCGCGCTCGGCGCGGGCGTAGCGCGGCCCGACGCCCTCGTAGTAGCTGTTGAAGAGGAACCAGTACTGGTCCTGGTAGGGCGTGAAGGACGGCTCGTGGTCGGCGAGCACGAACGTCTCGAAGAACCACGTCACGTGCGCCCGGTGCCACTTCGTGGGCGACACATCCGGCATGGACTGGACGGTCTGGTCCTCGGGTGAGAGCGGGGCGGCGAGAGTCTCGGTGTGGGATCGCACCTCGTCGTAGCGTGCGACGAGCGTGTCGGCGTCCCACTGATGCTGCCGCGTCGGGTCGGGCATGGTGTCCTCCTCCGTCCGGCCGCTGCATGGGTCGCTCGACGGGCCGGTGCATCGACCCTAGGCACAGCCGCCGACATCCGCCCTCGGAACGGCGCACCGTAAGGAGCTGTTCACCCTTTCGCCCCCCGATGGGGCGGCCCTTCGGTCGGCGTTCCCGGCGTCGGTCCTGGCGGTTAGGGTTTCGGGCATGGCCACCGCCCTGTACCGCCGCTATCGGCCCGAGAGCTTCGCCGACGTCATCGGCCAGGAGCACGTGACGGAGCCGCTCATGCAGGCGCTGCGCACGGGCCGGGTCAACCACGCCTACCTCTTCAGCGGGCCACGCGGCTGCGGCAAGACGACGAGCGCGCGCATCCTCGCGCGCTGCCTCAACTGCGAGCAGGGGCCGACGCCGATCCCGTGCGGCACGTGCGACTCGTGCGTGGCGCTCGCCCGTGGTGGCTCCGGCTCGGTCGACGTCATCGAGATCGATGCCGCGAGCCACGGTGGCGTCGACGACGCCCGTGACCTGCGCGAGCGGGCGAGCTACGGCCCGGCCCAGAGCCGCTTCAAGATCTACATCATCGACGAGGCGCACATGGTGACGCCGCAGGGCTTCAACGCCTTGCTCAAGATCGTCGAGGAGCCGCCGGAGCACGTGAAGTTCGTCTTCGCGACGACCGAGCCCGAGAAGGTCATCGGCACCATCCGCTCCCGCACGCACCACTACCCCTTCCGGCTCGTGCCGCCGGCCAAGCTCACGAGCTACATGGAGCGGCTCCTCGAGTCGGAGCACGTCGCGACCCAGCCGGGGGTGCTCAGCTTCGTCACGCGTGCGGGCGGCGGCTCGGTGCGTGACTCGCTGTCGGTGCTCGACCAGCTCATCGCCGGCTCGGGTCCCGAGGGCCTGACCTACGACGGCGCCGTGTCGTTGCTCGGCTTCACCGACGGCGAGCTGCTCGACAGCACCGTCGACGCGCTGGCGGCCGGCGACGGTGCCGCCACCTTCCGCCAGATCGACAAGGTCATCGAGTCGGGCCACGACCCGCGCCGTTTCGTCGAGGACCTGCTCGAGCGCCTCCGCGACCTCATCATCGTGGCCGCGATCCCCGAGGGCGCCGGGCAGGTGCTGCGCGGCGTCCCCGAGGACCAGCTCGAGCGCATGCGCGTGCAGCAGGCGGGCTTCGGCCCGGGTGCGCTCTCGCGTGCGGCCGACATCGTCAACACCGGCCTCACCGAGATGACCGGCGCCACCGCCCCGCGGCTGCAGCTCGAGCTGATCTGCGCGCGCATCCTCCTGCCGGCCGCCTCCGGCGAGCAGGGGTATGCCGCCCGCCTCGACCGTCTCGAGCGCCGCCTCGACGTCGGGGGAGTCCCGACCGCCGCCCGCGGTGACGCTCCGGCACCGGCCGGTCACGCGCCGTCCGCTCCCGCGGCGCCCGCTCCGCCCCGCACGGTCTCCGACTACACGCCCCCCTCGAGTGGTGGCGGTGCGGGTGCCTCGCACGCCGCCGGCGGCATGGGTGGCGGCGGTCGCAGCACGGGCATCGAGTCCGCCGGCGGCCCGTCCGGTCCGGCGTCGAGTCCAGGCCCTGGTGATGCGGGCCGCATCGACGCGGCGCGTGCCGAGGTCGGTGCGCCACCCGTCATGACGCCGGCCGAGTCGGTCGGTGGCCCGTCCGCTGTCGTCGAGTCGAGCGCTGGTGACCAGCACCTCGCCGGTGCGTCCGAGCAGGTCCGGTCGGGCGCGGGCCCCTCGGCGGGTTCGTCCGCCGCCTCGGTCCCGGCGCCCGAGCCGCCCTCGGCCGCAGGGCGGCCGGGCGAAGCCACGCAGGCTGGGTCGGCCGGTGGCATGGACACCGACGCCATCCGGCGCGCGTGGCCCAACGTCCTCGGTCGCATCTTCACGATGCGCCGCATCACGTGGACCTTCGTCTCGCAGAACGCCCAGGTCACGGCCTTCGACGGCAGGACCCTGACGCTCGGCATCGCGACCGCCGGGCTCACGCAGACCTTCCGAGCGGGCAACCACGCCGACATCGTGCGCCAGGCGCTCATCGACGAGCTCGGGGTCGACGCCGTCGTCGACGGGATCCACATGGACACCGTGTCGCAGCAGACTCCGGTCGCGCCACCGCCGGGAGTCGTCCCCGCGGGGCTTCCCGACCCGCCGAGCAAGGGCGCCCCGGGTGGTCCGGCCGACGGCGGGCAGGGGGGCGCCGATGCTGGTGACGGTGGTGCGGGTCGTTCGTCATGGGGTGATGCCGCCGGCCCCGGGGGCAACGCTCCGACCGGGACCGGCGGCCACGGTGGATCGTCCCCGTCGGGAGGCGCGGCGCTCGCCGACGCCGGGCTGAGCCCGGTCTCCGGACGGTCGCTCCAGGACAATGCCGGCTGGGGATCGACGACGGGTCCGGCCCCGGACTGGGCCACCGGGCCCGCCCCCGCCTCGCCGTCCGCTGCGTCGCCGTCTGCTGCGTCGCCCACGGGCGCCGCGGCGGGTGCCGCCTCGGCAGGTGGCGCCTCGGCGGGGGGCGTCTCGGCAGGTGGCGCCTCCGGGGGAGACGCGCCGACGGACTCGGCGGTGCGTGGGGCGAGTGCCGTGCGGCAGTCGTTCGCCCAGGCCCGGTCGCGGGCCGGGGGTGCGCGCTCGACCGACGACGAGCCGCGACAGCCAGTCACCGACGACTCCGCCGTGAGCGACGACGACGAGGACATCGAGCAGTCCGGCGACGTCGGGCGTTCTGTCATCGAGAAGGTCCTCGGCGGCCGTGTCGTCCAGGAGCTCGACAACTGACCGTCCACGGGCCGGCAATCGTCATAACCCGGAGGGGCAGGCGCGTCCCGGAGTAGCGTCGAAGCGTGACCTTCGAGGTTGCGGCGGACGCGTACAACCGGTTCATGGGGCGGTATTCGGGGCCGCTCGCCGAGCGGTTCGCCGACTGGTCAGGTGTGGCCAGACCCAGTCGGGCGCTGGATGTGGGCTGTGGAACCGGGGCCTTGACCCGTGTGCTCATCGAGCGGCTGGGGGTCGACGGCGTCTCCGCGGTCGACCCGTCCTTGCAGCTGCTCGCCGCCCTGCGGCAGGCGTTTCCGACGCTCGACGTGCAGACCGCGACGGCAGAGCGGCTGCCCTACCCCGACGACCTCTTCGACCACGCGCTCGCCCAGCTCGTCGTCAGCTTCATGGCGGACCCGGTGCTCGGGCTGCGGGAGATGTCCCGGGTCACGCGCCCCGGCGGCACGGTGTCCGCCTGCGTCTGGGACCTCGCCGGCGGTGGCGCGCCGCTGGCCCCCTTCTGGCGGGCGGCACGCGACCTCGACCCCGACGTCGACGACGAGTCCGGCAGGCCCGGGACCCGGGAGGGCGAGCTGGCGCACCTGTGCGACCAGGCCGGCCTGAACCAGATCGAGGACACCGCCCTCACCGTCACCGTGCGACACCCGACCTTCGAGGACTGGTGGGTGCCCTACACGTTCGGGGTGGGACCCGCGGGCGCGCACGTGCGAAGCCTCGATGAGATGGCGCGAGCACGGTTGCGTGAACGCTGCCGGCAGCTGCTGCCCGATCCGCCCTTCTACATCATGGCGACCGCGTGGGCGGTGCGCGCCCGGGCCTGACGCAGACCGGCTGACTCAGACGCGCTGACGCGGACCGAGCGGACGCGCTCACCCGGCACCCGGCATACCAAAGGGTGGTCATCCGGCGGCTGCGACGGACGGTCGCCACGTACGGTCCGCCCCCGGCCCTAGGCTGTGGCCCATGTTCTACAGCCTCGGGCGCAACCTCCTGTACCCGCTGTCCCATGCGCTGTACCGGCCCACGATCGAGGGCAAGGAGAACATCCCGCGGCAGGGCGGTGTCATCGTCGCGAGCAACCACCTGTCGTTCATCGACTCCTTCGCGATCCCGCTGGCGTCCCCACGGCAGGTCCGCTTTCTCGCCAAGGAGGAGTACTGGACCGGGACGGGTGTCGGCGGCTTCCTGCGCAAGGGCTTCTTCACGGCGGTCGGGATGGTGCCGGTCGACCGCCACTCGGCGAGCGCCGCCCAGGAGAGCCTCGACACGGCGCTCGAGCTGCTGAGGGCCGGTGACGCCTTCGGCATCTATCCCGAGGGCACCCGCTCACGCGACGGCCGGCTCTACCGGGGCCGCACGGGCGTCGCCTGGCTGGCCCTGACGGCGCAGGTGCCCATCGTGCCCGTGGGGCTCATCGGCACCGAGCAGATCCAGCCGGTCGGTGCGCGCTTCCCCAAGCTCGCCAAGGTCACGGTGCGCTTCGGCGCCCCGATCGGGGTCGAGGAGTACACCGGTATGCCCGCGGGCAAGGCGCGTCGCCTGCTGACCGACCGCGTCATGGCGGCCATCGCCGAGCTGAGCGGGCAGGAGCGCGCCGACGCGTACAACGAGGTGCCGGGCGCCGAGTCCCCGATCTGAGCGATTCCTTTGCAGATGCGACCCTGTCGCATCTAGCGTGGGTCCGTGACCGAAGCCCGAGCGTCGTCCCTCGCCACCGCCCGAGCGTCGGCGACCCGCCGTCTCGGCCGCAGTGAACGCCGCAGCCTGCTCGGCATGGCCACGGTCATCCTCGTGCTGCACCTCGTCGGCTGGGGCCTGCTCGTCGGCGTCGTCGCACCGCACCAGTACCAGGTGGCCGGCCAGCTCTTCGGCGTCGGGCTCGGGGTGACGGCCTACACCCTCGGCATGCGGCACGCGTTCGACGCCGACCACATCGCGGCCATCGACAACACGACGCGCAAGCTCATGGCCGAGGGCCAGCGCCCGATGAGCGTCGGCTTCTGGTTCAGCCTCGGCCACTCGTCGGTCGTCTTCGTCATGGTCGCGCTCGTCGCCTTCGGCATCCGGGCGCTGGCCGGCGCGATCGAGGACGACAGCTCGACCCTCCAGCAGGTGACGGGAGTCTGGGGGACCGCGGTCTCCGGCGTCTTCCTCGTCCTCATCGGCCTCATCAACCTCGCCGCGCTCGTCGGGATCCTCAAGGTCTTCCGACGCATGCGTGCCGGTGACTACGACGAGGCCGAGCTCGATGCCCAGCTCGACAAGCGTGGCCTGCTCAACCGGATCCTCGGGCGCGTGACGCGGACGGTGCGCAGGTCCTGGCACATGTACCCCGTGGGGCTGCTCTTCGGGCTCGGCTTCGACACGGTCACCGAGGTCGGGCTGCTCGTCATCGCCGGCGGCGCCGCCGCGGCCAACCTGCCTTGGTATGCCGTGCTCATCCTCCCGGTGCTCTTCGCCGCGGGCATGTCGCTCCTCGACACCATCGACGGGTCGTTCATGAACTTCGCCTACGGCTGGGCCTTCAGCAAGCCGGTGCGCAAGATCTACTACAACATCACCATCACGTCGCTCTCGGTCGCCGTCGCCCTCGTCATCGGGGTCATCGAGCTCGCCGGTCTCCTCGGCGACAAGCTCGACATCACCTCGGGTCCGGTCGCGTGGATCGGCTCGATCGACCTCGCAGACGTCGGCTTCTGGATCGTCGGGCTCTTCGTCGTCACCTGGGCCGTGGCGCTCGCCGTGTGGCGCTTCGGGCGCATCGAGGAGCGCTGGTCCGCGGGGTTGCCCGACGGGGGCGCCTGAGCGCAGTCCTCCGCGGCGGGTTTGGCCGTCACGAGTCCGCCGGGGCGGGGTTGGTGCGGGGGTGGGGCCGGGTTTGACCGTCACAAGTCCGCCGGGGCGGGGTTGGTGCGGGGTGGGGCCGGGTTTGACCGCCACAAGTCCGCCGGGGCGGGGTTGGTGTGGGGGTGGCGCGGGGTTTGACCGTCACAAGTCCGCCGGGGCGGGGTTGGTGCGGGGGTGGGGCCGGGTCAGAGGGTTCAGCGGGGTTAGCGGGTGGCCTCGATGGCGTCGCGGAAGTGCGGCAGGGCAGCCTCGATGGACTCGGCGGTCACCGTGAGGCAGATCCGGAACATCCTGGCGTCTCGAAGAGCGCGCCCGGAATCACGAGGACGCCGCGACGCTCGAGCGATGCGACGAACGCTTCGTCGTCCGGGACGGGCGAGCGCGGCCAGAGTTAGAACGTGCCCTCCGGGGAGGCGACCTCATAGCCCATCCCACGCAGCGCCGTGACGAGCCGGTCGCGTTTGGCCTGGAGGGCGGCGACGTCGAGGGAGAGGCGCTCGAGGTCGGGGACGGCATACTGCATGACCGCGTTCGGGAAGAGCCAGCCGCCCGCGACCTGGAGACGACGACGATGCGCGTGCGGGCCGTGATCGCGGCGGCGATGGCCCCGAGGTCCAGGTCGAAGCTCGGCTGGAGTGCCGGCACCTTGACTGGCACGAGGCCGGCCTCGATGGCGAGGATCTCGTAGAGGAACCAGGGCGGGAGCGTGTAGACGACCTCGTCGCTGGCTCGGCCACCGTCTTCATCGCCACGGTGATCGCGCCGAAGCCACCGGTGGTCATGCGGAGGTGGTCGCCGGTCCAGCCGAGCGGGACGACGCGCTCGAGCGAGGCCGCGGCTGCGTCCTGGGCCGGCCTCTCGCTCTGCTTGTAGGCGAACCACAGCTCGTCACGCGGCACGGCGGCCTCGCGCAGCGCGTCGACGTAGGCCGGCATCGCCAGCTCGTGCGGGTCACCGAAGGTGAAGTCCAGGACTCCGTGGTCGCGGCGACCGGTCTCCTCCGCGGCGCGACGGCGTAAGAAACGGAGAGCATCCGGAACGGTGTGGCTGCCTGGATCTGCTGGCTGCGGCGTGAGACGGACCCACCCTGTGCGTGTTGGTCGGGGTCGGCCTGCACCGTGTCACCTCGTCTGGCCACGTCGCCGTCGTCGTGCGGCCACGCTAGACCGGTGCGGTGGTCCGCAGGACGGCTTTGCGAGGCTTAGGGTTGCGGTGTGTACGAAGGCGCGGTGCAGGACCTGATCGACGAGCTCGGACGACTCCCGGGAGTCGGTCCCAAGAGCGCGCAACGCATCGCCTTCCACCTGCTCCAGGCGGACTCCGACGACGTCACGCGTCTCGTCACGGCGCTGACCGAGGTCAAGGCCCGGGTCCGCTTCTGCGAGGAGTGCGGCAACGTCGCCGAGGCCGAGAAGTGCCGCATCTGCGCCGACCCGCGCCGCGACCACACGGCGATCTGCGTCGTCGAGGAGCCCAAGGACGTCGTCGCCATCGAGCGCACGCGCGAGTTCCGCGGGAAGTACCACGTGCTCGGTGGCGCGATCAGCCCCATCGACGGCATCGGACCCGACGACCTGCGGGTGCGCGAGCTCATGACGCGCCTCGCCTCCGGTGAGGTGCAGGAGGTCATCATCGCGACCGACCCCAACCTCGAGGGCGAGGCCACGGCCACCTACCTGAGCCGACTGCTGCGCGACGTCGGCCTCACCGTGACGCGGCTGGCCTCGGGCCTGCCCGTCGGCGGCGACCTCGAGTACGCCGACGAGGTGACGCTCGGACGAGCCTTCGAGGGCCGCCGCCGCGTCGACGCCTGACCACCGTCGCCCGTCCTCGCCACCCCACCCACCCCCGATCGAGAGAGCGATCCGTCCGGTCAGCGGACGGATCGCTCGGCGGGTCGATGGGGGCACCAGCGCTGGTGCGCTCGTTCCCGGGGCGACCGCGCCACACGGCATACGGCATGCTGGGACCATGACTGATGACCCGGTGACCGAGGGCCACGCGAGCGAGGTCGACGACCTGTCGGGCCTGGCCGATCTGACCGCCGCGGAGGCGAGTGCCTTCCTGACGTCCGTCACCGAGGTGGCGTCGGGCAGCTCGCCCGACACCGCGCTCCCGTTGCTGACGCTCGCGCTCTCGCAGGTGCTCCTCGCCGGCGCGCGGCTCGGGGCGATCGAGGACGTCGTGCCGGAGGAGCGGTTCGAACCGGACGCGACCGACGACGACGCCGACCCGCTGCGCACGGGCCTCGCGAACGTTTTCGCCGGCATCGACGACTACGTCTACGTCATCGACCCGATCACGTCCTCGGAGCGTGCCGACGGCTCGATCACCAACGACCTCGTCGACGTGGCGGTGTCGCTGAGCCACGGGCTCAAGCACTACGCGACCGGGCGCAAGCTCGAGGCCCTGTGGTGGTGGCAGTTCGGCTACCTGTCGCACTGGGGCGACCGGGGACTGACGGCGCTTCGCTCGCTCCACTCGATCCTCGCCCACCTGCGCCTCGACGCCGACGAGGAGACCGTGGGCGAGGCGGAGTTCGACGCGCTGCACCCCTAGTCCGCGCGAGAACGTGCGGCGCGCGGGACGAATCGGCGCACATCTCACCATCGTGACGTCCCGATGGGCCCCGAGCGTCCGAGCCTAGACTCGGACGCACCGCAGACCACCGAGGAGATCCGGAGCCAGTGTGAGCATCGTCGTCCAGAAGTACGGCGGTTCGTCCGTGTCCGACGCCGAGGCCATCAAGCGGGTGGCCCGGCGCATCGTCGAGACGCAGCGGGCCGGGCACTCCGTGTGCGTCGTCGTCTCGGCGATGGGCGACACGACGGACGAGCTGATGGACCTCGCCGAGCAGGTGACGCCCGCGCCGCCCGCGCGCGAGCTCGACATGCTCCTCACCTCGGGTGAGCGCATCTCGATGGCCCTGGTGGCCATGGCGATCGCGCAGCTCGGCGCCGAGGCCCGGTCGTTCACCGGCAGCCAGGCCGGCGTCATCACCGACGACGCCCACGGCGCCGCGCGCATCATCGACGTGACTCCGGGTCGCATCCAGAGCGCCCTCGACGCCGGCCACATCGCGATCGTCGCCGGCTTCCAAGGCGTGAGCCAGACGACGAAGGACATCACCACCCTGGGCCGGGGCGGGTCCGACACGACCGCCGTCGCGCTGGCCGCCGCGCTCGAGGCCGACGTCTGCGAGATCTACACCGACGTCGACGGCGTCTTCACCGCCGACCCGCGCGTCCTGCCGAGCGCCCGCAAGCTCGACGTCCTGTCGATGGAGGAGATGCTCGACCTCGCCGCCAACGGCAGCAAGATCCTGCACCTGCGCTGCGTCGAGTACGCCCGCCGCTACGGCATCCCCATCCACGTGCGCTCGTCGTGGTCGCAGAAGGCCGGCACGTGGATCAAGGACAACCCCTACGAAGGAGAAGGCGCTGTGGAAGCTCCGATCATCGCCGGCATCGCCCACGACCGCAGCGAGGCCAAGATCACCATCGTCGGCGTCCCCGACCGCGTCGGCATCGCCGCCAAGATCTTCGGCGCGATCGCGGAGTCCGGCATCAACATCGACATGATCGTGCAGAACGTGTCGGCCGCCGAGACGGCGAAGACCGACATCTCCTTCACTCTCCCGCAGGCCGACGGCGCCCGTGGCATGCAGGTGCTCCAGTCGATCAAGCACGAGGTCGAGTACGCCGACCTGCGCCTCGACGACAAGATCGGCAAGATCGCACTCGTCGGCGCCGGCATGAAGAGCCACCCGGGCGTCTCGGCCAAGTTCTTCGGCGCGCTCGCCGAGGCCGGCATCAACATCGAGATGATCTCGACCTCCGAGATCCGCGTCTCGGCGGTGACGCGGGCCGAGCAGCTCGACGACGCCGTCCGCGCCGTGCACACGGCCTTCGGGCTCGACTCCGCGGACGAGGCGATCGTCTACGGCGGCACCGGTCGTTGACCGGACCTCACGCGGGGACGGCGGTCGCCACGATGTCGGCCAGCTCCTCGCGTGACGGGCCCGGGTCGGGCTGCGGGCGCCAGCCGGAGCGGTAGACGGCCCGAGCCCTCTCCTCGACGGTGCCCAGGACCGAGGGAAGGGCCTGCATCGACACGTACGGCCCGATGGCCTCACCGATGGACGGGTCCTGCGCGGCGGCCATCATGATGACGTCCGACGGCAGGTGCCCGGAAAGGTCGATGTCGTCCCCGGCCCAGCGCCGAGCCTGGGCGTGGTCCATCGCGATGTGGTCCTCGACCCACGGCCGCATCCGCGCCTCGTCCCACGCGTCGAGCTCCTCGCCCACCGCCTCGACGTCGGGTCCGTGCACGTCGATCAGGCGCAACAGCTCGCTGACCTGGGTGAGTGAGGTCGTCACACCTCGGCCAAAGTTCGGTGTCGTCGTGCACACTGCGTCGCCGACGAAGACGAGCCCCGGCAGGGCGAGGTCGCCGGAGGGGCCACGCTGCCCGCGGTAGACGTTGAGCAGCGGCCCGCCCGGGAGCACGTCGGTCAGCGGCTCGGCGACCTCGGTCGCGGTCCACTCGGCGAGCCCCGGAATCGCGGCGCTCGCGGCCTCGAACGCCCGCACGTGTCTGAGCCCCACGAGGTTCCGGTCCGCCGTCGACCGGATGATGAGGGCGGAGAAGATGCCCCTCTCGTGGAGGAAGATGAGAACCATGAAGCCGACGTAGTTGCCCTGCCAGGCAATGGCATTCGTCATCCGCGGCAGCGGGGCGTTCGGCAGCAGACGGTAGGCGCGGTCGACGTAGGCGATCCCGCACTCACCGCCGATCCCGGGGGCCCGCAGGTGCCGGTTGACCCGCCCGGACCGGCCGGAGGCGTCGACGACGAGGTCGGCCTCGAGGTCCCCGCCGTCGACGCGGATGCCCCGGGCCTGGCCGCCTCTCGTCGTGACGCCGTCGACGTGACCGGTGCGCATCTCGAGGCCGGGCTGCTCGAGCGCCGCGGACCGTACGGCCCGTTCGAAGGTCTCACGGCGCGAGCGCACACCGGCCGGCAGCGTCCGGCCGTCGGGGAGCGGCAGCTCGATCGGCTCACCGCCCAGGGCGAGCCACGCGTCCCACGCCGCAGGCGCCTCAGCGCGGAGCACCTCGCCGACCTGGGGTCGGAAGGCATGCGCGTGGTGGAACTGCATGACGCCCCGGCGGGCCCAGGTTCCCCCGTCCAGCGGTGGCCCGGGGTCCCGGTCGACCGCCACGACCTGGTGCCCGCGGCGTGCGAGACCCATTCCCGTGACGAGGCCCGTGGGACCTCCTCCGATGACGGCGACCTTCACGACCACCACCCCCTCGCATCTCCACAGTGGGAGTGGACCTGCTGGGCGTCAAGCGATTTCGGGCTGCCCGCAGGCGCGCCGCCGCGATCTGCGGCATATGCCCGTCCCTGGTTCACAGGTTCACCGGTGCGGGCCGCGGGTATGGTCGAAGACACAGCAGCAGTCACCTACTCGGGGCGATAGGTACGGCCAACGTGACCCCTCACGAATCACATCTGCAGAGCGACGGCTCGGTCTTCCCGCCCGTCACACCCGACCCGCCGCCGTCACCCGGTCAGGTGGAGATCAACGTGCCCGACATCGTGCCGGTGTCGACGCCCGACGGCCCGGACCGCGCGAGCGACACCCGCGAGACCCAGGACGCCACGTCCGAGACGGCCGGTGTGCGGGAGTCGTCGCCACCCGACTGACGGCCTCGTCCGGACCGGGTGTTCGCGCACCGTGACGAACCGGGTATCTCCTCGACGTGAGACTGCGTCGGAGCGTCATCGACAAGCCCGGGATCCGTCGAGTGCGGCGAGGCCGTGGCTTCGGCTACGTCGACGCCGACGGTCGCACGGTCGACGCGGCCACGCGGGAGCGGATCACGGCTCTCGTCATCCCGCCGGCGTGGCAGGACGTCTGGATCAGCCCGCATCCCAACGGGCACATTCAGGCCGTCGGCACCGACGACGCCGGCCGTCGCCAGTACCTCTACCACGGGGCCTGGCACGAGGAGCGTGGCCGCGAGAAGCACGACCGCGTCATGGTCCTCGCGCGCAAGCTGCCCGCCGCCCGCAAGCAGATCGCCGCCGACCTGCGCACGAACGGGCTGACGAAGAAGCGCGTTACGGCCGCCGGTCTGCGGATGCTCGACGCCGGACTCTTCCGCAGCGGCGGTGAGGAGTACGAGGCCGAGCACGGCTCCCACGGGGTGGCGACCCTCCTGCGCTCACACGTGACCGTGAGTGGCGAGGACGTCACGTTCGAGTTCCCCGCGAAGTCCGGGGTCACCCGCGAGGCGGTCATGACCGACCAGCTGCTTGCGCGGATCGTGCTGTCCCTCAAGCGAAGTGGTTATCCGGGCGAGCGGCTGCTGGCCTACCGCGACACCGACGGATGGCACGAGCTGCGGTCGATCGACCTCAACGTCGCGTTCAAGGAGCTCGTCGGCGAGGAGCACACCGTCAAGGACCTCCGCACCTGGGCGGCGACCGTGACCGCGGCCGTCTCCCTCGCCCGGATCGGTCCCGTCGCGTCCGAGCGCGAGCTCAAGCGGGCCGAGAAAGACACCATGAAGGTCGTGTCGGAGCACCTCGGCAACACGCCCGCCGTCGCGCGCAGGTCGTACGTCGACCCTCGGGTCCTCGACGAGTACGCCGTCGGCCGCACCATCGCGCGCAGTCTCAACCGCCTGACCAAGGCGGATCGCGGCCGCCTCGAGGTCGGCGACCTGCTGCAGGTCCGCGACCGGGACGCCCTCGAGCGGGCGGTGGCGCGCCTCGTCAAGGGTGCTGCCTGAGCGGTCCGCCCCAGAGGTGCGTATGCCGTCGGGTTCCCTTCGAAGCGAAGGGAACCCGACGGCATACGCAGGCTCGTCAGGCGGTCAGAGGTCGACGACCTCGTTGTCGCCCTCCAGGCGCTCGCCGGTCACCTTCGTCTTGATGAAGTTGGCGATCTGCGTGACCTTCGCGCCGGGGGAGTCCCAGTACTCGGCCGAGTCGGCGCTCACCTTGATGAGGATGTTGTTGGGGTTCTCCGGGCCACCCTCGAGCCACGCGCCCGTGAAGGAGTTCCATAGCTCGGCGAGCTTGGCCGTGTCATCGACGATCGTGGCGGTGCCGGACAGCGACACCCATGAGCTCTGCGAGCTGTAGGCGACATTGACCTTCGCCGGGGACTGCGCGGCGATGTCACGGGCCTTGTGGCTGTCGCGCTCCGCGACGAAGAGGACGTCGCCGTCGAACTCGACCTCCTGCGTCGCCATCGGGTGGCTGACGAGTGCGCCGTTCGAGTCCACGTGCGTCAGCATCGCGATCCGGATGTCCTTGATGAGGTCTGCGACCTTCTTCGTGCCGTCGTCGTGCTCGCTCATGGCGTACTCCTCGTCGGGGTCGGTGATGCTGTCACCGGCCACGTACCCGATGCGCTCAGGCGGTGGTCGAGCGTGTCGAGGGTTCGGCCAGGTCCAGATCGGCCTCCTCCGGGGTGCTCTCCCCGGTGCCCCCGTGGGAGACGTCCTCGGCCCGCGTGTGCGGCATGAGCAGGCCGGCCGCGATGCTGACGACGGCTGCGACGAGCACGGCGAGGAAGACCGCCGTCGAGCCGGCCTGGACGGCCGCCCTCGAGGCGTCCCCGCCCCGAGCCGCGATGACGGCGTTGGCGATGGCGCCGAAGATCGCGACGCCGACCGCGCTGCCCACCGAGCGCATGAACATGTTGGTGCCGGTGACGACGGCGCGCTCGTTCCACGGCACGGAGGCCTGGGCCGCGATCAGGGTCGGGGTCGCCACCAGGCCGAGCCCGAGGCCGACGACGAGGCACGACCCGGCCGTGGCCCAGACGTTCGGGGTCGAGGAGACGATCCAGAGGGACAGGGCGCCCAGGGTCGCGATGACCAGACCGATGAGCGCGGTCGGGCGGAAGCCGATGCGCATGTAGAGACGCCCGGACTGCGACGCCGAGATCGGCCAGCCGATGGTGAGGGCGGCGACGGCGAGCCCGGCGACGATCGGCGTGGCTCCCGTCGAGCGCTCGACGAAGGTCGGGACGTAGGAGGTGAGGCCGACGAGCACGGCGCCGACGCCGATGCTGATGAGGCACGTCGCGACGATGAGTCGGCGCGTCAGGATCTCCAGAGGCAGGACCGGCTCCGGTGCGCGGCGCTCGATGAAGCCGAAGATGACGAGCAGGAGAGCGCCGACGGAGAAGGCTCCGATGCTCTGCCACGAGCTCCACGCCCAGGCCTGGCCGCCCTCGAGGACGGCGAGGATGAGCAGCGTCAACGAGACCGTGAGCACGCTGGCCCCGGCGTAGTCGATGCGGTGCCGGCGTCGCTCGACGGACTCGTCGTAGTTGCGCCACAGCATGCCCGCGGCGAGCAGGCAGAAGGGGATGTTGACGAAGAAGATCCACCGCCACGACGCGAACTGGGAGAACACGCCCCCGAGCGTGGGACCGACGACGGACGACACGGCCCACACGCTCGCGATGTAGCCCTGGGTCTTGGCGCGCTCGGCCACGGTGTAGATGTCGGCGGCGATCGTGGTCGTCATGGGCAGCACCGCGCCGGCCCCGAGGCCCTGGAGGGCTCGCATGACGATGAGCGAGCCCATGTCCCAAGCGAACCCGCAGAGGATGCTGCCGACGAGGAAGAGCCCGATCCCGACGAGGATGACCGGCTTCCGTCCGACCGTGTCGGCGAGCTTGGCATAGACCGGGACCGACACGGCCTGCGCCAGCAGGTAGACCGAGAACAGCCACGGGAACTGGGTCAGGCCGCCGAGGTCCGCGACGATGGACGGGACGGCCGTCGCCAGGATCGTCGAGTCGAGCGCGATGAGCGACGTCGACAGCATGAGGGCGATGAGGATCGGCCCACGGTCCGAGCGGAATCCCAGGTTCGACGAGGTGGACACGATCCTCCTGATGCTGGCGGAGCCGGGTGCCCGGCGCGGGCGGCGACAAAGAGGGACAACGCTTGTGGGCGCGGTTCATTCCCGAGCCGCTCGGCATCCGGGACCGCGCATCGGCCTGCTGCAGCGTCTCGTTGCTGCCACTGTGGTCTCAGGCCCGGACCGACGGCATCCGTCCACTGGTGGCCGGGGAAGGAGAGTCGCGGTGCGAACGGTCGGTGTGGAGGAGGAGATGCTGCTCGTCGACGTGCGCACCGGACGGCCACGATCGGTCTCCGGGCAGATGCTGGCGCACGCCCCGCGCCGGCGCCCCGAGTCGGCGGGCGTGGGGGTGCACGGAGCCATCGCGGCGGAAATGCAGCAGCAGCAGATCGAGACGCGCACCGCGCCGGCCGCCGACATGGCCGCCCTCCGTGCCGAGGTCCGGAGGTGGCGCTCCGAGGCCGTCTCGGCGGCGCGCGGGACGGGTTCGAGCGTCGCCGCGCTCGCCACCTCACCGCTGCCCGTGCGCCCGGTCCTGACGAGGTCGCCGCGGTACGACTGGCTGGGGGACCGCTACCAGCTCACCGCACGTGAGCACCTCACGTGCGGCTGCCACGTGCACGTCTCCGTGGACAGCGACGAGGAGGGCGTGGGCGTCCTGGACCGCATCCGGGTCTGGCTGCCGTCACTGCTCGCGCTCAGCGCCAACTCTCCCTTCTGGAACGGCCAGGACTCCGGCTATGCGAGCTACAGGTCCCAGGCGTTCGCGAGATGGCCCTCGTGGGGGCCGGCCGACCGCTACGGCTCGGCTGAGGCCTACCACCGGCTCGTGCGCAGGATGGCGCTGAGCTCGGTGATCCTCGACCCGGGCATGGTCTACTTCGACGCCCGTCTGTCCCAGCACTACCCGACCGTGGAGATCCGCGCCGCGGACGTCTGCTTCAGCGTCGAGGAGGCGATCGTCGTCGCGGCCCTGTGCCGAGGACTCGTCGAGACGGTCGCGCTCGAGTGGGCGGCCGGCAGGGCGGCGCCCGACGTGCCGACGCAGATGCTGCGGTTCGCGACGTGGCAGGCCGGGCGGGAGGGGCTCGAGGGGAACCTCATCGACTGGCGCACCGAGCTGCCGAGGCCGTGCTGGTCGGTGCTCGAGTCGCTCGTCGACCACGTGGGGCCGGCCCTGCAGGCGGCCGGGGATCTCGAGCTGGTGCGGGAGGGGCTCGCCCGGGTGCGCGCGGAGGGCAACGGTGCCATCCGCCAGCGGGCCGTGATGGCGCACACGGGGCAGCTCGTCGACGTCGTCGCCGCGTCGGTCCGCGAGACGTCGTCGCGGGGCGCGGGCTAGCCAGTCGACGCCTGGCTTGGACCCGACGGAAAGCGAGTGCGCTGCGCGCCGGCGTCCTGCTGGTCGTCGTCGCAGGGCCGTCCCGTTCCTGTCGGTCGTCGCCATCCTGGTCCGGGCGCCTGGTCTCGAGGGGCCGAGTCTGGGTGACCTGCTCGGCGGTTCGACGGGCGTCGTCGTCGTGCCCCTGCTCGCCAGTCACTGCTGGGGGTGCAGCCACATGACGAAGGGCCTGGTGGAAGGCGACGTTCTCGCTCTCCACCAGGCCCTTCGGATGGTCGGGGTGACAGGATTTGAACCTGCGACCTCTTCGTCCCGAACGAAGCGCGCTACCAAGCTGCGCCACACCCCGGTGCTGCATCTGCCGTGGTCCGTGGACCGGAGGCAGCAAGCAGAGATGCTAGCGCAGCCTCCCGTCCATCTCCGAATCGGGTCGCGCTCACGCACCGGGTCCCGTGCCCGGTGCCGCGCCGATACGGGGGTCGAGTCAGCCCTGCGAGCGGGGGACGAGCGTCAGGAGCGTGGCCTCGGGACGGCAGGCGAGACGTACGGGGGCGGTGGGCGCCGTGCCGAGCCCCGCGGACACCTCGAGCCACGCGGCGCCTTCCGGGGCGTGTGAGGAGGGCGTCCCGCCGGCACCCGGCCACCAGCGTGACAGGCCCTTGACGCGACCCGTGTCGAGGTCGCAGTTCGTCACGAGGGCGCCGAAGCCGGGCACGCAGACCTGCCCGCCGTGCGTGTGGCCAGCCACGATGAGGTCGGCGCCGTCAGCGGCATACGCGTCGAGCACCCGCAGGTAGGGGGCGTGCGTCACCGCGAGCGCCAGGTCGGCGTCGGGTGCGGCTGGTCCGCCCACGAGGTCGAGGCGGTCGTAGCCGAGGTGCGGGTCGTCGACCCCGCGCACGTCGATGCGCAGGCCGCGCACGGTGATGGAGTCGCGACGGTTCGTCAGGTCGATCCAGCCCCGTGAGCCGAGACCGCGCAGCAGGTCCGCGGTGGGCAGCCGCAGGGTCGTGCCGACCCCCTTCGCGTGGTTGCGGGTCAGGTAGCCCAGCGGGTTCTTCAGCTTCGGCGCGAAGTAGTCGTTGGACCCGAGGACGAAGACCCCGGGAATGCCGAGGAGGGGTTCGTATGCGTCGAGCAGCGACGGCACCGCGTCGTGTGCCGCGATGTTGTCGCCCGTCGTGATGACGAGATCGGGGTCGAGCGAGGCGAGGCTGCGCACCCAGGCCTGCTTGGCCCGCTGGCGCGGCAACAGGTGCAGGTCCGACAGGTGCAGGACCCGCAGCGGGGGAGCCTCGTCGGGCAGGACCGGCACGTCGAAGCGGCGCAGCACGAAGGCGTTGCGCTCGACGAGTGAGGCCCAGCCGAGCACCCCTGTGCCGGCCATCCCCAGTCCCAGCACGGTCTTGGTCACGGCACGCATGGGCCCCATCCTCGCATCCGCGCGCAGCCACGACGTCCGAGCGCAGCGAGGCCGTGTGGCCCGACCTGACAGACTGGACGCATGACCACCCTCAAGGAGCAGCTGCAGTCCGACCTCACCTCCGCGATGCGCGAGCGCGACCAGGTCCGGGCCGGCTCGCTGCGGATGGCCCTCACCGCCGTCACCAACGAGGAGGTCGCGGGCAAGGAGCACCGCGAGCTGACCGACGACGACGTCCTCAAGGTCCTCACCAAGGAGGCCAAGAAGCGCCGCGAGGCCGCCGAGGCCTACACCGGCGCCGGTCGAGCGGAGCTCGCTGACAAGGAGGAGGCCGAGCTGGCCGTCCTCGAGGCCTACCTGCCGAAGCAGCTCGGCGACGAGGAGCTCGAGACGATCGTCCGCGAGGCCGTCACGGCCTCCGGAGCCAGTGGTATGCCGCAGATGGGCCTCGCGATGAAGGCTGCCAATGCCGCCGTGGCCGGCCGCGCCGAGGGCGGCCGCGTCGCGGCCATCGTGCGCCGCGTCCTCGCCGGCTGACGCCGGACCGAGAGGGAGCCGACGACGACGAAGGCCCGACGCGGATCGCGTCGGGCCTTCGTCGTCACGGGGTCAGCCGCCGGGGGGCGGGGTCGGCTTGCCTGGCTTGCCCGGCTTGCCCGGCTTGCCACCGCCGCCCGTCGGGGTCGGGGGTGGCGGAGTGGTGACGGCCGGCTGGGGAGCAGGGGGCGTCTGTGGCGTCTGCTGCTGCTGGCCGCCACCGCCGCGCGAGGTGTAGATCGTCACGAACGTGCCGCTGGGCGCGCTCCCGTAGGGCGAGGTGCCGGCGACGAGGCCGCTGGGCACCGACGATCCCATGGTGCCTCCCACGCCAGCGGGATACCCGGCGGCCTGGAGGGTCGCTATCGCCTCAGGGACCGACAGCCCCGTCACGCTCGGAATGACACCCGGGGGCGTCCCGGTGCCCTGCGTGAACTTGGCTGAGGGCTCCGTGAACGGCACGATCGGCTGGCCCTGGAGGGCGCCGTTCATGATGCCCTTCCAGATCGGGGCGGCGATCGCGGCACCGTGCATGACGGGGTAGAAGGTGCCACCGACGGTGACGTTCTTCATCACGCGGGAGATGGGGTCGTAGGGCGTGCCGACCCAGACGGCCGTCGCGAGCTGCGGCGTGTAGCCGACGAACCACGACTCGTTGTTGTTGTTGGCCGTACCGGTCTTGCCGGCCGACGGGCGCGCTCCACCATCGAGCTGGTTCCGGATGCCGGACCCGTTGGTCATGTTGTACTCGAGGAACTTGTCGGTGGCGTGCACGACGTCGGGGTCGACGACCTGGGTGCACGTCGTCTTGGGCTCGGCCAGCACCTTGCTGCCCTGCGTGACCTTGGTGACCGCGATCATCGAGCACTTCTTGCCGTCGGCGGCGAGGACGCCGTAGGCCTGCGCCACTCCCTGCGGGGAGACGTCGGAGGCGCCGAGGATGTACTGCGGCGCGTACTTGCCGACCGGCTGCCCGTCGGACTGGTGGAGGCCGAGACGGAGCATGGTGTCGCGCACCTTGCAGCCACCGAGCTGCTGCGCGAGTGCCACGAAGGCGGTGTTGGTCGAGAGCGCGGTCGCCTTCATGAGGCTGATGCTGCCGCCGGGCCAGAACGTGTCGTTGTCGACGTCCCACGTGCTGCCCGGTCCGCAGCCGCCGGGGAAGTCCTTCGGCTGGTAGGCCGCCATGTGACCGTTGCCGGCCGCCTTGGCGTTGACGCTCGCCTGCAGCGTCATCCCGGACTCCATGGCGGTCACGAGGGCGAAGGCCTTGGCCGTCGAGCCGAACTGGAAACCGCCGGAGCCGCCCCAGCGCTGGTCGAGGGCCCAGTTGATGCCCGTCTTGCCGGACGACTCCTTGTCCACGGTGTAGGTCGTGTTCTGGGCGAAGGCGAGCACCTTGCCCGTCGAGGGATCGGAGACGTAGGCCGCGGCGCCGACGCGGGACGGGTCGCCGATCGGCACCTTCTTGGTGAGCTCCTGCTGGGCCACCTGCTGCACCCGCGGGTCGAGAGTGGTCTGGATCGTCACGCCGCCGCGGTAGAGCATGCGCTTGCGCTCCTCGACGGTCTTGCCGAGCTCGGGCATCGCCAACGCGTAGCTGACGATGAAGTCGCACCAGTAGGGGTAGGGCGACGCGAGGCACGTGCTCTTGGGCTGCTGCACGCGCATGTCCTGCTTGAGGGTGCGCTTCTTCGCGTCGAGCCACTGCTTGTCCGTGATCCGGCCGAGCTCGTGCATGCGGTCGAGCACGACGTTGCGGCGAGCCACCGCCTTCTTCGGGAAGTTCACCGGGTCGGTCGTGCCGGGGTTCTGCGTCAGCCCGGCGAGGAGCGCTGCCTGCGAGAGGCTCAGCTTGTCCGCGTGGACGCTGAAGTAGTGCAGGGATGCCGCCTCGACGCCGTAGGCGCGGTCGCCGTAGTAGACGAGGTTGAGGTAGCCCTCGAGGATCTGGTCCTTGGTGAGCTTCTTCTCCAGCGTGATCGCGTACTTCAGCTCCTTGAGCTTGCGCATGTAGTCCTTCTTCACCGCTGCAGCCGCCGCCTGCTTGTTGCCGGAGTTGAGGGCGGAGTACTGCAGGGAGATCTTGACGTACTGCTGGGTGAGCGACGACGCTCCCGAGGTCGTCGCTCCGCTGCGGATGTTGGAGATCGCCGCACGCAGGACACCCTGGAGGTCGACCCCGCCGTGCTCGTAGAAGCGGTGGTCCTCGATCGCGACCTGGGCCTCACGCATGATCGGCGCGACCTTGCTCAGCGGCACGATGGTGCGGTTCTGCTCCTGGGGCGTCGCGATGACGGAGCCGTCGGCCGCCAGGATGCGCGAGGTCTGGGCGAGCGGGTCGGTCGTGAACTCGCTGGGGAGCTCGTTGAAGACGTCGACGCCGCTGCGGGCGAGAGCGCCCGTGGCGCCCACCGCGGGCATCACCAGGCCGGCGGCGAGCAGTCCGAGCACGAGCGCGGACGCGAGAAACGCGCCGAGCAGGCTGATGACGCCGCCGATCGAGGTAGTGCGTGAAGACATGGGGCCAAGGGTAACCGCTAGCTCTATGGCCACCGGGTTTGTGCGTGGGCGCGGTGCGGCCGGTGCGGGCGGTGTCGCTGTGGCGTGAGTGAGCTGTCCGGTGACCACCACAGGATGGTCAGGTGACTAGTCACCTTCTCGCCTAAATGATGCATAGAGGCTATGTCGGACCGGGCCGCACGCTCGTAATGTCTCGTTTGGGCCTAAGGGGGGTCCGCGTGATCAGGATCGGTGGGACGGTCCGGGTCTGCTCGGTGTCATGGGAGGTGCCGAGCGGGGAGGGGTAACACAATGAGTGCTGTCGTCATGGTGGATCCGTGGGTGGACGAGTGGGCCAGTCAGGCCAGTTGTTCCGGGGCGGACCCTGATGCACTGTTCGTCAGAGGCAAGGCCCAGCACGACGCGAAGGCCGTCTGCAAGACGTGTCCTGTCCTCGCGCAGTGCCTGGCCGAGGCCCTCGACAACAAGACCGAGTTCGGTGTCTGGGGAGGCATGACCGAACGCGAGCGTCGAGCCCTGCTGCGCAAGCGGCCGGACATCACGTCGTGGAAGTCGGCGCTCCGGGCAGGCATGGCCTCCCAGAGCAAGCACCTCTGAGGCGATTCAACACGTGAACGGGGCCGTGACCACCCGCTGGGTGCGTCACGACCCCGCAAGCGCGTGCCCGATCTCGCGCAGGCCGTCGAGGTCGTGGACGTCGCGTCCCAACGCCGGCACCTGCACCACGGGTATGCCGGGGTGTGACCGTGAGAAACGGTCGGCCAGCTCGCGCTGACGCTCGGCCGTCCGGACGAGCGCTGCGTGCAGCCGGAGCAGGCCGGCGGCGTTCGAGGCCGACTTCGGGCCGCCGCCGTCCTCGAGGGACTCGGCGGCGGCGAGTGCCCGCGACGGGCTGATCCCGGTCGCCGATACTCGCCCGATGCGGTTGACGACGAGCCCGGCCAGCGGCATACCGTCCGCTTCGAGGCGGTCGACGAAGTAGGACGCCTCGCGCAGCGCGTCCCGCTCGGGTGCGGCGACGACGAGGAAGGCCGTGCCCTCCTCGGAGAGCAGCCGGTAGGTCTCGTCGGCGCGCTCGCGGAAGCCGCCGAACATCGTGTCGAGGGCGTTGACGAACGTCTGGACGTCCGTGAGCATCTGACCGCCGAGGATCTTCGTCATCGTGCCGGTCACGAGCTGCACGCCCACGCCAAAGACCTTGAGGCCGGCGCGTCCACCGGCCTTGGCGGGGGCGGTGAGCAGCCGGATGAAACGCCCGTCGAGGAAGCTGCCGAGCCGGTTGGGGGCGTCGAGGAAGTCGAGGGCAGATCGCGACGGTGGGGTGTCGACGACGATGAGGTCCCACGGGGCGTCCTCGGTGCCGGCGCTGGCCTTGAGCTGGCCGAGCTTCTCCATGGCCATGTACTCCTGCGTGCCGGCGAAGGAGCTGCTGACGGCCTGGTAGAAGGGGTTGGCGAGGATCTGCTCGGCCTTGTCGGGCTCGGAGTGGGCCAGGACGACCTCGTCGAAGGTCCGCTTCATGTCGAGCATCATCGCGTGGAGGCTGCCGCCTGCCGTCGTGTCGATGTCGGTGACCGGACGGGGCGTGTTGTCGAGCGCCGTCAGCCCGAGCGACTGGGCGAGACGGCGGGCGGGGTCGATGGTCAGGACGACGACCTTGCGTCCCGACTCGGCCGCCCGGAGGCCGAGCGCCGCGGCCGTCGTCGTCTTGCCGACACCGCCGGAGCCGCAGCAGACGACGATCTGGGTGCTCGGGTCGTCGATGAGGGCGTCGACGTCGAGGGCCGGAGCCTTGCTCGAGACCGGGCCCGGGCTCATGCCTCGACCCGTGCGGTCGCGGAGTGACGGACGAAGAGCGGCACGAGCAGGTCTGCGAGCTCGCGCACCGAGCCGGAGTCGACGCCGGCCGGCAGCGCGGGAAGCTGGACGATCGGCAGGCCCGTGGCTTCGAGGAGCGCGAGCTGTTCGCGCTCGAGGTCGATGCGTTCGGCGTGGTCGCGGGCCTCCTCGAGCAGGCCGTCGACGAGTTCGGGCGTCGCGCCGACACCTGCCTCGGCGAGCTGGGTGCGGATCGAAGCCTTGTGCAGTCGACCCTCGCGCGCCTGGTCGAGCGCGACGTCGTCGAGGAGCGGCTCGCGCACCATGTTGACGATGACAGCGCCCGGGTGCAGACCCTTGTCGCGCAGCTCCTCGATCGACTCGAGGGTCTCCTGCACCGGCATCTCCTCGAGGAGGGTGACGACGTGGACGACCGTCTGGTCCGACTGGAGCAGACGGGTGATCGAGGTGGCCTGCGAGGCGATCGGTCCGACCCGCGCGAGGTCGGCCACCTCGGAGTTGACGGAGAGGAACCGGCCGATGCGCCCCGTCGGCGGTGCGTCGAGGACGATCCCGTCGTAGACCGGGGCGGAGTCGCCCTTGTGCCGACCGTCGCGGCGGCGCCGGTTGGCCTCGTAGATCTTGCCGATGAGCAGCACGTCTCGCACACCGGGGGCGATGGTCGTCGCGAAGTCGATGGCGCCGAACTTCTCGAGCAGCCGGCCTGCACGGCCGAGCTTGTAGAACATCTGGAGGTACTCGAGCAGGGCGGCCTTGGGGTCGATGGACAGGCCGACCACCTCACCGCCTCCGGGGAGACGCAGGATCCGGGTCTCGTCGGTGCCGAGCGGTGGCACGTCGAACGTCTGGCTGATGCCCTGCCGGCCCTCGACCTCGGTGAGCAGCACGTGGGCAGGTGACGAGGCGAGGGCCAGGGCGATGGCCGAGGCGACGGTGGTCTTGCCGGTGCCGCCCTTGCCCGTGACGACGTGCAGTCGCGCGCCCGCCCACGGTGCGGCGTCAGGGTCCGTCGTCACGGGTTCCACCATAGGGCGGCCCGACTCCCGATCCGTCCCGACCCCGCGGCGTGCGTCACTGCTGCGTGGGGCGCAGCACTGACGTACGGAACGGGGGCTGCGGGCGGCGCTCGCCCACCGGCCCGGCGTCAGGGCGCTGACGTGAGTGAGTGGACGGCGGCAAGGACGTGGCTGAAGGCGGGCGTCGTCGGATCGATGACCGCGAAGTGGTCGGCGCCCTCGACGAGGTCCACGCTCACGTCGCCGCCGGCCGCCTTCGCCGTGGCCACGTAAGCGTCGGCGACCGCGGGCGGCACGGTGTCGTCGTCAGCGCCGTCGACGAGCCGCACCGGCACCTTCGGCGGCAGCGTCGACATCGGGTCTGCGGACCGCCAGGCCTCGGTGCCCGGCCCTGACCCGACGAAGTCGCGCGTCGCGTCGGAGCCCAGGTGCATCCGGTCCGCGGTTCCGAGGTCGACGACCCCGGCCAGCGACACGACACCCGCGACACCGCGCTCGCGGGCCCACGACTGCCCGGCCACCCAGGTGACGAGCTGTCCGCCGGCGGAGTGACCGACGAGGACGAGGGGCTTGGGCAGGTCGGCCTGCAACGAGATCGACGCGAGGAGGTCGCGCACGTCGTCGAGGGTGCCGGGGACGCCGCCACCCGGCATACCGACTCGGCGGTACTCCGCGAGCACGACGTGGTAGCCGACCGCCGCGAACGCCTGGGCCTCGGGGCGTGCGTGTTCCCGGTCGTACTGCTGACGCCAGAAGCCGCCGTGGACGACGACCACCGTGCCGGCAGCGGCGGGGGCGCCGGGGGACGGCGGGATGACGTCGTAGACCTGCGCGGGGTCATCGCCGTAGGAGCGAGTCGTGGCCCGCGCGGGGGACGTCTGGTCGGGGCGGCTGCTCATGGGCGTCATGGTGTCACCGGTGCGGCCGACGCACCCGCCGAGAGCCGTCAGCGCACTGAGTAGGGTGAGGGCCATGACCCAGTGGGAGTACCTCACCGCACCGCTTCTGATCCACAACACCAAGCAGATCCTCGACAACTTCGGGGCGGACGGGTGGGAGCTCGTCCAGATCGTCAACGGTCCCGACGGCACGAGCCTCGTCGCCTACTTCAAGCGTCCGAAGTCCTGAGGAGCCGTTCCATGTCCGCTGTCGAAGACCGCCTGTCCGAGCTCGGCCTCACCGTACCCGAGGTCGTGCCGCCCGTCGCCGCCTACGTCCCCGTCGTCCGTGAGGGCGACCTCGTCTTCACCTCGGGCCAGCTGCCGATGGTCGACGGCTCCCTCGCCGCGACCGGCAAGGTCGGCGCCGACGTCGACGCCGAGACCGCCAAGTCCCTCGCCGCCACGTGTGCCCTCAACGCCATCGCGGCCATCAAGTCCGAGATCGGTGACCTCGACGCGGTGACCCGTGTCGTCAAGGTCGTCGGTTTCGTCGCCTCCGACCCGGCCTTCACCGGCCAGCCCGGGGTCATCAACGGCGCGAGCGAGCTGCTCGTCAAAGCCTTTGGTGACAAGGGGATCCACGCCCGTTCGGCCGTCGGCGTCGCTGCGCTCCCGTTGGACGCACCCGTCGAGGTCGAGGTCATCGTCTCCGTCGCCCGATGATCGGTGCGTGACCGGCGCATGACCGGCACCGTGAACCGACGGTTCTCGTTGACCACCACGCCGGGCATCTCCGACGCGGCCTCCCGCTGGCTCGCCGGCGAGCGCTGGGACGAGGCGCCACCCCGACGCGCGAGCACCGTGATGCTCCTGCGCGACGGGGACGCCGGGCCCGAGGTCTTCATGCTCAGGCGGGTCTCCGGGATGGAGTTCGCGCCGAGCATGATGGTCTTCCCCGGTGGCGGCGTCGACGAGCGCGACAGCGAGACCGGCCTGCCCTGGGCCGGCCCGGCGCCGGCCGAGTGGGCAGAGCGGCTCGGCTGCTCGCCAGCGGAGGCGCAGATGTACGTCGCTGCGGCGATCCGCGAGGTCTTCGAGGAGTGCGGCGTGCTGCTCGCGAGCCCGTCCGCGAGCGGGCCGCTGGCCCGGGTCGACGACCCCGAGTGGCGCGACATCCGGCTCGCTCTCGTCGACCGCCGGCTCTCGCTCGCCGACGTCCTGCACGACCGGGGGCTCGTCCTGCGGTCCGATCTCATCGTTGCCAAGGCGCACTGGCTGACACCGGTCTTCGAGCCGCGCCGCTACGACACGTGGTTCTTCGCCGCGCTCATGCCTCCCTTCCAGGTCGCCGACGGGGAGACCACCGAGGCCGACCACGCCGACTGGTTCGTCCCGTCGGAGCTGCTGAGGGCGTATGCCGCGGGCTCGGCCCTCATGCTCCCGCCGACCGTCATCTGCGTGGAGGAGATCCGCGACGCGCCTTCTGCTGCAGCGGTGGTCGTGCACAGCGACGAGCTGCCGCTCATCATGCCCGAGGTCGTCGACGGCCCCGACGGGGCCGCCATGGAGATCGTCGAACGATGAGGTGCGGGGTGGGGCGTCGGTGAAGGGCGGAGCGGCGGATCCTGCCTGGCATGGCGGCGCGACGACCGTGCGTGCCGAGTGCGTGCTGTGCCCCAACCCCTCGCCGATGACCCTCGACGGCACCAACACGTGGCTGCTCGCCGAGCCAGGGTCCGACGAGGTCGTCGTCGTCGACCCGGGCCCGCTCGACGAGAGCCACCTCCAGGCGGTGCTGCGCCGCGTCGAGGAGTCCGGTCGTCGCGTCGCCCTCACCCTGCTCACCCACGGCCACGACGACCACGCCGAGAGCGCTGACCGCTTCCACCAGCTGACCGGTGCGCCGGTCCGGGCGTTCGGGCGCGGCCACGACGACCTGCGCGCCGGCGAGACCATCACGGTCGGCGGCCTCGAGATCCTCGCCGCCCCGACGCCCGGTCACACGAGCGACTCCTTCTCCTTCGTCCTGCCGGCGGACAACACGTTGCTCACAGGCGACATGGTCCTCGGTCGCGGCACGACCGTCGTCGCGTGGCCCGACGGCAGCCTCGAGTCCTACCTCATCTCGCTCGACCGCATCGAGGCCCTGACCCGGTCCGGGGCCGTCACGAGCCTCCTCCCGGGCCACGGGCCGTTCGTCGCCGATGCCGCCGCGACCGTCACCTTCTACCTGCGGCACCGCGCGGAACGGCTGGACCAGGTGCGAGGCGCGGTCGCCCGAGGTGCGCAGACGGCATACGACGTCGTCGAGCAGGTGTACGCCGACGTGCCACGGAGCGTCTGGCCGGCGGCCGAGCTGTCGGTGCAGGCCCAGCTGGAGTACCTCCGCGAGCACGGATGAGCATCGGGCAGCTCGCGGACGCGGCCGTGGCGCTCGTCGGTGACCGGCGCCGGGCCCTGCTCGGCATCGCGGGGGCGCCGGGCGCGGGCAAGTCGACCCTGGCCGACGCGCTCGTCGGGGCCGTCGCCGCTCGGAAGGGGGCGGGCTGGGTCGCGCACGTGCCGATGGACGGCTTCCACCTCGCCGACGTGCAGCTCGACCGGCTCGGGTCGCGCTCGCGCAAGGGTGCTCCGGACACGTTCGACGCCGATGGCTATGTTCACCTGCTCCGGCGCATCGTCGACGAACCCGACTCGTGGGTCTACGCGCCCGGCTTCGACCGCACCCTCGAGCAGCCCCTCGCCGCTGCGGTTGTCGTGCCGCCGTCGGCGCGGCTCGTCGTCACGGAGGGCAACTACCTGCTGCTTCCCGAGGCTCGCTGGGAGCGGGCGCGCGAGCACCTCGCCGAGGTCTGGTTCGTCTCAGGGGACGACGACGTGCGCCGGTCGCGCCTCGTCGAGCGGCACGTGACCTTCGGCAAGGAACAGGCGCAGGCCGCGGCGTGGGTCGATCAGAGCGACGAGGCCAACGCGGTCCTCGTCGCTGCCGCAGCGGATCGTGCCGACCGGATCGTCGTCAACGGCCCGGACGGCTGGGTGCTCGAGCGCTGAGCACCGTGCTGCTGGGCAACCTCGAGCGACCGTGCTGCTGGGTCGAACTCGCCGTCCTCAGCGAGCGCGGCGCTTGAGCCGCTCGACGTCCTGAAGCAGTACCGCGCGCGCCTCGAGCCGCAGCCAGCCGCGCGTGGCGAAGTCGGCGAGTGCCTTGTTGACCGTCTCGCGGGAGGCGCCGACGAGCTGCGCGAGCTCCTCCTGGGTGAGGTCGTGGGAGACCATGATGCCGCCCTCGACCGGACGCCCGAAACGTTCGGACAGGTCGAGCAGCGCCTTGGCCACGCGACCGGGGACGTCGGTGAAGACGAGGTCGGCGAGGTGGGCGTTGGTGCGGCGCAGGCGCTGGGCGAGCGCAGCGAGCAGGGTCTTGGACACCTCCGGGCGCCCGGTGAGGATCGCCGTCAGGGACTCGTTGCCGAGACCGAGCAGCTGCGTCTCCGCGACGGCGGTGGCCGTCATCGTGCGCGGGCCCGGGTCGAAGAGGCTGAGCTCGCCGAACATCTCGCCGGGGCCGAGGATGGCGACGAGGTTCTCGCGGCCGTCGGGGCTCGTGCGGCCGAGCTTGATCTTGCCCTCGGCGATGACGTAGAGCGTGTCACCCCGGTCGCCCTCGTGGAACAGCACGTCGCCGCGCTCCATGTGCGACCGGCTCATCTCCGACTGCAGCGCGGAGGCCGCCTCGTCGTCCAGAGCCTTGAACAGGGGGGCGCGCCTCACCACGTCGAGATCCACGGGGTCAGTGTGCCACGTCGTCCGCGCGGTCACCCCGCCACCATGGGCAACTCGCGCTGCGGGTCGAACGCGCGCGCCCCGCGCGGTCAGTCGTCGATGCTGAAGTCGATCGGCTTGCACACGCCGTTGTTCGACTTCTCGGCCGAGCAGGCGGTCAGGCCGACGACGAGGTCGGCCTCGGCCCGCAGGACGAAGCGGTCCCCGGCCCGCGAGGTCGGCGGGTCGATGTGCAGCTCGCCGTTCCGCTCGGCCCACACGTTCATGAAGATGTTGAGCGTCGTCGAGATCCGGTCGGGGTCGACCCCGAAGCTCGCCATGTTCGTCGCCAGGTTCTCGAAGCAGCTCGGGTGGTAGGCCCCCTCGAACTCCGGGTAGAGCAGGTCGAACGTCTGCTGCGAGCACGGCGTGAGGAGCAGGTCGTGGTGCCCGCAGGTGTCCTCGACGACGGTGGCCATCGGCCGGCTGCGGTTGCTGTAGAGCACGCTGCCGGTCGTCACGGCGGTCGAGTTGGCGTAGTCGATGGTGCGTCCCGAGCTCAGCCACTCGTCACGGTCGTCGTCCATGACGGCGAAGAAGTCGCTGACCTGCTCGCCCGTCGGGTCCACGACCGTGAGGCGCTGCCCGGCACGCAGGAGGAAGGCCGTGCCGGTCTGGGGGGCAAGCCGCGTCAGGGTCATCCCGTCACGGTAGCCGCCGGGTGGCTGGACCACCGGCCCGCCCGGTCCGAAGTGCCGGTCAGTCCTGCCGGGTCGTGCGTCCTGAGAGATCGTCATGCCTGTTCCCCTGGTGAGTGTCGGAAGGTGTGCCGGTGTGGTCGAAGGTGTGGTCGAAGGTGCGGGCGTCGAGGTGCTCGTCGAGGGCGATGTCGGCGGCTGCGTTCACCTCGAGCGGCGGCTCCCAGCCGTTCGCGTGGTGACGCCCGGAGTACTGCAGCGCCTCGGTGCTGTCGCCGTGGTCGGCGACCATCGGGTTGATGAAGCCCTGGAGGTCCTCGTCCCGCCGCCGGATCGTGGTGCGCATGCCGTCGAAGCGGCCCTCGGCGCGAAGCTCCTCGAACTGGGCGTGCGGGTTGAAGACGAGGGTCGGCAGCGGTGCCCGGCGCGCCACGCGCGACGCATCCGGGTGCAGACCGACGATGAAGTACGCGCTTCCGCCGGCGCTGAAGGCGAAGTGGGGGTCGTTGGGGTCAGAGCCCACCCCGGGCGCCCACGACTCGTCGTCGGCGTCGTGCAGACGCTGGAGCAGCCCGAAGAGTGAGGCCTCGAAGTCGGCCTCGCTGCTCGGCAGGGGTCCGCGGAAGGTCGCGATGAAGGAGTGGAAGCCGCCCTCGCCCTCGATGGCGGACGCGAAGGCGCGCAACCGCTCGAGGAGCTGCGCGGGGACGTCGGGGCTGGCCATGTCGTCGAGGACGACGTGGGCCAGGTTCCCGCGCCGGAAGACGGACTTGGCGCCCAGGCAAGGGAACTCGGCGTGCGTCACCATGAGCTCCAGGGACCGGACGACGTCGGCCTCGGACGCGTGCGCCAGGTCCATGTCGGCGAGCAGGTCGAGGGTCGTCTCGAGCCCGTGGTGCTGGTCGTCCGGCACGTGCAGCCGGACGGTTTCCGTCGGCGTCGGTGCTTGCGTGCGCGTATCCGTTGACATGTCGGACTCCTCTCGTGCACGCAAGACGTACCCACCCGGGGTTTCCCTCACGCGAAACCTTGTACAAGGGGACGCGGAGCTCGGGACCCAGCCGGGCGGCATACAGTGTCGTCCGTGTCCCCCCGAGCCCTCGTGGTCGACGACGAGACCCCGGTCTCGCGCACGCGCCGCGCCCGCAAGATGTACCGCTCCCTCCACGAGCGCTACCCGTACGCGCACTGCGAGCTCGACTTCTCGACGCCGCTCGAGCTGCTCGTCGCGACGATCCTCTCGGCGCAGACGACGGACGTCGGGGTCAACAAGGTGACACCGATCGTCTTCGCGAAGTACCCGACGGCCGCGGACTACGCGAACGCCGACCGCACCGAGCTCGAGACGATCATCCAGCCCACCGGCTTCTACCGCGCCAAGACCGACTCGCTCATCAAGCTCGGCATCGCGCTCGTCGAACGTTTTGACGGCGAGGTGCCCCCGCGCCTGAAGGACCTCGTGACGCTGCCCGGGGTCGGCCGCAAGACGGCGAACGTCGTGCTGGGCAACGCCTTCGACATCCCCGGCATCACGGTTGACACGCACTTCGGTCGCCTCGCCCGCCGCTTCGGCTGGACCGAGGAGGAGGACCCGGTCAAGGTCGAGCACGAGGTCGGCCGGCTGTTCATGCGCAAGGACTGGACCATGCTCAGCCACGTCGTGATCTTCCACGGCCGCCGCACCTGCCACGCGAAGAAGCCGGCGTGCGGGGCGTGCCCGGTCGCGCGCTGGTGCCCGAGCTACGGTGCCGGCGAGACCGACCCGGACAAGGCGGCGAAGCTCCTGAAGTACGAGCTGGCGCCGAAGTGACCGACGTGGTCAGCCGGATCGCGTATGCCGGCAGGTCCGGTTCCATCGAGCCCTCCCCGACGCTCGGGGCGGGGACGGTCGCGCGCCCCGCGTGGATGGACGACGTCGCAGTGCGGCTCGAAGGCCTTGCCCCAGAGTGGTTCTCACGCTTCCTGCCCCCGGAGGAGGGCGGCCGGGAGTCGGCGGTGCTCATCCTCTTCGGGCCACCGCCCGCGGGCGCCGACGACGACGGTGAGCACGTCGTCCTCATCGAGCGCTCGCACACGATGCGCACCCAGCCGGCCCAGATCGCCTTTCCCGGCGGCTCGCGCGACCCCGAGGACGACGACCTCGTCGCGACGGCCCTGCGCGAGGCCGAGGAGGAGACGGGCGTCGATCCGGCTGGTGTCGAGGTCGTGGCGCAGCTGCCCTCGCTCTTCCTCGCGCCGGCGCAGTTCGTCGTGGCGCCGGTGCTCGGGTGGTGGGCGCAGCCCTCGCCCATCGGGGTGCGTGACCCTGCCGAGGTGCACGACGTGCTCTCCGTGCCGGTGTCGCACCTCGTCGACCCGGCGACGCGCTTCTCCGTGACGCACCCCTCGGGCTACGTCGGGCCGGGCTTCGACCTCGACCACCTGCTCCTCTGGGGTTTCACGGCCGGGCTCATCAGCAGCGTGCTCGAGCTCGGCGGTCTCGCGCAGCCGTGGGACGCCGACGTCCTGCGACCGCTGCCGGATCGCTACCTCGCGGGGAGGCGCCCGTGAGCGGCAGCGTCCTCCTCGACGTCGCCCTCGTCCTGCTCCTGCTCGCCTACGCGTTCTCGGGGTACCGGCAGGGGCTCATCCACAGCGTCTTCTCGCTCGTCGGCTTCTTCGCCTTCGCCATGATCGCGGTGTGGCGGCTGCCCGACTTGCTCGCCCACTGGCCGTCCGTTGCCGACAACGACCGCACCCGGGTGATCGTGCTCCTGCTCGGCGTCGTCGCCTTCGGCTGGCTCGGTCAGTTCCTCGGCGGTCTCGTCGGGGGTCGCATCAGGCAGCGCGTGGGCCAGACGTCGCTGCGTCGCGTCGACTCGGTGCTCGGTGCGGTCGTCGTGACGCTCGCGGCGAGCCTCATCATCTGGTTCCTCGGCGGGGCGCTGCGCACGGCCGGCAACCCCGCTCTGTCGAAGGCCATGGCCGAGTCGAAGGTGCTCCAGGTCGTCAACTCGGTCGTCCCCGAGGAGACCGGTCAGGTCTTCGCTGGCTTCCGCGGCTTCCTGTCGAGCCAGGGCTTCCCCCAGGTGTTCGGCGGCCTTGCGCCTGAGCCCATCACGCCGGTCCCGGCTCCCGACGCGGCGGTCGCGCGGTCGCAGGCGATCCGCACGGCAGGTCGTTCGGTCGTCAAGGTGACGACCCAGTCCCAGTCCTGCCAGCGCGGACAGGAGGGCACCGGCTGGGTGCTGTCCCCGGGACTCATCGTCACCAACGCCCACGTCGTCGCGGGCGCCGACGAGGTGCGCGTGCAGGGCGGCGACGAGACGCTCCGCGCCCGGGTGGTGGTCTTCGACCCGCGGCGCGACCTCGCGGTGCTCAGTGTGCCGGGGCTCCCGCTACCTCCGCTCCAGCTCGGCGGCGAGCTCCAGCGCGGCGACTCCGCGGCCGTCCCGGGCTACCCGCTCGACGGTCCGTATCACGTCGTCTCGGCCCGGGTGCGCGCCAAGCTCGACGCCCGCGGGCTCGACATCTACGGCCGCGAGCGTGTCGTGCGCGAGATCTACTCGCTCGCGGCGGTCGTGCAACCCGGCAACTCCGGTGGCCCGCTCCTCGACACCAACGGCAGGGTCGTCGGCGTCATCTTCGCCAAGTCCCTCGAGGACAACGCGACGGGCTACGCCCTGACGCTCGCCGAGGCCAAGCCGGTCCTCGACGAGGGCACGTCGGCCGGGGCCCCGGTCGCCACCGGCGCCTGCGTCTCCGGCTGACCTGCCTGCGCCCACCACGCGACGCCACCCCGCCCGACCTGAACCGTCGAGAGGCCACATGTTGTCGGGGTGACACCGTCGAGAGGCCAGAGGTGGTCGGGTGTCCGTGGCCTTTCGACGTGGGGCAGGCGGCACAACGTGGCCTCTCGACGGTTGGGGTTGGGGGTGCGTCATGATCAGGAGATGCGTCTCGACAGCCCCGGCCTGACCACCGACCTCGAGCTGCTCCGGCTGCAGGGATCGACCGTGACCGACCACGGTGACCACCTCGTCGTGCGGACCGAGGCCAACCCGACCTTCTGGTGGGGCAACTTCGTGCTCGTCCTGGGCGAGGCGCGCTCAGCAGAGGTCGACCGGTGGGTCGCGCGCTTCGAGGAGGAGTTCCCCGACGCGCAGCACCGCGCCGTCGGCTTCGCCCAGGACAGCGGCGACACCGACGCCTGGGCGGCGCGCGGCTGGGAGGTCGAGAGCGACGTCGACCTCGCCACGACGGCGGTGCCGACGGCCGCGGACGCCCCTGACGGCATTCCGGCGCTGAGCGCCGGCTCCAAGCTCCGGGCGCTCGCGACGGACGACGACTGGGATCAGTCGGCGCAGGTCGGTGCCCGCGACACCTCCGAGGCGCAGCGCGAGGGGCGCCTCGTCTTCGAGCGGCGTCGCGTCGCCGCCCAGCGCGGCCTCGTCGCGTCCGGGCGCGCCCGATGGTTCGGGGCGTTCCACGGTGACCGGCTCGTGGCCCGGCTCGGGATCGTGCGGCTCGGCGACCTGGCCCGCTACCAGGAGGTCGTGACGCTCGAGAGCCACCGGCGGCGCGGGCTCGCCGGCGCGCTCGTCCGGGCCGCGGGGGAGTGGGCATTCGAGGACCCGGCGGTCGGGCAGCTCGTCATCGTCGCCGAGGACGGAGGTCCGGCGATCGGGCTCTACCAGCGGGCCGGCTTCGCCGAGGTGGCCCGCCACGTCGGCGTCTCGCGGCCTCCGGCCTGATCCCCCAGACGTCGAGTGCCCACGTCCCCACGCGGGGGACATGGGCACTCGACGGTGTGGCTGGAGCCGGCGCTCAGCGCCGGAATGCCGTGTGTCTCAGTCCGCCTTGACGGCGAGGACCGGGCAGGTGGCGTCGAGGAGCAGCCGCTGCGCGGTGGAGCCGAGGAGCAGCTTGCCGACGGCGCTGCGGTGCCGGACGCCGATGACGAGCATCCGTGGGTTCTCGCTGTCGATGACCTCGAGGATCTGGTCGGCGGGGTCGGTGCCGTGCTCGATGCGCCGCACCTCGTGCGACACGCCGGACTCGGCGAGGTCGGCGTCGAGACGGTCCAGGTCCGAGCTTGCCGCGCGGTGCGCGTCGACGAGCTTGTCGTCGCGCGACATGTTGAGGACCAGGACCGACTCGTCGTGCGCCTTGGCCTCGGCGATGGCGGCGGCGAGGGCCGCCTCGCCCTGCGGGGTGGGGATGTAGCCGACGAGGATGCTCATGCCGTCACCTCCGCAGCGGTGGGGACGGCTGCTGTCGTGCCGGAGCCCGGCCCGCCGTCGTGGTCGCGACCGCGGCTGCGCAGCTTGGCGACGAGCGGCCACAGGAGCACGATCGCGATGATCGCGAAGCAGACCCAGGCCACCGGACCACCGACGAGCCCGCTGATGTCGCCGCCCGAGAGCTGGAGCGACCGACGGCCCTGCAGCTCGGCCAGCGGCCCGAGGATGACGCCGATGATGAGCGGCAGGACGGGCAGCCCGAACCGGCGCAGCGCGAACCCGACGAGCCCCAGCCCCAGGAGGAGGAAGAGGTCGAACGGCTGGGCGTTGACGGCATACGCCCCCATCGAGGCGAAGAAGAGGATGCCGGCGTAGAGGTAGGGGCGCGGGATCTGGAGCAGCTTGGCCCAGGCGGGTGCGAGCGGCAGGTTGAGCAGGAGCAGCATCGTGTTGCCGACGAAGAGGCTCGCGATCAGGGTCCACACGAGGACCGGCTGCTTCTCCATGAGCAGCGGTCCGGGCTCGAGGCCCCAGCCCTGCAGGGCCGCGAGCATGATGGCCGCGGTCGCGTTGGTCGGCAGGCCCAGCGCCAGCATCGGCACGAGGGTGCCTGCAGCAGAGGCGTTGTTGGCGGCCTCCGGCCCGGCGACGCCCTCGATGGCGCCCTTGCCGAACTCCTCGGGACGCTTCGAGAGCTTGCGCTCGGTCATGTAGGACAGGAACGTCGGGATCTCGGCGCCGCCGGCGGGCAGGGCGCCGAAGGGGAAGCCGAAGGCGGTGCCGCGCAGCCACGGCCTCCACGATCGGCCCCAGTCGTCGCGGCCCATCCACGGCCGACCGACAGGGATGACGCCGGCGGCCTTGCGCCGCAGGTGGGCCGCCACCCAGAGCGCCTCGCCGACGGCGAAGATGCCGACCGCGACGACGACGACGTCGATGCCGTCGGCGAGCTGGGCGACGCCGAAGGTCATGCGCTGCTGCCCGGTGACCTTGTCGATGCCGATGACGCCGATCGAGAGGCCGATGAGTAGGGCCGCGAAGCCGCGGATGCGGGAGCTGCCGAGCACGGCGCTGGCGCCGACGAAGGCGAGCAGCATGATCGCGAAGTACTCCGGCGCCCCGAGGCTGACCGCGAACTTCACGACCTGTGGCATGAGCAGGGCGAGCAGCAGCGTGCCGATGGTGCCGGCGATGAACGAGCCGATGGCGGCGGTGGCCAGGGCCTGCGCGGCCCGGCCGGCCTTGGCCATCTTGTTGCCCTCGATGGCCGTGACGACCGAGGAGGACTCGCCCGGGGTGTTGAGCAGGATCGAGGTCGTCGAGCCGCCGTACATGCCGCCGTAGAAGATGCCGGCGAACATGATGAGCGCCTGGGTGGGCTCGAGGCCGTAGGTGACGGGCAGCAGCAGCGCGACGGTCATGGCGGGGCCGATGCCCGGCAGGACGCCGACGGCCGTGCCGATCGTGACGCCGATGAGGGCGAAGAGCAGGTTCATCGGGGTCAGGACGTGGCCGAACCCGTCGATGAGGTTGGCGAAGTTGTCCATCAGAGAATTCCTTGCAGCACGCCGGCGGGCAGGTTGACGTCGAGCCCGATGGCGAAGGCGTAGAAGGTGGCGAGCGCGAGGCCCAGGCCGATGAGCAGGCCGCGCACGTGGTGGCGGTTGCCCAGGGCGAAGGCCGAGCCGGCGAAGAGGATCGTGCCGCTGATGACCCAGCCGAGCGGCTCGATGAGCACGGCGTTGAGGATGAAGAAGGCGGCGAGCAGGCCGAGCGTCTTCCAGTCGGAGCCGGTCGAGAGGTCGACGTCCTCGCCCTCCTCGGCACTGCCGACGCCGCCGCGGAAGACGTCGACGGCATACAGCACGGCGGTCACGAGCAGGAGGAGGCCGAGGATGATCGGCACGGGGCGGGGGCCCACGGGGTCGTTGCTGCTCGTCGCGTGCCCGATGCGGGCGGCGTCGGCGAGCAGGAGGACGCCGAGGACGGCGAGGGCCGCGCACAGGCCGTACTGTGCGCGGTCCCTGCCGGTCTTCGTCGTGACTCCGTCGCGAGTGGCGTCGGGCAGCGAGTCGGACGTCGTGTCGGACATCGTCAGCTCGCGAGCCCGAGGGTGGTGAGGATCTCGGCGACCGATGCGTCCTGCTCCTTGAGGAACGTGCCGAACTCCGGGCCGGTGACGAAGGCGTCGGTCCAGCCGCGCTTGGTCATCTCGTCCTTCCAGCCCTGCGAGGCATGCATCTTCGTCAACGCGTCGATCCACGTGGCCTTGTCGGCCTCGGAGATGCCGGGAGGGGCCACGATGCCGCGCCAGTTGGTGAAGACGAGGTCGATGCCGGACTCCTTGAGGGTCGGCACGTTCGGCAGGGCGGCGATGCGCTTGTCGCTCGTCACCGCGAGGACCTTGACCTGCCCGGCCTTGACCTGGTCGAGGAACTCGCCGAATCCGCTGGCACCGAAGGAGATCTTGTCGCCGATGAGGGCCGGGAGGAGCTCGCCGCCGCCGTCGAAGCCGATGTAGCTGACGGTCTTGGGGTCGATGCCGACGGCCTTGGCCAGCTGCATCGGGAGCAGGTGGTCGGGACCGCCGGGCGACGAGCCGCCGCCGACGTTGACCTTCTTGGGGTCGGCCTTCCACGCCGCGACGAGCGCCTTGACGTCCTGGTAGGGCGAGTCCTTGGGCACGACGATCGCGCCGGCCTCCTCGATGAGCTTGGCGATCGGGGTGGTGTCGTTCAGCGTCGCGTTGCTCTTCTGCGTGTAGGCGGCGCCGACGACGCCCAGGCCCATCTGCATGGCGAGCTTGCCGTTGCCCTTCTCGTTGACGGTGCGCTGCAGGCCGACGGTGCCACCGGCACCGGGGAGGTTGAAGACCTGGATCGCGCTCGTGATCTTGGCGGCCTCCATGACCTTCGCCGCGGTGCGCGCGGTCGTGTCGTAGCCGCCACCGGGGGCGTTGGGGACCATGATCTGCAGGTTGTTGGCGGGGGAGCCGCCGGCGGCGCCGGTGGCTCCGGCTGCGGTGTCGTCCTTCTTCGCGGTCGCGCCGCAGGCCGAGAGGGCCAGGGCCGTGACGCCGACGGTGACGCCGAGCAGGACGGACCTGCGGGCGGGAGTGCGAGTGCTCATCGTTGAGGTCTCTTTCGCGTTCTGTGGCTGGAACGGCATGATCGTGGCCTGCGCCACGACGCCGTGTCGCCCTTGTGTCAGCAATGAAGGTTGAGTTCGTTTTGGTCACGCAGAGACCGGGCCGCTTCGGTCGCCTCTCCCTCGCCGGGCAGCTGCTCGTCGTGCAGATGGTCATCCTCCTCGGTGTCCTCGTGACGGTCGCGCTCGTCTCACTGGCGCAGTCGGACGCGACGTTCACCCGCACCGAGGGCCGTCGGGTCTCGGCGATCGCGGAGCAGCTCGCGAGCACCCCCATCGTGCGCACCGAGATGGGGCCGGGCGGTGTCGTCAACGTCCTGCCGGCCGTGGTGCAGTCGGTCGTGACGCAGTACGACGTGACCTCGGTGACGATCGCGGACGCCGACGAGGTCGCGCGGGTGTCGTCGGACCCGACGATCGACAAGACCCGCATCCCGCTCGGCGCGCCGGCCGTCGGTGAGGGGGCGAGCTGGACCGGGGTCATGGACGTCCGCGGGGAGCGGATGCTCGTCGCGCAGAGCCCGCTGCTCTACACGCCGACGAGCTCGTCGGAGTCGGCGCCGCTGCCCGTCGGCGCCCAGCTCGGCACCGTCATGGTCGCCGTGCGTATGCCGTCTGCCTGGGACCGTCTGCAGGGCAACTCGTCGTACCTGCCGACCTACCTCGGCATCGCCCTGGTGCTCGGCGGCGTCGGGTCGTGGCTGCTCGCGCGGCGGATCAAGCGGCAGACGCTCGGGCTCGAGCCGGCGGAGATCACCGGGCTCGCGGAGAGTCGTGAGGCGATGCTCTTCGGCCTGGCGGAGGGGGTGGTGGCGCTCGACACGAACGAGCGGATCACGTTGGTCAACAACGTCGCACATCATCTGCTGGACCTCCCGGAGCACGCGGTGGGGATGCGCCTGGACGACCTGCCGATCGGGCCGCGGCTGCGGGACGTGCTGCGGGGTGTCACGGACGAGAACGAGGCCGGTGACGGTGCGAGCGAGGCCGGCGCGTCGCGCGACCAGGTGGTGCTGCGCCGGGGACGGGTGCTCGTCATGAACCGCATGGAGGTCACCAAGGACGGTCGGCCGCTCGGGTCGGTGACGACCTTGCGTGACCGGACCGAGCTCGCCGACCTCGAGCGCGAGATCGGCTCGTTCCGCAGCACGACGGAGCTGCTGCGGGCGCAGGCCCACGAGTTCGCCAACCAGCTCCACACGATCTCGGGGCTCATCCAGCTCGGGGAGTACGACGAGGTCGTGGGTTACGTCGACTCGGTGAGCGAGCACCGCGCCCAGCTCGACCTCACCGTGTCGCGTCGGGTCCGCGACACGGCCGTGACGGCGCTCGTCATGGCCAAGGCCGCGCAGGCCACCGAGCGTCGCGTCGAGCTGCGGGTCTCGGACGACACCTCGCTCGGGCGCATCGGTCCGCGTGACTCGGCCGACGTGGCGGCGGTGGTCGGCAACCTCGTCGACAACGCCATCGACGCGGCGGCATCGTCCGAGGGCGACGACAAGTGGGTCGAGCTGACGATCCGGCAGGACGCCAGCTCGCTGGAGGTGAGCGTCGTCGACTCGGGTCCGGGCATCGCGCCCGAGGTCGTGACCGAGGTCTTCACCCACGGCTACACGACGAAGGCGGCCCGGGCGGGGGAGCGCGGCATCGGGCTGGCGCTGACACGCCTGATCTGTCAACGTCGGGGCGGCGAGGTCGAGGTCGAGAGCACCCCGACGGGGGCGAAGTTCGTCGCCCGCCTCTCCGTCGAGGCCGTTCCCGTGCTCGTGCCCCTGACCAGCGAGGAGAAGTGATGACTCGGGTGCTCGTCGTCGACGACGACTTCATGGTCGCGCGGATCCACCGGGGTTTCGTCGAGCGCGTCGACGGCTTCGAGGTCATCGGCACGGCACGCACCGGCGACGAGGCGCTCGCCCTCGTCGCCTCGCTGCAGCCCGACCTCGTGCTGCTCGACCTCTACCTGCCCGATGCGTTCGGACTCGACGTCGTGGCGCAGCTGCGGGCAGCGGGCGAGACGTGCGACGTCCTCGTCATCACCGCGGCGAAGGAGGCCGACGCCGTGCGCGGCGCGGTGCGGCAGGGCGTCGTCGGCTACCTCCTGAAACCCTTCGCCTTCGCCGACCTCGAGCAGCGCCTGCTGACGTATGCCGCCGAGCGGGCCCGCGACCTCGGCGACGACCTCACGCAGGCCGAGATCGACGCGGCGTTCACGTCGCAGCCGGTCGGGCGGGGGCCCCTCGCGGTGCTGCCGAAGGGGCTCAGCGCGGAGACGGCGGAGTCGGTCGAGCGGGCGCTGCGAGAGTCACGAGAGACGTTGTCGGCGACGGAATGCGCTGAGATCGTGGGGATCTCGCGCGTCAGTGCGCGGCGCTACCTCGAGCACTTCGTCTCCTTCGGACAGGCGGAGGTGACGCTCCGCTACGGCTCCACGGGCCGACCCGAGCGCCGCTACCGCTGGCTCTGAGCCACGACCAGACTCCCGCGCCATTGGTCAGTAGACCTTGACGACACGGTTGGGGCTGTAGGAGGCCAGGTGGTCCACGTCGGCCGGCTTGTACATCCGATAGGTGAAGGTGCCGCGCCATCCCGGCCTGAACGCGAACGCGTAGGCGCTCGTCGAGTTCAGCGTCCGGCTGGCCACGTTCGTCCAGGCGCCGTTGCCGGCATACCGCTGGAGGTAGACGGTCTGGCCGGCGTGCGCCGGCGCGACCGACCCGGAGATCGTGAACGAGCCGCCCAGCGCCAGCGAGCTCCGGCTGACGGCGCCGGTGACCGTGGTCCGGACCCCCACGCGCGCCGCGGGGCTGCTCGAGCCGACGAAGCTGCCCGAACCGCGGTAGACCCACTGGTAGTCGAGCGAGGCCCCCGGCCGGCTGACGAAGGACACGGTGCCGGTGGAGCTCGTCGTGGGCGTCGTCAGGAGGTACCACGTCGTGGTGCCGACCTTGCGCCAGTAGAGCTGGACGGGGACCCCGGCGAGGGCGGCGCCGGTGTCCCGACGCGTCAGCCTGCTGCTCAGCGTCACCGCGCCGCCGTAGGTCAGCGACGTGACGGTGGCCGACATCGTCGGGGCGGTCCCCACTAGCGTGCGCGAGGAGGCCGGGCCGAGCGTGCCGGAGCGGTCCTGGGCCCAGATCCTGAAGCTGTAGGTGCTGCCCTGGGGTAGGTACGGGACCGTGACGCTCGTGCCGGAGCCGGAGTAGACGTCGGTGCCGCTCGTGATGCTGGCGGGAGGCGTCGTGCCCGCAGCCATCCGGACGAGGTAGCGGTTCGCGTCGGGTGACCCCGTGGCCTTCCACGTCAGCGTCGCAGCCCGCACGGCGCCGGTGGCCGTGAACGAGCCGACCGCCGAGGGAGCGGGGTCCACGGTCTGGAAGGTGGAGGAGTATGCCGTGCCCATGGTCGCGCCGGACGCGTCCGTCACGCCGGACACCGTCAGGCGGTAGGGCGCGTCGTTCTCGAGCGGCGACGTGGGCGTGACCGTCGCGGTGCGTGTGCCGGCGTCGTAGGTGACCGAAGCCGGCACGTCCGATCCCGTCCGGCCGTCGACCAGGCTGATGGTCGAGGCGGTCACCGTCGAGGCGCTGACGTCACGGGCGAAGGTGACGGTCGGTGCGGCCGCCGGTGCCACGCCCCACGCGACGTCGCTGGGAGTGGAGCCCTGCACCCACAAGCCGTCCGGCCCGGGCGGAGTGGCCGTGGTCGCGTTGCGGAGCACGGCGATACCGGTCCGCGTCATGAGGGCCACGTCGGGGTGCCCGTCGCCGTCGAGGTCCCCGGTGGAGAGCTCGCCCTGCCGGGCCGGCCAGACGGAGTCGCCCGTGTCGGTGGTCAGGGGCGCGTCGAAGCCACCGCCGGCGAGTCCGGGGAGGACCGAGACGGTCGCGTCCTTCCCCGTCCCCGACGTGACGAGATCCGGGATCCCGTCGCCGTTGACGTCCGCGACCGCGAGGGTCTCGCTGTAGCTGGGCATGGTCGTGCTGGTCGGCGCCTGCAGGGTGCCGTCGGCCGCCTGCAGGAACGTGACGAGGCTGGCCGGTCCGTCGGAGCTGCGCACGAGGACGACCACGTCGGAGCGGCCGTCGCGGTTGACGTCGAGGACGCGCGCCGCCCCGACCGACGAGTTGGTCGGGAGAGTGACGGGATGCTTGGTGAGGCGCCAGCCGGTGGCGTCGTTGTGCAGGACGACCGCGGTTGCACCGTCGGTCCCCACGACGTCCGGGCGGCCGTCGCCGTCGACGTCGGCGATCGACAGGTCGAACGTCGTGAGCGGGAAGTGTGCGACCTGGGCGAACGAGCCGTCCGCTTGGCGAGTCAGCACATTGGTGTACTCGCCCGTGACGAGATCCGGCTTGCCGTCGCCGTTGAGGTCCCCGACCGCGACATCTGACTGCTGGTCCGTGGCCGCTGCGATGAGGCCCGGGGCCCCAAGCGTGCCGTCCGTCTGCTGGTGGAAGACCTGCAGGCCGTCGAAGGTCCCGGCCAGCACCTCCGCGGCCCCGTCCCCGTCCATGTCGGCCACGGCGAGCCGCATCACCGGCGAGTCGTCAGCGGTCGGGTAGAAGGTGCCCTCGTCGAGGTCGCCGGAGCTCGTCTGCGCGTAGACGATGATCCCCCTGGGCGTCACAGGGTCGCTGTGCGAGCCGATGGTGGTGACGACGTCGTCACGACCGTCGCCGGTGACGTCTCCCACGGCGGTGCTCCCGTCCTGGGGAGTCGGCTGGTCCAACCAGGAGGGCGAGTCGAGCAGGCGACCGGGGTGCCTGCCGAGCGACACGGTGTAGGGACGCGTGTCCCGCGCGCCGTTGACGTTCTGGACCTCGACGTAGGAGGTGCCCGGAGTGGCTGTCCAGCCGACGAGCTCGGGATCGGCGGGTCCGTGGTGGTCGGACACGGCGAGTGGCCGGAGGTTCGAGTCGTAGACCGAGACCACCGGGTCGATGTCCTGCGCCACTCTCGTGCCCAGCGCCGGAGGGGTCACGGTCACGGACAGCGGCTGGGTCGTCGTCGAGTCGACGCGGTACCAGTCCGCGTCGCCCTCGACGCCGATGGTCCCCGTCATGGTGCCGGTGAGCGGCGTCGCCCGGCTCGGGACGTCGTTGGGCTCGTCGGCGCCGAGGCCGGGCAGGCCGAAGCTCGGCGCCCAGCCGCCGCCCACGGCGTTGGTGGCGTCCACGATGCCTGCACCGAAGTAGGGGTCGATGCCGCGCGGGCCGGCATCACGGGCGGTGGACCTGAGGCGCTCGAGGACCTGCGCCGGGGTCAACGTGGGCGTCTGGGCGCGCAGGAGCGCGACCACGCCCGAGACGATCGGCGCCGAGAAGGACGTGCCGTCGCCGTAGGCGTAGTTGTCGTTGCCGGAGGAGTCCGCGATCTCCGTCGAGAGGATGCCGAAGCCGGGGGCGGCGACGTCGACCCAGGAGCCGTAGCTGCTGAAGTCGGTGAGCGCTCCGTCGGTGTCCGTCGCCGCGACCGCCACGGCCTCGGGGTAGGCGGCCGGGTACTGCGGCACGTCGTCGCCCGAGTTGCCAGCGGCGACCACGACGACGGCTCCGTTGGCCACGGCACTGCTGACGGCGTCGTGCAGGACGGGGCTGTCGGCGTCCCCACCCAAGGAGAGGTTCACGATCTTCGCGCCGTGGGCCACGGCCCAGTTGATGCCGTCGACGACGTCGGAGTCGGCGCCCTCTCCGTTCGAGTCGAGCACCTTGACCGGCATGACCTCGGCGTTCCAGGCCACCCCGGCAATGCCCTCGCCGTTGCCGGTCCCGGCGGCGATGATGCCGGAGACCATCGAGCCGTGGCCGTTGTCGTCGCTCGCGGCACCGGCGGCGATGCCGGCCTTGGTGATCGCGTTGTAGCCGGCGACGGTGCGCCCACGAAGGTCGGGATGGGTGCCGTCCACGCCGGTGTCGATGACCGCGACGACCTGGCTGGGCGATCCCGTCGACCGGTCCCAGGCGGTCGGCACGCGCACCGTGTCGAGGTAGTGCTGGTAGACGTAGAAAGGGTCGTTCGGGGTGGCGGAGGCCTTACGGATGTAGTCCAGGGTCACCTCGGCCACTGCCGGGTCGGCCTTCAGGCGCTTCGCGAGGTCCTCGGCGCGACCGCCCGTCGTGACCTTGACGAAGCCGGTGCCCGGAAGTGTCTGCGCAACCCGGCCGCCGTGGGAGGTGACGGCGTTGTCGCGTCTGGCCTTCGGGGCGGAGGTCCGGAACTTCACGAGCACCGTGTGTGGCTCGTGAACCTGGGTGTGCGCCTGGTGCCGGGTCGGCCGCGGCAGGTGCTTCGCGGCTGGAACCCTGCCCTTCGACGAAGGCGACGGGGAGGCCGCCGAGGCGGACGCTGACATGGCCGAGACGGGCGTGATGAGCGCCAGCGCCAGGGCCGCCGAGGAGAGGCGGCGAGAGGGCATGGACGGTTCCCTGTGGTGAAGAGGTGTGCGAGCGCACCGTCCAGCTGGATGGGTGCGAGCGAATCATGGCAGGGCGATGTGCGTGTTATGCCCGAGTTGTTCCTATTCGCAGGGAACTCCCAGACAGTGGGCGAACCAGCGTCGCAACCTCGGAACGTGCACTCGAGACCGAACCCACGCGAGGACGAAAGATGCGGCCCGCCGACCACAGGGAGGAGATCGGCGGGCCGCGGCGGTCTGCCGACCCCAGGGGTAGGTCGACGAACCGCGTTCGTGGAGGGCGGCGTCAGCCCAGGTGGGCGGCGTCGATCGCCGCCTGGAGGCTCTGCTGATAGGCCTCGCTCGTGTAGGTCGCGCCGCTGACGACGTCGATCTGCGCGGACTGCTTGTCCAGCGCCTCCTGGCGCAGGATCGGGGCGGCGCCGGCGCTGATCGACACGGACGTGCCCGAGCTGTCGGTCAGCTGGAGGGCGTGGACGTCGGTGATCTTCTGGCCGGTGAAGCTGACCCGCACCTGGACCGAGCCGTACTGCGTGTCGACGACGGCGCCGTCGACCGTGCCCGAGCGGGGGGCCGGGGGTGCGGCCTTGGACGGCGCCCCGGATGCCTGCGTGCCGCCCGACGGACTGGGACCGCTCGACGGCCGCGGGGGTGCGGCGGCGACGGGAGTCCCGGCCTTGGCGGACGAGACGACGTGGACGCCGGTGGCGGTGGCGGTGGCGTGCTTCGGCGTCAGGCCGCTGGCCCAGGACGCACCCAGCGTGACGACGCCGGCCAGGCCGACGAGGACGGTCGTTCCCTTTCTCACCAGGAGAACCTCTCGTCGTGGATGTGGGCCTTGGGGATGCCGCCCTCGAGGAGGCAGCGGTGCACGAGGTTCATCCAGCCGCCGGGGCCGCAGAGGTAGGCCTCGTGGCGGCGCAGCTGCGGGACGAGCTCGGCGAGCCGCTCGGCGTCGGGGACGGGCGCGCCCCGGTGACCCGAGTGCGTGGGCGGGAGCCACGAGCCCGCGACGGGCGGTCCGACGAGCAGGAGCAGCCGGTGGCCGCCGACGGCGGTCAGGTGCTCGAGCTCGTCGCGCAGGGCGAGCTGTGACTCGTCGTTGGCGCGGTAGACGACGGTGACGTCGCCGGGGCCGGCGTGGCCGTGGCGGACGAGCTCCTCGAGGATCGAACGGACGGGGGTGACGCCGATGCCGGCGGCGAGGAGCAGGACCCGACGGCGGACGCGCTGGCGGGCGGTGAAGGCGCCGTAGGGGCCCTCGAAGAGGACACGCGTGCCGGGGCGCAGATGGGCCAGGCGGCTCGAGTGGTCGCCGAGCTCGCGGACCGTGATCCGCAGGTGCCGCCCGTCGGGAGCGCTCGAGATCGACCACGGGTGGGCCGTCGCGAGCAGGCGGGGGCTGACGAAGCGCCAGTTGAGGTACTGGCCCGCGCGGACCGGGAGGCGGTCGAGGTGACGCCCCTCCATGCGGACCGACCACACGCCGGGGGCCTCCTCGACGACGTCGGTGACGCGCAGGCCGTGACGCAGGCTGCGGGCGATCGGGACGAGCACGCGCCACCACACGACGCTGGTCGCGACGAGGACGAAGAGGGTCCACCAGTAGGTCCGAACCCACTGCGACGCAGTGAAGTCCGAGCCCATCGAGAGCTCGTGCGGCACGGCGAGGACGACGGCGGCATACGACGTCAGGTGCACGAGGTGCCACCACTCGTAGGACAGGCGCCGGCGGGCGATGCTGACCGACGTGACGGCGATGACCACGAGCAGGGCCGTGGCGCCGAAGGCGAAGAGAAGGTCGCTGCCGCCGGTGAGCAGCCGGAAGGACTCGATGACCGGGGCGAACGGGCCGTGGAGCTCGTCCCGCGCCGCGTAACCCAGGACGATGGCGCCGACGTGGACGAGCACGAGAGGGACGGTGACGCGGCCGAGGATGCGGTGGGCCTTGAGCGCGCGGTCCATCCCGTAGACGCGGTCGATCCACGGCACGCGGGCGGCGAGGAGCAGCTGGATGAGGAGCAGGTCCATGGCGACGAGGCCGGTGAGCCGCCCGATGGCGATGAGCATGGTGCTCGACGTGCCCGCCGTGAGGTCGTGGCTGCCCCCGCCGAGCAGGAACTGTGCCGCGACCGCGAGCAGGCTCGCGATGGCCAGGGTCTCGAGCAGGTCGCCCGTGCGGGCCTGCCACCGGCGGAAGTCCGCCCCGGCGCGCAGTGCGCGACGGACCCGGCTCGGGGTCCCGCGGTGTGGTGCGATGGTGGTGCTCACGTTGACGATCGTCGTCAGGCGATCTCAGAAAGTTATGAGACCCGGCAGAAAGGGTGCATCCATGACCATTCCGTCGCTGCGCCCGCGACTGCTCCTCGTCGAGGACGACCCGGACCTCTCGCAGCTGCTCGCCGAGCTGCTCGACGAGGAGGGGTATGCCGTCACCGCCGTCCGCGACGGACAGGCCGGGCTGCATCGTGGCCTGGTCGACGAGTGGGACGTGCTCGTCGTCGACCGGGGACTGCCGGGCATCGAGGGGGTCGACCTCGTGACGCGGCTGCGCTCGCGGGGGCTCACGGCGCCGGTGCTCTTTCTGACCGCGCGTGGCACGGTGGCGGATCGGGTGGAGGGGCTGGACGCGGGTGCGCAGGACTACGTCGTGAAGCCGTTCGACGTCGAGGAGGTGCTGGCTCGGCTGCGTGCTCTCCTGCGACCGGTCGGGGTGGGCGCGAGCGAGCTCGTCGTCGGGGATCGCCGGCTCGTCGTCGGCCAGCAGCGGCTCGTCGGCGGGGACGGCGAGGTGATGCTGTCCGGCCGGGAGGCCCGGCTGCTCGAGACGCTGGCCCGGCGGCCGTCGCGGGTCTTCACCCGGGACGAGCTCCTCAGCATGGCGTTCGACAACGCCGACACGCTCGGGGCCGTCGACACGTACGTCTACTACCTGCGTCGCAAGCTGGGGAAAGCCGTCATCGACACGGTGCACGGCGTCGGCTACCGGCTCGGTGCGTCGTCTTGAGTGCGGCGTCATGAGGCGGCGCCGGGCGGACCCTGATCCGCTGAAGCACGCGTCCCGGTCGGTCGCGCTTCGGGTCGGTGCGACCACGGCTCTCGTCGTGCTGCTCGCCATCGTCGGCGCGGCTGTCCTCTTCGACCGGCAGCAGCTGGCGGAGGTCCGCGGACGCACGGAGACGACGGCGCGGACGGCCGACGACGTCATCGACGCGCCGCCCGGGACGTGGCTGGCCAAGCTGACCGCATCAGGTCATGAGGAGAGCCCGTCGATGCCCCCGGATCTTGCGACGCAGATCGCTGCGGTCGGCCAGGACGTCTCGGGCCAGAAGACCTTCACAGCGGAGGGTCGGTCGTGGCCCGCCTGGGTCGACCGACGCGACGGCGTCAGCTACGTCGCCGTCTACGACATCCGCCTGCATGCCGGCGAGGAGCAGCGGCTGCTTGTGTCGACAGCGGTAGCGGGCGGCCTGGGCGTGCTGCTCGCCGCGCTGACGGGTCTGCTCGCAGGGCGCCGTGCCGTCCGGCCGCTCGGGGAGGCGATGGAGCTGCAGCACCAGTTCGTCGCGGACGCCTCCCACGAGCTGCGCACGCCGCTGGCCGTGATCAGCACGCGGGCCCAGGTGCTGCGTCGGCACCTCGCGGCCGACGCCGCGCGCGACCCGGCCGCCGGCACGCGTCTGGCCGAGGTCGACCAGCTCGTCCACGACACGCAGGCTATGGCCGACGTCGTCTCGGACCTCCTGCTCTCGGCGCAGCTCGAGCACACCGAGCAACCGGCCGAGCACGTCGACCTGGCCGACCTGGCCTCGGAGGTCGTGCGGTCGTTGACGCCGTATGCCGCCGACCGCGGGGTCACCCTCGTCGACGAGGGCGCGGGTGGGGTCGGTACTTGTACGGTCGACGGGGTCGGCCCCAGCCTCCGCCGCTCGGTGCTTGCCCTCGTCGACAACGCGATCGCGCACTCCGACAGCGGGTCTCGTGTGGAGGTGCGGTCCTCGGTCGGTGACGGGCAGGTTCGGGTCGACGTCGTCGACCACGGCGACGGCGTCGAGGTCGCCGACGTCGAGCGGTTGTCGCGGCGCTTCTCGCGGGGCGACGGCGCGTCAGGCGGCCGACGCGTCGGTCTCGGCCTGGCGCTGGTGACGCAGATCGTCCGTTCACACGGGGGCCGCCTCGAGGTGACCGAAACCTCGGGCGGCGGGGCAACCTTCTCGCTGCTCATCCCGGCCGCTAACGATTGACCGGCGGGTCAGAGGGTGGCGAGCACCGCTTCGCCGATGTGGCGCATGCCGCGCAGGACCGCCCAGACCGTCAGGTGGTCGAGAGTGCTGCCCGGCGTGGGATCCCAGTTGGCGATGGCGGCCCACGTGACCGTGCGGCCACCAGCCGTGACGGCACCGACGTCGGCGCGCACTCCGTCGTCGGTCCCGGTCTTGTTCCAGAACGTCGTCGGAAGGTCGAGTGACGAGTGGTGGGCGATCGGATCGAGGCCGCCTTGCTCGACGAGCGCGGATCCGACCATGGACTGGTCGACGTTGGCTGAGAGCCACTGCCGGACAAGGCGATCCGCGTCAGGTCCTGCCGCCGTACCGCTGGCCAGCCGACTCATGAGCTCGCTGAGCTCGCCCGCGGCGCCGGTCGACAGCGTGGCGGGATGGTCGTCGCCGCGAACGTCTCGAACGCGGTCGTGGAGGGCGGTGGCGCGCAGGCCGAGGGACGTGGCGCGAGCCGCGACTTCGGCCAACCCGACTCGTTGGAGCAAGACGTTCGTCGCCAGGTTGTCTGAGACGGCGCCTACAAGGGCCGCGACGTCGATCAAAGGGAGCGTCTCGACCGAGAGCGTGTGCCACAGGCCCGAGTCGCCGACCCACAAGTCCACAGACCGGGTTAGCGGCTCGTCGGGGGAGAGCTCGCCTGCCGTGATGAGCCGGGCGGTTTCGACGAGGAGGAGTACCTTGCCGACGCTGGCGGTGCGCAACGGCACGTCGGCGCCGACGGCACCCAACGGCATACCTGATCCGTCACGGACGCACACGGACCATGTGACCCCGCCGGCGTCTGGAAGCTCGAGCTCCATGTCAGGCAAGGGATCCGAGCCACGTGATGAGGGCGGCGTTCACCTTGTCGGGCGCCTCCTCGGTGAGGAAGTGTCCGGCGCCGGGGACCTTGACCTGGCGGTAGTCGCCGGGCACGAAGGCACCGGAACCGTGGGTCACGGTCGCGATGACGCAGCCGTCGTCAGTGCCCTGGAGCTGGAGCACCGGCACGCGGATCGCGTGACGGATGCGGCGCATGAAGAGCGGGCCGTCGGGGCGCACCGAGGAGCGCCCGAGCCAGCGGTAGTGCTCCGCGGCCGAGTGGGCCACGAAGGGGATCATCATGCCGTCGCCGTAGCGGGAGACGTCCTCTGGCGTGGGAAAGCTGCCGAAGGGGGACGCCCACGAGCGCAGGAGGCCCTCGACGTAGTCGTGCGATGAGGCCATCTCGCGTTCGGGACGAAAAGGCTTCTGCAGCCCGGCGATCCAAGCCGAGGCGCGACGCTGCTTTGGGTTGCTCCAGGTCGCGTGCCGCATGATCCGGGGGTGTGGCATAGACAACGAGGCGATGGCGCGTGTCACGTCAGGCCGCAGCGTCGGCATGCACCAGGAGATCCACCCGCCCAGGCCCTGGCCCATGATGACGGCGTCCTTCTCGCCGAGCGCGCGGATGACGCTCGCCACGTCGAGGGTCGCCATGTAGGTGTCGTAGCCGCGTGGCGGCTTGTCGGACCCGCCGTAGCCGCGCAAGTCCATCGCGGCCACGTGGTACCCGGCGTCGGCGAGGGCGACCATCTGGTGGCGCCACGCGTACCAGAACTGCGGGAAGCCGTGAAGCATGATCACCAGCGGTCCGTCGCCGATCTCGGCGACATGGAAGCGGGCTCCGTTGGCGGAGACGTAGCGGTGCTCCCACGGTCCGTCGATGTTGACGAACGCAGCGTCGACGGACATGGAGGTCGTCAGGGGTGTCGGCTCAGGCGTCGCGGGACGGGTTCGGCGCGGTGGGCGCAGTTCCGTTGCCCGACGACACGGCCGGCATGGCTGCGGTGGGAGCGGACGTGCTTCCGGCCGGGAGATCCTTGCGGTCCCAGGCGGGACGCGGCGCGGGGACCGTGGTCCCCGGGTGCTCGGCTGCAGTCTTGAGCGCAGCGACCGTCTCCTGCGCCTCGGAGATCGTCTTCTCCGGCGTCGGGTTGACGGTCTTCATCTTCCTCACGCCGAGCCAAGCCAGCACGGCCGCGACGAGCAGCATGAATACGGTGACGATGAGGAAGCTGAGCCAGCGCGGCAGGCCCAGGGCCTGGATGCCTTCGGCGATCGTGATGAAGATGAAGTAGACGGAGTAGAAGCCGACGACGGCCGCTCCGGCGAGCAGGCCTCCGCCGACGCCCGCCTTCTTGACCTGAACCGAGACCTCAGCCTTGGCCAGGGCGATCTCGCTGCGAACGAGCGTCGAGATGTCCTGTGTCGCGGACGCGACCAGTTGGCCCAGTGTCCGCTCCTGCCGGGGATCCGTGCTCATCGGCTCACTTCCTCGGTGCTCGTTGGTGATGACGCGGTCGCGCCTACCCGGTGCAACCCTACTGCGGAGTCCCTACCCGAACGTGCGCGGCTGGCACCATCACGCCGGATCGAGCCGTCCCTCTGTCTGGTAGACGTCCGGGACGCCGTCGTGATCCTCGTCCGCGGTCTCTCGGGCCTCGACGAGCCGGTAGTGCCGGTTGCGCACTCGCAGCACGACGGTCGCGACAAGGGCGGCGATG
>NZ_JBFTPP010000009.1:0-204097 GCF_056398545.1 Terrabacter sp. 01T434
TGCTTGCGCTATCGGGCTTGAGGGGGAACGTGGTGTGGCGCGTGTACATGGCGACCTTCCTTATGCCAGACGCGGTGCCTGGGCACGTTCGCAGTGTGTTCCTTGGCGCTCAGGATGGACAAGGGACAAACGGGCCACGGATCGAGGCAGTCTCGAAGCCGGGAGCATTGGGCATCGCGAACGTGGCGGAAGCGGTCTGCGGGGGGTGGACATAGATGTACTTGGGACCGGTACGTCGACCGAAGGGAACGTGTCGCGGTTCGCGCCGGCCGGTAACGCCTCCCCCGGGCCACCCAGGCTCGACGTCATCTCCGCCCCTTGCTTGCTGGAGGACGACGATGCCGCCGGTGCAAGGCATACAGGAACGACACGGCGATGACACGCTCGGGCGACCCGAGCGTGGCGTAACCGGACATGCCGCATGTGGATCCCCAGCGTCTTGACCCCTATTCGCTTTCGGTGTTGCTGACGGGTGCGCTTTCCGGTGTTTCTAGGCCGCGGCTCTCCTCGGGGGAGCCGCGGCGCCATGCCAGGCCCTTCCGTGCGCCAGGCGCGTTTGACGACTACCCCTTGTTGCCTTGCGAGAGCCCCTGGGCAGGGGTTCGAGCCGGTAGACCGCGAACCAGGTGCGGAGGGGTTTAACGGTGGTACATCTTGGGATACCGCTCGCCGCACCGGCGGGCACCGACTCCTCAGGAGTGATCATGGGCGATATCGCCGCCAAGGTCGACAAGGCTTACGAGACCGTCTCTTTCAGCGAGCTGGCTGACGCGCCGGTGGATGCGTTGCAGGGTGTGAGCGCCGGCGACGCGGAGCACCTCAAGGCCGCCTTCAACATCAAGACGGTTCGGGACCTGGGCACGAACAAGCACTTCCTCTGGGCGCAGGCGATCGCGAAGCTGGCCGAGTAGACCACGAGCGAGCGGCCTCTCCCTTTTCGTGCTACCGCCCTACACCCCGCAAGCGGGGCCGTGATGTCCCGGCGGTGACGCATCGCTCGGCGTGTCCACGCCGAGGCACCGCACTCCTATCAAGAGGAACGAGAGAACCATGCTCAAAGGCTTCAAAGAGTTCATCTTGCGCGGCAACGTCATCGACCTGGCCGTCGCCATCGTCATCGGCATCGCCTTCGGCAAAGTCATCGAGGCATTCGTGACGATCATCATGGACCTCATCGGCAAGCTCGGGGGCACCCCCGACTTCTCCAACTGGGTCCCCGGCGGGGTTCATGTAGGCGCCTTCATCACCGTGCTCATCAGCTTCGTGATCGTCGCCGCGGCGGTGTACTTCATGGTCGTGCTGCCGATGAACAAGCTGGCCGAACGCCGCGCCCGCGGCGCGGAGCCGGTCACTGAGGCACCCACGGAGGAGGTCCTGCTGCTGACCCAGATCCGCGACTCGCTCCAGGTCCGCTGACCAGCGACCACGTCAACCGGCGCCGGTGCCGAGCCGCCAGGGGCTCGGCACCGGCACGGGACGGTCCGTCCCGCGGCGCGGGCGGATGTGCCTATGGCTACCGATTTCTCCAGTGGCGCCGGGACCCTGGTGGCCCTCTAGCTCTGCGCCGGGAGGGGCGAATTCGCGGCATCGCGACGGCGTAGGGCACTGCCGCCGGTATAGGTGGAGGCGGCAGTGCCGTTCGTGCTAGCACCCGCTGGGAACGGCTTTGGGGGTCCTGCCGGCTCGGCCGGTGCCTCAGAAGGTCCCGAACGCACGTGTGGCGTCTGCCCGGCCGGCACGGGGCCTCACTCCTCGGCGCGGGCCTCAAGGTCTGCCAGGAACTCCTGCACGGCAGGCTCTCCACCGCTGCGGAACACATGGACCACTGCCTCGTCGACGATCATGGAGCAGGCCTCCGACGCGGCCGCCGAGTACGATGCCGCGAGCGCCGCTGCCAGGGCCCTCATCGGGTTGTCGGCTCGAATCAGCTGGTCCAGCAGCGCGTCCGAGTCGTAGGGGGACGGCGCGGCCGTCGAAAGTTCGTTGATCACGAGCGAACGGAAGGGCTCGTCGCCGGGGCCGAGACCCTCGTCGAGTCTTGCCACCGCCACCGCGGTCTTGACGTGGAAGGCCGCGAGCCCTTCAGGAGTATCCACACCTCACATGATCCTCGCCGTCGCGGTGGCGGAGGGCAGTTGCTTACTTTCCCAGCGTCCTCCCAAGCGGACGAGAGTGCCGGGCTTGGCGACGCGCAGGGCGGTGGGTCCGCCATGGCGCGGGGTACCGTGCGCGCGCGACGACGTCCAGCGCCCCCCGACTGGAGGGCGCGAGGGCCCGGCGCCGGACGCCGCCCGACACGTCGTGACCGCCCGGGCACCTCACGTCTCGCAAAACGGCGGTTCTCGCCCTCTGCGGGTACACGTGCGGCATAGGGTGGCAGAGTCGCCACACATTGGGAGGTATGTGCCATGGTGACCGCGAACGAGCTGGCTGACTTCCTCGTCAGGACCGCGGCAACCATCGGGAGGCTCGACCTCACCCTCGGACCTGACGACCGCAGCTTCCGCGAGCTCGCGATCGGCGAGATGGTCGAGGGCATGCCGATGCCCCGACCCCTCGACGGCGTCCGCGAGCAGCTGCTCGCCGGCCTCGACCCCGCGGGTGCGCTGTCACACACCTTCTCGCAACAGGCTTCCGTGTTCAGCGAGGCCGCGGCACGCGCGACCCTGGCCGTCGTCGAGGAAGCGGTCCAGCACCTCCACGCTGCCGGAGGAGACGCCGCCGTGGACGCCTTCCTCGACGGGTTGCAGGGCCGAACCGAGGAGCCGGCCGCATAGACGAACCGCCCGAACACGCCTCGGGTGGGGCTAACGGAAGCGCTGACGCTAGGCGGCGGCACGGCGAGCGGGCACCAACGGCGCGCGTGCGTTGGGGCCTGGGCCTCCCGCACGTGTTGGCCTTTGGGCGCCGAGGCGTCCCATGGTCAGGCCACCTTGTGCGCGGACCACATGTAGGTGCCGCAGTGGGCCTCGACCGTGCCGCCATGCGGCTGGACGATGCGGCGCACCGCGTGCTGCAACGTGGCCAGGCGCGCGGGGCCGAGTTGTTGGTGGTCGCTGAAGGTCGCCACCATCCCTGCCCACTCGTACGGAGTGAAGTGGCGCCGCCCACCGGTTCGTGCGTGTTTCCCCCGGTGTCAGGGAAGGGACGCCGGTGAACGGGTCGGTGTCCTCTTGCCGGGTCGGGTCCTCGCCAAGGACGGCGAGTTCGGGCGCGTGCGCGGGTCGTGCGCGCGGCCCGCGACAGGAGCGGACGCACTTCCCCTCGGGCCGCCCGCAACCGCCCGCGACCGCGCGGTCCGCAGCCGGCTGGGCCACTTCCTTGCGGTCAGGATGTCCTAGTTCCGCACGCACTCATTTGCCGCTGATGGTGCGTGACGTGCTGCTGGCGGCAGCCATGCGCGAGACCGCCGCCCGGGTCCAGTAACCCGTCCCCGTTGGCCGACCCCACAGGGCCTCGTTTCAGCGAGGGTTACAGCGACCCTTGCAGCGAGGGATTCAGCCATGCCCCCCTGTGCTCGGCCGGCAGTCCGGGTGAAGCTCAGCTGCTCAGCGACGGCGGTTACCGACACGAGTCGCCAGATGCGGCTGTCGCGTCAGCCAGTCTGCGGCTACGGGGTGCGGGCTCGGCCGCCCCAGGTTTCGAGGTCGGCGAGGTCGTGCGGGGTCAAGCCGACGCTCGTGTCCGGAGCGATGAGCAGGGACTCGACCCCTCGGTGCGTGAGCCAGCGCTTCGTCACCTCGGTACGCGACGGGCTGAGGTGGTCTTCGCACCATGCGAGAGACCTGACCTCGTCGTGGCTCCCCAGCCACTGCTGCAGCGCCTGCAGTTTCCACCACCGAGATGGGGGCAGTGGCTCCTCAGCAGTTCCGATGTCCACCCATGACCGGCCCGGGAAGGGCACTACGGCGGTCCGCATCTGCTTTGACCAGCTCGTCAACCACCAGCACGTCACGCCGGGTTGAGCCGCGAGCCGGTCCAGCCGCGCGCACATTGTCGGAGAGGTGTAGACCGGACCGAAGACGTCGCCCGCGACGACGTCATCGCCCCAGGCCGTGTGGCCGCCGATCGGTGAGACCACCCCGTCGACATCAACCACGAGCGCATGGGTCACCTTTTGAGTGTCGCAGCCCGCAACGGCGCGGGCGACGGCGTACCAGCGACCTGCCGGTCGTCTTGGGGCACGCTGTCCGCGGGCGTCCGGGCGGGAGGTCGACAAGGACATCGCCGTCCTGGCTCTCCAGTCCGCCGCCGCCCCAGCGCTGAGGTTCCTGGACGACGAGCCGCTGCGCGGCGCCCCCTCACCGTGGCCCGCCGCGCTGCGGCGTACGCGACCTTCGTCGGCGTGCGCCCGTGCTCCCGTCTACGGGTCAGTCAGGGGCGACCGGGGTGAGCGGGGCGATCACGGCGTAGTCGGGACCGAAGTAGTCGTTCGGCTCGGCGAACATCTCGAGCTGGATCTGCTGGCCGGCGAACGGGCTGAGGTCAAGGGTGGCGGTGGCCGCTCCGGTCCCGTCAGTCCAGAAGGCGACAGCGTGCCCGCCGCAACGGACGCCGACGCCGTACGGGGCGTTGGGCCGCAGCCCGGTGAAGACCGCGGTCGCGGTGCTGCCGGCGAGGGTGATGGTGCCGGGCGATGCGGGCTGCGTGGTGCTGGTCGTCGTGGTCGTGGGCCCGGAGACGGTGCTGGCCTGGGTCGGGAGCTCCTCGCCGTGGCTGCCGGGAGCGCCGTGGTGCGCGGTCGTCGTCGTGGTCACGCTCGAGGGTGTTGTCGTGGTCGTTTCCCAGGCAGTCAGGACTGGCGCCCCCGGGGTGCAGGCGCCGGCGATGTTCACTGCGTACTCGAGGTCGTAGGCGGGTCCGGATGTCGACGTGAACGTCGCGGGAGCGGGTGTGACGGTGACGATCGGGGTTCCCGGCGTGCTCGTCGTCGTCGTGCACGTGGTGATGCCCCGTGAGAAGGAGCAGCCGGCGGGGACCGCGGAGGCCGGGTTGCCCCCGGTGGCGGCGCTGGCCGTACCGGACATGGCGGCGAGCAGTGCGGCGGACGCGGCGAACGACGCGGCGATTCGGACCTTGTTCAAGAATGACTCCCAGCAGGTGCGACGTCAGCGATGACGTCGACGGTGTCCCGACTGTCTGAACGATCAGCCGGACCCCCGCGGCGCGGTGAGGGAATCGGCGCCGGGGTTCACGCGGACCGTACAAGGCGCCCGACTGCCGCGAAGTCGTTTTGAGAAGAATGCCCGGCTCCGTTCGGCGATCGTCGGGGCAGCGGGAGCCCGGCTGGCCGTGCAAGCCGGCTCTCGCGCGCCTCCTCCGCCAGCTACTTCTGAAGGGCCTTTCTCCTGGTTCGGGTCATGCGAGGATCGGGTTGGACTCGGGCGTCGGACGTTGTCCGCCCCGCGGGACGTCGTCAAGGGCAGTGGAGGCGCCATGGAGAAGCAGGTCGGTTCGTTCGATGGGCTGGACGGCTCGAGCTTGGTAGCGGTTCTGGACAGCCTCCCCGAGCTGGTCGCGTTCTGGGATCGCGGCGAGCGGTGTGTCTTTGCGAATGCGGCTGCCGCGGCGGCGTTCGGGCGTTCGGCCGAAGGACTGCGGGAAGTTCCGCTCGTGGACGTTCTCGGGACCCATGCCGCGACGCTGATGCGCTCCCGGTTCCTGAACGCCCTGAAGGGTGAGGGATCCGAGCAGGAACGAGCGCTCTTCGACGGCGAGGGCGAGCTGCGGCAGTACCGCACCACCTACACCCCGGTCTGCATCGACGAGGTGGTCATCGGCGTCGCGATCGTGCTCGTCGACATCACCGAGGAACTCAACACGCAGGCCCAGATCTTCCGCGACAGCCTCCAGGTTGCCCGGCTCACCGAGCGGCACCGACTCATGGTGACCGCCGGCAGCGAGGTGCTGGCCAGGCTCCGCCGGACCTTGGACCAGCTGCAGCCGCCCATCCCCGATGACCAGCCGGAGGCCCACCTCCACCGGCTGGCTGAAGAGCTGCGCAACTGCACCCGCCGGCTCCGTCAGGGCACCCGGGCGTCGCCCCCGGCCTCAGAGGACGGCACGGTCTCGAATACGGTGCCGACCACGGCGCCGAGCACGGTGTCGACCTCTCCCTTGTCCGTCGATCGGCGAAACTCGGACGGGGGGCTGTTGGCCGCCGCCTCGTCGGCGCAGGCATGCTTCCCACCGAGCTTCGTTCACCGGACAGCGCGCCTCGAGGCCGAGGTCTTCGCCCTGTTGGATCAGCTGCCGGTCGTCATCACCGTATGGGACCGAACACGATCGCTCCGCTACGCCAACCGAGCCGCTGAGGCGGTCTTGGCCAAGTGGGGCCACACGAGAGCGACGGGCCGGCGCCTGGAGCAGATAGTCAGCGAGGACTTTCTCCGGGTTCACGAGGCGCACGCCGAGGACGTCCTGCACGGCAGGACCCAGTCCTTCCACCGTCGCCAGATCAGCCCGGACGGGCAGGAGCACCACTTCCACGTCCGCTACGTGCCGCGAATCGCGGACGGTGAGGTCATCGGCGCCTTCGCGTACGCCTCCGACATCACCGACGCCATGAAGGCTGGCGAGGAGCTGATCGCGGCTCGGTCGGCATACGCAGCCCTGCAGGAGCGGCAGGCCATCGAGGACCGCCTTCACCAGTCCATCCTCCAGGAGCTGTTTGCCGCAGCGATGCTTCTCGACACGGCAGCCCGTGCCGGGGGCGACATGCCGGCTCGCGTCGAGGAGTCCAGGACGTACCTGCAGATGGCCCTGGACGGGTTGACGCAACTCTCCTAGCTCACCTTCCGACCTCTGACTTGGGCCGGTGTCGACCGGTGCCATTTTCTCCCGTCGCAACCGACTCTCCTGCTCAAAGCTTCACCGGGAGCTTTGAGACGCCGGGGTGGCGACAACGCCGGGGTGGCGGCAACGCCGGGGTGGCGGCAACGCCGGCGTCTGCTTCGCCGGCGGGGTAACCGCCCATCCTGTAGCGACCCACCGGCCGCGGCCTTGCGTCAATGTCGCGAGTCGGCGGGGGTGGCAGGCGAACTCGGGTCGGCGAGCCGCCCGCGGGGTTCGAGCATGTCCGGCTCAGCTTGCGGCCAGGTCACCGGTGCCGGTCGCGGCCTCACGCACCTTGGCCCAGTGGTTGGTTCAGAAGATGACCAGGTGACGCAGCAAGCCCGGGCCGGGCGTGCGGCCGGAGAGGGCACGACAGAACTCGACGGCGTCGAGCTCGAGTCGCTCTGCCCGGGCGCCGCTGACGAAACGGCCGCCGCAGGGACCGGTCAGAGTCAGGTCCACCGGCTGCCCATGCAGGGGCGCCCACTCCCGGACGACGTCGGCGACGATCCGGGCGTTCACTGGCGCGGACAGGTCGACCTCGTCGCCGGTGGCGCGCGCGATGTCGAGGGTGTGCATCCACACGTCCCGGGTGTAGACGACATCGACGAGATGCCCGAGCCGAAGCCGCGGCGGCATCCCGGCAGACGAGCCCGACTGGGCGATGGGGACGCTGACCCGGCGCAGTAGCCGCGGGAGCCGCATCCGGCCGGCAACCGCCCGCGGCGCGAGTGAAGCCAGCATGCTTACCCGCTCGGCAGGGGACAGGGAGAGGTGCTCGCTGACCTGGAGGGCGTTGACCGCGTCGAGCGGGTTCCCGCAGTGATCGCTGCGGTGCCGGGCGCCCCAGGCCTGCTGTCGCAGGTTCTGCCGCAGGGAGGCGTTGGCCTCCGCGGCCCCGATCAGATGCCCCACCATGTCGGCGACCGACCAGCCCGGGCACTCCGTGGCTGCCCGCCATGCCTCGTCGTGCAGTGAGCGCAGCAAGCCGAGCAGCTGGTCGTAGGCAGCCAATGCGACCTCAGCCGCATCGGTGCTCTTGGCGATCGGCGTGATCTGAGCGACTTCACTGGTGCTTGTGGTCATCCCACTCCCTACCTAACGCTGTTAGGCAAGAGTCGCGCTGCGCCTGTACCGTGTCAAGGGTGCAGCCCCAGCCCCCCACTCTCAGCCGAGACCAGCGGCGCGAGCGGACCCGGCGAGTCATCGTCGACGCGGCCTGGCAGCTGTCGCGCGAACGCGGCCTCACCGGCTGGGGACTGCGCGACCTGGGGGCGCGGGTGGGGATGCGGGCGCCGTCGCTGTACGTGTACTTCGCGAGCAAGGGCGCGCTCTACGACGAGATGTACGCCCAGGGCTACCGCGAGCTGCGTGCGGCGTACCAGTCTCTGCTGACGGCAGAACTGCCCGAGGAGGACCGGGTGCGCGCCGGGGCGCGCATCTTCTTCGAGTTCGCGGTCGCCGACTCCGCACGGTTGCAGTTGCTGTTCCTGCGGGTGATTCCGGCGTTCGTCCCGTCGGCCACGTCCTACGCACTGGCGAGTGAGGTGCTCGCGGAACTGTCAAAGGCGCTGCGCGCCGTGGGCATCGTCGACCCGGCGGCCCTCGACATCTGGACGGCGATGCTCACGGGTCTGGCGACGCAACAGGTCAGCAACGACCCTGGCGGCAGCCGCTGGGCAGACGTCCTCGACCGGACCGTCGACATTCTGCTGGCGGGACTCGCACCTAGCCCGGAGGGATAGGAGACGCTCGCTCATGCCGCAGAGGGCTCGTGCCGGAAACGTCCCATGCACATAGGCTCTTGTCCAGTGCCTGTCGAACGGGGCTGTCGCCGTTCGTGGTGACGTAAAGGCGGACGGAGGGTCCACCTCCAGGGAAGGAGTAGAGGTGACTGAGTTCCTCATCGCGTTCAACGACGAGTGGGTGCCCGACTACACCGCAGAGGAGATGGCCGAGAGGTTCGAGGCTGTCAAGGCGTTGCGGTCAGAGATGAAGGATGCCGGAGTCCTCCTCTTCACCGGTGGCCTGGACGATTCCCCCGCCTTCAACGTCGATGCCTCGAGTGGCACGCCGTTGTTCACCGATGGTCCGTTCGCCGAGACCAAGGAGCACCTCGGCGGCATCGCCGTCGTCGATGTCGCCGACGCCGAGGAAGCGCGGCTGTGGGCAGGCAAGATCGCGGTAGCCTGCGGTTGGCCCCAGGAGGTGCGACGCTTCGGAGTTGCGACGTAGCGTCAAGAGAACTGGTGCGGCGCCGGCCTCCCGATCAACGGGTACGGGGCGCTCATCCGTTCCGGTCTGGACCGGTTGCAGCACCGTATCCGGGAAGCGACACGCCACTGACTCGAGTGACTCCACTTGTGGGCCTGTGCCGTCGCTCAACCGGTCTGCGGCACGGGGGCCGGCTCGCGTGCAACAGTTCGGGCTGACGATCCAAGCCGACAGGAGAGCGATGATGCCGGACGAGCGCGAAGCCGTGACCTTCGAGACCACTTTGAGCTCCAGCGGGAACAACACCGGGATTCCCGTGCCGCACGACGTCATCGAGCAGCTCGGGCGTGGGCAACGCCCGCCGGTGCTCGTGACCGTGAACGGCTACGAGTACCGCAGCACCGTGGCCGTCATGGGGGGTCGACACCTGATCGGGGTCAGTGCCGCGGTCCGCGCCGCCACCGGGTTGAAGGGCGGCGACCCCATTGCGGTGACGCTGAAGGTCGCGGACTCACCGCGAGAGGTGGACGTGCCAGCTGACTTCGCGGCCGCCATGGAGCACAGCGTTGCGGCTCGCGAGTTCTTCGACGGGCTGTCCAACAGTCTGCAGCGGTACCACGTGGACACCATCAACGCCGCCAAATCCCCGGAGACCCGGCAACGACGTATCGACAAGGCGGTCGCTCTGTTCGTGGCAGGCAGGCAGCGGTGACCACTCGGGGAGCTCGACCCGGCCTGGCCCGGCTCCCCCAGCCGCAGGCACGCGACGCTCCGCGCCCTGTCACGAACCCGCCGGCGCCCGGGACGGGGATGAGGGCTTCTCTCGAGGGTGTCGAGGGTTTTCGCAGAGGAGCGGTGCCACCGCGTGCTCGGCGTGACTCCTGCGTCCGGGCTCAGGCTGTCGCGTAGGGGACGGTTCGTCCCACGGTGTGCAGGCCGAGCCGTTCGAGGATGGGCCGACTGTCCTCGGAGGCGTCGACCTGCAGAGTCGAGTAGCCGCGTTCGAGGGCGAGGTGGGCACGTCGGGAGACCAAGGCCCGGTAGATCCCGCGTCCTCGGTAGGCGGGCAGGGTGCTCCCGCCCCACAGGCCGGCCACCTGGGTCCCGCCCAGTGGCACCAGCCAGGCCGCGCTGACGGCCACGCCCTGGTCTTCGACGAGGAGGACCTCAACCGGTGCCGGGCCCGTGAGCCGGGCGTGCAGGTCATCGGCCAGCCAGGACCAGTCCTGGGCCCACACGTGGCTCTCGAGGGCCGCCACCCGGTCAAGGTCGGTGCGGGAGGTGACGGCCCGGACGGTCAGCCCCGCTGGCAACTCCGCGTCCCCCGCTAGCGCGGCCGCCTCGCCGAGGACCAGGGCCTCGGCAGCCTCCGGCCGGGCGCCGTGCTGGACCAGCAGGGGCCGCAGGTCGCGCCGGTCGTGGTCGAAGGTCTTCCACTCGAACCCTCGTCCGTGCTCATGGTAGAAGCCGAACGTTCGCGAGACCAGCCCTTGCAGCTGCGCCGCGGTCAATCCCGACGCATCGGCGGTCAGCATGGAGAACCCCCTGCCGTGGGGGGTCAGGCAGCGTGTCAACGGACCGTCCTGCTCACTGACCCAGCCGGCAGGGAGACGACGTGGGAAGGAGGCTCGAACCTCACGGTCGTACACGTCCAGCAGTTCGTCACGCGTCATGCCGCCGAGCGTTCCACACACCTGGGGGCCGAGCTCGACACACACGTCCGGGAGTCTGCCTCCGCGCGTGCTCCCCGTGCGTGATCTCCGCGCCTACCCGGTCCCAGGTGCCCCGACATGTGCACATTCAACGACCCCCCAGCGGGGGGCCGTCGGCGACCGCCACCGCCTGTGTCCTTACGGGAGGCCCAGACGGTGGGGTACACCCAGCGTAAAAGGGCCGCAGGGACGCCCGCGCCCGAACGCGCAAAGCCCAGCCGGAACCTCACCGACCCCGCAACATCGCCAGCGAGCTGCGCACGCCGGTCACCCACGTCGCAGCACCACCGCCCGAAGCGTGACCTAGGGGTGGTGGCTCCAGGCGATGGCGTCTTTGCAGGCTAGCGAGAGGGGCGGCGGGCACCCCAAAACGCAGCGCGTTCACTGGGGTTCCCGGTCGTGCAACCCTGCCACGGCTGGCCCGGCACGGTGGCTCCTGACGACAGATGGCGGCTGGGGCGGGACCCCGCGCCGGGGAAGGCGGGCGCCCACCGGACACAGCGGGTCAGAGGGTCCGTGCGCGGGCCTGCGCGACCAGCTCGTGGGCGGCCCGCCGGGCCGTGCCCCGGTGGCGGCCGCGGCGGCGGCCGCGGAGCGCCGCGTTGCCCTCGTGCGCCCCGGGCTCGAGGTCGACCAGCGTCTTGAGCTGCGCGCCCAGATGGTCGTTTACCCGTGCGAGCAGCGTCGCCGCGCCCGCGTGGTCCGCTCCCACGTAGTGCGCGCCGAGCGCAGCGGCGCAGATGGCGTCCCCGGCCGCGATCCCGGCGAGGGTGAGCAGGCCGAGGCACACGTCCTTGGCGGCGCCGTCCTCGGCATCGACGAGGTCGGCCCCCTCGAGGTACCTCTCCGCGACCTGGCGCCGGGATCGGGCCCAGACCATGTCCGAGGGCCGGGTCGTCGGCCTCGCTGGAGCCATCACCTGTGCACCCGTGCCAGCACGACGCTCACGGCCTCCGCACGAGGGTGTGGAAGGTTCGGTTCGCCGGATGGGGCCACATCAACGAGCTTGCTGTGGTCGAAGACGAGCCCCTGCAACCGGTTACCGGGCCGGGTGGGCACCGGTCCTCGAGTGCCGGCGTGCCGGCGTCCCCCCGCCCGCGACCTCGTCGTACCCATCGAGCTTGGGCAGGGACGAGTCGATGTCGCTGCGCTCGGAGTCCTCGCCGCGCACGAACGACCGGACGACGGAAGCGTGCTCCCGCGCCGGATGCATGTCGGCGACAGCGCTCGTCAGCCGGGTGGGCATCGTGCAGCCGCAGCTGCGTTGCGGTCAGCACGGCCGGGGTGAGCAGGGCCTGGCCAGGCAACCGGCCGGTGAACCCGGTGGTGGCAGGTCCGCTGCGCACCTGCTGGCGCCCGGTCCACGACCCGCGTCCCGCGAGCTGACGGATCGGGCTCGTCCCCTTGCCTGACTCGGTCCGGGCCAGAACGGTGCGGGCCGCCGAGTCGAGGCTGGGCGCCGGAGAGCGCAAAGGCTGTCGCGGATCCATACGCCATCGTCTCAGTTTTGGCAGAGCCGCAGGGAGTAGCGGAAGAAGCTGTGGAGTCGCAGCCACGCTCCTCGGAGCGTCCAAACATCGAGTCGGCCGCGCCACCCGCGTCGCCGCCGAGAGGAGCGATGCGGATGACGCGGTCACGCCGAGCCAGAGACATCCGCGGCCCGTATGCCCAGGCAGGACCGTCGTGCCCCGTTGTTGTTCCTGGTCCAACAGACGAATCCCGTTGCCTTGACCCCGTCCCCGCGCGTCGCGGGCCCTCCGGGCGCGCTCGGCGGCATACCAGGCTCCTGAGCCCCTTGGCGGCAGACGAGGCTCCGATCCCGTAACACCCGGGTCACGCGTGGGTCGGCCGCGTGAGGGCCATCAGGTCGCGCAGCCCGGCCTCCGGGAGGTAGGCCCGGCTCAGCGCGAGGCCGATCCTTGGGAGAGCGGCCTCGTCGGGGAAGACGAGGTAGAGCGGATCGTGCACCGGCTGGAACTTCGACTTGAACGCGTGCAGCGACCGGAAGCCGTAGTACGGCTCCAGCGTGGCGCCGAGCCGGTCGAGGAAGAGGTCGAGCGTTCCGCGGTCGAGGTCCTCGCCGCCGGACTGGCGGCTCCGCGCCAAGGGAGCGCCCGAGAGCGAGACGGCCGTGCAGCCCTCATCGCGGAAGGTGAGGCAGGCGGAGGCGATGAGGAACTCCATCGAGTAGCGAAAGCCCCCGGGCAGCCGGCGCATCACATCGAGGGTCCAGCCGACCGGCTCGCCGCCGCCCACGTCGTGGATCGGCATCCACGACGTCACGCCGTGAACCGTCGCGTCGGCGTCGACGGCGAGACCGACCCGCACGGCGGGATCCAGGGCCTCATCGACCCCGCCCAGCGTGAAACCCATTTCGGGCAGGCCCATGTCCTCGACCCATTCGGACGAGATGGCCTTGACCTGCATCTGCAACCCGCGTGGCATGGCCCCCAGTGGCCCGAGGGAGAACCGGATGTTGCGCTTGGAGGCCTGGTTGAGGCCCGTGCGCACGTCTTGCCAGGCCTTGCCGACGAAGTCGAGGTCAGCCAGCTCGATGACAGCTTCCTCTGCCACCTGGAGGGCATGCCATCCCCGGGACCGTGCGTGGCGAGCGGCCTCCGCGCTCACGGTGAACAGGCAGGGAACCATTCCCTGCGCGTGCACCTGGTCGGCGAACTCGGCGAGCAGTGCCGACCGGTCCTCCTCGCGGGCCGCCACCGGGTCGCACAGGCCGACCGCGACGCCTGCGTGCACCCGATAGGCGACGTAGCCGGCGCGGTTCCTGCTGGAGAACCAGCGGTTCTCCGGCCAGGTCGTCATCCAGGCGAGTCGGTTGACCGTGCCCTCGTGGCGTAGCAGTTCGGTCGCCATGGCCCGCTGGTCCTCGTCTGCCGGGGCGACGAGGCTACCGATGGTGCGTCGCGCCCGTCGGGGCGATGGGTTACGGAAGGCGTGGCGGCCGGCCCAGAGCAGCGCCAGACCAACGGTGTTGAGGACGAGGTCGTAGGAGGCGGCCACGAGCCCCTGCTCGCCGACGACGACCATGTGCGCGAAGCTGGCGATCTGGAGCGCGATGACGGCGGCGAGGAGACCGACGGCCCAGAGCCACGCGCGCCGGCGGCCCTTGTAGAGGCTGCGCGCCAGCCAGAGCCACAGCACACCGAGGACGATCGGGCCGAAGAGGTTGCGGTGGGCGAGGTCGTCCGCCTGTGCCTGCGCCGACAGCGTCACGGCGAGTGGACCCTCCTCGGTCGTGAAGTTGGCGATGACGGCCTCGACCGCGGCAATGATGAAGAATCCTGAGGCGAGCAACCGGTAGTCCCGGCGCGTCAGGCGCCGCGGCACGAGGCGCGGCCGTCGGTCCTGGAGCAGCGGGCCCAGGAGGAGGCCGGCGCCGACGCCGACGACGTGCTCCAGGTCGGCCAGCGCGCCCATGTGGACGACGAAGAGCAGCACGTAGGTGACGAGCACCGCCCGGAGTCGCCCGCGCCACGGTGGCGTCAGGGTGACGGAGGCGGCGGCGGCCGCCCCGAGGAAGCCCGCGGAGGGGCCGGCGTCGCGGACCCGCGCCAGCGCGGTCGTCCACGCGTAGCCGTGGTCACGCGTGAGCCAGAGCAACGTGGCGGTCCCGACGACGGCCACGACGTGGCACACGACTAGGGCGAGGGCGGCCCGGCGCGTGCCGAGGCGCCATTCGGCGAAGCCGCCGAACACCGCGACCCCGAGCAGGATCGGGACGTACTGCACCGGTTGCATCGCGAAGAACGCCCCGGTCGCCACGGTCCACCAGGCGCCGTCCTCGAAGGCGGGCAGCCCGTAGGCAACGGTCCGGACCACTGCCTGCGACGCCAGCGGCTCCCACAGGGTGCGGCTGAGGACCGACAGGACGAGGATGAGCGCGACGAGGGTCGTGGTCAGGGGCAGCCGCCGCAGCGCGGCCAGGATGCGGACCATGCGACCATCGTCGACCAGTTGCCGGACTCGTGGTCGGGAACGACGGATCGGGGTGTCAGCCTGCCTTTGACGTGCCGCAGGTTGACGCTTGCAACCGGGGTCGCGGCCCAAGCCCCGAGCTGGTGTCACCGCTCATGACGTCCACGGACAGCCTCCCGCAGGTCCCGGCACCAGCCCCCCGCGCGTTTTCACTCATGCCGCTTCGGGCGACCACAACCGCCTGAACATGCCCATCGCGGGCGACCCGCCCATCCTGCCCGGATCGCGCGGTCGATCGTGCCGGACGAGCGGGTGTCGCCGGACCCTGCTCGAGGTTTGGAACCAAGCGGCACCTGCCCCGGCGGTTGAAAGGGGTGTCGTGTTGCCCGAACTCAAGGCAACGCCTGCTTCTAGTAGGGACCCTCCTCAGGAAGGCTCCTCCAACGCCCCTCGGACACTACCTGGGCCACCCCGTCGACCACCCGGATCGCAGACTGGTCATCGAGGACGTATGCCGGCCCGCTGATCTCGGCAGCCCACTTCTCGGCATGGGCCATGGTGTTCTCCGGGAACACATCAAGATGGGGAAAGATCGAGAAGTCGACGAGGCCGAGCGTGCGGTCGTCGGTGGCTCCCGGCCACTGTACGAAGTCGGCACCGATCCGCGGCGTCATCACCATGCTGCCGGCGCTCACGCCCACCCAGACCGTGTCGGACAGCGACGGCAGGAGGGCCGCGAGCCCGGACTCCTTCATCCAGTGGCACAGATAGGTGGCCTCGCCACCGTCGACGAGGAGGACGTCGGCCGCACGAATCCACGGCACCCAGCGTTCTTCGCCGATCGTCGCCAGCGCGGTCAGCTCGAGCAGGCCGAGGGAGTTCCAGGACATCGAGGTCATCCCGCCCCACGGCGGCAGACCGGCGACAAACCCGCGCGCCGAGACCGGCCCGCACATCGGATGACCCCACTGAGCGGTGGGAATGCAGAGGGCTCTTGCCTCCTCGACCGGCTTGCCCAACAGATCGACGAGCGCCTCATGAATGCTCGGGTTCGTGACTCCCCCGGACGTGAGTAGCAATTTCACGATGCCCACTGAACCACAGAGAAGCGGCCGCCATCCGTAGTCGGATGGCGGTGTTGCTGATCACCCTGTCCCAGTCCGCCGACGCCATCCCCGAGCCCACGGCGCGCTTTGAGCCGACAACGTCCGCACACGCCGCTGGTGTGCCGTATTCCGCCGAGCACGCGGCAGGTCAGGTCGACGGTCACCTGCCGGGCCGTCGCTCGGCGACCGCGGCCCTCAGCTCCCGCCGCATCGGTGCGCACTTCTCGCCGGCACGTCTGCCAGGCACTCCGTCAAGGGCAGGCACCTTCGCGGCCTGTGTGATCTCGTCGAACGCCAGGGGGTGCGGCAGGGCTCAATGATGGCCCTCCAGTTCGGCCAGGGTGCCGGTGGCTATGACCTCGAGCGACAGGTCGCGGACCTTGACGTTCCGGTGCTGCGAGACGTGTCTCAGGGCGGCGAACGCGTCCTCGTCGGACAGGACGAACCGGGACATGAGGATCCCGCACGCCTGCCCGATCCGCTGCCGGGTGCTCACTGCGACTTCGAGGTCGCCCACCATTTGCTCCTGCTCGAGCACCACGACCGCCTGCAGCGCCAGTGCCTCCGCCAGCTCCAGCAGCGACAGGTCGACGGTCGTATCGTCAGTGGTGTAGACGCTGAGGGCGCCTACGGGGAGCGTCCTGTGTACCAACGGCACGACCAGTTGCAGCTGCACTCCGAGGTTCCCGGCTACCGGGTGCATGCGTGGGAACCGCGTCGCCCGGTCGGCGGCGGTCACGATGACCGGCAGCCCGGTACGCAGCGCCTCAGCGATGCCGCCCTGCTCACAGGACAGTTGGGCGGCAGCCATCGTGTCGGCGAGCAGGCTGGTCGCGACCACCGGCCCGGCCCGGTCCAGGCGGGGGTGGGCGATGCTGACGTGTTCGAAGCGGGCATCGACGAGGGCGATGGCTCGCACCAGACGGTTCAAGACCGGCGCGGCCGTGGCGGGGACCGCGGACTCGGGACCAGAGACGGGCTCCGAGTTGCGGAGCTGAGGTGGTGAGCCGGTGTGGAAGGGGCGAACCTCGGTCATTGGGGAACCTCCGGGAGCGGGTCGGCTCCGGCCCTCCCCGTTGAAGGCTGTGCGGTGAGATGCGACCCCCACGCGCATGGACCGGCTTCGCCGTAGCGACAGCGTACAAGCGACGGCACACCGACAACACCCCTCCGTATGGGGGCTCCTGGGTCCGTCGCGGCCCGTGCCCACCACACGTGCGCCCGCGCAGGACGTCCGCGTGACAATGCCTCTTCCCCAGTCTGCTCGTCGACCCGGGGAACTCGCGACGTGAACCAGCAGCACCCGGCCGGCTCACCGGGCAGGATCAGGGGTGGGTGACCCCCGTCCCTACCGATTGCCACCGCACCAAACAGGAGCCGACGATGACCGACACCCCCTCGACGCAGCGCTTCGAGCCATCCGCGGCCGCTGCGAGCAGCGCACCAACCCCGCCGGCCGAAACCCAGGACGCCACCGGGTTCACCGATGCCGAGCACCACACCCTGCGCTCGGCCGCGATGCTGGCGAGCGCGTGGGTGTCACGGGCGGAGAAGGGGATGTTCGACAGCATCAAGGAGTCCTTCGCCGCGTCGAAGGCGATCGCGGGCTCGCCCCCGGAGGTCGCCGCCCTGGTCGGCAAGGGTGGGTTCCCCGAGATGCCGAAGGGTACGCCGGCGGAAGTCGAAGCCCGTACCTTGGCGCTACTGGGCGATGCGGTCTCGCTGTTGCGGGCAAAGGCTCCCCAACTCGTCGACGGTTACCGCGCCATGGTCCTACAAAGCTGTCGTGACGCCGCGGCTGCAGCCGACGACACCTCGCCCAACGAGACGGCTGTCATCGCCAAGGTAGAAGCCGCGCTGGCTTGACCACGCCCGCCGGTCACTGGATGCAAGAGGTCCGCTACGCCCCGACCCTGTTGGCCCGCGTCGAGAGCCACCCGAGCCGCGAGCCGCACACCGCCCCTGCGGGACCCATCAGCTCCGCATACGGCGTCGCGTTCAGATTTGGTCACCCTCGCCGCTCACCGAGCCCGACGAGCCGGCGCGCCTGGGGCGCCTGTGCTGGGACTCGGCGCGCTGCTGCCAATAGGAGACGACGAGGGTCGCATGCTGCTGGGCGGCCGCCGGAGACCAGTCCCGAGTGTCGGCTTCCAACTCGACGGCGAAGTCGATCAGCTCGCCGGACTCAAGCCGACTCGCCCACGGAAACGCCCTCACGAGAGCGACCGCATGGGCCCGGGTCATCCCCGAACTGGCCATGCCTACATCATGACCGATGCCCCCGACGGTGCCAGCCCCATCAAGGACGGCCCCGCCATGCACCGCCCCTGACGCTGGGGCGCGGCCGAGGGAGCCAAGGCGACAGTCGCGGGAGCCAAGGCGACAGTCGCGGGGAGCCGAGACGGAGGTGGACCTCGACGCTCCCGGGTCGGAGCCACGTGAGGATCAGCCCCTTGCGAGCGCTCGAGGGCTACCACGCTGCCCACCCTGCCCCGTCGACGGCCGATGGCGTGCGGCGTGGCCCGTCCCGGCACTCGTCGGGGCGTTCCCTATTTCGTACGCGTCTGGGGGCCGTGGCAAACGGAGCGGCTCCGTCGCGGATGGGCCGGCTCATCACCTCCTTTCGTGGCCCATCGCGCTGAGGACCGCCGTGCGAACACAGCGCGAGGGGTCTGCGCAGTGTTCGCCCTCTTTGCCGTCTGAGCATGCTGTTCACGTTTCAAGAGACCACCCCACCGGAACCTTCGCCGCGAATGGCGCGCCTACCGGGGTACCGGCCACCGTTCCGCGCCCGCGTCCACGCGCAATCCCCGCCGGCGCAGCGACCGGCTCCACGCTCGTCGCTGGGATGCAGGTGCTTGACGTTCCAGTGCACCCATCGGATCCAGCTCAGGGCGACTGTTCCGCTCCCCGAGGCGCCCGGGCTCCTCAGGCAGTCGCGATGGAGTCGAGCCACCGGCTGGTGACGTCGGCCGAGCGTGCCACGTGCAAGGTGAGCTCGGCACGCAGCGGGGACCCACGCAGCACGGCGCGGCAGGCAGGGAGCCTGCTCAGCCCATCGACGTGTGCGACAAGGTCACGCAGCTGCCCCGACATCGCCTTGGTCAGCGCGCCGACCCGTCGACCGCCGAGGCGGACCTCGATGGCCTCGAACGGGGTTGAACGCGGTGTCCGGGCCTCCTGCACCACGTGCAGGGTCACCACAAGGTAGCGCTCGCGGTCGCTGACGAAGCGGCGCAACACATCCATGTGCTCGTCTTCGCCGGTCACCTGCACTGCCCGTCCCCCTGGGAGCACTTGGTAGGGAGCCTCGGGGAAGGCATTGAACGGCTGCACACCGTGCGCGGGCGGCAGCCAGACCGTCGCGCTCGCGTAGATCTGGCCGTCGTCCTCAACGCGTGCCCATACCCGGGAAGAGACCGAGAGGTGCCCGCCGTCCTCCGCCAGGTCCGCCAGCGCGGGGGCGTATTCGGCGGCGGTGCCGCGGGGCAGGAACCCGAGCATCTGACCGCTCACCCAGACGGCGACGGCGTTCGGGTCGTGAGGGTTTGACGGGTCGATCGCCAGCCCAGCTGCCAGGTCCTGCAGCTCCTGCCCGTACGCGGTGATAGCCGCGCCGCGGCGCTTGTACACCGCGCGGAAGGCATCCTGATAGAACCATTCACCCGCAACCTCGCAGGGTTTCGTGCTGATCGCCCATGCCTCCACCGCCGCCCCGGTCGGGGAGGCCGGCACGCGCTCGCCTGATCGCTCGAGGGGCGACGGCGGGTTCTCAGTCCTCACCTCGGGTGCGGTAGCCACCGGAGCGGATGTGAAGGACGTCTGCGTCGACACCCCGGTCGCGGGGAGGCCGACGGGTGGAGGCATCATCGCCACCGGCCCCGGCGATGACGGAGCATCCGACACGTCCGAGCTGCCCCGGGGTCTCCGTGACGCCGGCCGGCGGATCGTGCCGGGCGGTAGGGCTAGGAAGGCTCCCAGCAGCCCGAAGACGAGGACGGCTCCCCAGGCGCGGCTGGAGCTGGCGCCGAGCACTTCGACGAGGCAGATCGCGGCCCAGAACCGGCGTCTACGCCACCACTTCGGCTTGCCCATCTTCGTCGTCCCCCTGACCTTTCAGGCGCTTTCCAACCGGGACCCGGGGGCCTCCGACGTATCACCGCATACGTAAGCATGTCCGACCTTGCCGAGGGCAAGAACGCGCAACTCCTCGGCCCCTCGACTCGCGGCCCCGCGCATGATCCACGCGAGGAACAAGGGGCGCGTTTGTGCTGCGAGGCGGAGAAGTACGAATGCCCGAGCCTCAAAGCAGTGACTGCTGCCGTCGCGCCCGCCGGCTAATCCCACAAGGCGAGCTGGTCCGGGTCCGGGTTCCTGGCCCGGCGAGCGCGGTTGCCGCGGAAGGGGTTGGCGCACGCGTTCGAGCAGAACCGCCGGTTCACGTTGGTCTGGTGTCCCGGCAGCTTCACCTCGCGCTGGCACCCGGCACAAACCAGCACGATCGGGGGGAGGGTCATCGCGACGTAGTGACACGCGGGCGAGCAGTAGATGTGGGTGCGGGCCCAGTACGCCGGCATCATTGCGACCCGTAAGCACTGGCGACAGGTGTGTTCCTGGTGATCCTCGCGGGGGCGGCGCCGGTCGCGGTCGCTGCCGGGCGCCGGGTCGGGATGCCGGAAGCCGGGCAACGACCACGCTGAGGGCAGCGGCCACAGGTCACGCTTCGTGGCGTTGCACTTCTGACAGATGGGGCGCAGGTTGGCCAGGCAGTGCGGCCCTCCCTTCGCGATCGGCTTCACGTGGTCTTCCTCGGTGGCCTCCGCGATGCCGCATCTCCAGCAGCGGCCACCCCACATGGCGAACCGGGCGGCCTTCTGTTCGGGGGTGAACGCGATGATTTGGCCTCCGGCGGCAGCCTTGTACCGGTAGCGGCGCAACCGGTAGGCGTCCTTGGTCTCCTCGTACTTGATTCGGGTGCAGGCCTTGCACCGAGCGTCGAGGCCGTTTCGCGTGGTCCTGTCGCGGTAGAACGCCTCTTGAGGCTTCACCGTCTGGCAGGCGAAGCAGTAGGCGCGCCGCACGCCGGTCGCCTGAGCCTCACCGTCGAGCTCCGCAGAGAGGTCACACCTTTGCGAGCAGTACCGCGAGCTGGCCTGCCGGTCAGTGGGCACGAGCTTCGCGCACCAGGCGCATCGCCAGGCGGCCCGCATGCACGCCCGAGAGCAGAACAACCGAGCCGCAGCCTCGCTGGCCTTCATCGTGAAGGCAGTTCCGCATTGCCGGCAGGTCACCTCGGCACGGCCGGCGGCGTCGCGGCAGGCCAACGAGCAGTACTTCTGGTTGGGGCGCGTGGTGCTGCGCCGCACCGGCGCCTGGCACGTTGCACAGGGGAACTCCTCTGCGCGCCGGGCCATGCCCTGACAGGTGCGGGAGCAGAACTTTGCCGCCTGCGCGCGGTGGGCCTGGACAGTGAAACTCGTTCCGCAGTGCGCGCAGGCGACGGTGACTGAGGGCCGGCGCAGTCGGCGGCTCGGAGTGCTTGCACGGCCGACGATGCCGGTCATGGCGCCGGCCGCCGGCCCCGGCGCGGGCTCCACGCTGTCCCCTGTCCCCATGGGTGCATGGTGCCAGTGGGCGCCGACACCGTGCCGGCGAACGACCACACCGGCAAGCGTGGGAGCGGCGAGCAGGCGCCCGGGGGCAGCGACCGGGCCTGTGAGAGCAGGCCCCAACAGTCTGGTCAGGGCCCCGGCACGACCTTCGTGCCCGCGCTGACAAGCTCCCCCACTGCTGGGCGCAGACCCTGCCCGCCGACAGCGCAAAGACCGGCCGCGTGGGGACTCCATGCTCTGAATGCCTCACTCGCGGCAAGGCGTTTCAAAACCGCGGCAGCGCCGTCGCAGATGGGCCGGCTCATCACCTCCTCTTGTGGCCCATCGCTTTCGGGATCGCCTCGCGTAGACGGCGTGGTGCCGTCTTCTCGCGGTTCAGTTCTTGCGTTCACACGCTGTTCAGATTTCAAGTGGCAACACCACCGGACCCTTCGCCGCCGACGGACGCGCGTTCCGGGATACGGCCCAACGTCCTGTGCCTGCCGGCGCGCGCAATCCCCGCTCTCGCGCCCCTGCCCGGGCTGGCTTCCGGTCGGGTACTCGACGTTTTGTTCGCCACTGTCGGCTGGGCCCCGAGTGCCACGATTCCTACCGGCTGGGATCTGCCTGGCCCACAGCCCTCCACACGCTTTGCCGCCTGGGGCCGCGCAGCTCAAGGAGCCGGACGGATGCGCAGGACTGGGGTGCCGTAACGGAAGACCAGCCGCGGAGGGTGAAGGCGAGCGTCGCTGGATGACGGCGACAGCGGCGCCATCGAGGAGTTCTGAGGATTTCCCGTTCGCAGGTCGCGCCCAGCGCGGTCGTCGTCCGCGCTGGCCGACCCGGTGGAGTGCTCGCTGGAACGACCCAGGTCCAGGCGCAACACGAGAGGCTCTCCCAGTTGTGCCTTGATCACTGAGAGCAGACGGACAGGCCGGCCGTCGCCGGCGAGGGGCTGCGCGGCACTGCGCGGGGTGCGGGTTGCGGTCCCGGCATCGAGGTCCAGGGTGTAGTCGGAGTCCATCGTGGTGACGTGCCAGCGACCCCTCAGACCGACGGCCGGGTAGTGGCTCACAATCTCGGGTGCGGACGACTCCGCATCCGAGTCGCGGTGCGTGCCCAGGCTCGCTTCCCACGGTCCTGCGCGCTCGAGGGGCGGCGCGAGCCGTTCTGGAAGGTTGTCGGGGAGGGCTGGCCATGCGGGAGCGTCCGGCGCGGACGTGAGCCGGGTTCCAAGGATGGCGCGGATGGAGGAGGAGATGCGCCAGTACTCCCACGCCGGATTGACGGCGGGCTCGAGCCAGATCAGGAAGCGACCGCCCACCCGGGGGTATTCCTCGATGCGGGCGAGTGCGAGCCACCCGTGGTCGCCGTCGAAGCGCTGGGCGCCGGTGTCGGGTTCGCGCCGGTACAGGCCGGCGTCGAGGTGGAAGATGTGGCTGGTGTGCCGGGTGCGCACGAGCCAAGCTCCGCGGCTGTCCTGGGTGAGTTCGTCGACGTCGTAGAAGACGCGGCGCTGCTGATGCTCGGGGCCGCCGGCCGGTCCGGGCTGGGACCCGCCGGTTGCTGGGGTGGGCTCGTGCGTCGGGTCAGGGTCATGGTCGTGGTCATGAGGAGTCATGGCGGTGCTCCACCGGTGCGATGTGGGTGCGGCGCGGGTTTCCGGGCGACTGCATCTCCCCGGCCGAGTGACGTTCGGGCAGGCCGGGATGGCGCCGTCGGAGGCGTGGTGAGTGGTCGATGTGTCAGCGGGTGGCGGCCGCGTCGGGCGGCCGGTGCTCTGGGCGCGTCCGACGTCGGGTGGTGCGGGCGGCGTGGGTGCGGGCTGGTTCGGTGTTGGCGAGGGCTTCGGTCAGGGCGTTGTTGAGCAGGGAGAAGCAGTAGACCTCGACGAGGCCTCGGCGCCAGCCCAGGCACATGGCCCGGTTCACGAGCAGGGTGCGTTTGAGGTTGGAGTGGAAGCCTTCGGCGTCGCTGCGTAGGCCGATGATGGGCGGGAAGTCGGGGTCGGTCTCGGGGATGACGCGCAGGTTCTGCGGCCGGCGGGGGTCGCCGTCGGCGGCGTGAGGGGTGAGCCAGACGGTGTGCTCGCCGTCGGGGCAGTTCAGGTGGTAGCCGATGTTGAAGTGGTAGCTGCCGTTGGTGCGCCGGAAGCGTTTGACCGGGCCGCGGTCGAGTTCGGCGAGGACGACGGGATCGCCTGTCTCGTCGAGCCCGACGTCGACGACGCGCCCGCCGATGGCCGCGAGCTGGTGCCGGCACCGGGCCCCGTCGGGTTCTGCACGGGTGGGTGGCCCGGGGTGACTGACGGTGCCGAGCGGATAGGAGCGGACGCGGCGCCCGGCGTCGTTGAGGACCAGGGTGGCGACCTGTTCGGCGTCGGCGGGGGCGCCGGTGGGCTGCTTGGCCAGCAGGAGGTAGCCGTAGCGGGTCATGACCTGGTCGATGTGGACGCCGTTCATGGCGCCGTCGTAGACCGCTGCTTGGATGCCGTCCCCGGCGACCTGGTGGACTCGGCCGAGCAGCCCGAGAGCGGTCGCGGCCTCGGTGCCGGGTTCGGGGATGTGGTCGGCGCCCAGGACCACCCGCTGGTAGCGGCCAGGGCCGCGGGCGTGCCAGAAGACGTAGCCGTGGGTCAGGACTGGGCCGAGCTGGCCGTGGTGCTCGCGCAGGTCTGGGTCGTAGCGTCCGACGGGGTGCTCGAGCAGCTCACCGGTGCGCGGGTGTGGGTAGGCCAGGTGGGTGCTGCCGTCAGGATCGACCACGGTCGTGGCTTGCGGCGGCCGGTAGAGGGGCCGTACGAGGGTGCCGTCGCCGTAGACGCAGCGGGTCGGGTCGGGATGGGTGAGGCTGCCGGGCCCGTGCGGGAGAAGCAGCCCGATGTCGCGGGCGGTGCGCACCGCGAGCGGCGGGAAGGCCTCGGCGAGGTGGGCCAGTCCCTCGTCGGTAGCCAGGTGCTGGTCGCGCAGCCATCTCCAGTGGTCCCAGGTGGGCGGGTGCAGGCCCGGCGGTGGAGCCTCCACGCCGCTGGCGGCCAGCCCCTGCTCCATGAGGGCGCGCACCATCGTCCACGTGTGCCGTTCGTGAAGGTCGAGCTGGACCCGGACGCCGGAGCGCAGGACCCGGGCCAGGACCCCGTACGCGAGAGTGACGTACACCGGGTTGGCCGGTGGGCGCCCGACAGGCCGCTCCGGTTCGAGGGCGGCGGCGAGCCGGTAGAGCGTCGGGGACGCCAGCACAGCGCGGATGCGGGTCAGGGACGAGGCGTGCTGCAGGTTCATGTCGTCCGCCACTCCAATGCGAGGTCCGCGGCGACGGTGTCGAGGCTGCGGGCACCCATCCGGCGGGCCACTTGCTCGAGCGGCATGCCGCCGTCGAACAGGGTCCGGCCGGCCCAGTTGCGTAGCGACGCCGGCCGCACGTCGGGCTCACTAGACAGCCCGGCGAGGTCGAGCACGGCGCCGAGGGCGTTGCAGACGGCGGCCTGCGCCTTGGCCTGTCCGGGGGTGCCGGAGCCGCGGTAGGTCAGCAGCGTGGTGGCCGGGGCGTGCCGCGAGCGCAGCACCTGGGCCTGCCGGGTGACGATCCGTGTCCCCCAGTCGCTCAGCTCGCCCAGGCGCGGGTCGTGGCGGCGGGTGCCGGGCAGGTGCACCCATCGGGGCGAGTCGGGGTCATCGAGATCGGCGAGGCGGATGGTGGAGATTTCGCTGGAGACGGCGGTGGTCTCCCCCAACGCCCACGCGACGGCGCGCTGCAGCGCGGTCGCGCCGGCCTCGCCGAGCCGCGTCGCGCCGCGGCACAGGATGACCTCCGTGTCGGTCAGGGGTCTGGCGGAGGTGTCGCTGCGGGCGGGCAGACTCAGGTCCAAGGTGGGGTCGCCGTCGCTCAGGCCGAGCTCGCGCCAGGTGCGAAACAACATCCGCAGTGAGTTGCGACGGGTGTGCTGCGTGGTCAGCTCCGCCGGACGACCAGCCGCGGTGCGGGCGGTGACGAAACCGCGGCAGTGCTCGGCAGTGATCTGCTCGGGCGTCTGGACGCCTTGCGCGCGCAGGCGGGCAGCGAAACGGGTGACGGTCTCCCCGACGCGGGCCAGCGTCTGGTCGGTGAACTCGGACCCCTCCTCCCAGCGGTCCCTAGCGGCACCGACGGCCGCGTCGACCGCCGAGGACGACGAGGTGCTGGCCGCCAAGCCGGACGAGCCGGCGGAGGGTGAGCCTCTGCTGGAGACCACCGCCGCGGGCTCGCTGGCGGGCTCGGCAGTGACCGGGGGGTGGGCTGGTGCGGCGTCTGCGGATGCCATGTTGGCGTCAGCCGCGGTCGGGCCCGCGAGGGAAGCAGACGAGGCCTCTCCCCAACCTGGGGGCCGGCTGTCGGCACTGTGGTCTGACTGCGGTTCGAGCGGGGCTCGGGCCGGGGCGCTGGGTCGAGGGTTCATTGACGCGCCTCCTTGCCTTCGACGGTAGGAGCCACCGGCCTCCGTGTCATCGGCGCTTTGCGCTCGGGAACGCCGCACACCCCGGTCGGGAACGTCCTCACCAAGAGACGCCGAGGCACGACACCTGCTGACAGAGCCCGGCCGAGCGGCGCCGAGTTCGGCCTGCCTCCCGGCACCTTGCGCTGGGGCCGGTTTCTCCGATTCGCGTGACGCGGAATGTCCCTTTTGCGACTATTCTCGAAATGTCCGATGGTCCGCAGCCCGGTGTCGCTCTTCAGTGGCGACCAGCGATGCAGCGGCCTCACGGACATCTTCGGCCGACAGCGGGTGTCGGCTTCTCACCCACATCCGGCGCGCTCGGTGGCGCGCCAGAAGGAGTCACCGCATGCCCCACGCCCCAGAGACAGCTCGCTGGGACCGCTCCGGCACCTCGAAGGTGTCGAACGAGGAGCAGATGGCGAACCTGTTCGCGTTCGAGCCGCTCTACCTGATGGGCGAGATCGTCCAACAGCTGTTGGACGAGCACCGCACGCGCGGGCGGCGGGCCAGCTTCCCGGCGACGCTGCTGTTCGGGGTCGCGGTGTCCGCGCGGATCACCACCTCGGTGCCCGAGTCGATCCGGCTCCTGGGGAACGGCCGCCTGTGGGACACCATCCGGTACCGCTACCGGGAGATGACCGGGCACGAGCTGCCCGCCGGGCCGCCCAACAAGGACCAGGTCGACCACTTCCGTGAGCGGATTCTCGAGCTGGGCGCCATACCGCTCTTGCAGGCGATGTTTCGTCGCTGCGCCATCGGCCAGGCCTGGGCCCACGGCAACCTGCTCCCGGGCAGCTCCTGTGACTTCACGAATCCCGACGAGCGCAACGCCGTCTACGGCGACGGAACCATGCTCAAGGCGTTCAGCGACGTGCGCACCATCCCCGACCCGTACGACCCCACGCGTCGACGCGTCCTCGGTTCCCGCGCCGGGAAGCCGGAGCGGGCGCGGATCCAGAACTTCACCACCGACCTGAGCGAGGACGACAAGACCGGCCGCGGGGTCAACTTCGTTGCCGCGCACACCTGGACCCAGTACGGGCGGGTCGTGCTCGGCACCGCGCCCGCCATGCGTGCGGAGCAGTGGGCCGCGCTCGAGCTCCTCGAGTCGGTCGGGGACCTCGCCGGTGGGGGCATGCACCACGTCATCTGGGACCGGGCAATCACCGGCTGGAGCGTCGACTACCTGATGGGCAGGTACGGCGCCCAGGTGCTCGGCAAGAGCGTCGCCCAGCGTGAGATCACCGACCAGACCACCAGCCGGAGCATCTACGACGCGAGCGGCGCGGCCAGCGACGATCCGCACTTCGCCGGCGATCTCGACGACCCGCTCAGTGACGACGCCTGGGACGAGCCGCCAGCAGCGGCACGCTTCGTCCTGAACTGGAAGCACATCACCGAGAAGAGCCGTCGGCTGGCCGCCGAGCTCGGCGCGGAACCGACCACGCAGACCCTGCACGTGCTGCGCCAAGACCAGCTCGCCGCCCGCTTTCACAACAAGGAACCCCTTCCCGTCGGGACGAACCTGTACGAGACCAGCAGGAACAGCTACGACGCCGTCTACGGCAAGACGTACTGGCCCGCCCCGGCCAGCCACACGACCCCCGCCGGCCGGGCCTGCGTGCACCGGCTCGTCATCGACGACGGCTCCCTCTACCTCGTCGGGTCTGACCCGGAGCTGGACTACGCCGTCAAGGAGCAGCACCTGCCCTGCGTCAGGAGCACCCGCAGCCAGAGCGCAGAAGAGACATGGCAGCGGACGAACACCTACCTCATTCCCTGCGAGCACGGCGACCTGACATACAGCCACACCTGGTCCCCAACGGCCCACCGGGCCTACCCCGAGCCCAAGTCCGCGAACCCCGAGTCGGCGGACCCCATCTCCCAGGCGGACGCGACGGGGGCCTTTTCGTCGGGGGCCAAGGCAGTGAACCCGGCACCGGACATCGCCGGCCGGGAGCTGCGCCCCCTCGCCCGCGCGGACAAGCGGTTCAAGGCGTCCTTCCGACGCAACGACTCCGAGGCCTACAACGCCTGGGTCAAGCGCAGCATGCCGATCCCCGGGCGGGCAGCCTCCGTGACCCTCGCCGGTCAGGAGTTCGACTTCCTCGCCTCCGGCATCGTGAACAACTCCCTGACCATGTCCCGCAGCCCCATGGCCTGACCCTCCAGCGCCCGACTCAAAACGCCGCCCCGGCCTACGCCGGGGCGGCGTTTCGCATGCTCGCTTCGGCGCAGCCCGCGCCCGGCTTCCGCAAGCCGGTCACGCTCGGTTTCGACGACCCCCGTGCGAGACGAATCGGGTTTCGGGACATCGAAACCGCCTCTGACCTGCGAGAGCACCACTGAGGTGGCCGTGCCCTCAAGGCGGCGATTGCGCTGCGTGCCCGGCTCCGGACCTTCCACCCCGTCAGCGAACACCGCAGCCGGGAGAGCCTCCATGAGCACCACGATCAGCACCGCACGCACCGCAACCAAGACTGCTTCCACGCGTAAGCGCTCGACCGGCATCTCCCGCCCCACGGGGCCCCTAGACGAGGTCCTCGGCTCAATCACCCTCACCGAGGCCCGCGACGCGTTCTTCACGCTGAACAAGAACTACGGAATCCTTCCCGAGCGCACGGCTGCGGAGCTGACGCGCGACTTCGACATCCTCGCCACCAAAGCGCAGAAGATCGGCCTGAAGAACCTCCGCCAACTCGTCACGAGCCAGGAGCTGCTCCTGGTTGCGGTCGCCGAGCTGGCCAACCCGAACGGCGACGACGTCACCGAGGTGGCCGAGCGCGCCCACCACTGGCGCAACCTCATCCTCACCCTCGCCCTCGCCGGGGTCAGCTGCCACCACGCCAAGCCCACCACCATCTGCCGGCACATCACCCCCCTGCCGGAAGACCGCACCGCAGAGCAGCGCCGCCCCCTGCGCCCGGACGAGGCCCTCCTGCTGCGCACCTACATCGCCGTCGACGTCGAGCAGGCCCCCATCAGCCGCGGACGCACCAACGCCGCCATCTACGCCCTCATGGACGCCGGCTGCAACGCCAGCGAGACCAGCCACACCACCCTCAACCACTTCGACTTCACCGACGTCCCGACGACCGTGATCGCGCACGGCAACAAGCACATCGGCGACCGCGTCCTGCACCTGGACCGGTTCGCCCGCATCATCCTCGGCCAGCTCACCCGCGACGCCGTCGAGCGCGACCTCGACGCCACTGCCGTCCTGACCTACCGCCCCCGGGGGCACAAGGACGACAGCAACTCCTCCAACAGCACCCCCATGGGCATCATCACCCGACTCATGATCGCCGTCGGCCTGCGGCACACCGACCTCACGCCCGCCAGCGTCACCCAGTGGCGCGTCGAGCAGGGCCTGGCCGCCCTCGGCGCCGAGTACGCCCTCGCCATCTCCGGGCGCTCCAGCATGAAGCAGATGGAAGAGCAGCTCTACCACCGCCCCCTCCAGCAGGAGCCCAGCGCAGCCTTCCGCCGCCCCGGGCTCACCCTCCCCGCCGCCTGACCCTCTGAGGGTCTGCCGTCTCTCCAATCCAGGTGAGCCACGCGGAAGTCGCCGACCAACCTTCCCAGCGCAGACGCGGAGGCATCGGTGCATTCCTCTCCGCACAAGCGCAGGGCGTGGCCAGCGGTGTTCACCCAGGCACTTCGACCCCATGGGCTAGGGGCAGCCTCACCCTGGTCAGGTCACAAATCGTCGAAGATCGAGGTCTGCAGGATCACACGACGAATGCTGCGCTTGTCAGCGAGCGGGACCAGCCGTTCCTCCCCTGTATCCGCGGACCCCTGTTCTTCCGGGAGCTCGAACAGCACTCCGGCCGGCTCCACCTTCGTGCGCTTGAGGTCGACATATGTGCCGTAGTCAAGCGCGTAGATGTTGTACCTCAGCCCCGGGTTCTCCTTGTCGCTGTACCCCCGCTCGATCAGGTGCAGTAGCCGAAGGTCGAACAGGGACAAGATCATCGGGTGGTCGGCGTGCTCCCTCGACAGCATGAACATCTTCGTCTGGCGGCTGCCAATCACGTCGCGGATGATGCGCTGCAGCGCGGCGTGTTGCTGGTCCGACAGTGATGCAGATTTGTCCGTCTCATACCAGTCGCGGGCTGCCTCCTCTACCGAATGCAGGTCGATCTTCTGCCGGCCCGCACCGGTCGCCTTGAAGAACGCCGCACCGAAGATGCCGAGGAAGTCGCGGACTACCCCCTCACCGGCACGCACGAGCTCGACGAACGTCGCCCGCTCCGTGAAGAGCCGCGACCGGAATCCTGTGGCGTCCCGGATGCCATACTGAGCCAGCACTTCCGGGTCCAGCCCCGAGACCACGTGCCGGTAGAGCACGGCGGCGAAGATGCCCTCCACGCGATCTGGGTTGCGCTCGTACACGTAGAAGTCATCTAGGTCGAGGTTCGCCGTGATGTCCGGCCCGAGTTCAAAGCCCACGACGTTGCCACCCCCAGGCTGAGGCAGGTTGAAGCGCGACCGGTACTCCAAGGATCCGATCTTGACGGTGATGCGCTGCGACGGCAGCAGAGACCTCTTCAAGAACTCGGCGATGAAGGGCTGGAGGTCCGTGGGGATTGACGTCCACTCGTCGATGAGGAGGACGAGGTGGTCCACCTTCATCGCGGCGAGGGCCTGGTCGAGCACGTGGTAGATCTCGCTGTAGACGATGGTTTCGCGGAGCGCTTCCGTGTAAGCCACTTCGTCGGTGTTGGTCTGGCGACTGGCGGCGCCGATGCTCGCCTCGCCAGTGAGTCCGGCGGTGGATGCCCCCACCTTGAATCCGGCCTGAGCACCGTCCTCGAGCTGACGGATGGCCTTGACGTCCCGGCTGGTTACCTCGGCCGTCTTCTCGGTGATGTACCGCGCAAGCTCGCTCACCTCCGCGATACCGGTCCCATCGCGATCCGGGTCTGTGGCGATGTCCAGAAGGCGCCCCTGCAGCAGCCCGAGAAAGTCCTTGAAGAGCGCAATGCACCGGGGCGCGAGGGGTTGCGTCGGGTCCGTGAACATGTGGGCGCTGCCGAGGAGCCGGATGTCGAGGTAGATGTGGAAGACGTTCTCGGTCTCCTCCATCTCGGCGCCCAACACCTGCAACACGTGTGTCTTCCCGGTGCCGCGGCGACCGTAGAGAATCTGGTGGCCGAAGTTGGACACCTGTGGGAGCACGCCTGTCTCGACGTAGGTCTCTCGTAGAACCTCGGAACTGGCCTGCCGTTCAGATCGAGACACGATGCTGCTGACCGCGCGCACCATGCGCGCATCTTCGAGCAGGGAGTCACTCATACGTCCTCCAGGTAAGAGCGTGGCGCCGCTCACCCTACGTGGCGCCGACAACAGGACACCGAGACACGACGACCCCCGCGGGGCCGGAGCCACTGCCGGGTGGTGTGCCCCTCGACGCCGAGGGGCCCGTGCCCCACCCACCGGCCGTGCGATCTCCGCCGCTGCGGCGACGGCCCATTGGCCGGAGCCGCTGCGACGATCGTCGTGGCGTCGGGTCCGGCGGTGCGCGACCCCCCCAGTTCCCCAGCGGAGACCGGAGGCGCCGACGAAGCAGCATTGGCTTCTACCGCTCGCAACCCCCTCTCTGGCGCAGGCACAGCCATCCGGGCACCGGCTAGCCGAGGTCTTGAGCCTTCACCGAGGGGGCCTGCGACCGCCGCGGCGGTCGGTGCGGCATACTTGCGCTTGGCTGGGGCTGGGCGAACCACACGGATGTTGTCCCTATCGTTCTCCCTGTTAATGTCCCCACCCACCGGGCCTCTGGGGGGTCAGGACAAGCATTCCGACCTGCGGCCATCGGACAAACCCTGTCTAGCTGCTCACGTCCAGGGGAACGGCGCGCGTTGAGCTCGGAATGCTTCGCGGCTCAGCCGGAACGTGCGTGTAGCGACCGTCCTTTGGGTGCGCCCGGCGTCAAGGAGCCTTCCGCGGCTTCCGCGACCTCGCTCAGATCTGCCGAGCCCAGCGGATCCTCTGACCGGCGCGGGCTACCGAGCTGCGCTGCGACGGAAGGAAGCACCCGTCCTGTCCGGGCACCCCTTAGGTCAAGACCGAGCCAGGGCCGGCGGCGTTCTACGCCGGGTGGCGTCGGGTTCTGGAGGTGGCTGATCCGAAGGGATGGCAAGAGACCGTGAGCCGGTCACGCTGGAGTCAGAGACGTTGCCCCGTTGCCCTCCCGGACCCTCATCTCCCCGATGCGGAGCGCGCGCTCGCGTCTGTTTTGGTCAGCGACCATCCGGGCGTACACGACGTTCGACAGGCATCGTTTCAGGGACCGGATCGCCATCAGCGATGGCGTCCCACCGACCCTGCGGTCGTACTAGAACTCCCGCCCCGGGGTGCGGTTACGCATCTGCACGTCAGCCATGATGTGCAGCGTGCGGTTGACCTGGCGGTGGCCGGCACGAGAGAGCCGGTGGTGTCGGTTGCCCCGGAGAAAGCATCTAGCGGCGCGGTGCCATTCCACCAGGCGAAGCGGCCCTTGTCGCGAAAGCGGTGGAGGTCCCGGACGTCGGCCAGCAGCCGCGCAGCGCCGATTGGGCTGATCCCGGTCAGCTCCAACAGGGTCGAGCCACGCTCGAGGCCGAGCGCGGTCAGTTCCTTCTCCGCCGCTTTGATCTTGCGGTCGAGTGACAACAAGGAGGGCATTGCTACTTCGAGCACGACAATCCCCTTTCGAGCCACTCCTCGCGCGGTGCTCGACGAGAACGCATCCCATGAGAGAGCCACACCAATGACACGAGTGGGCAGCCGATGAAGAGAGCGTCAGGTCGAGCACCCGGACCGAACCTGGCCGGACACCGATTCTGCAACCAGTCCACGGGTCGCGTAGCCCACCGCCGGGGACGCGTCGGGTCTTCTCGTCGGTTTATTGTGGATTCAGGACGAGGAACCGCGCCTAACCTTCACGGCTCGTCTGACAAACATGGCGGTCAACACAACATATCCGATGCATACGACCCACATCTTCCAACCAAGGCCGAGCGCCGCCGCTGCTCCCGCGAGCACTGTAACTAGCGCAAACAGCGCCGCAACAAGAACTTCCCGGCTTGGAGCACCCATCTTCACTTCAAAGACTCCTGAACTTCTTTGACAACATGGAGGACTTAGACGTTCATCCACACGTTGAGATTGGCGAGGGAAACGGTCAGTGGATCTGCTGGCGGACCTTTACACTCACTTCCGGCATATACTCCACCGAAGTACGTCCCATAACCATACGCCGTTAGTGGGAGCCCCACCTCTGGCCCCGCCACGATCATACCGATTGCGGAAAGCAATGACAGAGCATCTCCCATTAGGCAGGGACCACTGAACTCCGCTGGCTGGGCGCGATACCCGACTGAAACGTATTGGGATCTACGGTTGGGCCTGCTGTATCTGCTTGTCTTTCGATACTGACGCCTGGCGTAGTTCGAGCCGTAATGCGCTCGGCGAGCAGAATAATTGTAGTTATACGTATAGTGGCGCCGACCCCCATAATAGTGCCAAGTATAGCTGTAATTCCTGTACTTTCCAGTTACATCGTTAGCATTAACAGGGTCCTGAGGATAGGCATATTCAGTCGTGTTTCCTGCGTCGACGGGGTCGAGCGAGGTGAAGAGGCCGCGGGTGGGGTTGTAGAGGCGCACGCCCATGAGGGTCAGCCCGGCGGCTTCTGTGGGGGTGGCGCGTTGCTTGAGGCCGAGCCAGCCGTAGCCGATGGTCCCCGCCACGCCTGCCTCTGCGGAGGTGCTGGTGGTGGAGGTGGGTGCGCCGTACTCGGTGTAGTCGGCCCAGCCGTTGATGCACACGGCAGGGGTGGACTCGTCGGTGCCGGCGGGGATGGTGACGGTGGTGACAGCGTCGCCGTGGGGGTTGCCCAGGGTGAGGGTGGCGCTGCCGTAGGTGGCCTGGTTGGTGGAATCGGCGTTGATCTGGGCGCCGAGGTTGCCGTCGAGGCTCTCGGTGTAGCGGGTGGTGACGGCGGGCTGTGCGGTTCCGGTGGCGTCGACGGTGGTGACGTCGGTCCAGGCGGGGTTGTCGGAGTTGTCGGTGTAGTGGCGCACCGTGGTGGTCGTGTTGGCCGCGCCGGCTGCTGCGCCGGTGGGTCCGGTGACGGAGGTGGTGCGGCGCTGCTGCTCGTCGAGGGTGTAGGTCGTCGTCGTGGAGGAACCAGAAGCGCCTTGGGTGATGGTGTGCGCTAGGTCGGTGTCGTAGTAGCCGAGGGTGATGTCGCCCTTGCTCGGGTCGGGGGCGTCAGCGGCCGGGATGGTGGTCTGGCGTCCGAGCGGGTCGTAGCTGTACGCGCCGGGGGTGTTCGTGCCGGTATTCCCGCCACTGATCGGGCGGTCCGCGGTGTCGTACGCGTACGTGGTGGCGGTGTGAGTGTCGACGGTGCCGGTGCAGTTGCCGTCGTTGTGCGTGTCGACCGTGAGGCTGGTGCGGTTGCCATTGCTGTTGTTGTTGGCGTTGGGGTTGGCGTCGAAGCCGTAGTTGCGGACGGTGCACGGCAGGGCCTCGGAGGCGGTGGTGGTGGGGTCGGCCTCGGCGCCGCGGGCGGCGGCGATGCGGTCGGTGACGCGGGTCAGGCGTCCGGCGCGGTCGTAGCTGTAGGCGCGGTCCGCGGCGCGGGCATCGCCGACGCCGGTGGGGGCCTGGATGTTGGCGGGGTCGGTGACGCCGGGGTTGCCGTCGAACGCGGCGGACGGGCCGTTGTACTCGGCGACGACCTTGCCGGTCTCGTCGCGGTCCTGGGTCCAGGCCAGCCACGTCCCGTGTGGGTCCACCGTGGTCGGGGTGTAGGTAGGCGGGTCGGTGCTGGTGTCCGTGGTGTAGTTGGTGACCTGGCCGGTGTAGTTGACCTCGGTCGCCTGGCCGGCCTCGTCGTGCTGCCAGTTTTGGGTGAGCCCACCTGGCATGGTCTCGGCCGCCAGGGCGCCGGTGTCGTCGTAGGCGCCGGTGTAGGTCAGCAGGTTGGTGCTGGCCGTGTCGGTGGTGTCCTTCCGGGTGACGGTGACCTTGGTGACCAGACCGCGGCGCTCGAGTGCGTGGTTGGCGTCGGTGCCGTCGTAGGTGTACCGAGTGATGCCCATGTTCTTCGGGTCGGTGACCGCCGCGACGTGACCAGCTGGGTCGTAGCTGGTGGTCGTGGTGTCGCCTTGGCTGGAGGTGGTCGAGGTGGTGCGGCCCCAGCTGTCGACGATGCTGCTGGACGCGGCCCCGGTGGGGTTGCCGTTGGCGTCGACGGGGGTGGTGCCGGTGGCGATCCCCGTCTTCGCGTCGTAGTTGGTCTTCGTCCCGGGCAGCGGACTCGAGGACGCCAGCCCAGTAACGGCCGTCTCCGTAGTGTCCGGGCGCCCGTCGAGCAGGTACGTCGCGTTGGTGGTGCGCACGACCGCGCCGGAGGTCTCGAGTGTGGTCGAGGGTGCCAGCAGGTAGGAATAGGCCTTCACAACGCTGTCCGGGAGGGTGGACCCGGCGGGCTGCGCGGCCTTGCGGGTGTGGCAGACGAGGCCGGCCCAGGCGCCCGACTGGCACGTGGAGGGGTCGTCCTTGCCGGTCGTGTACGTGTAGTAGTCGGTCAGGGTGGTTCCGGCGCCGGCTGCGGGCAGCCCGTTGGGGCTGGTGGACTCGGATGGCTGGCGGGCCTCAATGGTGCGGCCGTGCGCGTCGTAGTAGGTGACGGCGACGAGGTCGCCGGTGTTCTCGGTGCCGGACAGGTCCATGTCGGTGACGGTCTTGGTGGGCCGGCCGAGGGTCCAGCCGGAGTCCGGGTCGGTGAGAGCGCCGGACTTTGAGGCGTATCCGGTCAGGGTGCGGGAGATGACCGGTGCGGTCGTGCTGGCGGGCGGCGTGTTCTCGGTCGAGTCGGCGGCGTATGTGGTGACCGTAGTGGGCAGGGCGTAGCCCCTCTGGTCCGCGGCGGCCGTCGCCGTGGCGGGGTTGAGCCCGCTGTTGGGGGCGGCCTGGTCGTAGTCGGTGTGCGTCCGGGGCCGGATCGGCAGCCGCGTGCCGGCCTTGGGGCCTTCGGTTAGCGTGACGGTCCGCCTCGGGGCGTAGACGTCGGTGACAACCGCGCCGGCCGGGGTGTGGGCCGGCTGCCCGGGCAGCGGGGCACTGGTGGTGGAGTCGCTGTTGTAGATCGTCGTGGTTCCGAGCGGGGCAACATTGTCGCGCGTACCGGCCGCGGCGTCGGCGAGGATCGTGGCGGTGGCGTGGGTGTCGAGGGTGAAGACGACGTTGCCGAGCTGGTCGTAGTCGGTGTAGCCGTACAGCCACTTGTCGGCGCCGAACGTGGCGGTGTTTGTGGTGTAGCCCTGGGCGTCGGTGTACGACAGGTCTGCGTAGGTCCAGTCGATGCCAGTCCCGGCGCCGGTGAGCGCGTCCGGGACGGGACCGGTGTAGTCGGGTCCGAACACCGCGGCCGCGTACGTCGGGGCAGCGTCTTGGCCCCACTTGGCGACCGTGCCGGCGCTCAGGTCGGGGACGGTGGTGCCGGCGGCGGCGTTGCTGTTGCTCGGGGCGGCGCCGTAGACGAATCGGGCCAGGCTGGTGGAGCCGCTGCCGGATGGGTTGGCGCGGGTGACGGCGGTGACCTTGAGCTGGCTCGTGCCGGACGGCGCGGCGTAGCTGATCGTGAACGGGGCCAGGCCCGGCGGGGTGACGCCGGTGATCTCGTTGGTGGAGCCGTACGTGTAGCTAGTGGCGAGGTTGGAGCGGGGGTCGGTGATCTTCGCGAGCTGTGAGCTGGCGTTGTAGCTGTAGCAGGCCACGGGGATGGACGCCATCGTGCCGGCGGCAACCGAGGTCGTGCCCCCGGCGCAGTCCGTGACCGTCAGTTTCTCGGGCGCCCAGGCCTCGAGGTTGACCTGCGTGAGCTGCCCGGTGCTCCCGTAGACCAGACGCAGCGCGCGGCAGCCGGCCTTGACCGTGCCCGTGTCGGGGCAGTCGGTGGCGGTCATGCCGTCCGGCAGCGGCGCGAGGATCCGGGTGACCCGGCCCGTGGCCTGGTCGATGGTCATGGTGGTGGTGGCGCCACCGGCCTCGGCGACGCTGTTGGCCGTGAACAGACCTGGGCTGCCGCTCTTGGGGTAGCTCGAAGGCGTCGACGGCCTGAAGGTCGTGACGGTGCCGTCGGCTTCGGTGAGCTTCAGTTGGGTGTCGGCGAACAAGCCTGAGACGGAGAAGGTGGTGCCGCTCAGGCGGGTGTCGTCGTTGGAGGGGATCCAGGTGCCGGTGGTGAAGTTGTCGCTGGTGCGGCGCAGCCCGGCGCTCGTGGCCTGGTAGACCAGCGCGGTGCCGTCCTCGTCGATGAACTGCAGGGTGCCGTCGTCGCGGGTTCCGTCATAGGGGACGAGGCGGCCAAGTCCGGCGTCGGAGCCGCCGATGGAGGCGCTCCAGCCGGGCCCGAACACCGACGCCGCCGGCGGCACGTATGCGCTGGGCAGGTTGGCGTAGGTCGAGTGCGACCGGGACAGGGACAGCGTGCCGGTGTATCCGGGGATGCTCACGTCGGTCGCGCTGGTGTTGAACTCGCCGGTGAACAGTGCCACCTGGCCGGGGCCGGCGGTCTGGGTCGGGAAGCCGTTGCCGAACGCGTGCGGGACTCGGAGCACGCTCGCGGGCGCGGTGTCGTACGTGCATTGGACGGTCGTGTCGTAGGACAGGCACACCTGCACGTCGAGCTTGATGGGTGCCCGGCTGGTTGTCTGGGTTGCCTGGCCGCCGGTGGCCGGGTCGACCTTGGAGACGTCCCACACACCGTTGACCAGTTCACTGCCATCGGCGGCCTGCGTCACCGGCATCGGGGTGGGGTCGGAGTGCCAGTCGGTGCCGGTCGCGCCTTGAGACGAGCCGGAAACGCGCCACTTCAGCGCGGCGGTCACGGTGGTCGCGACGCTCGTGGTGGACGCCGGTGGCCCGGTGACGGTGATCTTGATCGGCCCGGTCGCGGGAGTCGCAGTGTTCGGGGCCGGGTAAGTCATGGCGGCGGCACCGACACCGAAGCTGTACGTGGTGTGTGCCGACTCAAGCCCGGCCCTCGACATGCTCCAGTGCTCGATCGTGTGCCGGCCGTTGGTCGTGGCCACCGATACCGCCAGCGGGGATGCACCGGTCAGGGGGGTGTTGAGGTTCTTGCCGTCGATGATCGCGTACACGGTGGCCGGTGCGGACGGGGTGCCGGTGTCCGTAGCCGTGAGGGTGCATGAAGCGTTGGGGCCGGCAGGCTTCGTCTGCCACTGCCCGTCCGGATACCCGGTGCAGATCGCGGTAGACGGCGCGGGCTTGGTGGCCGCGGTCTTGAACTGCGTCCACGGCGACCACGCCCCGTTCCACAGGCCCTGGTCATCCTGGACCTTCGTGCGGGCGTAGTACGTCGCGTTGTCACCCAGCGGGCTGGACAGGGTGCACGACGCGCTCCGCCCGGATGCCGTGGACGCGGCAGCACAGGAGGCGACGCCCGCCGTGGCGGTGCCGTCGGTGTTGTTCGTGTGGACCTCAGTCGTCATCGTGACGTTGTTGCCGTCCGGGTCCGTCGCGGTCGAGGTGAACGTCGGCGTCAGCGTCGCGGCATACCACACACCTGATGAGCTCTGCCCCGCCCCGCCGAGAACGGGAGCACCGGCAACGTTGGGCTTGCGGTCATACGTCAGCGTGAACTTCGGCGGGTTCGCGCCCTCCATCGAGGAGAACTTCTTCCACCCGTTGCTGTCGGTCTCCGACGCGGCCTTGAGCAGCACCGCCGTCGAGGTCACCGCCGTGTTCGTCGACAGCGCCTGGAACAACGACGTCATCGGCACATTCACCCACCCCGCACCACAGCCCGAGGAGAAGCCCTTCGCCACGTTCACCGAGCCCCACACCGTTGTACCGGAACCCGGTTGGGCCGTCCACCGGGTACTCGTGGTCGCCGGCGACGCGTTGAAGACGTTCATCCCCGCCGCCGTGCACGAATAGGACCACGTCTCGTAGACCGACAGCTGCGCCGACTCCACCTTCAGGTTGTGGAACCCCGTAATCGGGAAGTTGATGTAGGACCGGGCGACCGAGGAGCCGCCGTCGAAGGTGCCGACCTTCAGCTCGGTCGAGGTCGACTGGTCGGTGCTGTACGTGTTCTCCACCCACGTGTCGAACGAGGGCGTCACCGTCATCGACGCGTACGTCGGGTCGATCGTCACCGGGAACTTCCGGGCCGGGTCCGCGAGCCACGCCAGGTCCGGGGTCACCGTCAGCATCGCGTGACCCGGGTTCGTCTGGGCCGCGGAGAGCTTCACCGGGGATACGCTCGCCGGGTCGCCCGAGTGCGGGTCGACCTGCGCGTCCCACGCCGTAGCTGGCGGGATCGTCGAGACCTGCTTGCCCTTGCCGTCCATGAACGCGATCCCGCCATCGGCGGTGGCTTTCGCGGTCAGGCCCTTGATCTTGAGCGGGATCGAGAACGAGCCGCCGGCGCCGCCCGCCGATGCGGCCGCGGCGAGCTGGTCCGCGGCGGCGCGGTCCTTGATGACGAAGTCCTGCTCGAACCCGGACGGGCGCACGCTCACCCGCACATCCACCCCGGGCAGCACGTTCGGGTACGTCGCGGTCCGGCCGGCCAGTACCGGCGCCGGCAGCTTCACCTTCCCGAAGCCACCACCGAGCGCCCACGACACCGACCGGCCCGCGCCGTGGTCGAGGGACGTGACATCGGTGCCTGCCGCCCCACCGGCCGACAGGTGCACCCCGGGGCCTCCGGCGGCCGGCACCACGTCGGCGCCGGCGGCCTTCAGGTCCAGGTCGATCGGCTGCCAGTGCCCGGAGGCGTCCTTGAACCGGACCGGCGCCGCAGAGACCTCGCTCGTGCGCGACCCGTCCGGGTTGACCCACGTCGTCGTCGTGTCGGTCCGCTCCGACAGCGCCTCCACCCGGACCCCTTGCGCCCGCGCCGCGACCCGCGCCGACACCAGGTCAGCCGCCTGCGTCACGCGCGCCTTGGCAGGAGCCGCATGCGGCAGCACAGCAGCCGCACTTACCGGGATCGCCGAAGCATCCACCGCGGAAGCATCAACAACCAACACCGCCGCGACCGCAACCGTCGATGCGCACAGCCGAGCCCAACGCCCTGAGAACCACACAGCACTGCCCCTGTCTCGGCCATCGGCCGACCATGTGCGTTCCCTCAAAGGACGCCGGACGGAGCATGTCGGTCAAAGCACCCAAAGCGCCATCTTCTTGGGTAAGACATTGCCGAACTGCCAGTTACCGCTCAGACAAGCGCCGCCTGTAGGTGTTCTCTGAAAGAGAGCTGTGTGATCTGGCCGTGGCTGTGGTGAAGCCAGAGCCCATCGAGCGGTCTTTTCGGCCTCCACCGCGGTTTGGCTAGTTGCGGCTGTGCGCGGAGGCCGGTTGCTCGCCGAACGTGTGGTTCGGTCACCTCGGCCACGAGCTAGAGGCCGCAGCAGGCACGCCAGTCCAGACGTACCGGGCACCTACACTCCCCGGCATGATCGATCTGCTCGTGAATACAGCGGTGTCCATCGCCGCGAGTCTGGGGTTGTGGGCGCTACTGCCACGCGGAGTCGTTCTCACCCGAGCAGTCCGATCGCACAACCACCACGGGGAGCCGGTGGGCAGCACGTGGAATTTGCGGAACGACTCGGCCCTGCCGATCCGCATCCGCTCCGTTCGGGTCACCGGCCTCTCTACGTTCAACCATGCGACGGAGCAGCAGCGAGAGATCGAGCTGCCCTTGGCTGGGGACCGGGCAGACGGTGCATCGCTCTCGTTTGACCACAGCACCCTGGAGACCCTTCTGTACGTACACCACCGCAGCTGGAAAGGGGTGACGATCCCTCCAGGGGACACGCTTCAAGCGGTTGTCCCCAACATGCACGGCCTGCGGATCAAGTACCGGCGTGCGGGGTGCTTCGGCATTCTCGAGCGGCGCGAGATCGTGATCAGCGGAGGCATCTGAACCCGACTGGACTTTTCCTGCTCGTCGAGCGCCTCTGACTGTGGATCAGTTGCAATGCCGGGAGAAACAGGCTCTACGGGAAGGGCGACAGCACCCTCGCGGTGGCGTTCACCCTCGGGGACGGCGGACTGCGGAGGAGGCGGCATCTAGGTCATCGCCGCGCTCGAGTCGGCGGCCGAGGTCGGCCCACTGCTCGTCATCGAGCTCGTCACGAAGGGGGGCCAGTGCCTCTGCGAGGTCGGCCTGCTCGGCCAGAGCGGTAGCCCACGGGGCACCGCTCCATTTCCCCGGGGGTGGCGGCGCCTGCCTGAGGTCGCTCGCCCAGCGGCGCAGCTCGACCGAGCTCATGCGCATCTGCTGATGCACCGCCGCCCGGCGCGTCTCCCCCTCCACCCGCCTACCGTGCTCCCCGCAGCCCCGTCCCGGCAATCCCCCACCCCTACTCGGCCTGCTTCCTCCTCCACGTTCTGGTCAGCAGTGGCGTTCCTCGACCAGGTGCCGCCAGCCGATGGCTGCCGGCCAGGCGGGGCGCAGGTTCGCGAGGGCCCGACTCCCCGCTACGACGGGCGCGCCCCGGGCGGGCCGGGGCCTGCAAGCAGCGCCCTTCGAGCTGGGGGCGTGCGGGGCTCGGAGAAGCCCGGCCAGATCTGGGGACGTCGAGCTGGGACTGTTACACCGCAAGGCGGGCCACACCGTGCTGGTCCTTTCCAGCGCCACCCGAGCCCGGAACCTGCATGTCGGCACGACTGTCGTGGGTGCCGCGCACGGCGTTCTTCAGGTCAGGTCACCTAGCCGGTCATCGACGAGCCTGCGAGGGGATTCGGCGCGCTGCTGCCAGTAGGAGACGACGAGACTCGCGTGCTGTTGGACTGCCGCTGCCGACCAGTCCTTGTTGTCGGTCTCCAGCTCGGTGGCGAAGTCGATCAACTCGCCGGGCTCGAGCCGGCTCGCCCACGGAAACGCCCTCACGAGCGCGACCGCGTGGGCCCGGGTCCTTCCCGAACTGGCCATCCCAACATCATGGCCGATGCCCCGGACGGTGCCAGCCTGATCGCGGACGGGCGGCGCGGCCCGTGCACCCGCCGCTCCCCAGCGGGGGCAGTGGCGGGCACCACGCCTTCCGCAGGCCGTGACCCCGCCAGAGCGCATCGCGTGTGGCGGTGGCGCATCCGGCAGGGTTCTGGGGCTCCTCCTTCCGCTGTACGCGTCGGGGTCGTGGCAAACGGAGCGGCTCCAGCGCGGATGGGCCGGCTCATCACCTCCTTTCGTGGCCCACCGCGCTCGGGACCGCCGCGCACACCACCGCGCAACGGGTCTGCGCTGTGGTTGCCGCAGTGCGGTCTGATCATCTGTTCACGTTTCAAGTGGCCACCCCACCGGGACCTTCGCCGCGAAACGGCGCGCGTACCGGGGGTGCTGACCACCGTTCCGCGCCCGCGGGCGCGCGCAATCCCCGCCGGCGCAACGGCCAGACCCACGGTCGTCGCTGGGATGCAAGCGCGTGACGTTCCATCGCACCCGTCGGATCCAGCCCCGAGCGGCCGCGCCGTTCCCGAGGCGCTCGAGTTCCTCAGGCAGTGGCGATCGAGTCGAGCCACCGGCTGGTGACGTCGGCCGAGCGCGCCACGTACAAGGTGAGCTCGGCACGCAGCGGGGACCCCCGCAGCCGGGCCCGGCAGGCGGGGAGCCTGCCCAGCCCGTCGACGTGGGCGACGAGATCACGCAGCTGACCCGACATCGCCTTGGTCAGAGTGCCGACCCGTCGACCGCCGAGGCGAACCTCGATGGCCTCGAACGGGGTGGAACGCGGGGTCCGGGCCTCCTGCACCAGGTGCAGGGTCACCACGAGGTACCGCTCGCGGTCGCTGACGAAGGGGCGCAACACGTCCATGTGTTCGTCTTCGCCCGTGACCTGCACCGCCCGGCCCGCCGGCAGCACCTGGAAGGGAGCCTCCGGGAAGGCATTGAACGGCTGCACACCGTGCACCGGCGGCAGCCACACCGTCGCACTCGCTGCGATCTGGCCGTCGTCGTCGGCGCGCGCCCAGACCCGCGCCGGGACCGACAGATGCGCGCCCTCCTCCGCCAGGTCCGCCAAGGCGGCGGTGTACTCGGCGGCCGTGAGGCGGGGCAGGAAGCCGAGCATCTGACCGCTCACCCACACCCCGACCGCGTTCGGGTCGTGCGGGTTGGACGGGTCGATCGCCAGCTCAGCCGCAAGGTCCCGCAGCTCCTGCCCGTACTCGGTGATCGTTGCCCCGCGGCGCTTGTACAGGGCGCGGAAGGCGTCCTGATGGAACCACTCCCCCGCAACCTCGCATGGCCGCGTGCTGACCGCCCACGCTTCCACCGCCGCCCCGACCGGGGACGCGGGCGCATGCTCCCCGGATCGCGCGCCCGGGGGCGACGTCGGCGTCGCAGTCCCCGTCTGGGGTGGGATCGCCACCGGCGGGGCAGGGAATGACGGCTGCGGCGCGAACCCGGTCACGGGCTGACCCACAGGTGGCATCCGGGCCGCCAACGGCGCCGGCGCCAGCGGCTGAGAGGAGTCCGTGCCGGTCCGGGGGCGCCGTGACACCGGCCACGGGATCGTGCCCGGCGGCAGGGCCAAGAACAGTCCGAGCAGCCCGAAGACCAGGACCGGACCCCAGTCACGGTTGGAACCAGCGCCCAGCACTTCCACCAGGCACATCGCCGCCCAGAACCGGCGTCTGCGCCACCACTTCGGCTTGGCCAACTTCGTCGTCCCCTGACGGTCAACGCGCCCTCGAACGGGTCCAAGGGGAACCCTGACGCAACCTGCATACATAAGCACGTTCACCGCCGTCGAGGGAAAGATCGCCCGATTCCTTCCCTCCGAGTGCTCGACTCGTCGACCCGGCGATGGGGTGGTCGACCGGCACACTCACACCACGTCCCCGGGGGCTCGCTCTTCTGGTGCGTTTCCGACCCCCAAGGAGGTCCCCGCGGAGTGCACTCGCAGACGGGCGCCGAACCGCCGTCCTCTGTACTGGCTGCGAGGTGGGGCAGATGCGCGCGCCTTGCGGTGCAGCGCCGTCGGGCGTTCCCGGTGCGGGGTCGAGACGCGCTCCGGCGGCCATACGGATGCCCGGTCTGACCGGGCACCGGTCGGGTGCCTCCTGCGCTGAGCACAAGCGCGGACCCCGCCAACTGCCGCTGGCGGGGTCCGTCTCTTGTAGGTGGGTTGGGTTGGTGATCTCGGGTTGGCGAGGCCGGGCGTGGAGGGAGGCGGTGTCACCCCCGGCTTCGGCGGGACATGGTGTTGGAGTTGTTCAGCACGGCTGCGGCCAGCCAGTCGAGCTCCTGCCCTCGAAGGCTGTCGGAGGCGGCGCGGCCGTGGATCGGCAGGGTCGTCTTGAACCAGGCGTTGTAGGACTCGGCGTCGTTGCGGCGGGAGTAGAACGGGGTGAACTCCGCGTCGCGGCGCGCCAGGGGCCGCAGCTCGCTTCCGGCCGGGTCGACACGTTCCGGTGACGGGGTGTCCGGGGCGCCGCGATCGGCGCGCGGCTCCCAGGTGTGGGTGAAGGGCATCGCCCCGTGGTCGCAGGGAATGACGTACTCATTGCGGCGACCCCAGCGCCCGTGGGCCGTCTTGAAGGCAGTGCTGGACTGGCACGGCAGGTGGGCCTCCTTGACGGGGTACTCCTCGGTCGGGTGGCTGCCGACGGTGTAGAGGCTGCCGTCGTCGACGACGAGCTCGTGGCGGCAGAGGCCGTCGTCGGTCAGGTGCGTGACCGGCGTGAGGTAGTAGGTCTTTCCGTAGGAGGCGCGCAGGCTCCCGTTGGGGCTCGCGTACACGTTGGTCCCGACGGGCGCCGGATCGGTGCCGGCGTGGATCTTGGCCAGGCGGTCGTAGCGCAGCAGCCGGATGGTGTCCGCCGAGCGGTTCGCGCCCAGCTCGACCGCCAGCCGTCGGGCTCGTTCTTCCTGCATGCTCTTGCGCAAGGTGAACCGGGACCGCCCGTCCGGGGAGTCGGCCGGCTCCTCCTTCGCATTGGCCCCGTCGGAGATCTTCTCCTCACCGCGTGCGACGGCCTTGCCGAAGACCTGGATGCGGTGGCGAGCCATCAGGTAGTCGACGGCCCAGCCGGTCACCGCCCGGTCCCACACCACCGAGTGCACCCCGTCCTTCGCCCGGGCCGCGACGGCGTCGATGATCTCCAAGGCCGGCCACAGCTCGGCGCGCATCGCGGTCGCGGTGCCGAGCACGATCCGACCCCACGCGGTCCAGGTGTGGACGCTGACCATGTTGACGCCCCGGGCGATCTTGCCGTCCTCGCTCATGTCCGAGTAGAAGCTCTGGATCCTGGGCTTCCCGGTTTTGCAGCGGCTGCCGAGGGGGATCCTGTCGCCGGTGGGATCCCAGGGGTCGGCCATGGTCCGGACCTTGCTGTACGGAGCGATGTCGGTGCCATCGCCGTAGATCATGTGCTCCTCCGCGGGACGGGTGAAGGAGCACTCCTTGCCGGGCAGCAGGTTCCCGTGGTCCCAGGCCTGGCCCAGGGCACACCGGCGGAACATCTCCTGCAGCGCGGGCAGCAGGTCAAGGTCGAGCAGGCGCCGCTTGTCGATCAGGCGCTGCTTGAAGTGGTCGAGCTGGTCGCGGTTCGGCGGCCGCAGGGGCAGCCGGTCACCGCCGGTCATGGCGGCGTAGTTCTCGCTGATGGTCTGCCAGGTGCTCTTGACCTCGAGCGCGCGCAGGAGCCGAGGGGCCGAGCCGGCGGCCCGCTCCGCCACGATCAGCCCCCAGAACAGCGCTGCCGGGAACGCGGACTTGCGTCCGCGGGTGCGCGCCGCGTCCATGGCGGTCTGGATCACCTCTCCCATCATGTAGGTGGTCTTGAACAGGAACACGTCCGTGATCTGCTCGTGCACAGCGATCGCGCTGGTGCCGGAACGGTTGACGCGCTTGGTCTCCGGTGCGTAGGGCACGTGGGTCTCCTTGGTTTGTTGGGACGCGCCGACAGCGCCGACGCGCACAGCAGCAGCTCAGGGCCGGGTAGCCCTGAGCAGGGGTGGTCAGGGCGGGGCCGACAGGCCCGGCGCCCCAGGAACTGCGGCATCCGGGACAGCGAGCTGTTCAGGCGCACCTGTGTCGCCGACAGCCGCTGTTCGAAGGCCGCACTGCAAGTCTGCTTCGGCACCCCGACCGCGCACATCATCAAAAATCGGTATTTCCGCCTCATCAATTTCCGGTAGGCGTCCTCAAAAACCGGTGGGCCCCGCCCCTCCCAGACATCCGAGAAGCCGTCTGCGCCTGGTGCGGTGCACCCGCGGATGACGTCTGTGTGACGGCGGGCACACGACGAACCTGGCCCTCCCCCCTCGCGGTTCTCCCCACCCGCAGTACTGCCGTCGCACGGTCACTCGGTCGCCTCCGCAGTCCATGCGCGCCCTGGGGACCCGGCGGCCACGCGTCCCTGGGAACCGGCGGTCACGCGTCCCCGGCTCGCAAAGCCTCCGCGGCCGTGTGCGCCTGCGATACCCCGCGCCGCGGCTGGCCCTCCCTAGGGGGGTGCCGAGCGGTGTTGGCCGGGCGCGCCGATTGCGCCTGGGTTCACCCGCCGGACCTTCCTCCTCACCAGCGTCCACTACGCCCGAGGAGAACCCCCATGAACGCCACCACTGCCACCACCACCGGCACCCCCACCCTGCAGACGGTCATGCTGAACGAGGCCGTCGAGATGGTGTGGGACCTCGACGACAGGTGGGGCATCGTCCCCCCTGCCGCCCACGAGGAGCTGCGCGGTGACCTGCAGACACTCCTCACCGTCGCCGGCGGCTTCACCGTGGCCACCAAGACCGGCAACACCGCCGCCATCGACAACGTCGGCCAGCTCGTCACCCACCAGAAGCAGCTGATCGCCGCCCTGTCCGGAGTCGCCACCAAGCACGTCACCGACGACCTGGTGACCGAGGAGGCGACGCCGGTGCACCACTGGCGCAACCTCGTGCTCGTCGTGGTCATCGCCGCCGCCGCCAGCTACCGCAGCAGCACCGCCGCCATCGACGAGCTCGTCAAGGGCGCTCCCCGCCTGACGACGTGCACCATCAGCGAGCGCCGCCCGTTCACCGACGTCGAGGTCCTGCTCATGCGCAGCTACGTCGCCGCGACCTACCGCCCCGGCGACCGGAGCGCCAGCGTGTACGCGCTGGTCGACGCGGGCATGACCCCCGGGGAGACCACCAAGGTCACCCTCGACGACATCGACGACATCGACGACATCGACGACATCGACGACCTCGACGAGCTCGACGACCTCGAGTACTCCTCCGTCCCGTACATCCACGCTCCGGGCAACGAGCACGTCGTGGCGCGCTACCTCGGCCTCGACCGCTTCGGCAAGCGCGTGCTCGGCGCCCACAATCGCCACGCCTTCTCGGGTCAGCGCCGGCCCCCGATGACCGCCCAGCTGACGTACATCCCGCGCAAGAACCTGCCCGGTAGCAAGGAGGCCACGTCCTCGGCGCAGAACGTGATCAGCAACCTGCTCAAGCACCTCGGGCTTTGGCACGCCGACACCACCGCCTCGAGCCTGACACAGTGGCGCATCCAGAGCGAGTGGAAGTCCCACGGAACGGAGCTCGCACTTGAGGTATCCGGGCGCCACTCCCTGCCCCAGATGTGCGAGGCCCTCAAGGTCGAGCCCGCCGCCGTGCGGCGCACCGCCCCGGGGCGTGGCGACTTCAACGTCCCCGACTGAGCCACGAGCCCGCTGCCGCATCGAACTCAACCCGCAGCGGCGCCAAGGCCTCGCCAGTTCTGCCGGCAACGGGCCGCTCTGGTGCACCGGTCCAACCTTCCGCGAGTGCCTCAGGCTCCCAAGGAAGGTTGGTCAGTACCGCGGCGGCGCGCTCGGTGACGCAGCCGCAGCCGGTTCAGCCACATCGACAGGCCTGCCACGACCAGGCAGAAAACGCCGAGGATGGACTCCCCTAGCGGCTCGTCCGCGCTGAGGAGGTACTCGTAGTTCGGCTGCCACATCGCAGTCGTGACCACGCCGTTCGCGTCACGTCGGACCCGGACCCGCAGCGGGGGTCGGTAGCCGGTCCTCGCGCTCGGGGGCTGCCAGCCCTCCTTCATTGGGTCGTAGATCTCCTGCGTGGCGCCCGGTTCGGAGAAGACCGACTCCAGCTCCGGGTCGCTCGACCCGGGCAAGGTGGCCCGGACCCCGTCGACCGTGTAGTACCCGCCGCTCTTGCTGGTGACGTGCGAGACGTGCACCTGAACCTTGTCGCTGACGAGCGACTGCCCCTGAGCCTGGAGCAGCCGGGCGTCGCCCTGGGCGCGGATGGATCCGGGAATCATGCCCAGGGAGACGACCGCGAACACCAGCAGCGTCAGGGTCCACCCGGCGCTCAGGCGCCCCGAGATGCCGAACGTGGCCCAGCTGCGCCGGTCCTGGTCGGCAGGCGCAGGAGCCCACTGCCGGCGAAACTCTCGGGCCGAGGCTTCCTCGTCGGGGGTGGCCGGTGTGGCTTCAACGGCTCCAGCGGCACTGGCCGCGTCCGGGGTCATACCGGACATCGTGCACCTCGCCGTGAACCGGCTCAGAGGCAGCGGCTCCCTAGCGCTGCGCCTGACCCTCTCGCAATAGTGGGAATCTCTCACAATAGTGAGAGGCCTCCCTCAAAGGGGGCGGCAGCCCTTGGACTCCTGTGTCGAGCGTGCCGAGCGTGTCGAGCGTCGACTGGGCGAGCCGTCTGGCTATGAACTCCTCGAAGGTCCGAAGCACCAGGGCAGCGGCCTGAGCGTGTGTCGCGGCAGCCCGGTCTGTCGCTCAGTTTGCTCCCCGATACGGCGGCAGGCACGCGCCAGCGGCCTGGGCTACGTCTGGGGGTGCTCCTCAGCTCGTCCGGGCCCCGGGGCTCACGCCCAGCACGGTGGCGGCCTTGTCGTGCGCGAGCCCGGTGGCCCCGTCGACGTCGGCGGGCGCGGCGCCGACGAAGGTGAGCGCCAGCACGACGTCCCCCACCCCGGTGTAGACCTGGGTCAGCTCGAACCCGTCAAGAGGTCCGCCTTGGGCCGTGACGCGCGCGGCGACCGGGTCGGTGCCGAACTTGGGCGGGTTGACCACCGTGACGTGCATGGCCGACCGGCCCTGTCCGGGCAGGCTCATCGTCACCGTCGGGCACCCGCCCAGGGCGGCCTTGAGGCGGCCCTGCAACGCCGCCACCTTCTCGGATGAGCCGAGGGCATCCAGGCTCTCGTCGATGCCCGGCCCGTTCTGCCCGCCGGAGAACGCCACCTCGGCACTGGCCAGGGAGCCCGGAGCGTTGCGCAGGTTCATCATGCTCACCAGGTCGGCGCACCGGGGCTCACGGGAGGAGACGGTGGGTCCGCCGCTGCCGCTGCCGGCGGACGGATCCTGGGAGAAGCCCGACGGCAGGTCGTCGACCGCGAGCGCGGCCTTCTTCAGCGTCGCCGCCGTCCGCGCGAGCGGCGCGGCGGCGCTGCCCGTCGCGCTGGACGACGGGGTGCTCGACGCCGACGCCGAGGGGCTCGCGGCCGTGGTGCTGCTCGACGGGGTGGTGGTCGCATGGGCGGTGCGCGACGAACCCGGCGTGCCGCCCGGGCCCGAACAGGCCGCCAGGGCGGTGACGACAGACAGGCAGACGACGAGGATGCGGCGACGATTCACGAGCACGGAGGCTATAGCCCGCCGCGTCCGCTCCCCGCGGGCCACGCCGTCACCGCCCGCCCGAAACCTCGAAGTGTCGGCCTCCTCCCCACACGCGCCGCCGCAGCGGTAAGGACCTTGCCCGGCACACCGTCACGCGCAAGGGAGGACGACCGGGCCGCGACTCTGACTCCAGCGGCGGCCACTGCGGTCCTGGGCTTGGTCCGGCCGGACTGAAGGAGCTGCCGCCTTCGTCGGTCCTTCTCAGCGTCGATGTCGCCGCGGGCGAAGCGCTCGTCGAGGATGCGCTGGGCCTCGTCTTGGCCCCCTGCCGCGTTCCTGCTCGCCCCGGGTCCCCCCCGGTCACATCCTGTTCGGCTTTTAGTGTTGCTGGCGGGCGCATAACCCGGCGCTTTGAGGCTGCGGTGTCCCTTGCAAGGGGCACCGCAGCCTTCGTCCTGCTCAGGGTTGTCCGGCCCTCCCGTCGCGAGCGGGACCCTCGGCTGCGCAGCGTGTCGGTCGGGTGCGCTCTTGTCCCGTGCCATGAGGCGGCGCTCTGGCACCATGCGATGTGAGGTCCACCGAGGCCGTTACCGAGGGGGAAGTCGTGACCCAGGCATCACAGCCGCCGAACTCGTACCAGCGATGGGTCGCGCGACATGCCCGCGTGCTCTACTGCGTCACCGGCGGTGTCACGCTCCTCATGGCCGTTCGACTGGTGCGGGCCGTCTTCTGGGGCGGGGAAGGGGACGTCGTCACCCTCGGCCTGCTGACGGGCTCGTGGTCGCTGTTCACGGCGCAGGTGTGGCTGGTGTCGCGGACCGTAGCCAAGTACGAGAGGCAGGTGCGCAGCTCGTCGTAGGCGGGGGCACTCGTGGCGGAGGACAGGGCAAGGGTGGCATGTCCTGGGCGGAGACGTAGCCGCGTCTCGGTGACGTGGCCGCACATCCTGAGGGCCAGGCGGGGCTCCTCGGCCTCGAGGTTGCGTTCGAGCGCGGCCTCGAGCAGGCGGTGTCCGCGCCCGCTTTCCGGGCCGGCACGGCCCACCTCCCACGCGTGAAGAAGCGCCGGTTCTCCACGCCCGACCACCAGGTCGAGCCTTTGGAAAACCGGCGCTTCAGTCCCGAAAACAACACTAAAAGCAGAACAGGCGGTCACATCTGGGCTCGATCATGCCGTACACGCGTCCTATGTCGCTTAGCGTGGATCCGCCGTGCTCGGCGTGTTGCCGCTCGCGCCTCATCCGGTGCCTCGTGGGTGGTGCGCTCGCAACGAGGTCCGGGTGCCGACCCCGCGTCGGGCCGGACGTCTCGGGGTGTCGAGGCTGACAGGGTCGGGGAACGTCGAGGCACCGACCAGTCCTCCGAAGTTGCTATGCGCGACCACAGCCGCCCACTGGTGGGGGGCAACCCCGCGGCTAGCGAGCCGCAGTCGCGCTCAGCCACGCAGCGGTTCCTTGCATCGGCCTCGTCGGGGCCGTGATCGCCGCGGTCACCTCCTGGATGATGGCCCGCGTCGAAGCCGAACGGCAACGCTCTTCGCAGAGCAGCTGACGGGCTGTTCGGTACGGCGCGGGCTGCTCCCGGGGCAACGCTCGAAGGCCTGGCGGTGCTGATTGGTGTGGCCACCCTGCGGTACCGACGCGACCCGCTCGCTGCTGCCACCCCGGCGAACAGCCACCCCTGAGCAGGGAGCCCAAACGGCGGGTCGAGGCCACCCCCTACCGGCCCACGTAGCGTTGAAGAGGCAGGGGCTTCGAGGCGGCGGCGCCATCGCTGAGCCCCGCCCGCCTACTCGTCGAGAAGCTCCCTCAGCGCGGACACGGCAAGGGTGTCGCCGCCCTCGATGGCCGCCCGGTAGTGCTGCTCCGCGCCGGCTCGGTCGCCCCGCTCTTCGAGCAGGACGGCCAGGTTGTAGTGCGAGTGCGCGTCCCCGTGGGCGGCGCCGGCACGGTAGGCGGTCTCGGCGGCCTGCTCGTCACCGAGGACGTCGGCGTATAGGTTGCCCAGCGGCAGCATGCTCTCGACCTCACCCAGCTTCATCCCCCGCTCGAGGACCGCGCGGGCCTCCCCGATGCGGCCGGTGTCGACGAGCAGGTGCCCCAGGTCTGCGCGGGCGGACGGGAAGTGGTCCGCCCCGGCCCGCAGAGCCGGATCGAGCGCAGGGTCGAGCGAGGTGCACCACTGCCAGCACGCGACCACGGCGGCCGCGGTGTCATTACCTGCCGCGGCCGATCGTTGAGCGGCCTGCATCGCCGCGTCTCGGTCGCCCTGCTCGCGAAGGGCGAAGGCCAGCCCGAGAGCTCCGCCGCTGTCACCGGCTGCCTCCGCGGCTTCGTACGCGCGGATCTCGCCGACGAGGTCCCCGAGCTCGTGCAGGACCAGCCCGAGGTTCAGCCACGCGTCGCTCTCGCCGCGACCGAGTGCGACCTCGTAGGCGGCCACGGCCTCGAGCCATCGTTCTTGCTCGGCGAGGCAGTTGCCGAGGTTGAACGCGGCGGCCCCCGAGCCGCCGTCCGAGGCCTGACGGAAGCACTGCTCGGCATCGGGCAGCCGACCGACCTCGGCCAACTCGCATCCGAGGTTCACCAGCTCGGTCAGGTTGAGCGTCGCGGCAACGCTCAACCGCTCGTCCAGATCCGGGCTCACGCCCCTCACTTTGCCGCACCGACGCCTGGCTGCGCACGACGTTGCACCGCAAGGTGCGGGCCCCAGCCTGCGGACGCCCGTGCGCATTACCGGTGGCTACAGCGCGCGCTCCGCCCGCTCGCGTTGGTTGCCGCGGCCTACCGCTCCCGCAGACGCCGATACTGCTGGGCGTCCACGGGCAGCCTCACCACCCGGCGTGAGGAAATGCGTAACAGCTCAACCCAGCCCGGCCCGAACCCGTTCTTGCGGGCCCGGACCTGGCGAATGTCGGCCCACGCGATCCGCCTGTGCCAGAAGCCGCGGACGACCACCACCCCGTCGTCCGCGAGCAGCACACGCGAACGCACGTCCACGACGCCGAGGATGACGATCGCAAGGGCCACCCCCAGGTGCGAGAGCCGCAGCGCAGGATCGGTGCCGGCGGCTCCCGTAGGCCAGACAAACTGGGACGCGTAGATGCCGCCCCACACCAGGGCCGCGCCGACCCGCAGGAGCAGCCAGCGAGTCGGCATCCTCGGCATCGGAATGGGCACACCACCAACGTGCGGCGGCGAGCCGCCCGGTCACGTAGGCGGCGGCTTCCCTGTCATGCGCACATCATGCCCGAACGGGGCGCCGGCGCAGCGGACAACCCACGCACCTTCCTGGCGCCGTCTGGGTCTTCACGACCGCTCGACGGTGAGCGCCTGCGCCGCATGGAACGCCGCGCCCAAGCTGCCGACTTCGGGCAGGCGCGGCGCGACGGTCACTTCGCCGCCTCGACGGTACTGACATACGCCATGGCAGCTCGACCAGCGCAGCCCTCCCGGGGATCGTGCCGCCGCCCCACGGCGGCGCGGACACGGCGATCGCTCGGTAACAGGCACCTCGCGCACGGCGGCATGATCGGGCGGTTCTCCGACACAATCGCGGAGTGACACTGACCGGCGGCAAACTCGGTGCTTCCCGAGCCGTGATCGAGGCCACCACGTGGGAGTGGCCACTACATGGGCTGCGCCACCCGCCAGAGGCGGACGCCACAGGTTGGTACCTGTGGACGGGCGAGCTTCAAGGGCGTGCGGACTTCTTCCGCCCGTGGCACATGGCTCATGTGCTCGAACGCTGCCCCGCTCTGCAGTCTCTGCTGGAACTCCCTCCCGGGACGCGGTTCATCTACGCGCCTGACTTCACCGATACCTGGCGGGACGAGTCGCTGCTTGACGTGTGAGCGGTCGACGCCCATCGGCACGACCCGACTTACCGACAGCGGCATGAGCGAACATCTGTATTCGTCTTTCCGCTGTGGTGCCGGAGCCCGGGCGGGCTGCGATGTCGGGGTGGAGGTTAAAGGTTTGGTCAAGAAATATCGGGATTCTCGTCCTATTTCCGCATCTGCGGAGGATGGTGCGAACGACCAGCTGAGCCGCAGGGGGAGGCTGGTTCTCGCGAAGGGGCGTGTGATGAAGGCTTCCAGGTCGGTTCAGGTGCAGGGGGCGAAGCCGCGCGGGGCGCGGCTGGTCGCGGCGGGGGTGGTCGGGGCGCTGGTCGCAGCCGGGCTCGGGGCCGTGGTCGCTGCTCCGGCGCAGGCGGCCGGGGTCGCGCCGTTGCCGGTCGGTCCGCGTCCGAACGCGACCCGGGTGGAGTTCCGGGCGGCCGAGCGGGTCAGCGCCAGCGTGGACGTCGGCACCGGAAACCTGCTGGTCACCACCACGGACCTGACCCTGCCCGGGGTCGACCAGGACGTCCAGCTCGGGCTGGACTTCAACAGCCTGCTGCTCGGCGCCGGGTCTGCGCTGCCGGCCGGCGCGGCCGGCAAGGGCTTCGCGACCCGGCTCGGGCAGGACACCAAGCTCGTCGCGAACACCGACGGCACCGTGCTGTACCTGGCCCCGGGCGGCCTCGAGGGCCTGTACACCCCGATCACCGGCACCAGCGGCTACACCACCCCGGCTGGGTTCAAGAACACCCTGACCAAGACCGGCACGACCGGCTGGACCCTGTCCGACCACGCCACGAAGGCGGTCTCGACGTTCACCGCGTCCGGGGCACTGAGCAAGGTCACCGACCGCAGCGGCAACGCCACCACGGTCACCGCCTCCTCGATCACGGCCACCCGCGGCGGAGGCAACGCGCGCAAGGCAACCCTGGCCTTCACCGGTGGGCTGTTGACCTCGATCACGCAGGCCTCGGACGCCGCCGGCTCCCGGACCGTGACCTACGGCTACGACACGGTCAACCAGCACCTGACCTCGATCACCGACACCGCCGGCGGCGTGACGACCTTCGGCTGGGACGCCGCGGGGAACCTGACCTCGATCGACGACCCATCAACCACCGTCCTGAACATCGCCTACGACAGCTCCCGCCGGGTCACCGCGGTGGAGAAGGGCCCAGCGACCGGGACCCGGTCGATCACCCGGTTCAGCTACCCGAGCAGCACCCAGACGCAGGTCGCCAGCCCGAACACCGACCAGACCCAGCCGGTGTCCGCGGTCCCGCACGTCACGTACACGCTGGACGGCACCGACCGGGTCACCCAGGCCGTCGACGAGCTCGGCCGGACCCGCAAGACCAGCTACACCCCGATGGCCGACATCGCCTCGGCCACCTCCCCGGCCGGGGCGGTCACCAGCGCCGCCTACGGCGCGAACAGCGGGGAGTCGCTGACCAAGGTCACCGCCCCCACCGGGGCCACCGCCTCCTTGTCGTACACCTCCGGGTCGGTCAACCCGTACGCCCCGACCGGCGGCACCGACGCCCAGGGCAACGCCGCCGTGATCGGCTACGACGGCGCCGGGAACCCGACCTCGACCACCAACTCGGGCACCGGCGCGGTCGCCAAGGTCAGCTACCGGGCCGCCGGCACCGCCGGCGCCGGGACGCTGGCCACCTCCACCGACCCCGCCGGGAAGGTCACCAGCTACGGCATCGACACGGCCACCAACCAGATCACCTCGATCACCCCACCGGCCGGGTCCGGGCTCGGGGCCACCGCCCTGGCCTGGGACGGGTACGGCCGGCTCCAGAGCGTCACCGACGGCCGCGGCGTCACCACCACGTACACGTACACCGGCGTCGACCAGATCGACACCATCGCCTACTCCGACACCACGCCGTCGATCAGCTACACGTACAACAACTCCAGCCAGGTCCAGACCCGCACCGACGGCAACGGCACCGTCACCTTCACCTACAACGCCCACGACAACCTGATCGGCCGCTCCGCCACCACCGGCGGCGGCTCGCTGAGCTGGGACTACGACCTGGCCGGGAACCTCACCGGGGAGACCACCACCCGCGGCACCACCGCCTACACCTACGACGACGCCAACCAGCTGACCTCGATGACCCCGCCCGGCTCGGCCACCACCCGGTTCGGCTACAACGCTGACGGGCTGCGCGCCGACACCTGGTGGAAGGCCAACGCCGACCACAGCACGTTCATGGCGCACACCCACACCGACTACGACAGTACGGGCCGGATCGCCGGGACCTGGACCTCCCGCAACAGCTCGGACACCACCAAGGTGTTCGACACCACCTACTGCTACGTCACCGTTGCGGCCGGGGCGCCCTGCCCGGTCTCGACCACAACGTCGAACCCGACCAAGGGCCTGATCCAGTGGTCCCAGGACAACCTCACCGCCGCCCGCTCCGTCTACAGCTACGACGCCGCGAACCGGCTCACCGGCGTCACCAACTACGCCGGGCACACCTACGGCTACACCTACGACGCCAACGGCAACCGCAAGACCGTCACCCGCGACGGCGTGCAGACCCAGTCGCTGACCTTCAACACCGGCAACCAGATCACCACCGCCGGATACGGTTACGACATGGCCGGCAACACCACCACCGCCCCCGCCGCCGGCACCCTGACCTACAACGGCCCCGGGCAGATGACCACCCAGCACAACACCACCACCGACACCACCTACGAGTACGCCGGCCCCGGCCAGAACGAGCTGGTCACCCGCAAGGTCACCGGCGGCGACACCACCAAGTACGTCTACGGCCGCAACACCAAGCACGGTGTCCCCGGGATCGACATCATCATCGTCAACGGCGCCAAGACCTACCTCGACACCGACCCCGACGGCACGCCGCTGGGGATGGAGCTGCCCACCGGGCAGAAGGGCTACTTCGTCCTCGACGGCCTCGGCACCGTCGTCGGCATCGTCGACGGCCAGGGCACCACCCAAGCCACCTACAGCTACGACCCCTACGGCACCATCACCGCCGCCACCGGGACCGGCGCCCTCGTCGACGCCAACCCCTACCGGCACACCACCGGCCTGTACGACCCCGCCACCGGCTACACCAAACACGGCACCCGGTGGAACGACACCACCACCGGCCGCTGGACCACCACCGACCCCATCACCCGCCTCAACGATCCCGACCAAGCCAACCCCTACACCTACGCCGCCGACAACCCCATCAACTACAACGACCCCACTGGGCAGAGCGCCGCTTCGGATGCTCTCTTTGTGGGGTTTGGGGCATTGTTCGTTGGATTCGCTGTATTTAGTCTTGTAACTCTACCGGCGACGGCCACTGTTGCAGCCGCTGTCGTGGCGGGCTCGAACTTCACCTTCTCGGCTGGAATCTTTGCTGCTTCGGTTGGATGCGTGTTCTCAGATGAGTGCTAAAAAGCGCGTGAGGGATCCGGGCTTCAGAGGCTGGGTGTTGATCGCGGGCGCCGAGTGCTTCTCCGGGGTCTTGGCCTTCCTGCTGTTGCCGGCCCCGGGCCGGTATCTGCTGGGCGGCCTCGCCGTACTCCTCATTGCGCAAGCGTTGATGAGGTCGGTGGCGGCGAGAAAGGAAGGCCGCTAGCCTCGCCTCGGTCCCGAGTCGCAGCGCCACTTGCTTGGTGGCCGGGTCGCGGCGCCGGTCAACGGTGTGACCGCGCGCTCGTGAAGGTCTTCCGAGTACTTCCTCGGTGCTGCCATGGCCCCTATCCTTCGTGAAATGAAAGCCTCCATCAGACCCCGTTTGGGATACCGGGCCGCCGACTCAGAACGCGGCATCTCGCCCCGAGTGCCGGCTCTGCTGAGGGCAGATTGACGCACCGTCAGCGGCAGGATCGCAACGTCCGACCATCGGCAAGACAGGGAGACTGCTTCCACCTTCCATGGGCGCGCGGATGGCGACTATACAGAGCGGGTCCGCCTCCGTCCGTGCCTGCGGTGAGTGCACGCGTCGACGGGTGGTCGCGAGGAGCGGCACCGTAACCACCACGGCCGCCGCTGCCGGTCTCAGGACTGGTCGACCTCGCCGTCGCCGCGTCGACGGTGTGCGTCCTCGACGGCCGGCGGCGCACTGTCTCCGCTCACGCGACGCAGGTGGCGTCGCCGTAGACCATGTTTGTCTGCGCTGTCAGCAGGAAGGAGCAGTGCAGGCCGGGCATGAGGTCGCGGTACTCCCACGCCTGGCCGAGGGCGCAGCGTCGCAACATGTCGTACAGCGCGATCAGCAGGTCGGGCGTCAGCATGCGCAGCATGAAATCCTCGAACTCGTCATGGTTCGGGGGCTCGGGCGGCAGCTGGTCGCCGCCGGTCATGGCGGCGTAGTTCTCGCAGATGGCCCGCCAGGTACTCTTGACCCTGAGCTCATGCAGTAGCCGTGGGGTTGAGCCGGCTGCTCGCTGCCCAACGAGTAGGCCCCAGAGCAGCGTCGCCGGGAAGCCGAACTTGCGCCCGCAGGTGAGTGGAGCGTCCACGGCCGCCTGGATCACCCCTCCCATCGTGTAGGTGGTCTCGAACAGGAACACCTGGGTGATCTGCTCGTACACCGGGACAGTGCTGGCGCCGGAGCGGTCGTTGCGGGTGGTCTCAGGGTCGTGCGGCATGTGCGTGTCCTTCAGGTTCGGGGGCGTCGGCGGAGCCGGCGCGTACAGAAGCTCGGTGGGGCGGGAAGCCCCCGAGCAGGGTGGGACAGGACGACCGAGGCCGGTGCCTGGAACTGCGACCCCAGGTAGCCAGGTGTTCGGACGTATCGGGTCGCGACAACCCCTGCTCGAAGGCCGCACTCGCAGTCTGCTTTGCAGCGCGCCCGGGGCACATCATCAAAAATCGGTATTTTTAGCTCCTCAAAACCCGGTAGACCCACGACGCGAAACGTCCGGCCAACCCGCCGGGCCGACCCCGCCGCGCCGTCCCCGTGGCCACCGACCGTGGCGACCGACCCAGTGGCACTCCACCCGTGGACCGCCCTCATCGAGGGTTCAGGGACGCTCGATCCGCACGACCGTGGTCGCGTACCGGACGGTCTGGTGCGGGCTGCCGTCGAGGTGTAGGCGCAGGGTCAGGGGTTCACCTACTTCGGCGTGGATCACCTCGAGCAGTTGTTGGGGGCGTCCGTCCCCGCGCAAGGGCCAGCCTGCTGCGGGCTTGCGGGTTGCGGTGCGGGCATCCAAGTCGACGAGGTACTCGCTGTTCTCCGTCAGGACGCGCCAGCGGCCGCTCGTCCCGATGTGCGTGTAGAACTCCTCGAAGGCTGGTGTGGGTGCAGCAGTGCTCGGATCGGCCGCTTCCGCGCCGCCAGCCGTGTCCGGCCCGTGCAGACCTCTGCTTTCCAGTCCGAGGATCGCCCGAATGGTGGAGGAGCGGCGGAAGTGCTGCCAGAGGTCTGGTGCCGTCGGGTCGTCGCACCACACGAGCAGGTGTCCCCCTCGCTTTGGGTAGACCTCGATGGCGGAGTACACGACGGACGTGTAGTCGAGGGGGAATCTGGAGCCGTGGGGGCCTGGCCGGCGTTGGTAGCGGTGCCGGTCGAGGTCCAGGACGTGCGTGGTGTGGGTGGAGAGGACGAACCAGGTGCCCCGGCCGTCGGGGGTGAGCTCCTCGACGCCGGGGAGCTCGCAGGTCTCAGCGGGGTCCTGTGCGGGTGGTATTTCGCCGGTGACATTCTCGGTCTTCGCGGGCTGACCGCTCGCCGGACGGCGCGAGGCGGGTTGGCCGGTGGGGTCGGCATGGTTCATGGGATGAGTCCCTTCGGGTGCAGACGTTCGTAGTTGAGGCTCTGCCTGCGGGCCGGTCTCCGGTGTCGTCGCCTCCGCGGAGACGGAAGTACCGCCACAGTTCAAGCGCCGACGAGGCATCGAGCGCGCAGGCGAACTTGTCGCTGCCCCTGCGACGTGTGGGCCGCGGGCCCGGGGGCGTCAGCCCTTTTGGTGCCGACGCTCCGTGGTCCTGGTGGAAGCGAAGCCGTCACCGACGGGGCGCGGATCGCTGGCGCGTCTCCGGGTGACGACGCGGCGGCGTTTCCGGGCGTCACTGACTGCGGCGGCTCTGGCTTCGGTGAGGGCGTTGTTGAGCAGGCCGAAGCAGTAGACGTCAACGAGGCCGCGGCGCCAGCCCAGGCTCATGGCGCGGTCGCAGATCAGGGTGCGCTTGAGGTTGGAGTGGAAGTTCTCGGCGTCGTTGCGTAGGCCGCTGAGGGGGTCGAAGTCCGGGTCGGTCTCGGGGATCACGCGCAGGTTCTGGGGCCGGCGCGGGTCGCCGGTGGCTTCGGCGTGCGGGCTGAGCCAGACAGTGAACGGCTCAGCGGCGCAGGGGACGTGGTAGCCGATGTTGAAGTGGTAGCTGCCGTTGGTGCGGCGGAAGCGTTTGACGGCGCCGCGACTGAGCTCGGCCAGGACCACGGGGTCCCCGGTCTCGTCGAGGCCTACCTCGACGACGCGCCCGCCGATCGTCGCGATCTGGTGCGCGCACCCTTCGACCGCCCCGACGGGGGCATGCCGGATGGTCCCGAGCGGGTAGGAGCGGGTGCGGCGGCCGGCGTCGTTGAGCACCAGCGTCGCCGAGTCGGTGTCGCCGGCGGTGGAGCTGGTGGGCTGCTTGGCCAGGAGCAGGTACCCGTAGCGGGTCATGACCTGGTCGATGTGGACGCCGTTCATGGCCCCGTCGTAGACCACGACCTGGATCCCGTCGCCGGCCGCGGCATGTACCCGGGAGAGCACGCGGATGGCGGTCGCGGCCTCGGCGCCGGGGACGGGGATGTGCGCGGCGGCGAGGACGACGCGCTGGTAGAGCTCGGGTCCTCGGGCGTGCCAGCACACGTAGCCGTGGGTCTGGACGGGCCCGAGCTGGCCGTGGTGCAGCTGCATGTCGGGGTCGAACCGTCCGGGCGGGTGGTCGAGCAGCTCCTTGGTGCGCGGGTGGGGGTAGGCGATGTGGGTGCTGCCGTCGGCCTCGGTGACCGTGACGGCTTCCGGGGGCCGGTAGATCGGCCGGATGAGGGTGCCGTCGCCGTAGGCGCACCGGGACGGGTCGGGGTGGGTGAAGCTGCCGGGGCCGGCCGGCAGCAGCAGCCCGATGCGGTGCGCGGTGTCCACGGCCAGCTCAGGGAAGACCCGGTCCAGCACGGCCAGGCCCTCGTCGGTGGCCAGACGCTGGTCGCGCAGCCAGCGCCAGTGGCCCCAGACGGGTGGCCGCAGCCCGGGGGGCGGGGCGTCGATCCCGGAGTCGGCGAGGCCCTGCTCGAGCTGGGCCCGGATCATCAGCCAGGTGGCGCGGTCCTGCAGGTCCACCTGGACGCGAATGCCCGAGCGCAGCACCCGGGCTAGGACGCCGTACGCCAAGACGACGTAGAGGGGGTTGGTCGGCGTGCGCCCGACGAGGCGCTCGTACTCCAGGGCAGCGGCGAGCCGGTACAGCGTCGGGGAGGCGGTGACCGCGCGGATCCGCGCGAGGGTCGAGGCGTGCTTCTCGCTCACGGGAGCCTCCAAGTGATCGCGAGGTCCTCAGCGACCTGGTCCAGCTTGCGGGCGCCCATCCGCCGGGCGACCTGCTCGATCGGCATGCCCCCGTCGTAGAGCGTCCGCCCCGCCCAATTCCGCAGCGACGCCGGTCGCACGTCCGGCTCGGTGGACAGGCCCGCCAGCTCGAGGACCGCGCCAAGGGCGCTGCACACGGCCGCTTGGGCCTTCGCCTGCCCGGCGGGTGCCGCCCCGCGGTACGCCAAGGGCGTGGCGGCGGGCGCGTGGTGCGAACGGAGCACCTGGACCTGGCGGCTGACGATGCTGGCACCCCACTCGGTCAGCTCCCCCAACCGCGAGTCGTGCCGGCGCGTGCCGGGCAGGTGCACCCAACGCGGCTGGTCCGGGTCATCGAGGTCGGCGAGGCGGACCGCGGAGATCTCGGATGAGACCGCGGTGGCCTCACCGAGCGCCCATGCGACGGCCCGCTGCAGGGAAGCGGCTCCCGCCTCCCCCAGTCGCGCCGAGGCCCGGCACAAGGTGACCTCGACGTCCGTGAGCGGACGCGCCGAAGTGCTGGACCGGGTCGGCAGAACGAGGTCCAGCGTGGGGTCACCATCGCCGATACCGAGCTCGCGCCACGTGCGGAACAGCATCCGCAGCGCGGTCCGGCGCGCGTGCTGGGTGGTGAGCTCCGGCGCCTGCCCGCCCGCGGTGTGCGCAAAGACGAACCCTCGACAGTGCTCCACCGTGATCTCCCGGACGTCGCAGACCCCCTGAACTGTGAGCCGCCGGGCGAACCGGTGCACCGTCTCACCGACCCGGGCGAGCGTCTGATGAGTGAACTCGGCGCTCACCTCCCACCGCGCCTGCGCCGCCTCGACGGCCCCACCGACATCCCACACGCCCGACGGTGCCGACCTTGGAGGCCCGGTACGGCGCCCCCTCCGGCCGGGGTCATCGTCGAAGACCACCTCAGCAGCTCCCAACGGCGCTGTGTTCCGCCGGCGCCGCTCGGCTGCCTTCACCCGTCCGCTGTCGGGTGGCTCGCCGCCAGGTAGCCCTGAGACCGATGCTCGCTGGGTCGCGGTGTCCTCGTGTGCCCGACGGTCCTCCGGTTCACGGACCGCGGCGCCCGTTCGTCGTGCCATGGCGCGCCTCCTCCCACCGACGGTAGGAGCGGCTCCCCGCAGCTGCCAGCCCACCACAGCCACGAGAACGCACGCAGGCGCACACCGGAACGCGGCGCGAGAACATCCCTGCTCGCCAAGCTCGACGAGGTGATTGCGCTCGATGACGCACGGTGCACAGGTACGTGCGTCAGCCCGGGCCTCGAAAGCGACGGCCAGTCTGCGAGAAAGCAGCTGGCTCCGACCGTGAGAGAGCGGGCAGACCCGCACCTTGAGAACTCCACAGCGAAACGACCGACGACCGTCGTGAACATGACGGTCGACGACACGACCCCGAGCCGACCAAGGAGGTGACCAGCCACCGGCTCGAAGACGGTGACGACCGCCACACGCGGCGAAACCTTCCCCAACGTCACACGACCACCCACCGCGAGCCAAGGAGGTGAAATGCCGCTCGCGGTCCTGCGGGGGCTGTCCCTGTCTGGACGTGGCCCCCGAATAGCACGGCTCGCGCCACACCTGGCTTTCGCACCTCGACGAGGGGCCCGCCGCCTCGACGCCGATATCCCGGGCCGACGGTCGCCCCAGATGATGCGGCGGGGGCGTGCTCGGCCAGTCTGTCAGCCGCCGCCAGAAACACAGCGCACCAGGGCCCCAGGGAGCACCGCCGCGACCAAAGGCGTCCGCGGGGCCGGGTCGTTTGACGGCCCCGAGCACGGCCAGCGAGGGCCGAGCAGGGTCGGGCCGCCAGCCGATGCTAGGCCGCGTTCAACACCGGGACGCCCTTCGGGACTGTCGCCTTCCCGCCGGTGAGCACGCTGGAGAGCGGCGGGGGGGACGCAGTCGTCGTGTGGCCGACTGATCAGCGGGGCGCAAGGTGGACGCTAGAGCGGCTGGAGGTGGTCTGGCGGCTTGCCGGGGTAGACCCCTCTGCGAGGAGGCGGCTCCCTCGTCGCCGCCGCGACCGCCTGCCACGAACGGACCCGGGAAAGGGACTGCGCTGTGCCGCCTCGGCGCCTGATGGATCAGTCTTCGTCTGCGGCCGCGACACCCTCCGCCGATCCTTGGATCATCTCCAGCGCTGGGCGGTACATGAAGGGGACCCAGAAGTCGCTCAGTCGCGGCTCGAAGAAGCCGATGATCACGAGTTGCTCGGCGGTCTTCGCGGCCTCGGCCTCATTGATGCCCCACGCCGCCGCCAGACTTGCAACGTTCTGCCGCGTCTTCTGGCCCTCCAGCCTCTCGATGTACGGCCTCAGGGTCGGGTGCTCGGCATACAGCGTCTGCGTCAGTCGGGCCTTCGATACCGTCGGCAGTGCCTCCTTGAACGCCTGTCGGTCGAACACCGCGCCCCCCTCGGGCGCGGCCTGGCCGGTTTCGAAGCGGTTGAGTTGGCTGTTTCGCGTCTCCGACAGGAGGTGGATGAGTTCGCGAGGCGCGTTCTGCCCGGTCCCGTCCTTGGTCCGCGAGAGACACCAGTCGATCGTCGCGAGCTTCTTGCTGCCCCGGTCGACCTGCGGCGGAAACACTCGGTAGAAGAACTCCCGCTGGCGGTCTATGTGCGACAGAACCTCCGCCTCGTCCACCCCGTAGTGCTCCCGCAGTGCGGCACTCCGGAGGAGGCGTTGCACCGCGAGGCGCAACAAGGTGTTTTCGTTCCAGTCGATGGCCAGGTCGCGAGTGATGTGGCTAGCCTCGCGGAAGCCTTTCCTTGTGATCGCCTCCCAGATGTCCGACCGGAGGAAGATCTTCAGGTGGACCTTGTTCCGTGGCTCCAAGTCGCGGTAGACGCGAAACAGCGCCCGGAGCGCGTTGGCCTCGAGATCGGGAGATTCGGCGAACGCGATGTCCAGCCGGTCCAGCAGGATCCACATGGAGGTGCCAGCGTCGCCCAGCGCCTGCTGGGCGAGATCGAAGAGTTCGTCAACGAAGAGCGCGCCGGACTGCCGCTCCTCGGCGGTGGGCTCGGCGAACGTGATCTTCGGGACCACCATGGGGTAGCCGGTTGCCGGGTCGACCGTCATCGCCGCCTCGACCGAGGCGGGGCGGAAGAGTCGCTTCACGTAGTCCATCGCCAGGCGCACGAGTTGGCGACGGGGTGCCGCGCTCGGGGGGAGCAGGTTCGCGTCAGCCAGTTTCGCGAGGAGGCGGTTCGCTGCGTCGCCCTTGAGGTCATACTCCGCCAGGCTCTGGGCGATGATCGTCAGGAAGTAGATCTTCCAAAGGCCGACGAACTCGGCCTCTGTCGTCGGTGGAGCCGTCTCGACCTCGGCGAACGCGGTTCCACCGCTTGGGTTCTCGGCCGTCGCGAGGAGAATGCCGCGGTCGAAGAAGTCGCTCTCTCGCGACATCAGCATCGAGTAGATCGCGCTCTTGCCGCCGCCCTTGGGCGCGAAGATCACGTCCGCTTCGCCCTGGTACACCTTGCGCCAGTTCTCGGTCTCCACGAAGTAGGTCGAGAGATCGTCTCGCTCGTCCTCCGCGATGCGCGACCCCATCGTGATCGACTGCACCACTTGCTGCGGGTCCATCCCACCCCTCCCCCTATGACCGGTCTCGCCCAGACAAGTCACACCAGAGTGCCCCAACAGCCCGGCTCGCCTGAGGTTGCGTGAGCCCATGCGCGCGCCTTCAGGCCGCCGGCTGGTCCGCGTCCTACCCTCGGGGAGTGCCTGACGCCCCGGCTTTGGTGCCCTACGCCGCCCTCGTGATGTCAGCCCTGTCCTTGGTCGTCTCCACCCTCGCCTTCCGGGCGGGTGGGCCCCGTCTGAGCCTGAGGATGGAGCGCGCTTCCAGCCGCTCCCCTGAGATCCCGTTCCCGTCAGGCGCGCCGGTGCGCCTGGCGGTGGTCAACGCCGGACGCGCCGCCGTCACCATCGAGTCGTTCGCCCTGACACCCTACGGGTCGCGCCGGCCGGCCGTGATCGTCAGGGGCGCTCATGGGCCCGCGCTGCCTCACCGCCTCGAGGCGCACGCCAGCGACAGTTGGTACGTGGACGCTCTGCCAGCCGCGCGCGACTACGACGCCAGGCTCCGCGCTGGTCTGCGACCCTGGTCCTCGTGGCCCTCGCACTTCAGGTTCACGGTCCAAGCAGGGAACGGCAAGAGGGCCCACGCCAAGGAGCAACTCGACGCTCTGCGCGTGATCGCCGACGCCCAGCCCCCGCCGTAGGGCGGTCGCACCGGGCCCGGCCGAGTTCGATTCGGCGGCTCGAAGGACGACGGCTGGTACTCGGCCGTGGACATCTCCGCTGCGCGCGCGCCGGGCCGTCAGCTCAAGGGGCGCCCTGAGCTCTGGCCGGGTGCGGCATACTGACGCGTGGGGTCGCATCGGTCGGTACTACACCACTGTTGTTCCGACCAAAGTTGCGAGGGAAGTTGCATTCAAACTCCCCACCCCCCGGGCCTCTAGCTCAGTCGGTAGAGCATCGGACTTTTAATCCGCCGGTCGTCGGTTCGAGCCCGACGGGGCCCACCACGCGTTTGCGCAGGTCACGCACTGTCTGCACCCTTCGACTCTCGCCGGGTTTCGCCCTTGGAGGCCTCGAGGGGGCGCAAAGGGGGCACAAGCCCGTCGAGCGCAAGTGCGACCGCGTCGAGATCATCGCCGAACAGACCGGCGTAGACATCGAGCGTCATGGCGGCCGAGGCGTGCCCCAGCATCTGCTGAACGGCCTTGACGTTGGCGCCCGAGGCGATGGCCAGCGATGCAGCGGTGTGCCTCAGATCGTGAGGTGTGACGTCGACCAGGCGAGCAGCTCGACAGGCCGGGTCGAAGACGCGGCGACGCCAGTTGCCCAGGCGTAGGACGCCGCCCTCGGGAGCGGTGAAGAGCAGATCCTCGGGCCCCTTTCCCTGGCACAGCGCCTCGATCCCCTGAGCCAGCGACGGTGGGAACGGGACGGTCCTCGTCCGATTGGTCTTGGGCAGCGACCAGACTGCACGGCCGGCCACCTCGGTGACACTCTCCGCGACGATCAGGCGACGGCGGAGCAAGTTGACCCGACGAACCCGGAGCGCAGCGAGCTCACCGAACCGCAGGCCGCAGAACGCGAGGACCGCCACGCTGAGGCCATTCGGGTGGGCTGCCTCGACGAGGCGGGCGACCTCGGCGGCCGTCAGGAAGCGTGGATCGGACCGGACGGCCCTGGGCAGTTGCACGCCCGATGCAGGGTTGCGAGAGAGCCGTCCGTCCTTCACCGCCTCGGCGAGGATCAGTGACAGCACCCGGTGTGCCTGCCGGACGGTTCCGGGCGACAGACCGCTCGCCGACAGATCGCGCACCCAATCCCGTACGTCGCTGTGCCTCAGGTCCCCGATAGCCCAGCCACCGAATCGGGGAAGGATGTGCCCGTTGACGAGCCCGCGGTAGCGGGTCGCAGTCGACACCTTGAGATGCGTCAGGCCGGAAGCCCAGGCTTCGGCCACGTCACGCACTCGCACCTTGCCGGCCCGGGGATCGATGTACTGACCCCGATGCCGCTCCGCCTGCATCTGGTCGAGCCACCTTTGAGCATCGACCTTGCGCGTAAAGTTCTTCTTTCGCTGCCGCCCACCCGGATCGCGCCACCTGGCTTGCCAGCCGGGGTCCTTCGGATTCTTGCTGATGCTCGCCATCAGACGACCTCCAGCTGCTCGCGCGACCAGGCTCGGACCGTGTCCGGGTCGAAGCGAAGGTGACGACCGATCCGCATCGCCGGCGGACCTTCGTGGCGAACCCGCCATTGGTAGATAGTCGCCACCGGAACACGCAGGAAGTCGCTTACGTCCTGCACGGTCCAAAGCACTTCAGTCTCACTCATGACTCTTCTCCTCTACTCCGATCGACCTGCGGTGACGTGGAATTCGCCTTCTGCGCTGCCTTCCACTGTGCATACTCAAGGGCTCGGGCGGCGGCGGCTTTGGCGAGCTCGGTGTCGCCGTCGGTGTCCCAGCCGGTCCCGGCGTAGGTCCACTGCCCGATGACGAGGGTGGTCTCCTCGGTTTCGGCCTGGAGGAGGTCGTCGAGGTCGCGGACGTCGAGGGTGCGGCCCTCGCGGTTCGCGGCGGCGAGGGCGCGTTCGTACCGAATGCGTCGGCGGCGGAGCTGCCCGAGGGTGACGGAATAGCGGCGGGACTTGGTGGAGAAGTGGCCGCGGAAGCCGAGCATGTGCCGCCACTTGAACAGCAGCCCGTACGGGTGTTCCCGGAGCGGGGTGCCGTCACTGTCCGCGTCACCTTGGGCGTCGCTGTGGATCCGGTCTGTGACCTCGGCGATGGTGGCCCGCAGCCTCTGCGCGTGCGCGCTGTCCGTGTTGGTGGAGTCGGTGGCGGACTTCGTCGCGTACTTCGCCAGGTAGCCGGCGACCTGCTCCGGGGTCAGGGCTCGGTCCGGCTCGTCGGCCCGGCGGGCGGCGGCTATGGGGCGGGAGTCGAGCTGGGTGCCGAACCGGAGCCGGCGCACCACATCCGCCTCGTGCAGCGGCGGCGCGTCGAAGACCACCCCGGCGGCGGCCTGCTCGACCAGTCTCGCCAGCAGCGATGCGGTTACACCGGCCGGCGCGGGCGCGAACCCGTCCACCGACTTGGGGCCGTCAAGGCGGATGAGGGCGTGGAAGTGGACGATGCCGCGCTGCTGGTACTCGGCGACCTTCGCGTACTGCACCGTCACGACGTCCGCGAGCCCCGACTCGGTGACGCCGAGGTGCCGGGCGAGGGCGCGGCGCAGGTCGATGGTGAACCGGCGCCACAGCTCCGGTGCCCACCACTGCCAGACGAGGTGGCTCTCGTAGTCGTAGCAGTCCCGACACAACGGCTGCCCAAGCAGTTGGTCACTGTCGACGTGCTTGGCGTGGCACACCGCCGGCCGACCGTGCTCGCACACCCGGCCTTGGCCCTTGGTGGTGAAGGGGCGGCAGGTGCGGCCGCCACGGGTCCCGTGAACCAGCCCGAACGAGGGCGCGGTCAGGGTCGCGAACACCAGCGGGTTCTCGCCCACGGTGTCGGGGACGCCCTTGCCGCCGGTGACGCCGGCCCGGATCATGTGGAACGTGTCCGCGGCGTACAGGCGCGAGCAGGACGGGCACTCGGCCGCCCTCCGGTTCCCGCACCGGACGTGCAGGACCAGGAGCGGGGCATCCGTCGAGGAGTAGCTCGACAGGACCTCACCGGTGCGCGCGTCGACCGTGTCGGAGTGGCCGTGGAGGCGGACCGGTCTGGCGCAGTGACCGACCCGTGAGGCAGCCTCGGACCAGGCGTCGAAGTCCCGCGACAGCAGCCGGGCGATGACCTGCTTCTCGGTCGCGGCGTCGAGATGACCCAGGTCCAGCGGGTGGCCCTCCCCGACCGGCCGGTCACCAGAGCGCTCGAGAGGGTGCATTGGGAGGGCGTCCCAGATGCGATCTCGTGTTCCCCGAGTCATTTCGGCCACCCCCTTCCCTGTCCGGGTGGGTGTGCCGTGCAGCTGATGCAACCCCGCGCTGCACGACACACCCGGTCCGAAAGGGCGGCCCCGAAACGATGAAGGAGGAGAAGCCGGCGCCGCGGGGGTTGCTCACACGCCGGCCACGTCAAAGATCATGAAGAAGATGGCGGACCAGAAAGGTGTGTGGTGTGTGACGGCAATTCGTGTGGATGGCCTCTGGCCGGGGTGGGGAGCCGACCCCCAGGGCATCAAGCCCGCTGTTTTGTCAGTTCAGGTTATTTATGTGGGTGTGTCCGCACTTCCACCATCCACACCCAGACCGCCGGACGACGAAGAAACACGCCGAGTGTCCGCGGGCGAAGTTTCACCCACATGCCGATGAGCGGGCGTCCCACAGACTGTGGTCATGCTGGGCTTTTGGGTGTCGTCACCCTTGTCTAGCCCCGCAGGACGCCCGCAGGCAGAGCCTTTTTCAACGAGGATTTCGCCCGACGCTCCCTCCACAGCTTGGCGAAGAACAGCTCCACGAGAACCACCTCTCCGGATGTCAGGGTGATCTTGATTCGGGGCGGACGCGCGGTCCCTGTCAACATGGCGGATCCGTTGCCAGGCAGCCAGTCGACGAAGGAGATGTCCTCAAAGGCAACCTCGTGGTTGCCATTCCGGCACCAGACCGATAAATGGTGACGGTGCATGCGGAGGAAGTTCCTCCGGTTCAGCCGGCGGATGTGCGCCATGAATGCCACGTTGGCGAGAATGGCGGCCAGCGCCACCATCGCGGTGTCGTACTGGCCGGTGGTCAGCAAACCGATGGCGGTAGCTGTGAGGAGAAGACCCCATGGAGAGAACGTCCATAGCCATTCCCTTCCTCCCGGAATCGTTACGGTGCCGCCCACCAACGCGCTCCTTCCTGACAAGAGCCTCTCGGCGAAGTATGGCTTCAAAGCCGCGCCCCAGGAAGGCTAACGGGTCGGCCGCTACGCGTGAGGTCCTCCCCCGAAAGACGTGATCGCTCATGCCGCTGATCGGCCGTGCCGATGAGCGCGCGTCGAGGCCCGGCGCAAAACGACGACTGAGGCGGGGTCGGAGCGGCGTCAATGCAGTTCCAAAAAGTCCCGATCTGCAACGATGACGCTCATGATGGCCGATCTGCTGGACTCACTTCCGTCGCCCGTGCGGCTGCGCCAGCTCTGCGTTGCGCTGGCCGTTCTCGACGTGGCGATGAGCCCGGATGATGAACCAGATGACCGCATCTTCCGGTTCGACCCCCGCGACCCGTCCGGCGTCGCCATGGCGAGCATGGACAACGGTCAAGGCGACCGCTACTACATCGCTTTTGGCGAAACAGCCGTGTTCGGTTGGGGGTTCGCGCACGAGTACCCCATGAACCCCTTCATGCGGACGCCCGTCGAGGTATGGCCTGGCCTCCTCGACGGCATGCCTGCACCCCTGGAGCCTCTGACTCAGGAGGAGCGTTTCCAGCTTGCCAACACGTTCATGGCGACCGCCGCGTTCTGGAGCGAGGACGGGCGGACTTGGCGCGCGGGATCCGCCACAGCGCCGCCTGCCGACCCGAGCGCTGATGGGGCGGCGGAGCTGTTCGAGTTGCTTCTCGACGGCGACCCTCAAGCCTACGTGCGCTTCGCTCAGGAGTACTTCGAGCTGGACCCCAGCGAGGCGGCCGTGAGCGCCCTCTATCGATCGGAGCCGCTTGATCCCGCGATCCTTGCCGAACTCAACGCCGACGCGGAGTACGAGGACGTGCGTGAGCAGCTTGACGCTATGGGGCTTTCCGGGGCCTGACCAAACGTCCGGAAATGCCGCAGAGCGCGCTCTCAGCGCGAGAAGATGCGGATGCCCGCCGCCGACACCATCATGACCACGCCAGCAATGATCATGACGACCGGAGCCGTCAGGTCGGTGCCGTAGTCAGCACTTTGACAGTTCACGTCCGGGAGTTCGCGGTCGTACAGCACCTGCAGCGCGGCACCCCGCGCCGGCCGACCCAGCACGTCCTCCGTCTCACAGTTGACCACCGTCCCGTTCTCGAGGCCATATCGCAGGATGTAGCTGTAGCCCCCCTTCACCGAGGCGATATCCAGTACCTCGGCTGAGGTGCGGACGCCGTGGTCGCGAAGGCCCTGCACGCTGCTCAGCCCGGCCAAACCGAGCAGGACGCCTACGACCCCAATGAGCAGCAGGACCCAAAAGCCGCTGAGACGCCCCGGCCGAGGCCCCGGCGCCCCCGCATGCCGACCTGGGCGGCGCTCGGTCCTCACACGCTCACCCTAGAGCCGTTGCGATCTACGGATATGCCGGCCTGCTGGGCAAGGGGTCCCACAAAGCCTCCGCGTGGCGGGGCCACCAAGCCCACCGTCGCGCCCGCTCATGCCGCCGATCGGTCGTCCCGCGTCAATAGCTCCATCAATCCGTGATGTGCGACGATCCCGACGTGAATGACGACAGCCCGTTCGGAGGCCCTGGGCCAGCAGCGGTCGCGAATGGAGACCAGCCAGCTTGGGGCACGACCATCGGACCGGACGGGATCGGCTACCTGATTGAGGCTCTGCCCTCTGGGGTCATCGGTTGGCAATACGACCAGGCACTGAACTCCGAATACGGCTTGCCCGTGGCACTGGCAGGTGCTCTCTGGAACTTAGGCGGACGAATCGCGTTCGGGTTCGGCTGGCAGTTGAGGGTCTCTCGGCCCGGCACGAGATGGCCGTACAGGCGGAAGGTTGTTGCCAGACGACGCCTGCGCAGCAAGGTTGACGCGATCAAGGAGCTGCCTGCTGTTGTCGAGTCGGTACACGAGCGTGGACCCGGAGGCGTTCGAACTTCGGGCTGACGGATTGGCCACTCCACTCCGCGCCCCGATCGGACATGCCGCCGACGGCGCGTCAGGTGTCGCACATCGGGTGGCGCGTCGCTGTCGCACATCACCTGACGGACGACTGTCGCGCATCACCTGACGGAGCACACCCACCCAAGGGCGATGGCGTGAGGAGTTTCTGTACTGGCTCAAGCGCGCCTGCGGCGCGAAGAAGCGCGGGACCCCGCGGCGGGGACCCCGCGCTCCGGCGCTAGCGCGCCTACGCGCACCCCACCGCACCCCGCGCTACACCGGACCCGGAGGCTCGAGCTTCCAGACCTGCAGCACGAAGCGCCGCGCCACCGCCTCACGGTCAGCGATGCACCGCACCACGTGGCGGAACGGATCGAGCCAGTGTGGCCCCAGCTGCACGTAGCACGTGCCCGCCGGATCGAGAACCCAGTACGCGGCATCAACGTTCACAACGACCCAGTCGCACAGATACACAGAGAGGTCATGCCCTGCGCTCTGCCCGTCGATCCCGTCTCGGTGGGACCTGAGGAACTCGTCGACGTCATCGAGAGCGGAATCGTCGTAGCGGTCCAGCCAGTCCAGCGATAACCGGCGCAGATACGGGTACTGTCCCAGCGGCTCACGGGAAACGCGCGGCCCGGACGCAGCTTCGAGGACGGGAACGTATTCCGTAGCCCGCGCTCCGGAGTCCGGGAGCGTCGCTGACAGGAACCTGTAGGTCGTCTCCGGCTCCATGCGTCTGATGGTAGGCGTGCGGGCCGCACAGACAGCCGGCATGGCGGATCCGATCCCACAGAGAGTGCGAGCTCCGAGCCGCCGACCCGACGCTCCACTGTCCGCGCGCCTCCGGACCGCATCAAGGGCGCTGCGCGTCACTCCGTGATGGCCTCCGGCCACCCTTGACCCGGCCACTCCGACGCGCTGGCCTGCTCCGCTATCGGGTCGGTGGCTCTCTCTGGTCCTTCTACGATGTGCCCCATGACCCGAGGGCAGCCCGTGCGCATCTACAGCAAGGCCGCCCGAGGCCTGTGCGCCGCGCCCTGGAGCTTGTTCGTGCTGTCTGCCCTGGGGGGCATATTCGACCCGACATCTGGACCCGGACTGCCCGTCGCCCCATTCCTCGAACTCATGGCCGCGGCAGCACTCCTCGTCCGATCCCTGCGACTCGGCCTGACGATCGACGACGGTCAGGTGACATCGCGCGGCATTCTGAGAACACGGCACTTCCCTCGTGACTCGATCACCCAAATCGAGGAGATCCGCTACCGAGGCTTGGCCTTCGGCAATACGCCCTCCGGGTGGTGGCGCATGCTCAGAGTGCGAAGCTACGAGCGCTGGGTGAACCTGCCGCACACCGTGGGGCCGCCAAGAGCCTTGAGACGCCTTGAGGCGCAGGCAACCCTGGCACTCGAACTGCCCGAGCGGGAACCGTCTCACTAGCCGCAATCGCCTCCCCGAACAGTCACGCGTCACGATCCAGGCGCACTGGTGAAGCAGGATCACGTGGCGCATTTGTAGTACACAGCCTCCGACCCGGCGGACCGCGAGAGCCCAGCAACAACAGGCGATCACCCACGCCAGCCCAAGTCCCAAAACCTTTGATAACAGGTCATATTCGGCTCCTAAGGCGGAGGTCGCGTCCCCATGCGCGTCGCGGAGCTGCTTGGGGGCGCAAAAGGGGCACGCTGGCTCGGAAAGTGGCGGCAGCCCACAGCAACGAGCACTGAACATCCATGCTCGAAAGTCCTCACGGGCAAGAGGGACCGCACCCTTCGGACCGACTTTTAATCCGCCGGTCGTCGGTTCGAGCCCGACGGGGCCCACCCACGCATTTTCTTGCGCAGGTCAGGCACTGTCTGCCCCGTTCGCCTCTTCCGTGTCAGCACGGTCGGGGGCTTGGGGCGGCGCGCAGTGAGGCCCAGGTCCGTCGAGAGCCAGCGCCGGGGCGTCATGGCCGTCGGCCCAGGGCCTCGAGGAGTCACGTCGCCTGGTCGTCGTAGTACAGGGACTCCCCCACAGGCGTCAGGCACAGACTGACCCACACACTCGGCCCCGTCTCGAGGTCCCAGGGCTCGGTCGCAGCAAGTACATCCGTGACCTCGCCGTTGGACATGACGGCGTCCGGCTCCGACAACCGGAACATGCTCACAAGGTCCATTTCCATGAGCCGCCGCACCAACGCGCGTCCAGCCGCGATGCCCATGGGGGCCTGTGTTGGGCCGTCGCCCATCTTCCTGGTCAAGGCGAATTCCCATAGCGGAGATTCCTCCGAGGCCATCATCATGACGTCACGCTCGGCCTCGCTGAGGTCTGCCCAAGCCACCATGCGGGGATTCTGACACTGCGGGGACGAGCACCGGGGTTCTCGCCGGCACGCGCACTGGACCGGCTACGCCGGGCTGATAGCGACCCTGCCCCCGGCGGTGTCAGGAGAGCGATGCGCCGCCGCAGATCACGAACGTCTGGCCGGTGATCATCGTCCCGCTCGGGTCGAGAAGGAAGCGGGTCAACGCGGCGACCTCGGCGGGTTCGACAAGGCGCCCGAGCGGCGGCACCACCGGCGGCACTGACGCACGGTTCGGGTCCTCGAGCATGGCCGTCCGGGTCGGCCCGGGCGCGACGACGTTGACCGTGATCCCGCGCGACGCGAGTTCGGCCGCCCACGCGCGAGCCATCGCGGCGAGCGCGGCCTTCGTGGCGGCGTACTGGCTCTTGCCGGGCACCCCGGTCATGGTGCGGCTGCCGACGAGCACGACGCGTCGCCCGTCGCCGAGGACATCGACGAGGCCCCCGACGACGAGCTCTGCTCCGCGCACGTGCACGGCCCACATGCGCGCGCCCTGGTCGGGACGCAGCTCGTCGACCCCGGCGGAGAACTGCAGACCGGCGGCGTGGACGATGGCGTCCACGCCGCCGGTCGCGGTCTCGCGCACCGACCGCACGGCCTCGCCGGCTGAGATCACGTCAGCCAGGTCGCACGGCACCCACGTGGCGGCGTCCGGCAGCGCGCCGCGGGAGCGGCTGAGCCCGAGGACGTGCCACCCGGCACCGGCAAGGTCGGAGGCGATGGCGAGCCCGATGCCCGAGCTGGACCCCGTGACGACCGCCGTGCGTGTCTCGCGCGCGTCAGGTGGGGTGGAGGCCTCCTCGGGCGAGCTCGGCGCCGTCACCGGGATGGGCCCCGGAGGCGGTCGACGACGTCCCTGGGCAGGTGCACGTGCTTGATGGCCCGCCGGTGGTAGGTGAACGCCACGTGCAGGTCACCGTCCGGCCCCGGCAGCACCGAGGGGTAGGAGAGCTCGCGGTTGAGTCCGTCGCGGGAGTTGTTCGACATGCAGTAGCCGTCCCCCGTCTCGAGGTCGATCATGACCGGCCAGGTGCGTCCCTCGTCGGGGCTCAAGCCCAACGTCATCGGTGCCCGTGGTGCACCCCAGAAGGCCTTGGGTCGGTCGTCCCCGGCGTCGAGGGAGGGCTCGGCCAGCACCGGCCCGTCGATGCCGTCGCGCACGCCCTCGTCGTCGATCTCGTCGTAGAGCGACACGCGCCGCTCGGTGGCGTCGGCAGCCGAGCTCCGGTTGAAGACGAGCGCGATCTCGAGGCCACCCGTCGAGGCGGCCTGGATGGACGAGTTGTTGTTCGGCAGGACGGTCGGCGTCGGTTCGGCCCAGGTCAGGCCGTCGTCGTTCGACGTCGTCTCCCAGATGTGGTCGGCCCACCGGCTGCGGAAGCATGCCCAGAGCGAGCCGTCTTGTCGCACAATGACGTTCATGTGGACGCAGCCGAGCGAACCGAGCACCTCGGACTCGCTCCACGTGACGCCACCGTCGTCGCTCCACCAGACGCTCGACGTGTCCTCGTTGCCGACCCACTTCTCCCCAGGCACGGTCGTGCAGTTGAAGACGGGCAGCAGGATGCGGCCGCTCGCGAGCACGACCGGCGGCTGACGGACGAAGACGCCACCGGCGTCCGTCGCCGGCAGCAGCACCGTCGGCGGCTCCCACGTGGCCCCGCCGTCGCGCGACACGCGGCGGCGCACCTCAGAGGTGTCCTGGTTGCCAGCGACCTGAGCTGTGTAGAGCAGCCACACCGCGCCGTCGGGAGCGGTGAAGAGGATCGGGTTCTGCTCCGACCGGGTCGGGTCGTCGCTGAGCGCCACCGGGTCGAGCCACGTGTCGGAGCCGACCGGCAGACGGGAGAGGTACGCCGTGATGTCGCTGACGCCCTCCTGCGTGCCGCCGAACCACACGCAGGCGAGGTCGCCGTTCGGCAGCCACGCGAGGTTGGCCGCGTGGCACTGCACCGTCGGAGTCGGGAGGTATGCCGTGTGGCCGCCTGCGTCGCGCGGGCGCAGGACACCATCGGTGACCACGGCGTCGCTGGTGGTGTCGGCCGTTCTCACGACTCGCCCCGCGCCGCCTTGAGGTGGGCCGTCGCGGCCTGCTCGAGGTGGATGAGGTCGGAGCTGACGGTGGCAAGCGTGAAGCCCTGGCCAAGGCGCTTGGCGGCGACCTCTCCACTCGGCGTGTGGAACCCGGCCGCGATCCCGGCCGCCTCGGCCGCGGCGAGCACTCGCTCGACGGCGGCCTCGAAGACGTCGTCGACGGCGGGGTCGGTCGATGTCGCGCCGCCGACGGCGAGGCGCAGGTCGGACGGGCCGATGTAGAGGCCATCGATGCCGGGCGTCGCCGCGATGGCCTCGACGTTCTCGAGACCTTGGGGCGTCTCGATCATGGCCAGCACGATCGTCGCCTCGTTGGAGTCGGCCGGGTTGGGGCCGATCCGGAGCTGGGAGCGCATCGGGCCGTAGGACCGGATGCCGGCCGGGCCGTACTTGGCGTAGGAGACCGCGCGGGCGGCGTCCTCGGCCGTGTTGACGAGCGGCACGATGATGCCGGCTGCGCCCGAGTCGAGCGCCTGGCCGATGAGGAACGGGTCGTTTGCGCCGACGCGGACCATGCCGACGGACTCACCGCCGGCATCGATGGCCGTCATGCCGGCGAGGATGCCCTTGTAGTCGAGCAGCCCGTGCTGGGCGTCGAAGCAGACGTAGTCGTAGCCGAGGCGTGCGAGGCGCTCGGTCGACACCGGCGAGTCGATGATGACCCAGTAGCCAAGGATCGTCTCGCGCGCCCGCACCCGGCGGGCGTAGCCGAGGACCCGCTCGCGGCTGCGCTCCATCGCCGTGCTCATCGGTTGTACCCCGGCATGGAACCGGCGATGGCCAGGCCGGCCTGGTCGCATGCGGCGACGACGTCGGCGGGGAGCGGACCGGCTTGTGCGGCAGTGATGTTGGCCTCCAGTTGGTGTGGTTTGGATCCGCCGAGCAGCACCGAGGTGACGACCGGCTTCGAGAGCAGCCAGCGCAGCGACAGCTCGGGAAGGGTGATGCCGGCCTCCGCCGCGATGGCGCCGAGGGCCTCGATGACCGCGAACGTCTCGGCGTTCCAGTAGCGGTCCTTGTACATCGTCGAGAGGGCCGACGAGCCGAAGCGGCCCTCGGTCGGCGACTCCGAGAACGAGTGGCGGCCCGTGAGCAGGCCACCGCCGAGGGGGTTGTAGACGATCGTCGCGAGCCCCTTCGTCGTCGCGAACTCGGCATACTCCGCCTCGATCCGCCGGGCGACGAGGTTGTAGAGCTGTTGCGCGAGGACGGGTCGCGGCGTGCCGAGGGCATCGCACGCGGCGAAGACGTCGCCGACCTGCCACGCCGAGAAGTTGGAGACGCCGATCGTGCGGACCTTGCCCTCCTTGACGAGCTCGCCGAGGGCAGAGACGGTCTCGTCGATCGGCACCGAGCGGTCGGGCTGGTGGAGGTAGTAGACGTCGACGTGGTCGGTGCGCAGCCGGCGCAGGCTCGCCTCGAGCGACGACCGCAGGCCGGCGGCCGACAGCAGCGGCGCGCCACCCGCGTCGCCCGGGTAGATGCCGGCCTTGGTCGCGACCGTCGCGGCGTCACGGCGGCCGGCGAGGATCTCGCCGAGCATCTCCTCGCTCCGCCCGGCGGCATACCCGTTGGCGGTGTCGAGGGAGGTGATGCCGGCGTCGAGCGCCGTGTCGACCATGGTGCGCGCGGTGTCGAGATCGACGGTGTCGCCGAACGTCATCGTGCCGAGCACGAGCTGCGACAGCGGCTGCTCGAGTCCGGGGAGGTCGGTGGTGGGGAGGGTCATGAGGCCTTCTCGGTCTCGGCCGCCCGCGAGGCGGCGATGTGGCGGATGAGGTGGCGTGGCTTGATGCCCGTCATGAGTCCGGGCTCCAGGGCAGAACGACGCAGTCGCTGGGTGTAGTCCTCCTGCGGGCGCGACAGCAGGTCGTCGGTGCGCCCGCTCTCGACGATGCGGCCGGCCCGCATGACGATCGTGTCCTGCGAGATGGCCCGCACGACCCCGAGGTTGTGCGAGATGAAGAGGTAGGTCAGCCCGGTCTCGGCCTGGAGGTCGGCGAGCAGCTCGAGCACCTGCGCCTGCACCGATACGTCGAGGGCGCTCGTCGCCTCGTCGCACACGAGCAGCTCAGGGCCGGACGCGAGCGCCCGCGCGATCCCGATGCGCTGGCGCTGCCCGCCGGAGAACTCCGGGGGCTTGCGACCGAGCGCCGTGCGCGGCAGGCCGACGCGGTCGATGAGCTCGGCCGCCTTGTCGCGCTGGACCTTTCGAGACCTCTCTCCACGAACCGCGATCGGCTCGGCGACGATCTCCTGCGCCGTGAGGTGTGGGTCGAGGGACCCGTACGGGTCCTGGAAGACCATCTGCACGCGGTGCCGGAGCGGGCGGAGCTGCTTCTCGGTGAGCTGCGCGAGGTCGGTGCCCTCGAGGTCGATGACTCCGGAGGTCGGCTTGAGCAGCCGGACCAGCGCCTTGGCGATCGTCGACTTGCCGCAGCCGGACTCCCCCACGATCGCGAGGGTGCCGCCGCGCGGGACGCTGAACGACACGTCGTCTACGGCGCGGAAGACGTCCTTGCCCGTGCCGTACTCGACGACGAGGTTGCTGACGGTGAGCAGGTCCTCAGCCATGCGTGGTCTCCTTCACGAGGGAGGGGTCGCCGGCTGCCGTCGGCTCTGCCTGCCCGACGGGGTCACTGGTGTCCGGGACGTCGCTCACGGCATACGCCGTCGGTACGGTGGCCGCCGGGTCGTGCCAGGGACCCAGCTCGGGGATCGCGCCGAGCAGCTTCTGGGTGTAGGGGTGCTGGGGGTGGTCGACGACGTCGGTGACGGGGCCGCTCTCGACGAAGACGCCCGATTTCATGACGTGGATGCGGTCACTCATGAGCCGCGCGACGCCGAGGTCGTGCGTGATGAGCAGGAGCGCGATGCCCGTCTGCTCCTGCAGCTCGAGCAGCAGGTCGAGGATGCCGGCCTGCACCGTGACGTCGAGGGCGCTCGTCGGCTCGTCGGCGACGATGAGGTCGGCGTCGGTCGAGACGGCCATCGCGATGAGGACGCGTTGGAGCATGCCGCCCGAGAGCTGGTGCGGGTAGGCGTCGTACTGCCTCGCGGGGTTGCGGATGTGCACCTGCTCCATGAGCGAGAGTGCCCTGGCCTTCGCCTCCGCTTTGCTCAGCTTGGGGTACTTGATGCGGACGGCCTCGGACATCTGCCGGCCGACGGTGCGGATCGGGTTCAGCGCCGTCATCGGGTCCTGCGGGATGAGCGCGACGGTGCGCCCGCGCAGGGCGTTGATGACCTTGCGGTCGCCGGTGACGTCCTGGCCGCCGATGCGCGCCTCGCCGGAGATGACGGCGAGGTCGTCGGGCAGCAGTCGCAGGATGGCCATCGCCGTCGTCGACTTGCCCGAGCCGGACTCGCCGATGATGGTGACGGTCTCGCCGCGGTCGATGTGGAAGCTGACCCCGTCGACGGCCCGCACGACGTTGCCGTCGCCGACCATCAGCTCCACCTGCAGGTCGGTGACCTCGAGGACGCTCATGACTGGTCTCCCTTCGCACGGCGCACACGGTCGCGCAGGCCGTCACCCATGAGGTTGACGCCGACGACGAGCAGGGCGATGACGATGCCCGGGATCGTGACGAGCCACCACTTGCCCGTGACGAAGAGCTCGCGTCCGTCGGAGATGATGCCACCCCAGGTCGGGTAGGGACGCTGCACGCCGGCCCCGAGGAACGACAGCGCGCTCTCGAGCAGGACCGCCTGGGCGAGCAGGAGCAGGACGACGACGAGGACCTGCTGGAGGATGTTCGGGATGACGTGGCGGGTGATGATCGACATCCGCTGGAGGCCGAGCACCCGCGCCGCCGCGACGTAGGGCTTCTCGCGCTCCACGAGCACGAGCGCGCGGGTGATGCGGGCCGGCTCGGGCCACTGCGCGAAGGCGATGACCAGGGTGATCACCGGGATGGACGGGCCGAAGAGCGCCACGACGAGCAGCAGCATGAGCAGCAGGGGCAGCGACATCTGCGCCTCGAGCAGGCGGGAGACGGTGGTGTCGACCCAGCCGCCGAAGTAGCCGGCCGCCGCTCCCGCGACGATGCCGACGAGGCCCGACACGAAGATCGCGAGGAAGCCGATGACGAGCGAGGTCTGACCGCCGTTGAGGATGCGGCTGAGCAGGTCGCGCCCGTTGGGGTCGGTACCGAAGAGGTGGCCACTGCTGAAGGGCGGCAGCGACGACTCGGACAGGGCGCCGACGATCGGGTCGGGCAGCGGCAGGACGCGGGCCAGCACGACCGGGATCACGACGACTCCGGTGCAGATGGCGCCGACCCAGATCTTGATCGTGCTGTAGCGGGCGCGACGGGCGGCGGCCGAGCGGCGCGCCAGCACCTTCGTCACCGCGGAGTCGCGGCCGAGGATCGAGCCCGGCACCTCGCTGAGGTTCGGGACCTGCGGGTGACCGGGCAGGTTCGGGGTGGAGGTGGTCATGCGCTCGCCTCTCCGAGACGGACCCGCGGGTCCATGAGCGGGTAGAGCAGGTCGACGAGGAGCTGGACGACGAGCGCCAGCACCACGGTGACGAGGACGGTGGCCTGGATGAGCGGGAAGTCGCGCTGCTTGAGGGCGTTGACGACGAGCTCGCCGACCCCTGGCCAGTTGAAGACGACCTCGACGATGACCACACCGTTGAGCATCGCGGCGAAGCGCGTGCCGAGGGCGGTCACGACAGGCAGCGCCGAGTTGCCGAAGGCGTAGCGCCAGGTCAGTGCCCGCTCGGAGATGCCCCGCGACCGCGCCACGGTCAGGTAGGGCGAGGCGAGGTTGACGACCATCTCGCGGCGCACGAGCCGGGAGATGAGCGCGATCTGGAGGATCGCGACGGTCAGGGTCGGCAGCACGATCGAGGCCAGTGAGTCAAAGCCGGCCGGGGCGAACCACTGGAGCTGCACCGCGAAGAGGATGAGCAGCACGAAGCCGATCCAGAAGTCCGGCATCGACTGGCCGGCAATGGTCCCGATGTTGGCCCCGAGCTCCGTGGCCGTGTTGGCCCGTCGTGCCATCCAGACCCCGAGGGGGATCGCGACGGCCGACGTGACGACGATCGCGGCCACCGCCAGTGTGATGGTGTAGGGCAGCCGCTCCAGGACGACCTCGAGGGCGGGGCGCTTGTAGAAGAACGACGTGCCGACGTCGCCCTGGAACAGGTGCTGCAGGAAGGTCACGAACTGCACCGGGATCGGCTGGTCGAGCCCGAACTGAACCCGGATGGCCTCGAGCTGGGCCGACGTCGGGTTGGGCGGCGCGTAGTTCGCCGCCGGGTCGCCCGGCGCGATCCGCAGCAGGACGAAGACAGTCGCGGTCGCGAGGAACGCGGTGAGGACGGTCTGTCCGATGCGCTTGAGGACGTAGTTCAACATGGGATCACCTGGGGTTGGACCGGTCAGGCCGAGACGACGGTCACGGAGCCGAGGTCGTAGGAGTTGATGGCCCGCAGCTTGAGCGTGGTGACGCGCTTACGCTTGGCGAGGACGTTGTTCGGCGTCCAGGCCCACATGGCCGGCCACAGCGCCCAGATCTTCTCCTGGGCCTGCGACAGCAGGTCGTTGCGCTTGGCCTCGTCGGCCTCGGCGCCGGCCTTGTCGAGGAGCGCCGAGACCTCGGGGACGACGAAGCCCTGGTAGGTGTCGCGCGTCTTCTCCTTCTCGGCCGTGCCGCCGTACTGTCCCACGAGGTTGGTCAGGGCCAGACCCGTCTGATTGCCGTAGCCGTTGGCGAGCACGTCCCAGTCGCCGGCCTCGCCGCGACGCCAGGCGTTGATCTCGCCACCCTTCGGGATCATCTTGAGGGTGGCCGTGACCCCGACCGCGGCGAGCATCTGCGAGATGGCCTCGAGGACGCGCGAGGCGCCGGCGAACTCCGAGTCCTCCCAGATGAACGTCAGCTTGAGACCGCTCGCGCCGTTGTCGGCGAGCATCTGCTTGGCCTTGGCCGGGTCGTATGCGTACGCCCCCGTCTTGGCGAAGCCGGCCAGCGTCTTGGGCACGACCCCCTCGGCCGAGGTGACCTGGTTGTTCATGAGCGCCTTGATGAGCGAGTCGTGGTCGACTGCGTAGGTCAACGCCTCGCGCACCTTCGGGTTGGCGAGCGGGTGGCCCGCCGGCTTGCGGAAGTTGAAGAAGAGATGGATCAGGCGAGTGCCGGGCGTCTCGATGACGTCGATGTCGGACTTCGTCTTGAGCGCCGTCGCCGACTCGGGCGTGATGGTGTCGATGACGTCGGCCTGGCCGGAGGTGATCGCGATGACGCGCGCGCCCTCCTCCTCCTGGTAGGAGACCTTGACCGTATCGAGCGCCGGCTTGGTGCCCCAGTAGTTGTCGTTGCGGGTCAGCGTGTAGGTGCCCGTGCCGGTGTCGGCGTTCGCGATGACGAAGGGGCCGGTGCCGAGGCCGTTGCTCAGCTCCTCGGCCTTGTTGTCCTTGGCCGGGGTGATGAGGATGTTGGACATCAGCGAGTTCAGCGTGACGACAGGAACCTTGGTCGTCAGTGTGAAGGTCTTGTCGTCGACCTTCGTGAAGGTGGGCTGCTCCGGGAACTGCGACGCGACGTAGCCGGCCTTGACCTCGAAGTAGAGCTTGAGGGCGGTCTCGACGTCCTCGACGGTGACCGGCGACTTGTCGGAGTAGTGGACGTCGCTCCGCAGCTTGACGGTCCACACCGTGGGCTTCGTCTGCTCGAAGGACTCGGCGAGCACGAGCTCGGGCTTGAGGTCGTCGCCGATCTTCGTCAGCGCCTCACGGACGGCGCGCTGGACGGTGACGGCCGCGTCGTACTGGTTCAGCTTGTTGTCGAGGCTGACCAGGTTGCGGTTGAGCACGATGCTCAGTGTGCCTCCCGCAGCCCCTGCGCCGGCAGTGCTCGCGCTGTTGGCGCTCTTGGGCCCGGCGCAGGCGGCGAGGGCGGGAGCGAAGAGGGCTCCGGCGCCGGCCAGCGACGCGAACTTGAGGATCGAACGACGCGAGACCTCCCGCGCCGGCAGGTCAGACAGGGGAAGCATGGCGGGCGAGTGCTGGGGCATCGGGACTCCTCGTTGAGCGGTGGCCTCTCCGTCGGTGGCGCGCCATGCGCCCCTCGGAGTTCACCAACCTTCGCACCATTGCGTGATTCGCGCAATACCTGTAGCGTTTTTTGTGAAGGAAGGTCCGCCGTACGCCAGCCAGCACATCTTGCCGACGGACGCCCCTCACGTTCACCATCATCGGCAAGGTCGCCAACCTCCTTGCTGCACAAGCATTCTCGCCTCACGCACGGGAAGGAGGAGCCATGGCCACACTGTCCCTGGGAATCGTCGCAGACGACCTGAGCGGCGCCGCCGAGTGCGCATCACACGCACTCTTGCGCGTTTCGCGCAGCACCGTGGCTCTCACCGCCGTCTCCCCGCGCGACGCAGCATCAGGTCCTGCCAGCGCGGCTGGCGACCCGGACGCCGAGACGGCGACCGACGCGGTCGTCCTCACCGTCGACACCGACTCGCGACGCATGGCTCCCCAGGACGCGGTGCGCACAGTGCGCGCAGCGGCCGCCCTCGTCACGAGTGCTTCAGTCGTCGTCAAGAAGGTCGACTCCCTCCTGCGCGGGCACGTGGCGGCCGAGGTCGCCGCCCTGGCCGCAGAGCTGCACCGCACGCCCGTGGTGGCCGTCACCAACCCCGCACTCGAGCGCGTCGTGCGGGGCGGCGTGCTGCACGTCGCGGGCACTCCCCTGCACGAGACCGACCTGTGGGCCGTCGAGCCCACGACCGCGCCCGCCCGAGTCGCGGAGGCCCTCGCCCCTCTGCCGACCAGGCACGTGCCGCACGCCACGGTCGCACTCGGCGTGGCGGCTGTCGCCGCAGCTCTCGCCGCAGCCGCGGACGCCGGCCTCGTGGCGGTGTGCGACGCCGAGACCGACGCCGACCTCGATGTCGTGCATGCCGCGGCCGTCAGCTCCTCCACCGGCTCTGGGACCCTGCTCGTCGGCTCGGGTGCGCTGGCCGACGCGGCCGTCCGAGCCCTCCCCGACCATCGCCCGGCGCACCGAACCGCGGCGACCGGTGACGCACCGTACGCGCTCGAGGAGCAGCGTCCATCGTCCCTGCTCGTCGTGCTCGGCACCCGTGCCGCCGGGGTCGGTGCGCAGATCGAGCAGGTGCGCGCACACGCAGCGGAGACGCTGCTGCTGCAGCCCACCGATGTGCTCGGCGACCCGGCCGCATTGGCTGCTCGGGTCGGTGACCTCCCCACGCACGGGACTGTCGTCGTCGCCCTGGATCCCGCCGCCCCGGCCGACCCGGCCCGTTCCCGCGAGCTCACCGACGCCCTCGCCACCGCCGTGGCACCCCACCTCGACCGCTACGACGTCGCCTTCCTCTCCGGCGGCGAAACCGCCCGCGCCGTCCTCGACCGGCTCGACGTGACCTCCGTCGACGTCGTCGCCGAGGTCGAGACGGGCACCGTCGTCAGCCGCCGCCCGGGCAACCGTCTCGTCGTCACCCGGCCCGGCAGCTTCGGCGACCCGAGCTCGATCGTCCGCGTCGCCCAGCACCTGCTCGGCGACGGCGCACCCCGCCATCCCGCACCCACTCACACCGCAACCCGCGTCACGCCCGGCGCGACCACAGAGGAGAACTCATGAGCGTCGCCCTTCCCCGCATCGCCGTCACGATGGGCGACGGTGCCGGCATCGGCCCCGAGATCATCGTCAAGGCGCTCGCCGACCCGCACGTCGCGACGATGGCCCGCGTCGTCGTCGTCGGTGACGCGCTCCGCCTCAAGCAGGCCGCCGACATCGCCGGCCTGCCGGTCGACATCGTCACCATCGACGACGTCGAGGAGGCGAGCGAGACCGCCGGGCGGATCAACGTCATCGACCTGGCGCTGCTGCCGGCCGACCTCCCCTTCGGCCAGCTGTCCGCCGTCGCCGGCGACGCGGCCTACCACTACATCCGGGTCGCCGCCGAGCTCGCGATGGCGGGCAAGGTCCAGGCCATCTGCACGGCCCCGCTCAACAAGGAGGCGCTGCACGCGGGCGGACACGTCTTCCCCGGCCACACGGAGCTGCTCGCCCACCTCACCGGCACTCCCGAGGTCTCGATGATGCTGTCGACCGAGAGGGTCAAGGTCATCCACGTCACGACCCACATCGGTCTCCTCGACGCCGTCGCCCGCATCGAGCCGGGTCTCGTCGAGCGCGTCATCCGCCGCGGCCACCAGGCCCTCGTCGACGCCGGCAACCCGAACCCGAAGATCGGGGTCTGCGGCATCAACCCTCACGCAGGGGAGAACGGCCTCTTCGGCTACGGCGAGGAGGAGTCGAAGATCAACCCCGGTGTCGAGGCCGCGCGCGCCGACGGCATCGACGTGCACGGCGCCCTGCCGGCAGACACGCTCTTCTTCCTCGCCGGGCGCGGCGACTACGACCTCGTCGTCGCGATGTACCACGACCAGGGCCACGGCCCCGTCAAGGTGCTCGGGCTGGAGGCCGGCGTCAACGTCACCATCGGACTGCCCGTGATCCGCACGTCCGTCGACCACGGCACCGCCTTCGACATCGCCGGCACCGGTGTCGCCGACCACCGGTCGATGATCGAGGCGCTGCGCCTCGGCGCGGAGATGGCGCCCCGGCCTTCGGACGCCTAAGGTGCCCAGCGTGGCGAAGCACACCGCACAGACGCGTAGGGGCGAGATCGTCCGCCTCGCCACGACCAGTGGGCTCGCGAGCGTCGAGGAGCTCTCCGACCAGCTCGGGGTCACAGCCTCGACGATCCGCCGCGACCTCGCCAAGCTCACCGCGCAGGGCAAGCTCGCCCGCACGTATGGCGGCGTCATGAGCCTGGCCCACCACCCGGAGGCCTCGCTGCGCCAGCGGCTCGGCGAGGCGCATGCCGCCAAACGCGACATCGCCCGCTGGGCGGCCGACCAGATCGAGCCCGGGGAGACGGTGCTCCTCGATGCCGGCTCGACGATGGGTGCCCTTGCCGACGCCATCACCAAGACGCCCGAGCTGACCGAGCTGACCGTCGTCACGGCCGGCATCAGCGCCATGGGCACGCTCACCGACAGCGTCGGCATCGACGTCATCGCCCTGGGCGGCCGGCTGCGCCCTCTGAGCCAGGCCTTCGTCGGCCCGCTCGCCGAGGCCGCCGTGCAGCGCCTGTCGTTCGACCGCGCCTTCATGGGCGCCGACAGCGTCCACGCCGAGCGCGGCATCTGCGAGGCCGACCTCGAGCAGACCCGGCTCAAGGAGCTCATGATGAGCCGGGCCGAGCACACCTACGTCCTCGCGCACGCCGACAAGCTCGGCCAGTCCCTTTTCCACGCCTGGGCCGTCATGCCGCACCACTGGACCCTCGTCACCGACGAGTCCGCCGATCCCGTTGCGCTGCAGGCCTTCCGAGACAACGGCGTCGAGGTCGTGGTCGCGCCGCGACGCGACTGAGCTCGCTGGTCACGCACCCGACGAGAAGCGGGTGTATGCCGCCAGCCGGGCCTCACGGCATACGCCCGCTTCTCGCGTGGCTCAGTCCTCGACGACGGTCGTCATGACCCAGTCGCGCACCTGCGGCAGGTCCTCGAGGTGCTCGACGATGTAGTCCTGGTGCTCGGCCAGCTGGGCCTCGCACCACGCCTTGACCTCGCTCGCCCCGCGCACCTGGCGCCCGGCGTTGTTGATGGCGTCCATGACGAGGGAGTAGCGGTCGACGCCGTTGCGCACGACCATGTCGAAGGGCGTCGTCGTCGTGCCCTCCTCGCTGAACCCGCGGACGTGGAAGCGGTCGGCATCCGGCCGGCCGTGGACGAGCTGGTGGATCGCGCCGTGGTAGCCGTGGAAGGCGAAGACGACATCGACGTGGTCCGTGAAGAGCTCGCCGAAGCGCACGTCGTCCATCCCGTGGGGGTGGCTGCGCGCCCGAGGCAGCGTCATGAGGTCGACGACGTTGACAACACGGACCCGCAGCTGCGGCAGCTTCTCCTTGAGGATCTGTGCCGCGGCGACGACCTCCATCGTGACGACGTCACCGGCGCAGGCAAGCACGACGTCGGGGTCGCGGTCGCCGTCGTCGTTGCCGGCCCAGTCCCAGATGCCGGCCCCGGCCGCGCAGTGCGCGATGGCCTCGTCCATCGTCAGCCACTGCGGCTGCGGCTGCTTGTCGATGACGATCAGGTTGACGTAGTTCTTCGACCGGAAGCAGTGATCAGCCACGGAGAGAAGGCAGTTCGCGTCCGGCGGCAGGTAGATGCGCGCGACTTCCCCTCGGGCGTTGAGGACCGTCTGGATGAGCCCCGGCCCCTGGTGCGAGAAGCCGTTGTGGTCGTTGCGCCAAGCCGTGGACGTCAGCAGGATGTTGAGGCTCGGCACCTTGGCCCGCCAGTCGAGCTTGTTGGCCTCCTGCAGCCACTTGCTGTGCTGGACCGTCATCGACGCGCTCACCATGGCGAAGGCCTCGTACGTCGCGAAGAGCCCGTGCCGACCGGTGAGGGTGTAGCCCTCGAGCCAGCCGTGGCACGAGTGCTCGGACAGCACCTCCATGACGCGGCCGTCGTGCGAGAGCTTGACGTCCTCGTCCGTGACCCGCTCGGCTGTCATCCGGTCGGAGACGTCGAAGACGGCGCCGACGCGGTTGCTGTTCGTCTCGTCGGGGCTGAAGAGCCGGAACGTCGTCGGGTTGCGCACGTAGAGCTCGCGCATCAGCTCACCGATGGCGCGCGTCGACTCCTCGCGAGTGCTCGCCGGGGACGGGACGTCCCGGGCGTAGTTCCGGAAGTCCGGGATGTCGAGGTCCCTCGTCAGCACGCCACCGTTGGCGTGCGGTGACGCGCTCATGCGAAGGTCGCCCTGCGGGTTCGCCTGCAGGACAATGTCGCTGGGCCTGCCGGACTCGTCGAAGAGCTCCTCGGGCCGATAGGACCGCATCCACGTCTCGAGGAGCGCGAGGTGGTCGGGGTTGTCCTTGACCCCCGACAGCGGCACCTGGTGCGAGCGCCACGTGCCGGTGACCTTGACGCCGTCGACCTCCGCGGGGCCCGTCCACCCCTTCGGCGTGCGCAGCACGATGAGCGGCCACCGGGGTCGCTCCCCCATGGTCCAGCCGTCCGCGCGCGCCTCCCGCTGGATGCCGCGTATCCGGTCGTATGCCGTCGCGAGCGTCTGCGCGAAGCGCTCGTGCATGCCCGGCACGTCGTCCCCCTCGACCTCCAGGACGTCGTAGCCATGGCCCTCGAGCAGGCCGCGCACCTCCGCCGGGTCCTTGCGGCCGAGCACCGTCGGGCCGGCGATCTTCGCGCCGTTGAGGTGCAGGACCGGCAGCACGGCGCCGTCGCGACGCGGGTTGAGGAAGGAGATCCCCTTCCACGAGCCCTCCAGGGGGCCGGTCTCGGCCTCGCCGTCTCCGACGACGGCCAGCGCGAGCAGCTCGGGGTTGTCCATGACCGCCCCGAACGCGTGGACGAGGACGTAGCCGAGCTCGCCGCCCTCGTGGATCGAGCCGGGGGTCGTCACCGACACGTGGCTCGGGATGCCGCCCGGCGCGGAGAACTGCCGGAAGAGGCGCCGCACACCGTCGGCGTCGCACGTCACCTTGGGGTAGACCTCGGAGTAGGTGCCCTCGAGGTAGCCGTCGGCGACGAGCGCAGGACCACCGTGCCCGGGGCCGGTGAGGTAGATCGTCTCCTGACCGGTGTGCCGGATGACCCGGGACATGTGGGTGTAGACGAAGGAGAGGCCGGGACTCGTGCCCCAGTGGCCCAAAAGGCGCGGCTTGATGTCGTCCGGCACGAGCGGCCGCTTCAGCAGCGCGTTGTCCTGCAGGTAGATCTGCCCGATCGTCAGGTAGTTGTTCGCGCGCCACCACGCGTCCATCGAGGCGATCTCGTCTGCGGTGGGCGCTGGCACGGAGGTCGTCGTGGTCGTCGTCGTCACAGCAAGGCCTCTCCTGGGTCGTCGTCCGTCCCGTCGAGCCTCACGGACCGCAGCCGGGCTGGCAAGGGCCCGGACAGAGCAGTGGGCCGGCCCCTTCCGGGACCGGCCCACCCCACTCCGGAAACGTCAGCGGTCGAAGGCGTCCTTGACGTCCTTGCCCGCATCCTTGAGCTGCTCGCCCCGCTGCTTGAGGTCAGCCGAGGCCTGGTCCTGATTGCCCTCGGCCTCGAGCCGCTCGTTGTCGGTGACCTTTCCGGCGGCTTCCTTGGCCTTGCCCTTCAGGTCTTCACCCATGTTGCTGGCCTTGTCTTCGATACCCATGTCAGGGCCCCTTTCGCCTTCGATCGGATGCCTCTCCCCTACCCGGTCACCGTGGTTCGCCACCACATCGGGCGAGTCGTCCGCGAGGGTCGTGTGCGCACGGCGTGGGTGGCCTTTGCGACACTGGAGGGGTGACCACGATCCCGAATCCCGCCTCCGAGGTGTCCCCGTCGTCCGGACGAGCGCCGCAGACGCGAGACCTCAGCCGGTTCGCCTACCTCTCCATCGCGGCCGCCGTCGTCACGATCACGCTCAAGGTCATCGCCTGGCGCATCACCGGCTCCGTCGGGCTGCTCTCCGACGCGGCCGAGTCGGTCGTCAACCTCGTCGCCGCGATCGCCGTGCTCATCGCGCTCAAGGTGGCGGCCATGCCCGCCGACAAGAACCACCACTTCGGCCACACCAAGGCCGAGTACTTCTCCGCGGCCATCGAGGGGATGATGATCTTCGTCGCCGCCCTCGTGATCATGTACACCGCGGTCGAGCGCTTCCGCAACCCGCAGCCCATCGAGAACGTCGGGCTCGGACTCGCCATCTCGGTCGTCGCCTCGGCCGTCAACGGCGCCGTCGCCGTCGTGCTCCTGCGGGCCGGCCGCCGCCACCGGTCGCTGACGCTCACCGCCGACGGCAAGCACCTGATGACCGACGTGTGGACCTCCGCGGGCGTCGTCGTCGGCGTGCTCCTCGTCGGCCTCACCCACGTCGAGCGGCTCGACCCCATCATCGCCTTCCTCGTCGGGGTCAACATCGTCTGGACCGGCTGGAAGCTCATCCGCGAGTCCACCGAGGGGCTCATGGACATCTCCATGCCCAAGGAGGACAACAGCGCCATCGCCGAGATCCTGTCGCGGTTCGTCACGCATGAGGTCCACTTCCACGCCCTGCGCACGCGCGTCTCGGGCCACCACCGGTTCGCCGAGGTGCACGTGCTGGTGCCCGGCGCGTGGACCGTCCAGCAGGGCCACGACCTCATGGAGGAGGTCGAGGACACCGTGCACCGGGAGTTCGGCGAGATCGCCCTCACCTGCCACCTCGAGCCCTCCGAGGACCCCCGCGCCTACGGCGACTACGCCGCCGAGTTCCCCATCCCGACGCACGACGACATCGTCGCTGCGCACGGGGCAGCCCCGAAGGCGCAACCGGGACGGGGCGACTCCAAGGCATGAGCCGCGCGCACGTCGTCGTGCCCTCGCCGATCGGCGACCTGACCGTCGTCGCCGAGGACGGCGCCGTCACGCACCTGCTCATGGACGCCGCGAAGTACCGTCCCGACGACCCGGAGATCTTCGGCGAGGTCGGTGACCTCGTCGACGAGCCGTTTGCGGCGGCCTCGGTGCAGCTCGCCGCCTACTTCGCAGGCGCCCTGACCGAGTTCGACCTGCCGCTCGCCCCGCGCGGCGACGACTTCCACCAGCGGGTGTGGGCGCTGCTGCGCGAGATCCCGTACGGCGAGACCCGCAGCTACGGGCAGCTGGCCCGCGCGCTCGGGGACCGCAACCTCGCCCAGGCCGTGGGCACCGCCAACGGCCGCAACCCGATCGCCGTCGTCGTCCCGTGCCACCGGGTCATCGGCGCCGACGGCTCCCTCGTCGGGTATGCCGGAGGGCTCGCTCGCAAGCGCTACCTCCTCGCGCTCGAGGAGCCTCCCGCAGACCAGTCCGGCCGCCTCTTCTGACCCGACGACCGCGCGCCGAGGGGTCGCGACGTCCGATCCGCCACACTGGGTGACCTCACACCTTCCCGGGCCGGAGCGTCTACAGGACATGAAGCGACCGTTCGAGCAGGCCGTCACCGAGCACGGGGCCGTGGTGCTCCGCGTCTGCCGTGCCGTGCTCGGCCCGACCGAGGCCGACGACGCGTGGTCCGAGACCTTCCTCTCGGCCCTGCGCGCCTGGCCCGAGCTGCCCGACGACGCGAACGTCCGCGCCTGGCTCGTCACCATCGCGCACCGCAAGGCCCTCGACGTCGCCCGAGCAGGCGCCCGTCACGCGGTCCCGGTCGCCGACGTGCCGGACGCCACCGCCCCACGCGCCGACCAGCCCGAGGAGGCGCTGCCCGACGGTGACCTCTGGACGGCTCTGGCGGCGCTCCCCGAGAAGCAGCGCCTCTGCGTGGCCTACCACCACGTCGCCGGCCTGCCCCACCCCGAGGTCGCCCGCATCCTCGGCGGCACGCCTGCGGCCGCACGCCGTGCGGCCGCCGACGGCATCGCGCGCCTTCGATCCACCTACGCACCCCACGGAAGGGTGAGCACCCATGTCTGACAACCCGATGCAGCTCCTCAGCGGTCCGGCGGCCGGGGACGACGAACGCCTCGCGACGCTCCACGCAGCACTGGTCGAGCGCGCCTCGACAGAGTCCGCCGTCGACGCGACCTACCGCGTCGTCGACTCCCCCGTCGGCTCCCTCCTGCTCGCGGCGACCGAGAACGGTGTCCTCCGCGTGGCCTTCGAGATCGAGGACCACGACCGAGTCCTCGAGTCGCTTGCCGCGTCCGTCGGATCGCGGATCCTCCGCGGCGGCCATCGGCTCGACCCGCTGGCCCGCGAGCTCGACGACTACTTCGCCGGTCGCCGGCACGGCTTCGACGTCCCCCTCGACCTCCGGCTGGCGCGCGGCTTCCGGCTCGCCGTGCTGCATCACCTCAGCGAGATCCCCTACGGCTCGACCGAGAGCTACGCCGAGGTCGCCGTCGCGTCCGGCAGCCCGAAGGCGGTGCGCGCCGTCGGCTCGGCCTGCGCGACGAACCCGCTGCCGATCGTCGTCCCATGCCACCGCGTCGTCCGCTCGGACGGGTCGCTGGGTGGCTACCTCGGCGGCCTGCCCACCAAGCAGCGCCTCCTCGCCCTCGAGCGAGCCGCCTGAGCCGGGACGGACGGGACGGCGGGAAGGGCGCGGCTTGTCCTGATCGCCCTCGACGTCCTCGCTCCGGTGCCATGCTGAGGACGTGGCCGACACCCCGAAGCCGGCGGTGGAGGAGCGCCTCGCCCCCGCCGCGATGGTCAGGATCCTCAACCCGGTGCTTCGCGCGGTCCTCGCCTCGCCGCTGCACGGGATCGCCAGCAAGGGCCTGCTGGTGCTGCACGTCCGAGGCCGCCGCACCGGCAAGGTCTACGACGTACCGGTCGGACGGCACGAGCTCGACGGACAGCTGCTGACGTACGGCGGGGGCCGTTGGCGGTTCAACCTCAGGGGCGGCGCCGACCTCGAGGTGACCATCGACGGGCGGCGACGCCAGGCGCATGCCGAGCTGGAGGAGGACCCGGATCGCGTCGCTGAGGTCTTCCACCGCCTGCTGACGGACCTCGGTCCCAAGAAGGCGAACCGCGTCGGATTGTCGGTCAACGTCGACCGCCCGCCGACCCTCGACGAGGTGCGCGAGGGCACCCGCGGGCGCGCCATCGTCCTCCTCACGCTCACCGACTGACACCCGCCAGGTCCCGAGACCCGACACGTCCCGAGACCCGCCGGGTCCCGAGCCGGCGTCCGTCCCGACGAAGGACCGGACAGGTGCGACCATCGGGGCATGCGCCCTGGAGAGTCCGCGTGACCTGGCCCGTGCGTGCGACCAGGGTCGTCTACGAGAACCCGTGGATCCGGGTCCGCGAGGACGCCGTGACCCGTCCCGACGGGAGCGACGGCATCTTCGGGGTCGTCGAGGTGCAGCGGCCGGCGGTCTTCGTCGTGGCGTGGACGGACGAGGACGAGATCGTCCTCATCACCGTCGACCGACACACCGTCGGCCCCTCGGTCGAGGTCCCCGCGGGCGGCACCGACGGCGAGGATCCCCTCGTTGCTGCTCGGCGCGAGCTCGCCGAGGAGACCGGGCTCGTCGCGGGCGAGTGGCGGCAGGTCGGGACCATGAACGCCCTCAACGGCGTCTGCCGCGCCCCCGAGGTCGTGTTCCTGGCGACCGGGCTCGAACCGGCCCCGGGCGCCGGCAAGGACCCCGCGGCCCGCCACGAGGAGGGCATCCGAGACGTCCGTCGCGTGCCGGTCGCCGACGTGCTCACGCTCGTCGTTGACGGCACCATCACCGACGGTGAGACCATCGCCGCCCTCATGTTCGCGCTCGCGGCCCGGGGCCGCGTCACCTGAGCGTGACCTCGTCCGCGGCCACACGGCATACGCCAACGGGGCGATCGGGTGACGGGTGCAACGGTTCGGGGTGCCCCGGTGTCTAGGGGTGTAGGGGACACTCAGACCCTGACGACACAGACCGGCAGGAGCCCATGAGACGCAGGGACGAGGCCGCGTTCCGCACGTTCGTGCAGGAACGGCAGACGATGCTGCGCCGCCGCGCCTACCTGCTCTGCGGCAGCTGGGCCGACGGCGACGAGCTCGTCCAGGAGGCCCTGGCACGGGTCTACGTCGCGTGGCCACGCATCGCCACCGGCGCCGAGACCGCCTACACGAGGCGCACCATGATGAACCTCTACCTCAACGACCAGCGCAAACGGCGCCGCGAGGTCCTCACCGACGAGACCCCCGAGCCGCCGACCAGCGACCACGACCGCGAGCTCGCGATGACACTCACCGACCTGCTGCGCGACCTGCCGGAGAAGCAGCGCGCGGTCCTCGTCCTCCGCTTCTGGGAGGACCTCACGGTGCCCCAGATCGCCGAGTGCACCGGCGTCGCCGAGGGGACGATCAAGAGCCAGATCTCCCGCGGGCTCGCCGTCCTGCGCAGCCGTCTGGCCGAACCACCACTGACCGGGGCAGGAGCCTTCCCATGAGCGACGACACGACACCGGGCCGGGGCGCGGCTCCGGAGGAGGGCGAGCCGCAGCTTCGAAAGGTGCTGTCCACCATGAACGACCTCGAACCGCCTCGCGACGACCTGTTCGCCCAGCGGGCACTCCTGCGCGGCCGCGCACGCACCTCCCGCCGTCGCTCCACCCTGCTCGGCGCCGCAGCCGCGGTCGTCGTCGCGGGGGCGGTCGGCGGCACGTGGGTGGTCGGCCACCAGGGCTCCTCCACGAGCACCGCCAGCGCCGGGTCGGCGCCCGCGGCCCAACAGGACTCGTCAGCCGCCGGCTCGGGCAGCGGGGCCCGCAGCCCGGAGTCACTCTCGGGATCCGCGACCCCCGGCGGGCCCGGCGTGGCGCCGTCCGTGCCGTCGGCCCGCGACACGAACCGGTGGTTCGGCACCCTCTCGACGCGACAGACCAACGCCTTCGAGGCCATCGAGCCCACCGTGGCCTCGCGCTGGCCCGACGTCTTCTCGGGGGCGTATGCCGTCGACGCCACCGGCGCTCGCGTGGCCGTCGTGGTCACCCGCCACGACCCCGCCCTCGAGGCTTTCGTGGCGGGCGCGATGCCCTCCCCGACGGACGTGGAGTTCGTCGTCATGAGGCACTCGCTCGCGGAGAAGCAGAAGGTGGCCAAGGAGATCGTCGACCAGCGAATGCTGTGGCGCGCCAAGGGGATCGAGATCATCGCCGTGACGCAGGATGCCCGCACCGACCGGATCGTCGTGATGGCCGACGAGGGCTCCTCGCCCGGCCTCATCGCGCAGCAGTACGGCGACATCGTCCGCGTCGTGCCGTCCACGCCGGCGGCGGGCAAGCTGCCCGACGGGAGCACGCTGCCGCCCCTGCAGCGGTGAGGGCTCGCGGCTGAGCCGGCCTCACGTCGGCCTCACGTCGGCCTCACGTCGGCCGGCGCGGTTAGGCTGCTCGCCATGGAGCAGCCAACCACTCCGCAGGCACCGATCAGTCCTCTCGACGCGCTGCGCCGGATCTGCTTCCTCCTCGAGCGCGGCCGCGAGAGCAGCTACCGCGTCGACGCCTTCCGCAAGACCATCGAGGCCATCACCCTGATCTCCGACGACGAGCTGCGTGAACGCGTCGAGGCCGGAACTCTCAAGCAGATCAAGGGAATCGGTGACTCGAGCGCAGCGATCATCGGCCAGGCCGTGCGCGGCGTCCTGCCGGCATACCTCGTCTCGGCGGAGGGGAAGCACGGCGAGCCACTGACCCGCGGCGGCGCCGAGCTGTATGCCGCCCTCCGCGGTGACCTGCACGCGCACTCCAACTGGAGCGACGGTGGCAGCCCCATCGAGGAGATGGTCCTTGCAGCCGTCGAGCTCGGCCAGGAGTGGATGGCGCTGACGGACCACTCCCCCCGCCTGACCATCGCCAACGGACTGTCCCGCGAGCGCCTCACCGACCAGCTGAAGCGTGTCGAGGCCATCAACGCGAGCCTCGGCGACGCGTTCACGCTGCTCAAGGGCATCGAGGTCGACATCCACCTCGATGGCACGCTCGACCAGGACGACGACATGCTCGACCAGCTCGACGTCGTCACCGCGTCGATCCACTCGAAGCTGCGTCAACCGTCGTTCGAGATGACGCCGCGCATGGTCGCGGCCGTGCGCAACCCGCGCACCAACGTGCTGGCCCACTGCACGGGTCAGCTCGTCACCGGAGGGCGCGGCAAGCGGCCGCCGTCCCAGTTCGACGCCGAGAAGGTCTTCCGGGCGTGCCTCGAGAACGACGTCGCGGTCGAGATCAACTCGCGGCCCGAGCGCTGCGACCCGCCCGACGAGCTCATCGAGCTGGCGCGCGACCTCGGCTGCCTCTTCACCATCGACTCCGACGCACACGCGCCGGGTCAGCTCGACATGAAGTCGTTGGGCTGCGAGCGCGCCGAGCGCCTCGGCATCCCGGCCGAGCGGATCGTCACGACGTGGCCGGTCGATGACGTGCGAGCCTGGGCCAAGGGCTGATCAAGCACCCCTCGGAGGGGCCTCGGGAGCCGATTTGGACGGTGCCAGAAACTCCCATATAGTTTCGACGTCCCAACGGATAGGTCGGGCAGGTCCCCATCGTCTAGCGGCCTAGGACTCCGCCCTTTCACGGCGGCAGCACGGGTTCGAATCCCGTTGGGGATACGCAGTAGAGTTCCACACGCACCACCCAGTAAGGCCCCGTAGCGCAGTTGGTTAGCGCGCCGCCCTGTCACGGCGGAGGTCGCCGGTTCGAGCCCGGTCGGGGTCGCTTCACTCAGGAAGCGCCGCTCTCAGCAGAGAGCGGCGCTTCTGCCGTTCCGGGGACCGACCCGTCTCCTAAGGTGGGCGCGTGCGGATCGCGGTGCTCGACGACTACCAGGGCGTGGCCCTGACCAGTGCCGACTGGTCAGACGTCACCGACCACCCGCGCACGCCGTGCACCGTCGAGGTGTTTCGCGACCACGTGAGCGACCCGGACGCCCTGGTGCAGCGTCTAGCGCCCTTTGACGCCGTCGTCGTCATGCGCGAGCGCACGGCCCTGCCGGCTGACGTGCTGGCGGCCCTCCCCCGGCTGCGGCTCGTCGTCACGACCGGCCGGCGCAACCCGAGCATCGACGTCGCTGCCGCGACTGCCGCAGGCATCACCGTCTGCGGCACCGACAGCCTCGCGACGGCTCCGGCCGAGCTGACGTGGGCCCTGATCCTCGGGCTGGCACGGCATCTCGTGCCCGAGGCCACCGCCGTGCGGGACGGTGGCTGGCAGACGACGGTCGGCAGCGACCTCAGCGGCCACACCCTGGGCCTGCTGGGGCTCGGCCGGATCGGCTCACAGGTCGCGACTGTCGGGCGCGCCTTCGGGATGGACGTCGTCGCCTGGAGCCGCAACCTCACGCCTGCCCGCGCGGAGGCCGTCGGGGCCCGGGCCGTTCCGCTCGACGAGCTGCTCGCCAGCTCCGACGTCGTCTCGGTCCACCTGCCGCTCGTCGACGGGACCCGAGGCCTCGTCGGCGAGCGCGAGCTCGCACTGATGCGCCCCCACGCCCTGCTCGTCAACACCTCGCGAGGACCCATCGTCGACGGGCGCGCCCTGCTCGCCGCCCTCGAGCGAGGCCATCTGGGCGGAGTCGGCCTCGACGTCTTCGACGAGGAGCCGCTGCCCGCGGGCCACCCGCTCCGCACGGCGCCGCGCACGCTCCTGACGCCCCATCTCGGCTACGTCACCCGCGACGTCTACGCGACCTTCTTCGGAGGCGTCGTCGAGGCCGTGACGGCATACCTCGACGGGTCCCATCCGCCTGCTCTGACGGGTCGCGCTCAGCGGTGGCCGGCCCGCAGGACGAGCTCGAGCTCGAAGCGCACCTCGGGGTCATCGAGCGCGTCGCCGAAGAGCTCCTTGAGCTGCGCGACCCGGTAGCCCACGGTCTGCTGGTGCACGAACAGCTCCTCCGCGATCGGCGCCCGCTGCCCCTGGTGGCGCAACCACGACAAAAGCGTCTCGGTGAGTCGTTCACGGACCGCAGGCCGCAGCCCGTCGAGTGGCGCGAGCCGCGTGCGGGCGAGGTCGTCGGTGGCGAGCGGCTCGGCGTGCACGACGAGCTCGGCGAGGTGGTCCTCGACCCAGACCGGGGCCGCGTCGCCGTCGGGCTGGTCCGGCGCCGGCCCGATGCCGTGCGCGCCCGCGGACGTCGCGAGGTGCAGGGACTCCCCCGCCTGCTGCCACGGCCTCGGTGGGCCGACGATGGCACGGCGTCCTCGCAGCGCGCGCTCCAGGCCGCGCCGGCGAGCCGAGCGGCTGGCGAACGGGAAGACGATGACGACGTCGCTGCCTCGCTCCGCGACGAGAGCATCCGGCCCCAGAGCCGCTCGCAGCCCGTCGACGTGCGGGAACGGCACGAGCGCGACACCGACGACCTCCGGCAGGGTCCACCCGACGGCTGCGGCGAGGCGAGGCACCCCGCCGTCGCTGGAGTCGCCGCGCAGGATCATCTCGAGCAGCTCCCCCCGCAGCCGCACCTGCTCGCCGGCCCGCTCGGACTGCTCCTGTGCGTAGCCCTGCGCGCTCGCCGCCGACAGCTCGTCGATGTAGGCGAAGAGCGACTCCCCCAGCGCGAGCAGCGCGTCGGGCGGCATCTGCGACACGTCCACCGTGCGTGAGATCGCCCGGAAGGTGACGCGCGCCCCGTAGCGATAGGCGGCGAGCAGTGACTCGAGGCTCCGGCCGGAGCGCACCTCGCCGCGACCGAGGCTCTCGTAGACCCACTTGCCATCCTCGGACAGGGCCGGCAGACGCGTGCCCGGCAGGTCGAGGAAGCGGTTGAGCGCGATCGTGACGCCCTGGCGCACCCCCTGACCGAACCGCCCCTCCATGGGCATCGCGTAGACGGGGACGTCACGGGGTATGCCGTTGATGATGGCCTCGACGATGTCCTTCACGACGGGTCGCAGCACGGTCGCAACTTCGGCGGGCAGAGACAACCACGGCGGGTCAGATGTGTCCTGTGCCACGGCGGCCTCCAGCATTTTGTCGTGACGCAACAGTTTCTTCCCTCAAAGACTACGCGTCACCCCAAGACGCGGGGGGTCTTCGGCCTCGAAGATGGAACCATGACCCAGATCAGAGCTCTCCGGCGTGTGGCGTCGCTCCTGACGACCCCGCTCGCGCCCGAGGACATCCTCAATCTGGTGAACCCGCTGTCCTCGGCGCGCCAGCTGCGCGGCGTCGTCACGAAGGTGGTCCGTGAGACCCCCGACTCGACGACGATCCACTTCCGTCCCGGTCGCGGCTGGAACCCCCACGCCGCCGGCCAGTGGGCCCGCATCGGCGTCGAGATCGACGGGGTGCGCCAGTGGCGCAGCTACTCGCTGTCCGCCGCCGTCGGTCACGACCCAGCCATCACGGTCACCGCCATCGGCTTCGTCTCGACGGCCCTCGCGCGCGACACGAAGGTCGGCGACATCCTCTTCCTCGACACCCCCCAGGGCGACTTCGTGCTCCCCGAGCACCCGCGGCCGCTCCTGATGCTCACCGCCGGCAGCGGCCTGACGCCGGTCATGTCGATGATCCGCACCCTCGTCCCGCGCCGCCCCGACGCCGACGTCGTGCTCATCCACTCGGCGCGCACCCGCGACGAGGCCCTCTTCCACGACGAGCTGCTCGAGCTCGCCGACCAGTTCCCCGGCCTCGCGGTCAAGCACTGGTTCACCCGCGAGGAGGGCGGCCGCCGCCTCGACCTCTCGGACGTCACCGATCTCGAGACGCTCTGTCCCGACTGGCGCGAGCGGGCGGCATACGCCTGCGGGCCCACGGAGTTCCTCGACGCGGCCACGGAGCTGTGGCTGCGCCACGGTGACGACGACGCCCACACCAACCTGACCATCGAGCGTTTCGCGCCCGTCCTGCTGGAGGGATCCGGCGGCGAGGGCGGCCTGCTGACGTTCGAGAAGTCGGACAAGGAGACGGAGGTGGGCGGCGACGTCCCCCTCCTCGAAGCCGGGGAGGAGTGCGGCGTGGTGATGCCGAGCGGGTGCCGCATGGGCATCTGCCGCAGCTGCCTCGTCCCACTCGTCGCCGGCAAGGTCCGCGACCTGCGCACCGGCGAGGTGCACGGCGACGAGGGCGAGCTGATCCAGACCTGCGTCAACGCCGCTGCCGGACCCGTCCACCTGGACATCTAGGAAGGGAAACACCCCATGACCGCCACCACGAACCGACCGACGACGACGCCCACCGGCGTCGCCGACGCTGTCGGTGCCGTTGCAGGCACCGCCACGACGACCCGGCCCAAGAAGCCGGTCCTCGCAGCGTCCGGCGGACCCGTCAAGCGCCCGAGTGCCGCCGCGCACCTGTCCGACGCCGACGTCGAGCGCCTCGGCCAGGAGCTCGATGCCCTGCGCGACCGCATCATCGCGACGCGCGGCGCCAAGGACGCGGCCTACATCCGCCGCGTCATCCGCGTCCAGCGCACCCTCGAGGTCGCCGGCCGCGCCACGCTGCTCCTGTCGAAGAAGAAGACGGCGTTCGTCGCCGGGACGGCGATGCTGTCCGTCGCGAAGATCCTCGAGAACATGGAGATCGGGCACAACGTCCTGCACGGGCAGTGGGACTGGATGCGTGACCCCGACATCCACTCCACGACGTGGGAGTGGGACTTCGTCACGCCCGCCGCGGCGTGGAAGCACACCCACAACGACCTGCACCACACGTGGACCAACGTGCTGGGCAAGGACAAGGACGTGGGCTACTCCACCCTGCGGATGGCCGAGGAACAGCCGTGGCGCCCCTTCAACCTGCTCAACCCGGTCATCAACGGCATCCTGGCTCCCTTCTTCGAGTGGGGCATCGCGATCTACGACCTCGAGCTCGAGGCGGTCAAGGACGGCGAGAAGTCCAAGGCGGACCTCAAGAAGGACCTCAAGGCCGTGGGCCGCAAGGTGGTGCGCCAGTTCACCAAGGACTACGCCGCGACGCCGCTCGCCGCCGTGCCGTTCGGCTCCGGCAAGCAGGCGCTCCTCGGCACCTTCACGGCCAACGCGATCCGCAACGTCTGGGCGCACTCGGTCATCTTCTGCGGCCACTTCCCCGACGGTGTCGACGTCTTCACCGAGGAGGAGATCGAGGGCGAGACCCGCGGCGACTGGTACATCCGCCAGATGCTCGGCTCGGCCAACATCTCGGGCAGCAAGCTGATGCACCTCATGACCGGCAACCTCAGCCACCAGATCGAGCACCACTGCTTCCCGGACCTGCCGAGCAACCGCTACCACGAGGTCGCGGTCGAGATGCGTGAGATCTGCCAGCGCTACGGCCTGCCCTACACGACGGGCCCGCTGCCGAAGCAGGTCGGCCAGGCGTGGGCCAAGGTCTTCCGTCTGGCGCTGCCGAACCGCCCGAAGCCGCTGCCCAAGGGCGCCGTCAACGCGGCGGTCCCGCCGCGGCGCGTCGCGCTGCCGCTCGCGGCCAGTGTGGGCTGAGTCCCTTGACGGGTGACCTCGAGGCCGCGGGCATGCCGACGGCTGCCTTCTTCGACCTCGACCGCACCTTGATCCGCGGGTCCGCCAACTACCCGCTCGCGATCGCTGCCTTCCGCGGCGGTCACGTGCCGTGGAAGGACCTCGTCAAGGACACCGTCAACGCGATCTCCTTCCACCGCAAGGGATCCACCGACGAGGGCTCGGAGGCTCTGCGCGAGCGCATCCTCCGGGCCGTCGCCGGCATCCGGCAGTCCGACATCATCCACCTCACCGACGCGATCACACCGGGCATCGTCCGCAAGGCCATCCCGGCCTCGATGAGGCTGCTGTCGGAGGCCCGTGAGATCGGTCATGACCGGATCGTCGTGTCAGCGTCCCCCATCGAGCTCGTGAGCCGCATCGCGACGGCGCTCGGTCTCGAGGGTGCCGTCGCCACGCGCAGCGAGCTCGACGACGAGGGCCGCTACACCGGCCACCTCGCCGGCGAGTTCTGCTACGGCCCCGGCAAGGTCATCGAGATCGAGAAGCTGGCCGGCGAGCGTGGTTACGACCTCGACCGGTGCGCCGCCTACAGCGACTCCGTCAGCGACCTGCCGATCATGGAGCGGGTCGGCACTGCCGTGGCGGTCAACCCGGACGGAGAGCTGCGCGAGATCGCCCGGGAGCGCGGCTGGCGCATCGTCGAGGTCGGCCGCAAGCGCCACTGAGCCGTCTGCCGTATGCCGTGCGGCGTGGCGTGGCGTGCGCCGACCCTCCCCCTGCCGAGCACACCCACCCGCAACACACCCGGAAACAGTCAGGGTGTGCGGGTTGCAACCGCGACCAGTTGACCTTTGCCGGGTGTGTTGCGGGGGGGAGCTGCTGCGGGGGGCGGGGCCGTGGTCACCAGGAGGTGTGGAGCGGCCGCCCCTCGGCGAAACCGGCCGTGCTCTGGAGCCCGACGACCGCCCGCTGGTGGAACTCCTCCAGACTGCGGGCACCGGCATACGTGCAGCTGCTGCGCAGGCCGGCGACGATCTCGTCGATGACGTCCTCGACGGACGGGCGTGACGGGTCGACGTACATCCGAGCCGTGCTGATCCCCTCCTCGAAGAGGGCCTTGCGCGCGCGGTCGTACTCGGTGTCGGTGGCCGTGCGGTTGCGGACCGCTCGGCTGCTCGCCATGCCGAACGACTCCTTGTACTGACGGCCGTCGTTGTCGGTGTAGAGGTCGCCGGGCGACTCGAGGGTGCCGGCGAACCAAGAACCGATCATGACGTTCGACGCGCCGGCCGCGAGCGCCAGGGCGACGTCGCGCGGGTGACGGACGCCGCCGTCGGCCCAGACGTGCTTGCCGAGCTCCCTTGCGGCCGTGGCACATTCGAGCACTGCCGAGAACTGCGGGCGACCAACGGCGGTCATCATCCGGGTCGTGCACATCGCGCCGGGGCCGACGCCGACCTTGACGATGTCCGCCCCGGCCTCGATGAGCTCGCGGGTTCCGGCGGCCGACACGACGTTGCCGGCGACGACCGGGACATGCGGGTCGAGGGCCCGCACGGCGCGGAGCGCCTCGATCATCTTGTCCTGGTGGCCGTGGGCGGTGTCGATGACGAGGACGTCGGCGCCGGTCTCGAGCACCTCCGCGGCCTTGGCCGCGACGTCGCCGTTGATGCCGACGGCGGCAGCCACGCGCAGTCGCCGGTCGTCGTCGACGGCGGGTCGGTAGAGGCCGGCGCGGATCGCACCGCCCCGGGTGAGGATGCCGACGAGCTCGCCGTGCTCGGAGACGACGGGAGCGACCTTGCGGCGCGCCGCGGACAGCCGCTCGAAGGCCTCCTGCGGGTCGAGGGTATCCGGCAGCACGACCATGTCCTCGTGCATGACGTCGTGCACCTGCGTGTAGCGGTCCACGCCGGTCAGGTCCTTCTCGCTGACGATGCCGACGGGCTTCGGGCCGTCCACGACGACCGCGACGCCGTGGGCACGCTTGCCGATGAGCACGAGCGCCTCACCCGCTGTCATGTGCCGCTCGAGCGTGATCGCCGTGTCGTGGACGAGGTGGCGCTCCTTGACCCAGCCGACGACGTTGCGCACGACCTCGACGGGGATGTCCTGGGGGATGACGGCGATGCCACCCCGTCGCGCGACCGTCTCGGCCATCCGGCGCCCGGCGATGGCGGTCATGTTGGCCACGACGAGCGGGATCGTGGTGCCCGACCCGTCGACCGTCGAGAGGTCGACGTCGAGGCGGCTCGTCACGGACGACCGGCTGGGCACCATGAAGACGTCGTCGTAGGTGAGGTCGAGCTGGGGCTGGAGACCGTTGAGGAACTGCACGGTCACCAACTCTAGGCGCCCGAGGTGGCCTCACGGCACGGGGCGGCCCCGCGATCGGGGCACCGGACGGCATACGCCCACGGGACGGCATGCGCCCGTTTCTCCTGTGGCGGAGAAACCGCGGGAGGACGATGGACCGTGGGCGCGCTTGCGCCCCGGATCGATTGGGGAACGCCATGACGGATGCGCCGCACGTGTGCTTCGACCGGATCCTTCCCAAGGACCTGATGCGCCCTCACCGGCGCGTGCGCGGGCCGGACGGCGCGGATCGTGCGATCTCGCCCATCGGCAAGGCGTGGATGAACGGGACGAGCCTCAAGGTCCGTTTCCTCGAGGGCACCCCGGAGCAGCAGGCGAAGGCCCGCGAGCAGGCCGCCTGGTGGCAGGCCGCGTGCAACATCGCCTTCGACTTCGGCGACCACCCGGACGCCGACATCCGGATCTCCTTCGACCCCAACGACGGCGCCTGGTCCTACGTCGGCACCGACAACAAGGGCATTCCCAGCAACGAGGCGACGATGAACCTCGGCTTCCTCGACGGCGGCACGGCCGGACACGAGTTCGGCCACGCGGTCGGGCTGGCGCACGAGCACTCGAACCCCGAGGGCGGCATCCAGTGGAACGAGCCGGTCGTCATCGCAGCGCTCGCCGGGCCACCGAACCGCTGGGACGAGGCGAAGGTGCGCCACAACGTCTTCATGAAGTACGCGGTCGACCAGATCAAGGGGACGCAGTTCGACCCCGACTCGATCATGCTCTACGCGTTCCCCGCGACGTGGACGCTCAACGGCGTCGCGACCCACGCCAACGACGTCCTGTCCTCGCTCGACAAGGCATTCGTCTCCGGGGCCGCGATGTACCCGAGGTCGACTCCGGTCGTCAGCGACGCCGTGCCGCTCACCGTCGACGGACCGAAGGTCGACGCCTCGATCGGGGCAGCGGGCGAGGAGGACCTCTACGCCTTCGACGTCGCGAGCGACGGGCTCTACGAGGTCACGACGAGAGGCTCCACCGACGTCTACCTGACGCTCTTCGGACCTGACAGCGACACCCATCTCGTGGGCGAGGACGACGACGGCGGCTTCGGCGTCAACGCCCGCGTGCGCGCCGGGCTGACGCCGGGACGCTACGTCGCCCAGGTGCGCCACCACGCGCCGACCGGCACCGGCGCGTACTCGATCCGTGCCCGCCGCCGCTGAGGACCGCGACCCTTTCCACCGAGGGCGTATGCCGTCCGCCAGCCACCGGGCGGCATGCGCCCTCGCGCTTCGCCCCGGGCGTAAGACGTTGACCCGCGTCTGTAATCGAGTAATGCTGATTACATGATTACGAACGAAGCATTGGAGCGGGTGCGCGGCTGGTTCGTCGGCCGCCTCCCCGAGGAGTGGCGCAGCACGCCACCCGAGATCACCGTCGACCGCGAGGAGATCACCGTCGTCCTCACCATCGCCGACGTCGACCTGCCCGACGGGTCGAGCGACGCCGAGCGCGACGAGGCGCGCGCCGGCCGCACCAAGGCCTTCCGCGAGGACACCCGCGGCCGCCGCATCGAGATCGCCCGCGAGGCCGAGCACCGTTTCGAGCGCAAGGTCTCCTGGGCCGTGCGCGTCGGCGATCGCACCGAGCTGTTCACGCACGTCGCAGCCCCGGCGATGACCCGGCTGCGCCAGCCCGAACGCCGCGTCCTCGACACCCTCGTCGACGCCGGCGTGGCCCGGTCCCGCGCCGAGGCGCTCGCCTGGTGCGTCAAGCTCGTCGGCCAGCACGAGAGCGACTGGCTCGGGGAGCTGCAGGAGGCCATGTCGCGCGTCGCGGACGTGCGCACCAAGGGACCGTCCGCGTGACGCCGGACGGTTTGCGGGAAGGGGCAACGGGTCGGCTATAGTTCCACTCGTTGTCCCGGCCAGGTAGCTCAGTTGGTACGAGCGTCCGACTGAAAATCGGAAGGTCGGCGGTTCGACCCCGCCCCTGGCCACCACCCCAAACCGCAGGTCACCTCGTGGCCTGCGGTTTGCCTTTTCCGGCTGCCCCCAGCAACCATTCAGAGCGAACTGGAACCCTCGTCCACAGACAGGTCGTCGCGCAGCGAAGGCGGACGACACCAGAGGAGCAGCAGTGAGCAGCATGGATGAGTTCGTCGGACAGTCGCGCCTGAGCGGGGACGGTGCCAACGTCACGGAAGGCCGCACGACGGGGAGCCGAGCATGAGCGGCGACGCCGAGCCCGCTTCGGCGTCCGCGCCTGACGCGGAGGAGGTGTCCGGGCACCGTTCGGACCGGCCGCGTCGTGGCCGACGCTGGTGGATCCTGGGCGTCGTCGGGGTCCTGGTCCTGGCACTGGCCGGCTACGGCGCCTACCAGTACCACTCGCTCGACAGCGGCATACGCCGTTCGGCGGCGTTGGCCGGAGGCACGCAGTCGACCCACGGCGACACGAACCTGCTCATCATGGGTCTCGACAGCCGCCTCGACGAGAACGGCGACCCGCTGCCGAAGGCGATGTACGACGCGCTCCACACCGGCGACGCGAGCATCGGGGGCCTCAACACCAACGTGCTCATGCTCGTGCACATCCCGGGCGACGGCACCCGCGCCACAGCCATCTCGATCCCCCGTGACGACTACGTCGACTTCGTCGGCTGTCCCGACGGCGAGTGCAAGGGCAAGATCAAGGAGGCCTACGGGCTGGCGTACGACCAGGAGCAACGTGCACTGGCCAAGAAGGGCGTCACCGGTCACCCGGCCAACCAGCAGGCGCGCGAGGCGGGTCGCAAGACCGAGATCGCGACGGTCCGGCAGTTCCTCGGGGGCGTGCCGATCGACCACTTCGTCGAGGTGACGATGGTGGCCTTCTACCAGATCGCGCAGAACGTGCAGCCGATCCAGGTGTGCGTCAAGGAGGACACCCAGGACACCTTCTCCGGCGCCAACTTCCACGCCGGACTGCAGGAGATCGACGCCTCGCAGGCCATGGCGTTCGTGCGCCAGCGCCGGGACACGGTGCACCCCGACCTGCAGTTCACCGACCTGGACCGGTCCCGCCGCCAGCAGGCCTTCATCGCCTCGCTCTTCCACCAGCTCAAGCAGGCCAACACGTTCATCAACCCGGCGACCATCACGGGCCTGGTCAACGTGGCGAAGCAGAACACGGCGATCGATGCCGGGCTCGACCCGATCGGTCTGGCGCGGGACGCTTCGGCGATCTCGGGCGGCAACCTGCACTTCTTCACGCTCCCGGTCGAGCGCTTCGGCTTCGACTCTCGCGGACAGTCGGTCAACTTCGTCAACGTGCCGGTGATCCGCAGCACGGTGCACGCGATCCTGAGCACCGGCAATGCGCCGACGGCACCAGCGACACCGAAACCCTCGGCGACGACGACGCCCGTGCCTGACCGCAAGGTCGACGTCATCAACGAGTCCGGGGTCGCCGGCCAGGCCCGGCTCGTGCTCGACGCCGCCGTGGCCAAGGGCTACCGGGCCGGCCTCGTCTCCACCGGAGTGCCGCGCACCGGCTCGGTCGTCGACTACGCCCCCGGTGACTCCGCGGCCGCCCAGTCGCTCGCCGGCCTCCTCGGCGGGCTGGAGATCCGGGAACGCGCCTCCACGCCGTCGGGATCACTCATCGTCCGCCTCGGCAACGGGTTCACGCTCCCGGCCTCGGCCACCCCCTCGGGCACGGCCACGACCCCTGCGCCGCCGCCGGCGACTGCCGTGTCCGCGGTGGGAGGCGGTCGGTCCGGGCCGCCCCCGACGGCCCTGACCGACCTGTCCGGTGGCGGGATCCCCTGCGTGAAGTAGGTCGGCGTCGGGGGGGCTGGGCGGTCCGTCGTCATGGTGGACGCAGCCGGTCATCAGCCGTGCAGCAGGCCTTCGAAGACCCGTTGGCTGGCCGCGCTGGGCGACACCCCCAGCTCCTCACGGAGCAGCACCTGCAGGTCGGCGTAGACCGTCAAGGCCTCGGCGACGTTGCCCTCGCGAGCCAGCGCCTGCATGAGGACCTGGTGTCCGCTCTCGTGGAGCGGAGCCAACCGGACGAGTCGGCGCCCTGCCCGCACGGCGGCAGGAAGCTCGGTGCCGCCCGTGCCCAGTGCGGCGACGGCATACGCCTGCAGTGCGCGGAGCGCGACGGCGGTGAGCTCTCGGCGCTCCTCCTCGATCCACGGCGCCTCCTCCCCCGGCAGGAACTCTCTCTCCGTGATGAACATCGCGACCTGCGCGGGCGCCCACGCCTGCTTCCAGTGTGCCAAGGCGATCTGGGACTCAGCGGTGTGGACCGCCCGACGAGCGGCCTCGACGTCGACCACGGCGTCGCTGGGCAGCCGCAGCCGAAGGCCCGACCGCCCTTCGACCAGGCCGGCACCCAGGACCTTGCGCAGCTTGGAGACGAGGGGATTGAGGCCGGACGCGTGCCCGGGTCCGTCCGGCCAGAGGGCCCGCTGCACGTCGTCGCGGCTGCTGACCCGGTGACGGTTGAGGACGAGGTAGGCGAACAGGAGAACGCTCTGGTGCCCGGCGAGGCGGTCGTCGAGGCGTTGGCCCTGCAGCTCGATCACGGGCGGCCCGCAGAGCTGAATCCTCGTCGCGATCGGCGACGCCAACGTCATGCCAACATTGTGGCAAGGCCATCGGCGTACACCATGAGAGGAGGACGACATGGCCAGAATCATCCGCTGCGAATGCGGGTTCGTGGCTCACGGCGACACCGACGAACTGGTGATCGACGCGATCCGGGAGCACATGCGCGCTGACCATCCCGAACTCCTGGAGACAGTCCGGGACGAGGACCTGCTGGGCTGGATCCACATCGAATAGGTCCTGAAGGCCCGAGGTGGTCAGCATGGACGGTTCCTCAGTTGTCAGCACGTATGCCGGTCAGGCCGGTCAGGCCGGTCAGCTCGGCCACGTCGGCCAGGTCGGCCAGGTCGGCCAGGTCGGCCAGGGACGCGGCGCGCTCCTGATCGACCCCGGCTGGCTGCACGAGCACCTTGCCGATGGCGGTGTCCGCATCATCCACGTCGACGTCGCTGCCGCCGGCTACGACGCCGCGCACCTCCCGGGTGCCGTGCTCTGGAACATCTACACGGACCTCAGACGCCCCGACTTCCAGCTCGTCGACCCGGCGGCCGTCGAACGACTGGTTCGCGACTCCGGGATCGATGCCGACACCCTCGTGGTGTTCACCGGCTACGCCCCGGCCCTGGGACTGTGGCTCCTCCAGGCCCACGGACACCGACGGGTCGGGCTGCTCGACTGCTCCCTGGACACGTGGCAGGCGCAGGGTCGCCCGGTGACCAGGGCGGTGCCGTCTCCGACGCCCACCGCCTACCGGCTCGAAGGGGTTGATCCCGCGATGAGGGCGGGACGCGAGGATGTCGAGCGAGCCATCGAGGACGCAGGCACCGTGATCCTGGACGTCCGCTCCGAGGCGGAGTACCGGGGTGACCAGTTCTGGCCCTCCGGAGGACAGCAGGTCGGCGGCCGGACGGGCCACGTTCCCACCGCCGTGCACGTCCCGATCACCAGGGTGCTGGACGAGCGCGGCTCGTTCCGCGACGCCGCGGAGCTGACGTGCATCTTCACCAGTGCCGACCTCGCGCGGCTGACGGGGATCATCACGTACTGCACGGTCGGCGCGCGGGCCGCCACCACCTGGTTCGTCCTGACCCATCTGCTGGGCCGCCCCGGCGTCCGTGTCTACGACGGGTCCTGGGCGGAGTGGGGGCTGGACGCGGCAAGCCCCGTGGAACGCACCCCTGCGGGACGCGGAAAGGCGCGTCTGCCTCAGGGCTGAGCGCCTCCGCACCTGGCCGACGACGGGTTCGAGTGCTTGGCTGGGTCTGACGACGAGCTGCACGCGAGGAGATCGGGAGGCGCCGGAATGAGCGAGATTCCTGGGCACCGGGTGGTCGTGTTCCTGCAGGAGAACAAGACGACCGACTTCTACTTCTCCGCCCTGGCGGCCTGGGGCGCCGCCGTCGCGAACCACGGGCCGTTGCTGTCCAGCCCTCCCGACTTCGACCAGCCCCACGACCGCAACGCGTGGGTCCACTACTCGATGGGCGACTACCCGGCGCTGTCCGCGCAGGTCGACAGCGACGTGGTGATCCCGTTCTACTCGTGGCTGGCGAAGCAGTTCGTGTTCTGCGACCACCACTTCGGGTCCGGGTCGAACTCGACGCCCGGTCACATGCTGGCCATCGGGGGTCAGATGCCGACCATGAAGAACCCGCCGTTCGTCGGCCCCCACCCGGTCTGGGACCTGCCCTCGATCTTCTCCGTCGCCCAGACCGCCGGCGTCGGGTGGGCTGCCTTCCCCGACCAGTCGGGCTACCCGACGAAGTTCTACGCCTCGTTGAGCACGGCCCCCGGCAACGCCCACGTGTACCCGCCCAGCCAGTTCGTCCCGATGGCGAAGGCGGGCACCCTCCCGCAGGTCTGCTACGTGTGGAGCCCGGCGGGCTACGACGAACACCCGCCCTTCGTCAGCGACCCCGGCTACGTCACCAAGGGCCATGACCTCGTCTGGCAGCGGGTCCAGGCCGTCATCGACGGCGGGGGCTGGGACGACACCACCTTCGTGCTGACCTGGGACGACTGGGGCGGTTACGCCGACTCGGTGCCGACGCCGGCGATCGAGACCGTTCCCGACGCACTGCACCCCGACGGGTATGCCGCCATCGGTGGCTCACGGATACCGCTGGTCATGTTCGGGGGCAAGGTCGGTCAACACATCGATGCCCGCTGGCACTCCCACGCCAGCATCCCCAAGACGATCATCGACCTGCTCGGCCTGCCGCCCATGGAGGTCCCACGCGTCGACACGGCCCCGTCGCTGGCACACCTGGTCGACCCTGCCGTCAGCAGGTCCGTCCCGCCGGCACCCGGAACGGTGATCACCCAGCCCACAACGCCCAGCCCGCCGACCCCACCCCAGCCGACCGCACCGTGGCCGGACCCGTTGGGCCAGCCGATGCCCCCGCTCGTGACGCTTGACGGCAGCGTCGTGGCTCCCCCGACCGACGGCCTGGTCCATCCGAAGCCTCCGAAACCCCATAAGCCCGTGTAACAGGCCACGGTCGGACGCACGCCGGTCATACTCGGCCGATGAGCCCGACCTTCCCCGAGCCGACCGATGCCGCATCGACCCGCACCGAGGTGATGCTTCGGTATCTCGACTACTTCCGCGACCAGGTCGCCAGCAGGGTCGAAGGCATCCCCGTCGACGAGCAGCGGGTCACACGCGTCCCGTCCGGCTGGACCCCGGTTCAGCTCTTGAAGCATCTGACGCATGTCGAGCAACGCTGGCTCGAATGGGGATTCGAGGGTGCGGTCATTACCGAACCATGGGCCGACCGCCGCGACGGGCGCTGGTTCGTCGCTGACACGGAGACGCTCGACGACCTCCTCGCGGCCTTCCGCGCGCAGGCTCGACGCAGCAACGCGGTCATCGAGTCGCACGGTCTGGACGATGTCGGTCAGCCCGGCCCCCGCTGGGAGGGTCGCCCACCGGCCACCCTCGAACGGGTGCTCCTGCACCTCGTCCAGGAGTACGCGAGGCACGTGGGCCACCTCGACATCGTCGCCGAGCTCGCCGGGGGTCCCACGGGCGAGTGACCTGCCGGCGCGGGGACCTTCGGCCCTGCCCCCTTCGGTCCCAGCTGCCTAGTGTGGTGATGGTACGAAGTGGTCGTGCCAGCCTTCGGCCGGCAGGCTGCTCCGTCGAGGAGGCGACCACCATGGCCACGATCGGCAGCCGGGAGCAGCCGAGGCTGCAGGGTCAGGTGCAGCCCCGCACCTTGGGCACCGGGACGGCGGCGGTCGTCTGGGTCACTGCGGCCCTCGCCCTCGCGGCGTCGGTGGCGGGGCTCGTGATCGACGGGGTCTACACCGGTGCCCGGTCGACCGCGGAGATCCTGCGCGGTTACGACGTGGTGACGGCGGTCCTGGTCGTACCGGCGCTGGCCCTGGCCGTGGGTCGTGCCCGGCGCGGTTCGCTGCTGGGCCGGCTGGTGACCGCCGGACTGCTCGCCGACCTCGTCTACGGCTACGCCTTCTACGTCTTCGCCACCGATTTCAACGACCTCTTCCTGCTCCACGTGGCGGTCTTCTCCTCGAGCCTGATCGCCATGGTGCTCACCATCGGCGGTCTCGAGATCGACATGGTGAGAGAGCAGTTCCGCGGGATGCGGCAGGTGTGGCCCGTGGCGGCGGCACTGGGAATCCTCGCGATCTCGCTCGGCGGCATGTGGATCGCGGCGGCGGTCGTCAACGCGGTCAACGGGACGGTGCCCGTGGGCAGCCGCCTCGTGGAGTCCACCGCGCTCATCCACACGTCGGCCGTGCTGGACCTGGCCGTGCAGGTGCCGTTGTATGCCGTGGGCGCCGTGCTGCTGTGGCGCCGGTCCGCGTGGGGCTACGTGCTGGCGTTCGTGGCCCTGCTGTCAGGCATCCCCGAGCAGATCAGCTATCTCGTCGGGATGCCGTTCCAGGTCTGGGCCGGAGTGCCGGATGCCGTGGCCTTCGATGCGTTGGAGCCGGTGATCGCCGGACTCTACGTCCTCGCGTTCGCGCTGCTGGTGCTGGGCGCCCGAGGCGAGCCGGCCGACGCGGGCTCCGCTGGCAGCCCGGGCTGAGGGAGCGACGTGGCGGGCATCGAGGGTGACATCACGATCGCCAGTCCCGTGGACGTGGTCTTCGACTACGTGGCCGACCAGACCAACGAGCCGCAGTACAACCCGCGGATGGTCCGCGCCCAGAAGGTCGGCGCCGCGCCCGTCGGCCGCGGCACGACCTTCCGCTCCGCCGTGTGGTCGGGCGGCCGCACCGCGGACCTGCTCATCGAGATCACGGACTTCGACCGGCCGAAGCTCCTCGCATCGGTCACGACGATGGCGCAGGCCGACATCCGCTACGTCCTGCGCTTCGAGCCGGTCGCCGCAGGAACGCGCATGAGCTGGTCCGGCCAGGTCCGCCCCAAAGGGGCGCTGCACCTGTTGGGTCCGCTGATCGTCTGGCTCGGTCGACGTCAGGAAGAGCGCATCTGGCAGAGCATGAAGGTGCACCTCGAGCACGAGCGGGCAGCCGAGCCCTGACCGGAGGTGGGCCGGCCCAGTCATCGAAATCGGTCAACCGTCAGGACTCCAGCGCCGCCAGGGCGGAGCGGTCGAAGCCCTTGACGAGGAGCCAGACGGCCAACACCATCTCCTGCAGTCCGATCGGGACGGCCAGGGCGACCTGAGCTGTCGACAGTGGACTGATGGTGCCGAAGATGATGAGCACCCCCGCGAGCATCAGCAGGACCACCCCGGCAATTCCCCACGCCGACAGCCAGATCGGGATGAGCCTGCTGCGGTAGAACAGCAGGTAGTACAAGAGCCCGCCGACGCTGAAGGCCAACAGCAGTCCGGCATCAGCCAGCCAGTGGTACTGCCCCAGCAGCGCGTCACCGAGGACCGCGTAGCCCGCGCCACGGGGCGCTCCCGCGACGGCGAATGCCCGGCTCAACGTCGACAGTGACAGCAACGCCCACATGCCCAAGGCGTAGAAGATCCCCTCCATGAGCCTGAAGCCGACAGCTCCGAGCGCCAAGCCCTCACCGAACCTTCGCAGCACCGGATACAGCGCGATCGCGATGCCCGGCGCCGCGAACGCGGCGATGAGCCCGAGCAGCACACCCATGGCCACCTGGCTCTCGTGTGCCGCCGCGTCGGCGAGGTGGTCGACGCCCGTCACCGGAGCCAGGAAGGGTCCGCTCAGAAGACTCGCCACGGTTGCCACGATGAACAAGACTCCCGCGACCACCGCGTTCGTCCTGAAGGGAGCCGTCGCGCGACGACCTCTGACAGTCTCCTCACGATTGCCGATGATGACCCTCACTCGAAGCCGCCTCCTTCATCGGAAACCACGATAGGAAGCATCCACCGACCGGGCCTAGGGCCCAAGGTCCCCGCGAGCACCGTGCTGGCCTGACGACGCGCCTCCGTCTCCGGTCGCGCTTCGGCTGCGTCGCTCGGGGGTCCGGGACCTTCGACTCTGGTCAGTGTGCGCCGTGGGCAGAACCGTGGACGAATGGGTGCGGTGGTCAAGACGGTCAGCGGAGAGCTGCGCGGGCTCGTCGCCGACGGGGTGGCGTCCTTCCTCGGCGTGCCGTATGCCGCGGCCCCCTTCGGCGTGAACCGCCTCGCTCCCCCGCAGCCGGCGCCAGCCTGGGCTGGCATCCGTGACGCCGTGACGCTGGGCGCCGAGCCACCGCAGGTCGCTCCCCCGACACCGACCGGCCCACCATCGGGGGCCGGGGAGGACTGGGAGGACGTCGGGGCGGCGTTCGAGGCCGTCCGGCGCGCCGCACCCTCGGAGGACTGCCTGAACCTCAACCTCTGGGCGCCCCACCCGACCGCAGCCGGGCTGCCGGTGATGGTGTGGATCCAGGGCGGCATGTTCGAGCTCAGCTCCACGGCGGCCTACGACGGCAGCCGGTTCGCCCGGGACGGAGTGGTCTGCGTCGTCATCAACTGGCGGCCCGGCGCAGAGGGGTTCCTCTACCTCGGGGACGGGATCGCAAACCTCGGTCTCCTCGACCAGGTCGCTGCCCTCGAGTGGGTCCGGGACAACATCGCTGCCTTCGGCGGCGACCCCCACAACGTCACCGTCTTCGGTGAGTCCGCCGGAGCGATGAGCATCGGCACCCTGCTCGCCATGCCCCGCGCGCAAGGCCTCTTCCGACGAGCGATCCTGCAGAGCGGGGCTGCCCACCACGTGACCCCGGCCGACGACGCACTGCGCATCGGCCACTGCCTGGCCGAGAAGCTCGGCGTCGCACCGACCCGTGCAGCGATCGCCGACGCCGGGATCCCCCGCCTGCTCGCCGCCCAGGCCGCCCTCAAGGCGGACCTGCTCGCCGACCCGGACCCCGACCGCTGGGGCTGGGAGGTCGTCACGAGCACCATGCCGTGGCAGCCCGTGGTCGACGGGGACACCGTGCCGGGGCTGCCCATCGACCGCATCGCTGCGGGATCCAGCCGCGACGTCGACGTCCTCGTCGGAACCAACACGGACGACTGGCGGCTGTGGCTCGTCGTCAGCGGCGCCATCGCAGGGATCACCGACGAGATGCTCACGGGCCCGGTCACCTCGTACGGGTACCAGTCGCTCGCCGCCTACGGACTCTCCCCGGAGACCGCGCTGGCCGCCTACCGGGCCAGGCACCCAGGCGCCGCACCCGGTGACGTGCTGACCGTCGTGCAGACCGACTGGTGGATGAGGATCCCTGCCATCGCCCTGGCGGATGCGCACGCCGCCGCGACCGCAGCCGCGGCCACCGCCGGCCAGACGTACATGTACGAGTTCGCCTGGCCCGCACCGGGACTCGGCGCAGTCCACGCCGTGGAGGTGCCGTTCGTCTTCGACACCCTGAGCCCGGACGCGCCGCTGTTCGGTCCCCTGCTCGGCGAGCACCCGCCGCAGACCCTGGCCGACACCATGCACGCCGCGTGGGTCTCCTTCGCCTCGACCGGGGACCCCGGCTGGACGGCATACGACCTCGGGAAGCGAGCCACCATGCGGTTCGACACCACGTCCGAGGTCGTGGACGACCCACGTTCGTGGGAGCGCGAGCTGTGGCACGGCGTCCGCTGACCGGCTACGTGCTCCATCCGATCCCCAAGGAGCGCCAACCGGTCCTGGACAGGTTGACCGGCGCCAGCCGCCGGTTCCAGGTGCACGCCCTGGTCGAGCTCGACGTGACCACGGCGGCCGAGCGGATCCGTCACGTGCAGCCCACGGTGTCGTGGACGGGGTTCGTGCTCGCCACGGTGGCGAGGGCGGTCGCCGAGCACCCCGAGGTCAACGCCCGCAAGGCCGGCAACCAGCTCCTCTTCTTCGACCGGGTCGACGTCGGCGCCACCGTGGAACGGCCGGTGGGCGCCCACGTCGTCCTCGACATCGCCGAGATCGAGGCAGCCGACGAGCGGTCGTGTGCCGAGATCACGGCCGAGCTCCACCACGCCAAGTTCGGACCGGCGCCGGCACACCGTCAGAACGGGATGACCGCGGCGCTGGTGCGACTCCCGGGGCCGCTGAGACGCACGGCCATCCGCCTCGTGGCCACCCGGCCGAGCATCGCGGCGACGTTCGGCCCCGCCGTCGGCGTGACGTCGGTCGGCATGTTCACGCACGGCTGGGGCTGGGCCATCCCCGTCGCGCCGCTGACACTGATCGTCACCGTGGGCCACGTCGCCGAGCGGCCCGCCGTCCACCACGGCCAGATCGTGGCCCGGGCGATGCTGCCGCTCACGCTGAGCTTCGACCACGCCGTCATCGACGGCGCGCCCGCCGCTCGCTTCACGGACACGCTCCGCACCCTCATCGAGACGGCCGCGGTCCTCGACGACGTGGACGGACAGCACGCCACCGACCACGGACGAGGGGCTGCTCACGAGCATCCCGTCACGGAGGCGCAGGGCCACGACCAGTGACCCAGCGCCGACCCCCCGGTCCGCGGAGCCGAGAAACCCGCGGGCCGGGACACGCCCGGCCCGCGGACTGCCGCGCGCCGGGCTCAGTGCCCGCCCGGCTCGCCCGTCAACAGCGGCGGCAGGGTGCCGTCCACGACGGGGCTCGCCGTCTCGTACGCGTGGGCGAGCTGGAGGACGCCGTGGTCGTCATGGCGCCTGCCGATGAGCTGGATCCCGGTCGGCAGCCCGCGCCTGTCGAAGCCGGCGGGGACCGCCGCCACCGGGTGCCCGGACATCGTCCACGGGACGACGGTCTCCATCCACCGGTGGTAGGTGTCCATGGGGCGACCAGCGATCTCCCGCGGCCAGTGCACCGCCTTGTCGAACGGGAACACCTGCGCGCTCGGCGCCACGACGAAGTCGTAACGCTCGAACATCCCTGCCAGAGCGGCATACCAGGCGTCTCGAGCGGCGGCCGCCCGCGTCAGGTCGAGGGCGGTGAGGCGGAGGCCGTACTCGATCTCCCAGACCAGCTCGGGCTTCATCAGCGCCCGCGTGGCCGGGTCCTCGTAGAGGTCCGCGTAGCGCAGGTTTCCCCACGAGCGCCACGCGAGGTAGGACTCCCAGATGTCCTGCGGGGCGTATGCCGGCAGCACCGGCTCGACCTCGCAGCCGAACCTCTCGAACGTGGCGAGAGCCGACTCGCACAGCTCGAGCACCCCGGGCTCCGTGGGGAGGTAGCCGTCCCAGTCCCCGACCCACGCGATCCGCGCGCCGGACCAGTCCCGGACGAGGTCGGCCGACAAGGACGCCGGGTCCTCGTCGATGCAGAGCGGCGCGCCGGCGTCGGGTCCGGCCATCGTCGACAGCAGCTGCGCGACGTCGGCCACGGTGCGTGCCATGGGACCGTTGACGCTGCCGTAGGGAATGAAGCCCGGCTCCGGGACCCGGCCCCACGAGGGACGGAGCCCGACGACGTGGTTGAAGGCGGGCGGGTTGCGCAGCGAACCCATGTTGTCGGACCCGTCCGCGACCGGCACCATCCGGGCGGCCAGCGCGGCGGCCCCGCCGCCGCTGCTGCCGCCCGCCGTGCGGGAGGGGTCGTAGGGGTTCGCGGTCGTGCCCCACACCTCGTTGTACGTCTGGGAGCCGAGGCCGAACTCGGGGGTGTTGGTCTTGCCGATGATGATCGCGCCGGCTGCACGGATGCGGGCGACGACCACGTCGTCGGCCTCGGCGACTCGGTCCGCGAATATCCGTGATCCCGACGCGTGCGGCAAGCCCCTGGCCGCCGCCAGGTCCTTGACGGCGTGCGGGAAGCCGTGCATCCAGCCGCGACTGCGACCCGCCGCCAGCTCGTCATCGCGCTGGCGCGCCTCGGCCAGCAGCTCGTCCCCGTCGCGGAGCGCGACGATGGCACCCAGCACCGGGTTGTACCGCTCGATCTGCGCCAGGTGGGCGGACATCACCTCGACGCACGACACGTCGCGCCGGTGGATGAGGCCCGAGAGCTCGAGTGCCGAGTGCTCGACGAGACGAGCCTGCTCGCTCATGGCAGGAGCGGCATGAGAAGGCTGCCGATGCCGAGGACGACGAACCCGACGACGAAGGCGACCACGGTGAAGCCCATGACCCGGCGGATGTTGAGCTTGGCGATCGCGAGGACCGGCAGCAGCCAGAACGGCTGGATCATGTTGGCGACCGCCTCGCCGTTGGCCACCGACATCGAGATCTTGCCGAGGTAGGCCGGGGACGCCTGGCCCAGCTGGACGGCCGCACTGACGGCGACGGGGCCCTGGACGCCCCAGTGGCCGCCGCCGGACGGGACGAAGAGCGAGATGACGACCGAGGCGATGTAGTTCAGCAGCGGCAGCGTGTAGTACGTCGCGTGGGACACGATGGCCGAGGCGATGACCGTCTGGAGCGGGTGGACGCCGGAGTGCGGGGCGTAGCCGAGCAGCCCGATGATGCCGCCGTAGAGGGGGTACTGCAGCAGGAGCGGACCTGCCGTCTTGGCGGCCTCCGTGAACGCCCGGATGAAACGCATGGGCGTCCAGTGGAAGAGCGCACCGAGGATGAAGAAGAGCATGACCATCGAGCCGATGTTGAGCGCGAAGCCGCTCCGCACGAAGTAGGCCAGGCCGGCCACGAAGAGGAGGACGTTGAGGACCCAGAGGTTCTCGAGGCGCTCGGCGAAGGTCTGGGGCCCGGCCGGGCGGGTCTCTGGGGCCTGGTCGAGCGCCAGCAGCGCGTCACGGTCCACGTCCGCCTGCTCGGTCGTCTCTTGCTGCAGCGGCGACATGCGGTGCACGAGCAGGCCGATCACAGCGACCAGCACGAGCATCGGCACGAAGCTGTAGGGCCGGAAGATCGTGTCGCTGAGCGGCACCAGCTGGTGCGTCTGCGTCCAGATGATGTTGAGCTTGCTCGTCTTGTCGGTGTTGGCCAGGGCGATGGAGCTGGACAGACCGGAGGTCCACACCATGTAGCCCATGTAGCCCGCCGCGACGAGGTAGGCGAAGTTGACGGTCCGGAGCCGCGCGAACACCTGGCGCGCGAGCAGGGCACCGACGACGAGTCCGAGGCCCCAGTTGACGACGCAGGCGAGGGCAGCGACGCCGAAGCAGAGCAGGCCGCCCTGGGCCTGGTTCCTCGGCTTGCTGGCCAGCCACTGCAGGCCGCGCTTGACGAGCGGAGCCTCGGCCAGCGTGTAGCCGCCGACGAGGATGAGGATCATCTGCATGGCGAAGGTGAAGATGTTGCCCTCGCCCCAGACACCCTTGTACCAGCCGTCGACGACGCCCCCGAGGCTCGCGCCCGGCACGAAGGCGAAGATCAGGGCCACGACGACGACGGTCAGGATGACGGCGAAGAGGTAGGGGTCGGGCATCCACTTCTCGACGTACCGGACGGACAGGTCGGTGAAGCGGTGCAACGGTCCGGGACGACCGGGGCTCACCCTCTGGTCCTGTTCCAGGACGAGCTCGGAGTTGTGCGACATGGGAGCCTCTCTGCGTTGACCCGGCCGCGTGGAGGGCGGCGAATAATTGGCTAGGCCACAAGGCCACCGAGCCATTGGGCAGTCTGAAGCGCCCGGAATGTCCTGTCAACCGTCCGAGGCCTACGGGCCGTCGGCGGACAGGTCGAGGGTGTGCGCGCCGCGCTGCACCTTCGTGGCGAGGTAGTGGGCGTTGGAGTCCGACAGGTGCACGCCCGTGGGCACGCGGTCGGCCACCGTGACCCCGAGCCGCCGCAGCTGCTCGGCCTTGTCGGGGTTGTTGCTGTGCAGGGCGACCCGGCTGATCCCGAGCGCCCCGAGCATCTGGGCGGCGACCGTGTAGTCCCGCTCGTCCTCGCCGTAGCCGAGGGCGACGTTCGCCTCGTAGGTGTCGAGCCCGTGGTCCTGGAGCACGTATGCGTCGAGCTTGGGATAGAGGCCGATGCCGCGCCCCTCCTGCCGGAGGTAGAGCAGGAATCCCCCTGAGGTGTCGAGTCGCTCGAGGGACTCGCGCAGCTGGGCGCCACAGTCGCAGCGACGGCTGCCGAAGACGTCGCCGGTCAGGCACTCGCTGTGCAGGCGCGTCGGCGTCGGCCCGGCGCGACGCCCTGCCGGGTCCGGCGGGGCGGCGCAGGTGCCGAGCCCGAGCGCCAGGTGCTCACGGCCGTCGGCGAGCCCGTCGAAGGTGTAGACCCGTGCCGTCGTCTCGAAGCCGTCCGCGAAGGCCATCGGCACGAGCACGTGGGTGCGGATGCGCGCCGGGGCCAGCCCCGGCCCCGGTGTCCCCGAGCTCCCGGCGGTCATGCGCCCTCCCGGAAACGCGAGGACAAGGCGTACCGCAGCAGCACGACGTCCCCGATCTGGCGCGTCTCGACGAGCGTCGCGCGCCGGTCCGGGTTCCAGGGGTAGCGCCCGTCGCCGACGAACCGGCAGGCCGCCGAGTCCCCGACGAAGAAGGGCGCGACGACGAGCTGCAGCTCGTCGGCGAGGTCCTCGGTCAGCATCTGGGTGTGGACGGATCCGCCACCCTCGACCATGAGCCGGCGCACCCCGCGCTCACCGAGGTCCTCGCTGACCCGGCGCAGCGTCAGTGGCCGGCCGGCGTCGACGACGGTGGCCACCGCACCGAGGCGACCGCGCACGCCGGGCACCGCGTCACTCGGGCAGTAGACCAGCTTGTCCGCGTCGCCGGCCGCGAAAAAGGCTGCGGCACAGTCCAAGTCGGCTTCGCGCGTGACCGTCACCTTCACCGGTGACGGGGAGAGGCCTCGCGCCACCCGAGCGACCCGACGCTCGGGCGACCGGACGAGCAGTCGCGGGTCGTCCCGGCGGATCGTCACGGCGCCGACGAGGATCGCGTCGCTCGCGGCCCGTTCCGCGTCGACCCGGTCGAAGTCGGCCTCGTTGGAGAGCAGCAGCCGGGTCGCGGTCCCGGCGCTGAGGTAGCCGTCGATCGACATGCTGCAGCTGAGCAGGGTGTAGGGACGGTCAGCCACGGGCGGCCCCGTCCGCCGAAGTCGCGCGGCCTGCCCGCCGTCGCTCGCGACGTGCGACGGCGAGCACCGCCGCGCCCGGCAGGCTCGCGACGAGGACCATGACCCCGTAGGCCACGGCGGTGCCGACGCCCCCTGCGGCACCGAGGCCGGCGGCCCCGAAGGCCCAGGCCGCAGCTCCCTCGCGGGGCCCCCATCCGGCGACGTTGAGGGGCAGTCCCATCGCGACGAGCACGATGAGCGCCAGCGGCAGCAGCTGGGTCACGGGTGCGGTGACCCCAGCGGCGCGGGCCGCCACGATGAAAGTCGCCGCGTGGCCGGCCACGACGACAGCGGAGCCCGCCAGGACGCCCGGCCACGTATGCCGTCCCAGCAGCCCGGCGCGCACGTCCGCTCCCGCCGCGCGCACCACGCGTGCGACGCCGTTGGCCGAACCGTGCCGGCGCCCGTGGACCGCGACGACGGTCAGGGCCGCGACGAGCACCCCCGCGACGACGGCCAGCCCGGCCAGGGCTGTCGCGGCGGGCGATCCGGGTGGGAAGAGGGCCGACACGGGTCCTGGTGCCAGGAGCAGGACACCCGCGGTCAGGACGGCGAGGACCACCTGACCCGCGGAGCGCTCCCACACGACCGAGCGCAGCCCGAGCCCGAGGTCTCCGCCGCCGCGACCGTGCCGCACTCCTCGATGCACGTCACCCAGCATCCCACCGGGGAGGGTCACGTTGAGGAACTGCGACCGGTAGGACTCGGCGACGGCCGAGCGCAGGGACAGCTGCGCCCCGAGCCCCCGGGCGACGAGGACCCAGCGCCACGCGCCGCACACGGTGGTCAGCACGGCGATGGCAGCTCCAGCGGCGACCGACCAGGCGTCGAGATGGCGCAGGGCATCGACGAAGGCGCCGGCGCCGAGGCGCCGGACGAGAAGGGCGACGATCACGAGCCCCGCGAGGGGGCCGAGCCACGACCGGTCGCGCTGCATCTCCTCCGCCCCTTCTGCGGCAACACCCTTGATGGTGACGACGCCGGTCGCACCGATCGGGTTCAGAGGTCTCCCGCGCCACTGAGGACGGCCGAGACATCCTCCACGGTCCGTGACCACGGAGACAGCTGGAGACGTCGATGCAGCGCCCGCCGCCGCAGCCGCTCACGCAGGTCCCCGTCCGTCAGCCAGGACCGGAGGGCGTCGGCGAGCTCGTCGGGACGACCGGGCGGCACGAGCAGGCCCGGCCGCCCGTCGTCGCTCCCATCCAGAACCTCGCCCGGTACCTCACCCAGGGCCTCGAGCAGACCCCCGACGGCGGTCGCGACCACCGGCAGACCATGCGCGAGCGCCTCTGTCACGACCATCCCGTACGTCTCGACGTGGGAGGGCAGCACGAGGAGGTCGGCGGCGGCATACGCCCCCTCGAGGTCGGTGCCGTGCAGGGCGCCGACGAGGTGCACGCGATCGGTGAGCCCCTCCTGCGAGAGCCGGCCCCGGAGCGCGGCGACGACGGCGGGGTCCCGGTCCAGCGCACCGGCCACGACGCACGACCACGGCAGGTCGGCCACGAGCGCGAGCGCCGCGACCAGGTCGGCGTGCCCCTTCAGCGCGGTGACCGCGGCGACACACAGCAGCCGAGTCCCGTCGGCGGTGCCCACCGACGACGGTGCACGGTCGACCCCCGGTCTCGCCACGTGCACTCCGTCCGGAGCGAGGGCGTAGGCGTCGAGCAGCACGTCGCGGGCCCAGTCGCTCGTCGTGACGACGGCCGATGCCGCCGTGAGGACGCGCCGCTCGCCCTCTGCCGCAAGGGGATCGGCCAGCCCGATCGGCAGATGGACGAGGACGACGACACGCAACCCGGCCGCCGCTGCCGGCACGAGGACGCTGTCGGCACAGGACGCCACGAGGCCGTCCAGGAGAAGCAGGCCGCGCGGGGGCACGGTGGCGACGACGGCGGCCAGACGCGCGAGCGCGGCGCCATCGGGACGTGGCCACGAGCCGGCCACGGCGTGCTCGGCGACGACCCACCCGGTCGCACGGAGCCCGTCGAGGACGCGTCGGTCATACACGTTCCCCCCGCTCACGCGGGCGGCGTCGTCGATCCCTGCGGGCACGACGGCGTGGACCTCGCTCAGAGGTCGCACTCGTAGCTCGCCCACGCCACGTGCGACTCGTGGAGGGTGACGACCAGCGCGGTCACCCGGTCGCGGGCGCCGCCGAGATCGCCGGCCCGCACGCGCTCGGCGACCCGGTCGGCGACGGTGCGCGCCAGCACCTCCGTCGAGGTGTTGATTCCTTCGAAGGCCGGCTCGTCGTCGAGGTTGCGGTAGCTGAGGGCCCCGACGACCTCGTGGACGTGCTGCGTGGCCAGTCCGATGTCGACGAGGATGTCGTCCTCGTCGAGCTCCGGACCCCGGAAGGTCACGTCGACGACGAACGTGGCGCCGTGCAGCCGCTGGGCGGGTCCGAAGACCTCCCCCCGGAAGCTGTGGGCGATCATCATGTGGTCCCGGACGGTCACGCTGAACATCGGCTCCCCGCTTCAGTGGGTGGATCGGTAGGTGATGGTGTGGCAGATGGCCGGCAGGGAGCCGTCCGCGAGACGGGGCATGACGTCGGGCAGGTCCTCGAACGGGGAGTCCCCGGTGAGCAGTGCGTCGAAGGCCGGGTCGCGCAGCAGGTCGACCGCGAGCGCCAGCCGCTGCGCATACGTGTAGCGCGAACGCCGCGCTGCTGCAACGGAACCCACCTGGCTCGCCCGGATGCGCAGTCGCGACGAGTGGAACGACCCACCGAGCGACAGCTCGACCTTCGCGTCGCCGTACCAGCTGAGGTCGAGCACCGTCGCCTCCGGAGCGAGCAGGTCGAGCGAGAGCTGCAGGCCGGCTCCCGTGGCGCTCGTGTGGACGGCGAGGTCGACGTCGCCTCGGGAGGCCGCGAGGGCGTCCGGCCGCGCGAAGCCGACGCCGAGCCGGGCGGCCACGTCGGCTCGGGCCGGGTCCACGTCGACGAGCGTCACCCGGGATCCGGGGATCCCGGCGAGGAGGCGGGCGACGCAGCACCCCACCATCCCCGCACCCACGACGGCGACCCGGTCACCGACCCGTGGCGCCGCGTCCCAGAGCGCGTTGACGGCCGTCTCGACCGTGCCCGCGAGCACGGCCCGTCTCGCCGGCACCTCGTCGGGGACGACGACCACCGACTCGACGGGGACGACGTATGCCGTCTGGTGCGGGTGCAGGCAGAAGACCGTCCGTCCCACGAGCTCCGACGGCCCCTCATCGACGACGCCGACCCCGAGGTAGCCGTACTTCACCGGGGCGGGGAAGTCACCCTCCTGGTGCGGGGCGCGCATGACGCTGTACTGGTCCTCGGGCACGGCGCCGCGGAAGACGATCGTCTCGGTGCCGCGGCTCACCCCCGAGTGCAGAGCACGCACGAGCACCTCGCCCGCACGGGGCGTGGGCACGACAGCCGGCCGGATCTCGCCCCTGCCGGGCTCGACCACCCAGAACGCCCGTGCATCGGTGGACACGCGACCAGACTAGATCGCCCGTGAACTCCCGCGGCGTCGACGACGTCCTTGGGTCAAACCCCTTCTCGGTGAGGTGGACCGCGGTGCATCAGGTCATCCCTTCCGGCCCGCTCGTCGGGCTCTTCGGTGTGCCAGTGCTGCTCACCGCACTGGAGCTGACTGCAGGTGGCGGTCTCGGGGTCGCCGGCTGGGTCACCGGCCTCGCCTGCGCGGCCACCGTGGTCCTGCTGCTCACCGCCGCGCTCCTGCGCGCCTCGCGACGTCACCTCTCGCCGGCCGACCGCGTCACCCTCGCGCGGGCGGTGCTCGCCTGTGGGGTCGCAGCCCTCGTCGCCCGGACCGCCGTCGACAGCACGGGCCACCCGGCTCCGACGGCCGTGCTCGTCGTCCTGGCGTCGGTCGCCCTCGCCCTCGACGCCGTGGACGGTCGGGTCGCGCGACGAACCGGGACCGTGCACCCGTTGGGGGCACGCTTCGACATGGAGATCGACGCCTTCCTCATCCTCGTGCTCAGCGTGCAGGTCGCACCGCTGTTGGGCTGGTGGGTGCTCGGCATCGGGGTCGCTCGCTACGTCCTCCTGCTCGCCACCGTCGCCGGCCGCTCGACGCCGTGGCGGCGGGCCCAGCTCCCGCCGCGACGGTGGCGCAAGGTCGTCGCGGCCTACCAGGGCATCGCCCTCACGGTGGCCGTTGCGGACGTGCTGCCCGCACCCGTCGCCACGCTGGCCGTCGGTGCGGGTCTCGCCCTGCTCGTGGCCTCGTTCGGCACCGAGGTCGTGGCGAGGCGTCACCAGCCCCTGCGGGCGATGCCGGCCGATGAACGCATGACGACCTGGCCGGCCTCGCCGCGCAAGGCCGCCGACGGCGCCGAGATCGTCGCTGCCAGCGGGCTGTCGTGACCGCGCCGAGAGGCGGCGCGTCCTGGCGCGCGATCGTCCGGGCCACCCTGGGGGCAGCACTCACGGTCGCCGCCGCCCTGCTCGTGTGGGTCGCCCTCGTCGCGCCGGGGCCGGTCCTCGGCTGGTCCCTGACGCCGCTCACGCTGGTCCGCGTGCCCGCCGAGGGCATCGTCCTCGTCGCCGCCCTCCTCGCGCTGCGCGGTGCAGCCGCACGGTGGTTCGCCGTCGTCGTCGGGGTGGTCCTCGGGCTGCTCCTCGTCGTCAGGATCCTCGACGCCACCTTCCTTGCGGTGCTGCGCCGCCCGTTCAACCCACTCGTCGACTGGCACTACGCGGGGTCCGCCAAGGACCTGGTCGGGTCCTCGGCCGGCGCGACGACGGCGGTCATGGCCGTGGTCGGGGCCGTGGGGCTCCTCCTGGGCCTGCTCGTGCTCACACCCCTGGCCGTCGGACGGCTCGGGCGACTCGTTCGACGGCACCGTGCGGGCGCGCTGCGCACGGTGGCGGCCGGCACCGGCGTCTGGGTGCTGTGCGCCTCCTTCGGGGTGCGACTGTCCGCAGACCTGCCGGTGGCGTCCTCGTCCGCGGTGGCGGTAGCCACGCAGGAGGTCACCTCGGTCCGGGACGGGCTGCACGACCGGGCCGTCTTCGCCGACGCGATCCGTGCCGACCCGTTCCACGCCACCCCGCCAGCGGACCTGCTGACAGCCCTGCGGGGCAAGGACGTGCTCGTCGTCTTCGTCGAGAGCTACGGTCGGGTCGCCGTCGACCAGAGCCCCGAGGTCGCGAGAGCCCTGCAAGCAGGCACGACCGGGCTGGGCGACTCCGGCTACTCCTCGCGCAGTGCCTGGCTCACCTCCCCCACGTTCGGCGGGATCAGCTGGCTCGCCCACTCGAGCCTGCAGTCCGGCCTGTGGGTGAACAGCCAGCTGCGCTACGACCAGCTGCTGGCCACGGCGTCGACGGACGCCCGGCGCCTCACCCTGGCGCGGGCCTTCCACGGGGCCGGCTGGCGGACGGTCGACGTCGTCCCGGCCAACCACCAGGACTGGCCCGAGGGACAGGCCTTCTACGGCTACGACAAGATCTACGACTCCCGCACCCTCGGCTATGCCGGTGCCAGCTTCGGCTACGCCCCCGTGCCCGACCAGTACACGCTCTCGGCCTTCGACCGCCTCGAGCTCGTCCCCCGACCGACCGGCCGTCGCCAGCCCCTCATGGCCGAGATCGACCTGGTGACGAGCCACGCCCCGTGGGCCCCACACCCCCAGCTCGTCGACTGGGCCGGGATCGGCGACGGCTCGCTCTTCCTCGACCAGGCGCGGACGGCAACGTCCCGGGACGTCGTGTGGAGGACCCCCGCTGGGGTGCGGACGGCATACGGCCAGACGGTGGCGTACTCGCTCGACAGCGTCGTGTCGTTCCTCCGCGCCACCCACGACGACAACCTCGTCGTCCTGATGCTCGGGGACCACCAGCCCATCAGCATCGTCTCCGGCGACCACGCCAGCCACGAGGTGCCCGTCAGCATCATCGCCCGCGACCCAGCCGTGTTCGACCACATCACCGCGTGGGGCTGGGAGAACGGCCTGCGGCCAGGCCTCGGTGCGCCCGTGTGGCCCATGGACCGTTTCCGGGACCGCTTCCTCACGGCCTACAGCCGCAGCGCGGGCGGCTGAACCCCTCGACAGCCGGGGTCGTCTTCAGGGGAAGGGAGTCCAACACCGCGACGTCGCTGGGGCGGCGCGGCGCGACCCGGGAGACAGGAGCGTTGTCATGAGACTCCGAGTCGTGGGAGCGGCGGCGTTGCTCGTCTCCGCAGGAGTGCACCTCTACCTGTGGTTCGACGGGGTGCGCCACCAGACCGTGGGCCCGATGTTCCTCGTGAACGTCGTCGCCGGCATCGTCATCGCCACCCTCCTGCTGCGGTGGGACCACTGGGTGCCGGCCTTCCTCACCGCCGGTTTCGGGGCCGCGACCCTGGGGGCCTTCGTCATCGCCTCGACGGTCGGTCTGCTCGGGGTGCACACCGTCTGGTCGGGCGGTTCCGTCTGGGCGGCCGCCATCTCCGAGGTCGTGTGCATCGTCGTCGGCGGCGTCCTCCTGCTGCGTCGACGCTCGGTGACCCCTCAGCTCGCGAGCCGCCCACGGACGCACGCGTCCTGACACCCCGATCGCCGGAGCCGCGGCCTCAGTGAGCCGGGAGCAGGAGCCTGACACTCGTCCCGCGGCCCGGCTCGGAGTCGATGTCGATCCTGCCGCCGTGCCGAGCCGCGACACGCTGCGCGATGCTGAGACCAAGGCCCGTGCCGGGCACCTGGAGCGTCTCCGGGTTGGTGCCGCGGAAGAACTCGGTGAAGAGTCGCGCCTGGTCCTCGTGCGAGATGCCGAACCCGTCGTCCGTGCACTCGAGCACGACCCTGTCGCGGCGACGTCCCACCGAGACCGCCACCTTCCCGCCCGCGGGGGTGAACTTCACCGCGTTGCTCACGAGGTTCTGCACGACGCGCTCGAGGTCACCCGCGCTGCCCCGCACGGGCGGCAGCCGGTCCTGCAGGTCGAAGGTCAGACGGATTCGCTGGGTGTCGGCGCGCGGTCGGAACATGTCGACGACGTCGCGCGAGACCTCGCCGAGATCCACGTCGGCCTCGGGCATGGGCCGGTCGGGGTCGCTGACCCGCGAGAGCGTGAGCAGGTCGTCGACCAGGCGCTGCAGGCGCTCGGTGTTGCGTTCGATGACTCCGAGCGACCAGTCGCGATTGCCGTCGGGCTCGTGGCGCAGCAGCTCGACGTGACCGACGATCGAGGCGAGCGGGTTCTTCAGCTCGTGCGACACGGTCGAGAAGAGCTGCGTCTTGTTGCGGTCCGCCTCGCGCAGCTCCACGGCGACCCGCCGCTCGACGGCATACAGCCGGGCGTTGCGGATGGCCCGCCCGAGGTCACGGCCCATCTCGAGCGCGGCCTGCGCCTCGGCGTCGGTCCAGTCCGGGTCACCCGGTCCGCGCGTGCAGGCGATGTAGCCGAAACAGCTCGACCCCGAACCCATCGGCGCCAGGAGCAGCGAGCGCGCCCCGGCATCGGTCAGGAAGGTGCGCACCCGCGCCACGTCGTCACCGGCCCACATCGACACGGGCTCCACGTGATCGGTCCCGACCACGGCGACGACGCCGGCGCGCCAGCAGCTGGCCGCCATCTCCCGTGCGATCGCGACGAGCGTGACGGGCGTGCGGACCGGCCGGCCGCTGCGCGCCGACACGCTCTCGCGCTCGTCATCGTCCTCGCCGGCGAACGCCCGCAACCACAGGCCCGCCGCCGCGAGACCGGCCGAGATGGGGACGGCGGCGACGTCGACGACCCGGGCAGGGTCGAGGTCCTCCTGGGCGATGCGGGCCACCGTCTGGACCGCCTCGGCGAGACGCACGCGCTCCGAGAGGGCGTGCCGCTGTCGAGCCGCCGAGATGGCGATGCCGGTCTGGTTCGCGAAGAGCTCGAGGACGGCCCGCTGCGTCAGGTCGGGGCGGCAGCCACTGAGCGGGAGGTCGACGGAGAGGATGCCGAGCAGCTCGCCGACCGCGTCGAAGAACGGGGCGATGAGGGTGTCCTCGGGGTTCCAGGCATCGAGGGCGCCGACAGGCGCCGGAGCGGTCCAGTCCGACGACACCCAGCCCTCCGCGGACCCGTCGGGCAGCTTGCCCGCCGGGACGAAGCGCAGGCTCCCCCACCGCTCGGCCACCGCGAACTCCGCCTCGAGGCTGGCCCGCGGGGTCCGCCGACCGAGCAGCTCGGCGCGGGCGTCGTCGTCACCCGCGACGGCCACGACCTCGACGTCACCCGAGGGCGTGACGAGGCTGATCGCGGCCACCTTGAAGCCGACGACGTCGGCCGCGCCGTCGACGACCATGTCGAAGACGATCGAGAGGTCGTCCTGGGCGCTGACCCGGTTCATTAGCTCGGTGAGCCGCCGAAGAGCCAGCACCTCCCGCACCGCGCCGTCGCGCAACCCTGTCCCCTCACCTGCGCCTACCCCTGGATCACGACCACCGTCGCAGGGGGATTAGTCCTGATCATCACGATAGGTCCGATACGCCCCTCGTGGGGTCAGTCCGGCACAACCAGAAGTGATGAGCGGGGGGTGCGCGACCTCCGAGGGAGGCCACGCACCCCACTCAGCCCAGCGGGAGCCGGGCACGCACGTCTCCGAGCCCCCGGGCGACGAGAAGGGTCACACCGCCCTCGAGGTGGGCCCACCCCCGCGTCGCAGCGTCCCAGCGACGCCACATCCGGGCGTCACAGTCCACCGACACGGTGGCGGTCGCCCCCGCACCGACGTGGACACCGGACCAGCCGACGAGGCGCACCGGCTGCTCCACGTCGTCGGGCTCGAGGTAGACCTGGACGACCTCGCGGGAGGGACGGTCCGAGGTGTTCGTGACGGACGCCGTGACGACCACCGCGCCGTCGGAGCCCGGCCCGTCGCCCGGCCCGGCGCCGGTCGACACCGCGACGTCGGCGTAGTCCCAGGAGCCGTAGCCGAGCCCGTGACCGAACCACAGCGCCGGCTCGGGAGCACGCCCCGCGTGATGGCCGCGGTACCCCATGAAGGACCCCTCGGCATACCTCAGCACCCCGTCCACCGGGACGACGTCCCACGCGGGAGAAGCCCCGTCTGCCGCGGGGAAGGACGTGACGAGACGACCTGACGGCTCGATGACCCCGAGCAGGGCCGAGGCCACGGCGTGACCGCCCTCCTGCCCCGGGATGCCGGCGACGAGAACGGCGTCGACCTCGTCGAACCACGGCATGAGCACCGGGGTGGCCGCGTTGACGACGACGACCGTCCGGCGCGCGGTCGCGGCGACCGCCGAGACGAGCTTGTCCTGGTGACCCGGGAGAGCCAGCGTCTCCTTGTCAGCGGCTTCGGTCTCCTGCTCGTCGGTCAGCCCCACGACGACCACCGCCACGTCGGCCGCCGATGCCGCAGCGGATGCGTCGCGCAGGACGTCGGCCACGGGGCGCGGTGCCGGGCCCCCGACGACCGAGAGCCTGCCGAACGACACCCCGCTGGACCGGCGCTCGGCCACCAGCCGGACCGGGCTGTCGGACTCGACGACCGTCGTCCAGCCGGGCGGGGTGAGGAGCGCCTCTGCGACGTCGCCGCTCGCGAGACCGAGCTCGACGTCATGACTGGCACCGTCGATCCGCAGCGTCCACGAACCGACGCCCACGACCCCGATCGACCGAGGGCCGCTTCCCCCGACCGTCGCCTCGAGCCGGATGACCGCAGGCAGCTCCGGCAGCCCGTCGTCGACGCCGAACGAGACCGTCGTGTCGTCGACGTGCCGGTCGGCCAGGACGGCACCGTCAGAGTCCGTCGCGGTGAAGTGGATGCCGGCCCGACCGTCGTGGGGGTCGCTGACGGCGTCGAGGTCCGCCGCCACGGGACGCGAGCGGACCTCCACCCCGTCGACGACCACGACGCCGTCGAGCCGCGCGGACAGCCCTTCGGCGATGCTCACCTGGTGCGGGGGCCGCACCTGGGCCGAACCACCGCCCATGTCGACGGTCTGCGTCGCGTGCCGCCCGATGAGCGCCACCCTGGCATCCGGGTTCAGAGGGAGGCTTCCGTCGTTGCGCACGACCGTCATGCCCCGCGCGGCGATGCGCTCGAGCTGCGCACGGCGCGTCGGGTCAGCGGGGCCGGGGCGGCCCGTCGGCCAGGTGACGGCCCCGTCGAGCGCGCCGACCCGGTCGGCCAGTCGCAGCAGCCGACGGAGATGGTCGTCCACGACGGCCTCCGCCACCTCACCGTTCTTGACAGCGGCGACGAGCGCTCTCCCCCAAGGCCCCTCGGGTCCCGGCATGACCAGGTCGAGTCCGCCGTTGGCTGCCGGACCTGCCGATCTCGTGGCGAACCAGTCGGACATGAGCAGGCCGTCCCAGCCCCACTCCCCCTTGACGATGTCGTTGTTGACGGCATCCTGCTCGGTGGCCGGCACGCCGTTGACGTCGTTGTACGCCGCCATGATCGACCAGGGATGCGCGTCCTCGACGGCGATCTCGAACGGCAGCAGGTAGAGCTCGCGCAACGTCGCCTCGTCGACGACGCTGTTGACCGTGTGCCGTTCCGTCTCGGCCTCGTTGGCCACGAGGTGCTTGAGACAGGCGCCGATCCCGTTGCCCTGCAGGCCGTTCACGTATGCCGCCGCGAGCCGTCCCGTGAGGAGTGGGTCCTCCGAGTACGCCTCGAAGAGGCGGCCCCCGAGGGGCGATCGGTGCAGGTTGATGGTCGGCCCGAGCACGACGTGGATGTGCTGGCGCTGGGCCTCTTCAGCGAGGACCTGGCCCACCTCGTGTGCCAGGTCCTCGTCCCAGGCGGAGGCGATGAGGGTGGCGTTGGGCAACAGCGCCACCTCGTCTCCGCCGATGAACTCCAGCCCGCGCACCCCCGTCGGCCCGTCGGAGAAGGCCATGGAGCCGAGTCCGATCGACTCCTCGTCGTGGAGCGTGAACATGGTCGCGCCGGTCAGCAGTCGGACCTTGCTCTCGAGGTCGAGGCGTGCGATGCGGGCGTCGAGGTCGACGTCGTCGGTCATGGGATCTGCCTCAGGCCAGCGACGTCGCGTAGTGGTGCGTGCCGGCGCCGACCTCGACTGCGTCCTCGCCAGGCACCCGGACCGTCGCGGCCACACCGTCGGGGATGGTGACGTCGAGCTGGAACCGGTCCCCGTCGATCGACCACGACGTCTCGATCCGGCCGTGCAGCGTGTCGAGACCCCCACGGGCCCACGTGAGCCCGCCACCCGGTTGCGGCTCGACGAGCACACGCGCGTAACCGGGCGCGAGCGGGGCGATGCCGCCGATGGTCCGGTGCATCCAGTCGGCCACCGCTCCGAGGGCGTAGTGGTTGAAGCTCGTCATCTCGCCGGGGTTGATCGTGCCGTCGGGCAGCATCGAGTCCCAGCGCTCCCACACCGTGGTCGCGCCCATCGTCACGGGGTAGAGCCACGAGGGACACTCCCGCTCGAGCAACAGTCGGTAGGCGTCGTCCAGGTGTCCGGTCGACGAGAGCGCCCCGGTGACGAAAGGCGTCCCGGCGAAGCCGGTGGAGACCCGGTAGCCGTTCGCCCGGGCCAGCTCGGCGAGCCGGTCTCCCGCCCCCTGCCGCTCGGCGCCGTCGAGCAGCCCGAACTCGATGGCCAGGGCGTAGACGGTCGCGCAGTCGCTCGTGATCCGTCCCCCGTCCGTGACGTAGTGCTTGCCGAAGGCGGAGTGGACCCGGTCCGCGAGCGCGGAGAAGTAGCTCGCGTCATCCGTCCTGTCGAGCACCTCGGCCGCCGCAGACACCTGACGCAGGGTGCGGTAGTAGCAGGCGGTCGCCACGACCCCGTTGTCGGCCTTGGCCTTGATCGGGTCGTCCGGCGGAGCCTGCGGGTCGAGCCAGTCGCCGAACTGGAAGCCGGTATCCCACAGGTCCGTGTCGGAGAGCAGCCCCTCGACGCGCCGGGCGTGGGCCGTCATGGCGGGATAGTGACGCGCGAGCGCCTCGCGGTCGCCATACGCCTCCCAGAGGGCCCACGGCACCCACGCTGCCGCGTCGCTCCAGATGGCCGTGCTCTCGGGCGCCGGGAAGTCCGACGGCGCGTCGACGTACTTGAGGACGTCGGGCACGACGAAGGGCACGAGACCGTCGGCATGCTGCTGCTCGAGGTCGACGTCGGCCAGCCAGTTGTCCAGGAAGCCCGACACGTCGTAGAGGTAGGCGGCGCTCGGGGCGAAGGCGGCGATGTCACCGGTCCAACCCAGCCGCTCGTCGCGCTGCGGACAGTCGGTGGGCACGTCGAGGAAGTTGCCCTTGAGGCCCCAGACGACGTTGTGGTGGAGCTGGTTGAGCAGCTCGTCGGAGCACTCCAGGGTGCCGGTGCGCCGCAGCTCGGAGTGCACCACGACCGCCTCGATGGCGTCGGGGGTCAGCTCGCCGGGCCAGCCGGTCACCTCTGCGTAGCGGAAGCCGTGGAAGGTCATGGTGGGCTCGAAGACGTCCTCTCCCCCGCTGAGGACGAAGCGGTCCGTCGCCTTCGCCGAACGCAGCGGGCGGGTGCCCAGCTCGTCGTGCTCGAGCACCTCGGCGTGCCGGAGGGTGATCTCCGTGCCGACCGGTCCCCGCACGGTGAAGCGCAGCCAGCCGACGAGGTTCTGACCGAAGTCGACGAGCGTGGCACCCGCGGGCGAGGCCCACACCTTGACCGGCTTCAGCACCTCGTGCCGGCGCACGGGAGGTCCGGCGTACGGCTCGAGCCGGGCGGCGTCGTGCTCCACCACGTGCACCCCCACCCACCCGGTCAGGTCCGCCCCCGGAGCCGTCCACGCGGTGGAGGCGAGCCGGGCGTCGATCGTCTGGCCGTCGTAGAGGTCGTTCGCGGTGGTCGCGGACGGTCCCGCCTGCCACGTGGTGTCGGTGCCCACGACCTGGCGGTGGCCGTCGGCGAACTCCACGTGCAGCTCCACCAGGCCGGCCAGCTCGGAACCGTAGAAGGCTCTCTTCCCGCTCCACCCGAGCCGGCCGCGGAACCAGCCGTTGCCTAGCGCGAGCCCGAGCACCGAGACCTCGGCCACGAGGGGGGTGACGTCGTAGGAGCGGTAACGCAGGCGCCACTCGTAGCTGCTCCACCCGGGAGTGAGGACCTCGTCGCTGACGGCCGCGCCGTTGATGCTCGGTTCGACGACGCCGTGCGCCGTGACGTGGAGGGTGGCAGCGACCACGTCGCCGTGCCCCGCGGCGAGGTCGAACTCTTTGCGCAGCAACGGGGCTCCGGCGAAGTCCTGGTCGGGTGCGATGAGGTCTGCGGTCCAGACGTGGGTCATGGTTCCCTTTCGGAGGATGGTGCGACGTCCGGCCGGCCGTGCGACCGGCAGGGTCGTGCAAGTCGGTGTCAGCCCTTGACGGCGCCGGAGGTCATGCCCGCGACGATCTTGCGATTGAAGAAGATGAAGAGGACGAGTGGCGGGATCGTCACGAGCACGATGTTCATGAAGAGCAGGTTGTACTGCGTGCTGAACTGGCTCAGGAAGTTGTAGAGCGTCAGTTGCACGGTGGCGTTCTCGTCACCGGGCAGGAAGTACAGCGGGTTGACGAAGTCGTTGAAGATGAAGACCGACGACGTGAGAATCACGGTGATCGTGACCGGACGGAGCAAGGGGAAGATCACCCGGAAGAACAAGCCCAGGCCCGTGCACCCGTCGATCATGGCGGCCTCGTCGAGCTCGCGCGGGATGGCCGCGACGAAGGCGCGGAAGAGCAGCACGCAGAACGACATGTTGAAGGCCACCTCGACGAGTATCAGGCCCGGCAGGGTCTTGAAGAGGTGCATCTGCTGGAGCACCCAGATGGTCGGGACGACCGCCGGGGGGATGATCAGGCCGGAGAGCACCAGGAGGTTCGCGATGTTCGCGGCGCGGCCGGGTCGTCTCTGGATGACGTAGCCCACCATGGCGCACAGCACCACGAGGATCGTCACCGATGCCACGGTGAGGATGATGCTGTTCCGGAACGCCGTGACGAGGATGCTGTCGCGTGCGGCAAACACCTCCTTGACGTTGTCGAGGACCGTCCACTCGGTCGGCAGCGAGAAGGTCAGGTCCGCGGACTCCGACTCGTTCTTCGAGGCCGTGAGGAACATGAAGATGAAGGGGACTATGAACACGACCGCGGCGACGACGAGTGCCACGACCTCGAGCGAGGTGCGTCGAACGGCTCTCATGACTCCACCTCCCGCGAGTTGAAGTAGCGCGACAGCGGATAGATGATCAGCGTCACGAGGATGAAGAGGACGACGTTGCCGGCGGTCGAGAGGCCGAAGAACCCCGCCTGGTAGGTCTTGTAGATGATCGAGGCGATGACGTCGCTGCTGAAGCCGGGTCCGCCGCCGGTCATGGTCCAGATGAGGTCGAAGGACCGGAGGCCGCCGATGAGGGAGAGCAGGATGACGGTGAACGTCGCAGGGCGCGAGAGGGGAACCGTGACGTTGCGGAACTTGGTCCAGACCCCGCCGCCGTCGACGTCGACGGCCTCGTAGTAGTCCTTGGGGATCGCGAGGATGCCGGCAATGTAGATGAGGGTGGCGAGCCCGACGCCCTTCCAGACGTCGACGAGGGCGACCGAGAGCAGCGCGGTGCTCGGGTCACCCAGCCAGTCCGGCGCGGTGATGCCGACCTTGGCCAGCACGGCCGAGACGACACCGACGTCGGGCTGGAGCAAAACGCTGAAGGTGATGCCGACGGCGACCGTGCTGACGAGCACCGGGAAGAAGATGACCGAGCGCATCAGGCCGCGCGACCGGATCGGGCCGGTGAGCAGCACCGCGAGGAGCATCCCCAGCACCACCTTGAGTCCGCTGGTGACGACGGCATAGATGAGCGTGTTCTTCAGGCCGCTCACCAGGGCCTGCTCGGAGAAGAACTGGCGGAAGTTGTCGAGGCCGATGAACTCCGAGTCGAACAGGGTCCAACGGGTGAAGGCGAAGTAGAACGAGATGACCGTCGGGACGAGGAAGATCAGGCCGTAGACGATGCCCGCGGGGGCGTAGAACCAGTAAGGGTAGGTCTGCGCCCGGAGGCTGCGGACGCCCGTGGACCGCTGACCCTTCCGGCCGGCCTTGGCGTCACCGTGTGGGCCGGCCGCGCGAGCCTCGTCAGCTCGCGAGCTGATCACCATCCTGGTAGTCCCAGCTGCTTGGCCTGCTTCGTCACGTCGGCGTCGTACTGGGCCGCTCCTTCCTGGGGAGGCGTCTGCCCGGTCATGACGGCGACCATGATCTGCTCGAGCGAGGGGCCCTTGACCGGGGAGACGAACTCCAGGGCCGGGGTCGAGGTCTTGGCGTCGATGTAGGCCTGCATGTCTGCGGCGACGGGGGGCGCGTTGGCGGGCAGCTTGGAGCCCTTGACGAGGTACGGACCGGCCGGCGGGAGTGCAGAGGAGAAGGCGTCGGTGCCCGGGACCGAGGCCACGAAGGCGACGAACTTCTTCGCGGCCTCGATGTTCTTGCTCGACTTGGGGATGTACTGGCCACCCGGCTCCCAGATGGTCGCGCCGTTCGTGCTGGCGTCGTCACCGGGGATGCCGAAGAAACCGATCTTGGCGGCGTCGGCCGGAGACAGCGAGGAGACCGGGAAGGTCAGCATGGGGTACTGCGCCGCCTTGCCCTGGGCCAGTTGCTTGATCCCCTGGGCGAAGGTCAAGGAGCCCGCGCTGCTGTTGAGCCAGCCCTTCGCCTTGGGTTCGGCCGCCTTCTCGAAGCCCTTGACCGCGACCGGGTCGGTCGCGTACTTCACCTTGTTCGCCGTGTACTCCTCCGCCCACTTGGGGTTCGAGGCTGCGACGTTGTGGAAGTCCCCGAGGACGTACAGCTGCGAGGTGAAGGTGTCCTTGAGGGTGCCCAGCACCGGCGTGATCCCCGCGGCCTTGATCTTGTCGCTGTTCGACTCGAACTCCGCCCAGGTCTTGGGCACCGACAGTCCGAGCTTGGAGTAGACGTCCTTGTTGTAGAGGATGCCGCCGCCCATGGCCGTGCCCCACGGAGCGCCGTAGACCTTGCCCTTCTGGGTGACCGCCGGCAGGAACGAGGGGTCGGTGTCCTTCAGGGCTGGGTCGTTCGTCAGGTCGACGAGGGTCTTCTCCGGGCTCAGCGCCTGGAGCAGCGAGCCGGAGTTGTACCAGAAGACGTCGGCCATGTCGCCGGTCGAGAGCTTGGTCTTGACGAGGTTGTCACCGTCGGAGCCACCCGGCCGGGTCTGGGTCTTGACCGTGATGGTCGGGTTGGCCTTCTCGAACGCCGCGATGACGGCTGCCGCGGGCTTGACCGTCGTGTCCGCATTGTCGGTGAGCAGCGTGATCTCCGTCTTGCCGTCGGACGAGCCGCCGGATCCGGAGCTCGAGCAGGCCGCGAGTGGGACGAGGGAGAGGGCGGCGACCATGGCGATCGTCAGCCTGGAACGGGAACTCTTCATGGGGTACCTCCACAGCGTTGGGGCGCGGAACCGCGATTGGATGTCACCGATTTTGAATCGCTTCATTCGGTCGCTCCACGGTAGGGTCCCCCTGTGGCCGTGTCAACGGATTCGCTGAAACTTTCAGCACTCGTGCGGCAGATTCCATCACTCAACTCGAACTGGGCAGTGCGGGGGTTGACCGTCGCGAGACTTTTGCGCTTTACTCGGAAGCATTCTTCTGAAACGCTTCATACATGGCGCCCGAGGCTCCATTCACCATGACGGGATGACCAATGACGACATTCAGTGACATTGCGGGGCAGCTTGCCCAGCAGGCGATCGAGCTGCCTTCCTGGGCTTTCGGCAACTCGGGCACGCGCTTCAAGGTCTTTGGCGCGCAGGGCACCCCGCGCACCATCGAGGAGAAGCTCGCCGACGCCGCGACCGTCCACCGCTTCACGGGCCTCGCCCCGAGCGTGGCCCTGCACATCCCGTGGGACCGCGTCGACGACTACGACAAGCTCGCGCGGTTCGCCGACGACCTGGGCGTCCGGCTCGGCACGATCAACTCGAACACGTTCCAGGACGACGACTACAAGTTCGGCAGCCTCACGCACGTCGACGAGCGCATCCGCGCCAAGGCGATCGCGCACCAGATCGAGTGCATCGACGTCATGGACGCGACCGGCAGCCGGGACCTCAAGATCTGGCTCCCGGACGGCACGAACTACCCGGGCCAGGGCGACCTGCGCGACCGGCAGGACCGCCTGGCCGACTCCCTCGCCCAGGTCTACGCCCGGCTCACGGGCGAGCAGCGGCTCGTCCTCGAGTACAAGTTCTTCGAGCCGGCCTTCTACGCGACGGACGTGCCGGACTGGGGCACGTCCTACGCGCAGTGCCTCGCCCTGGGCGACCGTGCGGTCGTGTGCCTCGACACCGGCCATCACGCACCGGGCACGAACATCGAGTTCATCGTCATGCAACTGCTGCGCCTGGGGCGCCTCGGCGCCTTCGACTTCAACTCCCGCTTCTACGCCGACGACGACCTCATCGTCGGGGCGGCCGACCCGTTCCAGCTCTTCCGCATCCTCCACGAGGTCATCCGCGGCGGCGGCTACGGCGAGGGCAGCGACATCGCCTTCATGCTCGACCAGTGCCACAACGTCGAGGACAAGGTGCCGGGCCAGATCCGGTCGGTCCTCAACGTCCAGGAGATGACGGCCCGGGCGCTGCTCGTCGACCGCCAGGCCCTCGCCGAGGCCGAGCGGGCGGGTGACGTGCTCGCAGGCAACGCCGTCCTCATGGACGCGTTCTACACCGACGTCCGCGCCGACCTCGCCGACTGGCGCGCCGGCCGGGGCCTGCCCGCGGACCCGATGAGGGCGTATGCCGCCAGCGGCTACCAGGACCAGATCGTCGCCGAGCGCGTCGGGGGCACCCAGGCCGGCTGGGGCGCCTGACCGCCGCGCCCCAGCACCGGCCACCCCAGCACCGCCACCCCATGAACCCCAGAAACCTCTGAACCCAGGAAGACCACCATGACCAACGCTGCCGTTGCCGACCTGCTTGCCCGATCGAACCGCCTCGGGGCCGACCCCCGGAACACGAACTACGCCGGTGGCAACACGTCCGCCAAGGGCGCCGAGACCGACCCGGTCACGGGCGAGAAGGTCAACCTGCTGTGGGTCAAGGGTTCGGGCGGCGACCTCGGCACCCTCACCGAATCCGGTCTCGCGGTCCTGCGTCTCGACCGGATGCGCAGCCTCGTGGACGTCTATCCCGGCATCGACCGCGAGGACGAGATGGTCGCGGCCTTCGACTACTGCCTGCACGGCAAGGGCGGTGCGGCTCCCTCGATCGACACCGCGATGCACGGCCTCGTCGACGCAGCCCACGTCGACCACCTGCACCCCGACAGCGGCATCGCCATCGCCACGGCCAAGGACGGCGAGCAGCTGACCAAGGAGATCTTCGGTGACCGCGTCGTCTGGGTGCCGTGGCGCCGCCCGGGCTTCCAGCTCGGCCTCGACATCGCCGCCATCCAGGCGGCGAACCCGCAGGCCGTCGGAACGGTGCTCGGCGGCCACGGCATCACGGCCTGGGGCGACACGAGCGAGGAGGCGGAGGCGAACTCGCGGTGGATCATCGAGAGGGCCCAAGCCCACCTCGACGAGCACGGCGACCCTGAGCCGTTCGGCGGGGCAGTCCCCGGGTATGCCGCCCTGCCGCCCACCGAGCGCCGCGCCAAGGCTGCGGCCCTCGCCCCTCACATCAGGGCCGTCGCCTCCCACGACCGCACGATGGTGGGTCACTTCACCGATGCCGACGTCGTGCTCGAGTTCCTCAGCCACGACAAGCTCGCCCACCTCGCCGGGCTCGGCACCTCGTGCCCCGACCACTTCCTGCGGACCAAGGTCAAGCCTCTCGTCATCGACCTGCCCTCAACTGCCACGGTCGAGGAGGTCGTCGAGCGCCTCGCAGACCTGCACACGGCATACCGCGAGGACTACGCGGCCTACTACGAGCGCCACGCACGCCCCGACTCCCCCGCGATGCGCGGCGCCGACCCGGCGATCGTCCTCGTGCCCGGCGTCGGGATGTTCTCCTTCGGCAAGGACAAGCAGACCGCGCGCGTCGCCGGCGAGTTCTACGTCAACGCCATCAACGTGATGCGCGGCGCCGAGTCGGTCTCGACGTACGCGCCCATCGACGAGTCCGAGAAGTTCCGCATCGAGTACTGGGCCCTCGAGGAGGCCAAGCTGCAGCGGATGCCCAAGCCGCGCAGCCACGCCGGCCGCATCGCCCTCGTCACCGGCGCCGCGAGCGGCATCGGCAAGGCCATCGCGACCCGGCTCGCTGCCGAGGGGGCGTGCGTCGTCATCGCCGACCTCGACCTCGACAAGGCGCAGGCCGCCGCGACCGAGATCGCCGGCGCCAAGGGCGCCGACGTCGCGGTCGGGGTGCAGGCGGACGTCACGGACGCCGCGCAGGTGCGGGCCGCCATCGACGCCACCCTGCTCGCCTTCGGCGGGATCGACCTGCTCGTCAACAACGCCGGCCTCTCCATCAGCAAGCCGCTGCTCGACACGACCGAGGCCGACTGGGACCTCCAGCACGACGTCATGGCCAAGGGCAGCTTCCTCATGGCCCAGGCCGCGGCGCGGGCGATGATCGCCCAGCGGCTCGGCGGCGACATCCTCTACATCTCGTCGAAGAACTCCGTCTTCGCCGGCCCGAACAACATCGCCTACAGCGCCGTCAAGGCCGACCAGGCCCACCAGGTCAGGCTGCTCGCGGCCGAGCTCGGCGAGCACGGCATCCGGGTCAACGGGATCAACCCGGACGGCGTCGTGCGCGGCAGCGGCATCTTCGCGGCGGGCTGGGGGGCCAAGCGCGCCGCCGTCTACGGCGTCCCCGAGGAGGAGCTCGGCGCCTACTACGCCAAGCGGACCCTGCTCGGCCGCGAGGTGCTGCCCGAGCACGTCGCCAACGCCGCCGCGGTTCTCACGTCCGACGAGCTGAGCCACACCACCGGCCTGCACGTCCCCGTCGACGCCGGCGTCGCTGCCGCGTTCCTGCGCTGACACCATGACCGCACGGGTGTTCGGCGCCGTCGACATCGGCGCGTCCGGTGGCCGGGTCATGGCCGGCGTCGTCGACGGCGCGAGCACCACCCTGCACACGCTGCACCGGTTCCGCAACGGACCGGTGCAGCGCGACGGCCACCTCCGCTGGGACCTCACCCGGCTGTGGAACGAGGTCCTCGCCGGCCTGCGGCTGCTCGCCCGAGACTTCCCGGAGACGGAGTCCGTCGGCATCGACACGTGGGCGGTCGACTACGCCCTCCTCGATGCCGACGGTCGACTCCTCGCCGAGCCCGTCTCGTACCGTGACGGACGCACCGGGCCGGCCGTCGAGCGCGTGCACCGGCGCGTCAGCCGGGAGGAGCTGTATGCCGTCAACGGGCTCCAGTTCCTGCCGTTCACGACCATGTACCAGCTCGAGGCCGAGAGGTCGGCAGGCCTGTGGGACATGGCAGCCCACATCGTCCTGCTCCCCGACGTGCTCGCGCACCGGCTCACCGGCGTATTGCGCACCGAGACGACCAACGCCTCGACGACCGGCCTGCTCGACGCCAACACGGTCGCTTGGGCCAAGGACCTGCTCGACCGCCTCGACATCCCGCCTGGGCTGCTGCCTCCGCTCGTCGCGCCCGGCGAGGTCATCGGGCCGCTGACGCCTGGAGCAGTCGAGCAGACCGGGCTCCGCCCGGGCACCCTCGTCACCGCGGTCGGCTCCCACGACACCGCGTCGGCCGTCGTCGGCGTGCCGGCGACGACCTCCCGGTTCGCCTACGTCTCGAGCGGCACGTGGTCCCTCGCCGGGCTCGAGCTCCGGTCGCCCGTCATCACGCCGGCGAGCCGCGCGGCCAACTTCACCAACGAGGGCGGCGTCGACGGCCGGACCCGCTTCCTGCGCAACGTCGGCGGCCTGTGGCTGCTCCAGGAGTCCGTGCGCGAGTGGGAGGCGGCTGGGCTGGCGCCCGATCTCGACGCGCTCCTCGTCGCAGCCGAGCAGCTGCCCCCGGGAGGACCAGTCGTCGACGTCGACGACGACGCATTCATTCCCCCGGGCCACATGCCCGAGCGGATCGCCGCGGCCGCCGGGGGCGCCCTCCCCGACCCCGCCCACACCGTGCGTTGCATCCTCGACTCGCTCGCGACGGCATACGCCTCGACGGTGCGAGCGGCCAGCGCGCTCGCCGGAACCGGTGTCGACGTGGTCCACGTCGTCGGTGGGGGTTCCCGCAACCACCTCCTCTGCCAGGTGACCGCCGACCTGACGGGGCTGCCCGTCGTAGCCGGTCCGGTGGAGGCGACGGCCCTGGGCAACGTGCTGGTGCAGGCCCGCGCCGTCGGGGCGGCCCCGGCCACGCTCGAGCAGATCCGGGCCGACCTGGCCGCCACCCAGGCCTTGCGCGTGCACCGACCGTCATGAGACACCACGAGATGGGAGGCGATGTCGCCGACCGAGCCGGACGCGATACGTTTCTGCGGCGAGAGGAGGGCCCATGGCCACGGTGAGCATCAAGGACGTCGCGGCGCGTGCCGGCGTCTCGCTCGGGACCGTCTCCAACGTGCTCAACCGCCCCGCAGCGGTCCGGGCCGCGACGCGGGCCAGGGTCGAGGCAGCGATCGCCGAGCTCGGCTTCGTGCCCAACGCGTCGGCGAGGCAACTGGCTGCCGGGCGCTCGCGCACCATCGCCTACCTCGTGCTCGACGCGACGAACCCCTTCTTCACCGACGTCGCCCGCGGCATCGAGGAGGTGGCCAAGGCCGAGGGCCTCGCCCTCTTCATCTGCAACAGCGACCAGGACGTGGACCGCGAGGACCAGTACCTCGAGCAGCTCACGGAACTGCGTGCCCGCGGCGTCCTCATCACGGCGATGGACTACGCCAACCCCCGGCTTCAGCGGCTCCGCGAGGCCGGCGTGCCCGTCGTCCTCGTCGACCGGGCTCCGGACGACAGCGACGAGTGGTGCACGGTCGGTGTCGACGACGTCGCCGGTGGCGGGCTCGCCATCAGCCATCTCGTCGAGGCCGGCCACACCCGCCTGGCCTTCGTGGGCGGCCCCGCCGACATCCCCCAGGTCCGGGACCGTCATGTCGGCGCTGTCCGGGCGACGGTTGCGGCAGATCTGCCCGAGGATGCTCTCACCTGGATCCGCACGACGGCGCTGACGATCGCCGAGGGTCGTCGGGCCGGGGAGCGCCTGCTCGGCCTGCCACGCCGCACACGCCCGACCGGCATCTTCTGCGCCAACGACCTGCTCGCGCTCGGGCTGCTGCAGCACCTCACCCAGCACGGTGTCAGCGTCCCCCACGACGTCGCGATCGTCGGCTACGACGACATCGAGTTCGCCGCGGCCGCGGCCGTGCCCCTCACGTCGGTCTCACAGCCGCGGCACCTGCTCGGCCAGACCGCCGCCCGGCTGCTCGCCGACGAGGCCGACCCCAGCACCAAGCACGAGCACCAGCACGTCGTCTTCCCGCCCGAGCTCGTCGCCCGCGCGTCCACGGCGACGGGCTCGACGGCGAGGAGACCGGCATGAGGATCGCCCTCTTCGTCACCTGCCTCGGCGACGTCCTGTTCCCCGACGTGGGCCGGGCCACAGTGACCCTCCTCGAGCGGCTCGGCCACGAGGTCGTCTTCCCGGAGGCGCAGACGTGCTGCGGGCAGATGCACACGAACACCGGCTACCAGCACGACGCGGCGGGACTCGTGCGGCACCACGTCGACGTCTTCGAGCAGGCGCTCGCCGAGGGCTGCGACGCGATCGTCGCGCCGTCGGGCTCGTGCGTCGGTTCGGTCCGCCACCAGCACGCGGCCGTGGCGCGACGGGCCGGCGACGAGGCCCTCGCGGTCCGTGCCGAGGCTGTCGCCGCCCGCACCTACGAGCTCTCCGAGCTGCTCGTCGACGTGCTCGGGGTCACCGACGTGGGCGCCGCCTACCCGCACCGCGTCACCTACCACCCCACCTGCCACTCGCTGCGACTGCTCGGGGTCGGCGACCGGCCGATCCGGCTCCTCCGGGCGGTCCGCGGCATCGACCTCGTCGAGCTGCCCGCTGCGGACTCGTGCTGCGGCTTCGGCGGCACGTTCGCCGTCAAGAACGCCGACACGTCGACGGCGATGCTCGCCGACAAGATGTCTGCGGTCCTCACGACGCGCGCCGAGGTCGTCACCGCCGGCGATGCGTCGTGCCTCATGCACATCGGCGGCGGCCTCTCCCGGCTACGCACCGGGGTGCGCCCCGTCCACCTCGCCGAGATCCTCGCGAGCACGACGTGAGGACAGCACGATGAGCACCTTCCTGGGTATGCCGCGTGGCCGTGTCCCCGGGCCGCCCGCCGACACCGCTGTCGGGCAGCTGACCGGCGAGCGCCCCTTCCCCGCCGCTGCCCGCGACGCGCTGGCCGACACCCGCCTGCGGCGCAACCTCGCCCACGCCACCGCCACGATCCGATCGAAGCGGGCCGCCGTCGTCGGCGAGGTGCCCGACTGGGAGGCGCTGCGTGATGCGGGGTCGGCCATCAAGGCCGACACGATGGCCCGCCTCCCCGAGCTGCTCGAGGAGCTCGAGCGCAACGTGACCGCACGGGGCGGCACGGTGCACTGGGCCCGTGACGCCGCCGAGGCCAACCGGATCGTGCTCGACCTCGTGCGGGCGACCGGCGCCGACGAGGTCGTCAAGGTCAAGTCGATGGCCACCCAGGAGATCGGCCTCAACGAGGCTCTCGAGGCAGCTGGCATCACGGCGCACGAGACCGACCTCGCCGAGCTCATCGTCCAGCTCGGGCACGACAAGCCGTCGCACATCCTCGTCCCCGCCATCCACCGGGGCCGCGCGGAGATCCGCGACATCTTCGCCGCCGAGATGGCCGACGTCGACCTCGAGACCCTCACCGACGAGCCGAGCGTCCTCGCGGCCGCGGCGCGCACCCACCTTCGTGAGGTGTTCCTCCGCGCCCGGGTGGCCGTCTCCGGCGCCAACTTCGGGGTCGCCGAGACCGGGACGCTCGCGGTCGTCGAGTCCGAGGGCAACGGGCGGATGTGCCTGACCCTGCCCGACACGCTCATCACGGTCATGGGCATCGAGAAGGTGGTGCCCACCTGGCGCGACCTCGAGGTCTTCCTCCAGCTGCTCCCGCGGTCCTCGACGGGCGAACGGATGAACCCCTACACGTCGACGTGGACCGGCGTCACGCCCGGCGACGGGCCGCAGGACGTCCACCTCGTGCTGCTCGACAACGGCCGCACCCGTGCTCTGGCCGACGACCTCGGACGCACGGCCCTGCACTGCATCCGCTGCTCCGCCTGCCTCAACGTGTGCCCCGTCTACGAGCGGACGGGCGGACACGCCTACGGCTCGGTCTACCCCGGGCCCATCGGCGCGGTGCTGACGCCCTTCCTGACCGGCGTCACCGGCGGCGACGACCCCAACGATTCGCTGCCCTACGCCTCGAGCCTGTGCGGCGCGTGCTACGACGTGTGCCCCGTGAAGATCAACATCCCGGACCTGCTCGTCGAACTGCGTGCCGAGCACACGGAGGCTCGTGCCGAGGCCCACCGCCTGCCCTCGCCCGAGGCCGCCGCGATGGCCGCCGCCGCGTGGGTGATGCGCGACGCGACCCGCTTCGCGCGGGCCGGGCGCGCAGCGACGACCGCGCGACACGGCATACGGCGTGGTCGACCCCTCCTGCCGCTGCCGCCACCCCTCAACGGGTGGACCGCCTCCCGCGACGCCCCGAGCCCGGCCGCCGAGACGTTCCGCGACTGGTGGACGCGCACCCGTGGGGAGCGCTCGTGAGCGCCCGCGACGAGGTGCTGGCGCGGATCCGAGGGGCGCTCGGCGACACACCCGGTGCTGCTCCAGCCGTCCCCCGCTCCTACCGACGGACGGGCGAGCACCCGCCCGGGTCGGCTCGCGTCGTCGAGCAGCTCGTGGACCGGCTCGAGGACTACCGCGCCACCGTCATCCGCTCCGCGGCGGACGACGAGTCCGTCGGCGCCGCGATCGCAACCGCCCTCGCGGCCGTCGACGCCACCTCCTCGATCGCCGCGCCAGGCGTCCCCGACGCGTGGACGTCAGCCGAACCTGGATGCCGCCGCGACGACGGCAGCGCCACCGCGCGCGACCTGGACCTCGTCGACGCGGTCGTGACCGGGTCCGTCGCTGCCGTCTCCGAGACCGGCACGATCATCCTCGACGGATCTCCGCTGTGCGGTCGACGGATGATCACGCTCGTCCCCGACGTGCACATCTGCGTCGTCACCCTCCCGAGCGTCGTGCAGACGGTGCCCGAGGGGCTCGCGCGCCTCGACCCCATTCGTCCCCTGACCTTCGTCAGTGGACCGTCGGCCACGAGCGACATCGAGCTGACCCGGGTCGAGGGCGTCCACGGACCACGGACCCTCGTCGTCGTCGTCGCGGGCTGAGTCCGACGCGGGGGCGAGGCCCAGCCACGGCGGCTGCCCTGGCCACTCGTCAGCGGAGGGCGGACACCTCCCCTGAACCCGTCGCGCTCTCCGGGTTCCGCACGTCAGAACCCGATGCGGGCAGTCGCACGGTGAAGGTGGCGCCCTGCTCCGGGGCCGACTCGACCTCGACGCGACCGCCGTGTCCCTCAACGATGGCTCGCACGATCGAGAGGCCGAGGCCGGAGCCCTGGATCGCGCGCTCGTTCGCGGTGCTCGTGCGGTAGAAGCGTGCGAAGACCCGGTCGAGGTCGGCAGTGGGGATGCCGATGCCCGAGTCGGAGACGGTGAGACGCACCGCCCCGCCGTCCTCGGCGTCGACGCGCGCCATGAGGCCGATGCGTCCGCCGTCGGGCGTGAACTTCACGGCGTTCGTCAGCAGGTTCGTCACGGCCCGCTCGAGCGCCACCGGGTCGCCGTCGATCCAGAGCGGCCGGGGGGCGACGTCGAGGTCGCGCACGAGCTGGCGCTGGCTCGTCACCGACGCGACCGAGTGCCACGCCTCGTCGATGACCTCGGCCAGGTCGAACCGGCGCGGGTGCAGCTCCAGACGCCCGGCCTCGATGCGCGAGTTGAGCAGGAGGTCCTCGATGAGCGACAGCAGACGCCGCCCGTTGCGGTCGACGCGCGCGATGAGCTCGCGCTGGCGGTCGGTGAGGGCCCCCGCCGCGCCGTCCTCGAGCATCTCGGCGTAGCCGAGGACGCTCGCGAGCGGGGTGCGCAGCTCGTGGCTCACCGAGGAGACGAAGTCCGACTTGGTCCGGTCGAGCGCGGTCAGCTCCTCGACCGCCTGCCGCTCGCGGTCGAGTGCGACCTGGAGCGCGACCTCGGCCTGGCGCCGACGCGTCACGTCCTCGGCGACCCCGAGGTAGCCGGTGAGGTGGCCGCCCGCGTCGCGGATGCCGCTGACCGTGAGCGACACGGTGCGAGGAGTCCCGTCCTTGCGCAGGTAGGTCCAGTCGCGCGTCTCGGTGCTAGCGCCCCCGCGTACGCGGTGCACGAGCACCTCGAAGCCGGGCTCGATCCCCAGATCCTTCGCCACGGCTGCGATCTGCTGGGCATCGTGCAGCACCGACCAGTCCCGACGACCCACCAGCTCGCTCGCCTGGTAGCCGAGGACGTTCTCGGCACCGCGGTTGAAGAGCGTGATGACGCCGTCGAGGTCGGTGCCGACGATGACCGTCGCCGTGGCAGCCTCGAGGACCGCCTCGACGAAGGAGCGGGCGGCGCGCTCGTCGGTCACGTCGACGCCGGTCTTGACGAGATGGGTCCGTCGGCCGTCGTCATCGGTGAGGTATGCGTTGGTCCACACGAGGTGCCGCACCCCGAGGCCGGGCACGTCCCAGTCGTGCTCCTCGGCGAGCGGCACGCCGCCGTCGGCGATCGCCGCCATGCGGACAGCCAGGGCCGTGCGGTCCGCGACCGGGAAGACGTCGGCCGCCGGCCGCCCCACGAGCTCGGCCTCGGCGCCGCCCAGCAGCCGGGCGGCCGTCGCGTTGAGCCGCTCGATGACGCCGCGCCGGTCGACGACGATGATGGCGCTGGCTGCGGTGTCGAGGACACCTGCGGTCAGCTCGCCCTCGGCCCGCAGCCCGGCGAGCGCCGACCGCCGCTGGGTCGCGGCGACAGCCAGCGACAGGGCGGTCAGGGCCGCGGTGACGAGGAAGGCCTGTGTCAGCGTGCCCACGGTCTCCGGACGGATGCCGCTGCGGCGGGCGGCGGCGGCGAACGGCCCACCTCCGAGGATCGTCAGCCGCACGGTCAGCATGCCGACGACGATGAGCTGGACGGCGACGGTGCGCAGGCCGAGCCGCAGCGCACCCCAGACGAGTCCCGGGATCGGCAGGAAGGCGAGCGGCAGGGACTGCCCCCGGTGGAACACCCAGAACGTCACTCCGATGACGACGATCCACTGCACGACGTCCTCGACGTCGGGGCGGCGTGTGCGCCGGACGCGGGCCGCGATGCCGAGCGGCGCCATGACGAGGACGGCGGCGCCGTGCGAGGACGCCGCCGCCGACACCGAGTCGAGGAAGTTCCCACCGAGGGCGTAGTGCGCGGTCAGCCCGGCGAGAAGCCCGATGACCGCCGCGCCGGCGATGGTCGCCGCGATCAGCCGCCACAGGTCTTCCATCGAGGCCAGCCGCGGGCGACGACCACGGTGGGTGAGCAGACCGTGCACCACGGCGACCTCCGTCGCGTTCGCGACGCCGTAGAGCAGGCTGACGAGGGGCGGGCGACCCCCGTAGACGTTGGCCGCGGCGCTCGAGACGAGGACCCCGAGGACGAAGAGGGAGGATCGCCGCGGGCCCGGGTCCGTCGCGAGCAGGAAGCAGACGGCCAGGCCTGCTGCCGGCCACCAGGGCGCGACGGTCGAGCCGGGCAGGGCGAACCGCACCGAGGTGGCCCCGAGCACGAAGACCCCCACGAGCGTGAGCGCCGCCAGGGTCCACCAGCGGGGCCGAAGCCACTCCGCGCGGCTCACTCGCCCCCGCCGTCGCGGGTCGGTCGACGCGTGGCGTCCGGGGCAGCCGGCTGCGCGGACCTCCTCATGGCCCCATGATGTCGCAGTTGCCGAGAGGATCGGGCAAAAAGAACTATTCGGGACTTGTGTCGCGACCGGCCGGGGTCACCACCCGGACTGCATCGCCGAGTGCTCCGGGGCCGGCGTACGCGTGAGCTGGAGGTAGCCACCCGGCATCTCGCGCCGCTGGATGACGCGGCGGGCGATGCCGCTCGCGGCCGCGAGCGCGACGGACTGGTCGACGAAGGTCGGGTCGGTGCACGTGAAGTCGTGCCCCTTCCACCGGATGATGCAGCCGCCTGCGGCGCGCACGTTGCGCACCCAGTCGGTGGTGCGACCCCAAGGCAGGCCGATGACGAACGTCGTCTCGGTCGGCAGCACGGCGATCGGCGTCGCGTACGACTTGCCGCTCGAGCGTCCGGTGTGGCGCAGCACGGCCCACACCGGCAGCATCCGGTGACCGGCCAGCCGGACGGCGACCTTGTTGAACTGCTTCGCGCCTGCGGGAGGGCCTGCCATCCCTCCACTATCCTCGCGCGGGCCCGGCGCGGGGGCCGATACGTGGCCCCCCGACGACGTATGCCGTCCGGGCCGGGCCTCGTCCACTCAGCCCAGGTGCCCGCGCACCGACGCGTGCCCCTTGAGCAGGTTGCGGGCGATGGTGCGGCGCTGGATCTCGTCGGTGCCTTCGTAGATCCGCAGGAGGCGCAGCTCGCGGTACCACCGCTCGACGGGCAGCTCTCGCGTGTAACCCATGCCGCCGTGCATCTGCAGCACGCGGTCGACGATCTCGTTGGCCTTGACGCCGCCGTAGAGCTTGGCCATCGACTGCGACTGGCGCGAGTCGAGGCCGCGGTCGACCTGCCAGGCGGCGCTGAGCACGAGCCACCGCAGCGCCTCGATCTCGACGGCGGAGTCGGCCACCATCCACTGGATCGCCTGCCGCTCGGCGATGGGCTGGCCGAAGGTGACGCGGTTGCGGGCCCACTCCATGCCCATCTCGACGAGCCGCTCGCACGAGCCGAGGGCGCGGGCCTGCAGCATGTAGCGGCCCTTGCCGATCCAGCGCATCGCGAGCTCGAAGCCCTTGCCCTCCTCGCCGAGGATCGCCGAGTGCGGCACACGGACGTCCTCGAAGACGAGGGCGGCCGGACCCCACTCGCCCATCGTGTCGATCGGGGTGCTCGTCCAGCCCCGGTCGCGGTCGACGAGGAAGCACGTGACGCCGCCGTCGGCGCCCAACTCCCTGTCGGTCACCGCGAAGACCATGACGAAGTCGGCCTCGTTGCCGCCGGTGATGAAGGTCTTCTCGCCGTTGATGACCCACTCGTCGCCCTCGCGTCGGGCACTCGTGCGGATGGCGCGGGCGTCGGACCCGGCCCCGGGCTCGGTGATCGCGAAGCACGACCTCCGGGTGCCCTCGATCGTCGGGCGGAGGTAGGTGTCCTGCTGCTCCTCGGTGGCCGAGAAGAGGATGTTGTCGGCCTCGCCGGCGAAGCGGAACGGCACGAACGACCGACCCAGCTCGATCTCGATGAGCGCGGCGACGACGGCACCCTGGCCCATCCCACCGTGGCTCTCGGGTGTCTGGATGCCGAAGAAGCCGGACGAGCGGGCTTTGTCCTGAAGGGCTTTCAGCTCCTCGGCTGTCAGGCCGCGCTCGCCCCGCCGCTCCCGCTCGAGCACCTGCGGCTCGAGCGGCACGATCTCCTTGCGCACGAAGGTGCGCACCCAGTCGCGGATCTCGCGCTCCTCGGCGCTGAGGTCGAAGTCCATCGTCGGTCCCTTCGTCGTGCGGTCGGGGGTCGTATGCCGGGTCGCTCAGCGGGCGCGCGCCCGCCGTCCCGGATCAGCGGGCGGCATACCTGCGCAGCTCGGCCTTGGCGAGGGCGTTCTTGTGCACCTCGTCGGGACCGTCGGCGAAGCGGAGTGTGCGGATGCCGGCGAAGGCGGCGGCGAGCTCGGTGTCCTGGCTGAGCCCGGCGGCGCCGTGGGTCTGGATGGCCTTGTCGAGGATCCACTCGACAGTCTTCGGCGTGGCGATCTTGATGGCCTGGATCTCGGTGTGCGCGCCCTTGTTGCCGACGGTGTCCATGAGCCAGGCGGTCTTGAGGACGAGGAGGCGCAGCTGCTCGATGCGCACGCGGGACTCGGCGATCCAGTCACGCACGACGCCCTGCTCGGCGATCGGGCGGCCGAAGGCGACCCGCTCGGACGCCCGGCGGCACATGGCCTCGATGGCGACCTCGGCGAGGCCGATGGAGCGCATGCAGTGGTGGATCCGGCCGGGGCCGAGCCGCGCCTGGGCGATGGCGAAGCCGGTGCCCTCCTCGCCGATGAGGTTGCTCGCGGGCACCCGGACGTCGGTGAAGCGCAGCTCGGCGTGACCGCCGTGGTCGTGGTCGTCGTAGCCGAAGACCTCCATGCCGCGGACGACCTCGACACCCGGGGTGTCCCGTGGCACGAGGACCATCGACTGCTGGCGGTGCCGGTCGGCGTCGGGGTCGGTCTTGCCCATGACGATGAGGACCTCGCACTCGGGGTTCATCGCGCCGGTGATCCACCACTTGCGCCCGTTGATGACGTAGTCGTCGCCGTCACGCCGGATGCTCGTGCCGATGTTGGTGGCGTCGCTGCTGGCCACGTCGGGCTCGGTCATCGCGAACGCCGAGCGGATCTCACCGCGCAGCAACGGTTTCAGCCACTTCTCCTGCTGCTCGGGCGTGCCGAACTGCGCGAGCACCTCCATGTTGCCGGTGTCGGGTGCGGCGCAATTGAGGACGGCCGGGGCGAGGCGGATGGAGCGGCCGGTGATCTCGGCGAGCGGGGCGTACTGGAGGTTCGTCAAGCCGGCGCCGTGCTCTCCTGGGAGGAAGACGTTCCACAGCCCGAGCTCGCGGGCCTCCTGCCGCAGCTCCTGCAGCACCGGCGCGGTGCTCCACGCCCACCGGTCGGGCAGCGCCGACACCTGCTCGTCGAAGACGGGCAGTGAGGGGACGATGCGCTCGTCCATGAAGGTGAGCAGCGACTGCCGCAGCTCCTCCGTGCGGGCGTCGAATCCGAAGTCCATGTCAGCTCTCCTTGACGGCGGCGAGGCCGGCCGTGACGAGGGGGACGGTGGCCTCGCCGATGGTGGCGAAGCCGCCGCCGACGGTCTGGCCCTGGGTGTAGCGGTAGTGGATGCCCTCGAGGATCACGGCGAGCTTGAAGTAGGCGAGCCCGAGGTGGAACGAGAGGTGGCCGAGATCCCGGCCGCTGGCCGCGGCATACCGCTGGCGCAGCTCGGGGCCGGTGATGAAGCCGGGCGCCCGCGAGACGTCGGAGACGGCGACGGAGTCCATGAGGAGCGGGAGCCGCTGGTAGGCCTCGAGGAGCGCGACGTCGGTGAGGGGGTCGCCGATCGTCGCCATCTCCCAGTCGAGCACGGCCGACACCTCGTCGTCGCTCGTGACGAGGAGGTTGTCGAGCCGGAAGTCGCCGTGGACGATCGTCGGATCACCCTGCGCCGGAACGGATCCCGCGAGCCGTTCGTGCAGCTCGTCGATGCCGGGCAGGTCGCGGCTGCGCGAGGCGTCGAGCTGCTGCTTCCAGCGTCGGACCTGCCGCTCGAGGAACCCCTCGGGACGTCCGAAGTCGGCGAGGCCCACCTCCGCCGGGTCGACGGCATGCAATGCGACGAGCGTGTCGACCAACCGCTCGCTGATCGCGCGCACCCGCTCGGCGCCCAACGGCCGCAGCTGTGCCTCGAAGCGGTAGGGCGTGCCCGCGACGCGCTCCATGACGTAGAACGGGGCGCCGACGACGTCGGGGTCGTCGCACACGGCATACGTGACGGGGACCGGGACAGCGGTGTCGCGCAGAGCCGTGATGACGCGGTGCTCGCGCACCATGTCGTGCGCGGTGGCGAGGACGTGCCCCAGAGGTGGGCGACGCACGATGACGGTGCTCGTGCCGTCGCCCACCTCGTAGGTGAGGTTGGACTTGCCGCCCGCCACGACCCGACCGGTCAGCGGCCCGTCGAGCAGGCCGGGTGCCTCACGGTCGAGGAAGCCCCGGAGCGCGTCGAGCGGCAGTCCCGGCGGGTCGGTGCGGTCGGCGTCGGTCACGTTAGTCCTTCGGTCCGCCGGCGACGTAGATGACCTGGCCGGAGACGAAGCCGGCCTCCTCGCGCACGAGGAAGGAGGTCGTGGCCGCGATGTCCTCGGGCTGGCCGACGCGGGCGACCGGGATCTCCTTGGCCGCGCCCTCGAGGAACTGCTCGAAGGTGATGCCCATGCGCTCGGCGGTCTGGCGCGTCATGTCCGTCGCGATGAAGCCCGGCGCGATGGCGTTGGCCGTGACGCCGAACTTGCCGAGCTCGATGGCGAGGGTCTTCGTGAAGCCCTGGAGACCGGCCTTGGCGGCGGAGTAGTTGGCCTGTCCGCGGTTGCCGAGCGCAGAGGTCGAGCTGAGGTTGACGATGCGGCCGAACTTCGCGTCGATCATGTGCTTCTGCGTGGCGCGCGTCATGAGGAACGAGCCGCGCAGGTGGACGTTCATGACGGCGTCCCAGTCGTCGGCAGTCATCTTGAAGAGCATGTTGTCGCGGATGATGCCGGCGTTGTTGACGAGGACCGTCGGGGCACCGAGCTCGGTGGCGACGCGCTCGACCGCGGCCTGCACCCCCGCCTCGTCGGACACGTCGACACCCACGGCGAGGCCCTTGCCGCCGGCGGCCTCGATGTCGGATACCACTGCCGCACAAGCGGACTCGTCGAGGTCGAGGACGGCGACGGCATACCCGTCGGAGGCGAGGCGCTTGGCGACGGCGGCGCCGATGCCACGCGCGGCGCCGGTGACGATGGCAGTGCGCTGGGTGGTCGTGTCGGTGGTGGTCGGCTGGTCGGTCATGCGTGCTCCTGGGTCGAGGTGGTGGAGGTCTGGTGGTCGAGCTTCTGCTGGAGCCGGTTCATGCCGGCGAGCCAGGCGTCGGGGTGGGCGGCGCGCTGCTCGTGGTAGCCGCTCACCTCAGGGTGCGGGAGCACGTAGAAGGCGTCGGTCGCGAGCGCCTGCCACGCGGCGTCGGCGACCTCGTCGGCCGTGAGCGTCGCGTCGAGGGTGAGGAGATCCTTGAGCGGGCCGGAGCCGTCGAGCATCCGCGTCTGCACACCTTGGGGGCAGATCGCCTGCACGACGATCCCGCGGTGGCGATAGGTCGCGCTCAACCACTCGGCGAAGGCGACGGCGCCGTGCTTGCTCACGGAGTAGGGCGCGTCGCCGAGCATCGTCAGCAGCCCGGCCGCCGACGCGGTGACGACGAGGCGCCCGCCACCGGCGTCGAGCCAGCGCGGCACGAGGTGCCGGGCAGCGCGCACGTGGGCGAGGACGTTGGTCTCGAGCGTGCGGGTCCACTCGTCGTCGGAGGCGTCCAGACCCTTGAGGGTGCCGATGCCCGCGTTGGCGAAGAAGACGTCGACGTGGCCGAGGTGGTCGTATGCCGTGTCGACGAGGTGGGCCACGCCGGCATCGGTCGACGTGTCGCCGGGGACGGCGAGGGCGCCCGTCTCGTCAGCGACGGACTGCAGCTCGGCGGCGTCGAGGTCGGCGACGACGACCTGCCAGCCCTCGCGCGCGAGTCGGGTCGCGATGGCGCGACCGATCCCCCGGGCGGCCCCGGTGACGACGGCGGTGTCGGGCATGCTGCTCCTCGCTGTGGACTAAGCGCTTGCTTACCTTGACGACAAGACCCCTCCCCCGTCAAGTGACCCACCCACTCCTCCCCCGTCGAGAGGCCACGTTCGGCCGCCTCGCGACCGTCGACAGGCCACGTTCGGCCACCTTCCACCCGTCGAGAGGCCACGTTCGGCCGCCTCGCGACCGTCGAGAGGCCACGTTCGGCCGCTTCCCGACCGTCGAGAGGCCACGTTTGGCCACCCCGCGGCCTCAGCCGGCGACGCGGTGCACGAAGGCGACAGCGCGGTCCAGCGCCTCGCGGCCGTCGACGCTGTCGAGGTCGAACTGGTACTCGTGCCCGAGGCTCGGTGCGTGGGCGTCGTCGAAGAGCAGCACGTCGCGCTCGACGTCGTGCTGCTCGAGCGCCTCGATGAGCCCGAGCGTGTGCGGGAGCAGCGGGTCTCCGTTGCCGGCCGAGACGAAGCTCGGCGGGAAAGAGGGCGAGACGTGCAGGGGCACCGTGCCCTGCCGCGTGGTCCGCTCGTCATGGCGTCGGCTCGACCCGAGGTAGGACCAGATCGCGGTGTCGACGAGCCAACCCCCGAGGCGGCTCGTCCCGCGCGCGAGCCTGAAGTCGTAGGCACCGCAGAAGAGCACGAGACCACGCAGTGACGACGAGGGCACTGGAGCGTCGATGCCGATCTCCGCGGCATACGCCGGGTCGGTGACGAGGAGGGCCACCTGAGCAGCGATCTGCGCTCCCGCCGAGTCCCCGGCGAGGACCACGCGCCCCGGGTCGACGCCCAGCCGGTCGGCGTGGTCGACGACGTGGGCGAGCGCGGCCGCCACCTGCCTCACCGGCGTGGGGTAGCGCGAGCCAGGCGCGATCGAGTAGTCGACACCGACCGTCGTGAGGCCGCGGCCGGCCAGCACGCGGAGATAGTTGGAGACGTCGGACTTGGATCCCGACACGAAGGCCCCACCGTGCACCCAGACGACCGTCGGCAACGGCTCGTCGCGACGTGGCCGGAAGACGTCGAGGCGCCCGTCGGGCGACGCGATGTCGTATGCCTCGTCGACGATCTCGACGAGGTCACCCGGGACGTGCCTGGCCAGCGCGGCGCTGGACCGCGCGGCTCCACGGTCGAAGACCGCACGGATCACCAGGGCGGAGGGCCAGGGCGTCGTCCGCGCGACGACGGCGACGGCTCCGGCCGCCGTGGCGGCACTGAGTGCGACCGTCCGCACCAGTCCGCGGGCGCGGCCGAGGATGTCACCCATGGGGTGAATCTAGTCCCGCGCCGACCCGTCGTGGCCTCTCGACGAGCGCGTGGCGGCCACACGTGGCCTTTCGACGAGCGCGTGGCGGCCACACGTGGCCTTTCGACGAGCGCGTGGCGGCCACACGTGGCCTTTCGACGGTTGGGTGGCGGCCACACGTGGCCTTTCGACGGTTGCGTGTCGGTGGGGCGGGGCAAGATCACGTCATGCTGCTCTCCGACGTCGTCGCCACCTCGCAGGCCGTCGCGGCCACTTCGTCCCGCACCGCGAAGGTCGAGGCGCTGGCAGCCTGCCTGCGACGGGCGGCCGAGGACGGTCCTGACGTCGTCGAGGTCGTCACCGCCCACCTCGCCGGCGTGCTGCCCCAGCGGCGCATCGGCGTCAGCTGGCGCGGCCTCCAGGGCCTGCCCGAGCCCGCCGCCGAGTCGACCCTGACCGTCGAGGAGGTCGACCGCGCCGCGACGAGCATCGCCGCCATCACCGGGTCGGGCTCGGGCACCACACGTGCCACCGCGGTCCGTGCGCTCTTCGCCCGCGCGACCGGCGACGAGCAGGCCTGGCTGCGCGGCCTCATCACGGGCGAGACGCGTCAGGGCGCTGGAGACGGCGTGATGCTCCAGGCCGTCGCCAAGGCGGCCGACGTGCCGGACGCCGCGGTGCGCCGGGCCGTCATGGTGGCCGGCTTCGCAGGTCCGGTCGCACGCGCGGCCCTGACCGGCGGGGCCGAGGCGCTGGACGCCCTGACCCTCGAGGTCGGCCGGCCCCTGCGCCCCATGCTCGCCGGCTCCGCGCCCGACGTCGCCGCGGCCCTCGCCACGCTGGGAGGTGAGGTCGTCGTCGAGACCAAGCTGGACGGCATACGGCTGCAGGCCCACGTCGACAACCGCACGACCCCCGGCAGCGTGCGCCTCTTCACCCGCACGCTCGACGAGGTGACCGAGCGGATGCCGGAGATCACCGAGGCGCTCGCGGGCCTCGACGTCGAGACCCTCGTGCTCGACGGCGAGGTCATTGCGCTCGGCGAGGGTGGCCGGCCGCAGCCCTTCCAGGTCACGGGCGCGCGCACGGCGAGCAGCGCCGACGTCGGCCGGCTGCGTGAGGAGGTGCCGCTGACGCCGTTCTTCTTCGACGTGCTCCACCTCGACGGCGCCGATCTCCTCGACGAGCCGGCCCACGTGCGGTGGGAGCACCTCTCGCGCACCGTGCCGCCCGCGTGGCTGGTGCCGCGCGAGATCACCAACGACCCCGGGCGGGCCCAGCAGTTCTTCACCGACCTCGTCGCCGCCGGCCACGAGGGGGTCGTCGTCAAGGACCCCGCCCTGCCGTATGCCGCAGGCCGGCGCGGTCCCGGGTGGGTCAAGGTGAAACCCCGGCACACCCTCGACCTCGTGGTGCTCGCCGTCGAGTGGGGTAGCGGGCGCCGCAAGGGCTGGTTGTCCAACATCCACCTCGGCGCCCGCGACGCGGAGACCGGCGAGCTCGTGATGCTCGGGAAGACGTTCAAGGGGATGACCGACGAGATGCTCGCCTGGCAGACCGAGCGCTTCCAGGAGCTCGCCGTCGACCGCGGCGACTGGGTCGTGACCCTGGAGCCCGAGCAGGTCGTCGAGATCGCGTTCGACGGAGTGCAGAAGTCGTCCCGCTACCCGGGCGGCATGGCGCTGCGCTTCGCGCGGGTGCTGCGCTACCGCGACGACAAGCCCGTGTCCGAGATCGACACCGTGCAGACCGTCCGGGAGCTCGCCGGCTGGTGAGCGCCGGTGGACGGGCGATGTTCTACCGGGCCTGTCCCCGCTATCTGTTGCCGATGGCAGGGGCCGTAGGTAAGTTCCACAGAGAGGACAGAACGCGTCATTTGTTCACATCACCCGGAGGCCCCCATGTCCATGTCCGATCTCTCCCGCCGCTCCGTCATCGCCGGCGGCCTCGCTGCTGCTGCGGCGGGCGCGACAGCCGGTAGCGCCCGCGCGGCCACGAGCACCTCCGCCACGCCCCCGGCAGCCGAGAACGGCTGGGTCACCTCGACGATGGCCCGGATGACGATGGAGGAGAAGGTCGGCCAGCTCTTCATCCAGAACGTCTACGGCAAGGACGCGACGACGCCCGACAGCCGCAACATCCCGCTCTACGGCGTCGCGAGCCCGGCCGAGGTCGTGCAGAAGTACCACCTCGGCGGTGTCATCTACTTCGCGTGGACCGACAGCGTGCAGAACCCCGACCAGATCGTCGGCCTGTCCAACGGCCTGCAGAAGGCAGCGCTCACGCAGCCCAGCAAGGTGCGGATCCCTCTCCAGATCGCCACCGACCAGGAGCAGGGCGTCGTCACGCGCATCGGACCGCCGGCCACGCAGTTCCCCGGCTCGATGGCGCTCGGCGCCGGACGCAGCGCCCCCGACGCGCGCACCGCCGCTGCGATCACCGGCCGCGAGCTGCTCGCGATGGGCGTCAACACCGACTTCGCGCCCGACTGCGACGTCAACGTCAACCCGCTCAATCCGGTGATCGGCACGCGGTCCTTCTCGTCGCGACCCGAGCTCGCCGCCCAGCTCGCGGCCGCCCAGGTTGCCGGCTACCAGCGTGACGGAGGGGTCGCATCCTGCGGCAAGCACTTCCCGGGCCACGGTGACACGGCGACCGACAGCCACGTCGCCTTCCCGGTCATCACCCACACGCGCGAGCAGTGGGAGGCCATCGACGCGCCGCCCTTCAAGGCCGCGATCTACGAGCAGATCGACATGATCATGACCGCGCACCTGTCGTTCCCGGCTCTCGACGACTCGGGCAACCCGGCGACGCTGAGCAAGCCGATCATGACGGGCGTGCTCCGCGGCGAGCTCGGCTACAAGGGCGTCATCATCACGGACTCCCTTGCCATGCAAGGCGTCCGTGACCTCTACGGCGACGCCGAGGTCGCCGTGCGGGCCCTGCTCGCGGGCGTCGACCAGCTGCTCATGACGCCCGCGATGGACGACGCCTTCGCCGCCGTCCTCGACGCCGTCCGCAGCGGACGCATCACCAAGGACGAGCTCGACGCGAAGGTGCGCCGCGTGCTGAGCCTGAAGTACCGCCGCGGCATCGTGGCCAGCCCGTATGCCGACCCTGCCGCCGTGTCGGGCGTCGTCGGCACCCCCGCCCACCTCGCGGCGGCCGACTCCGTCACCGACCGCACGACGACCCTCGTCAAGAACGACGCCAAGGCCCTTCCGATCGCCCCGAGCGGCAAGAAGGTCCTCGTGACCGGCTACGGCGTCGGCACGACGGCGACCCTCGCGGCGGCCCTGACCGCCAAGGGAGCCACGGTCCAGACCATCCAGACCGGGACCTCCCCGACCGACGCCCAGGTCGCCTCTGCGGTCACCGCAGCAGCGGACAAGGACGTCGTGGTGGTCACGACCATGAAGGCCTGGGACACCACCGTCACGGACCCGCGCGGCGGCCAACAGAAGCTCGTCAAGCAGCTTCTCGGCACCGGCAAGACGGTCGTCGTGGTTGCCGTCCGCGACCCCTACGACATCGCCTACTTCACCGCTGCCCCCACCTACGTCGCGACGTACTCCTACAGCCCGGTCGCGATCGAGGCCGCCGCGCGCGTGATCGTCGGTGACGTCTCCCCCACAGCGACCCTCCCGGTCGACATCCCCGTCGCCGGCGACCCGAACACCGTGCTCTACCCCTTCGGCCACGGCCTCACCTACTGACGGCCGGCCCGGCACCAACGCGATCGGAGAGCTCCACATGACCAACCTCAACCGCAGGCAGCTGCTCACCGCCGGCGCCCTGAGCGCCGTCGCGATCCCAGCGACGGCGGCGGGTTCCGTTGCAGCGCAGGCCGGCCAGACGGCATACGCCAGCAACTACCCCAACAACCCGGTGACGACGGGCGCCCAGAACGCCGCAGCGGCCGGCTGGTCGATGCTCTCCGGGCAGAAGGTCGGGGTCATCACCAACCCGACCGGCATCCTTCGCAACCTGCGGACCATCGTCGACGAGATGCACGAGTCGGGCGCCGTGGACATCGTCGGTGTCTTCGGGCCCGAGCACGGCTTCCGCGGCACCGCCCAGGCCGGCGACTCCGAGGGCACCCACCCCGACCCGCGGACCGGGCTCACGGTCTACGACGCCTACGGCGCCAACACGGCGAAGATGACGTCGATGTTCCGCACCGCCGGCGTCGAAACGGTCGTCTTCGACATCCAGGACGTCGGCGCACGGTTCTACACCTACATCTGGACGATGTACACCGCCATGCAGGCGGCGGTCGCGGTCGGCGCCCGCTTCGTCGTGCTCGACCGGCCGAACCCCATCGGTGGCACGGCGATCGGGCCGATGATGACCACGCCGTGGACCTCGGGCGTCGGCGCCAAGGAGATCGTCCAGGCCCACGGCATGACGGTCGGCGAGCTCGCCCGCTACTTCGACGGCGAGTTCCTCACCGCCGACGCGGGGCGCCGGCTTGCCGAGCTCTCCGTGATCGAGGTCAAGGGCTGGCGCCGTGACGTGCCGTATGCCGTCACCGGACTCCCCTGGGTCATGCCGAGTCCCAACATGCCGACTCCCGACACCGCGCTGGTCTACCCGGGAACGGGGATGTTCGAGGGGACCAACCTCTCGGAGGGACGGGGTACGACGCGGCCCTTCGAGCTCATCGGGGCACCGTTCGTCGACTACAAGTGGGCCGAACGCCTTGCCGCGCTTGGTCTTCCGGGTGTCGGCTTCCGCGAGGCCTACTTCTCGCCGACCTTCAGCAAGCACATCGGCAAGGTGTGCGGCGGAGTCCAGCTGCACGTCACCGACCCGTCGACGTTCGACCCGATGCGCGCCGCCGTCGAGATGCTCGTCGCGGCAAAGGCGCTCTACCCCGACTTCGCCTGGCGCTACGACTCCTACGACCCGGCGCGGCCGTACTGGATCGACAAGCTGACCGGATCGCAGCGCCTCCGCACGCAGATCTCGGCGGGCGCGCCCGCCGACGAGGTCATCGGCGCCTGGAGGGACGAGCTCGCGGCCTTCGACGCCCGGCGCCAGCAGTACCTCCTCTACCGCGGCCCGGCGCACTGAGCCGTTGTTGCCTTCCGACACCATCCTGTCCGACGCGAGCCCGGCCCCGCAGGGCCTGGACCCCGCACCCATCGCGGAGGCCGTGGCGCGGATCCACACGTACGGGGAGGACACACCCGACGGGCACCGGCTCTTCGCAGGCGCGGTGGGGATCATGGGCCACGCGGGGCGCATCGTCGGGCGCGACGTGAGCGGCTGGGCCCTGCGCTATGCCGACGCGACCGCCGAGCTACCCCGCGACGAGTGGGTTCCCATGCGCACCGACACGATCTTCGACCTCGCGTCGGTCTCCAAGCTCTTCACCTCGATCGCGGTGGCGCAGCTCATCGAGGAGGGCCACGTCTGCCTGGAGAGCCCGGTGGCAGCACACCTCCCGGAGTTCGCCGCCAACGGCAAGGAGGCCGTCACGGTGCGCCAGCTGCTGACGCACACGTCGGGCTACCCGCCGGAGCTCCCGCTGTGGAGCGCGTGGCCCGACCAGGCCTCGCGCATCGAGGCGGTCCTGGACCATCCCTTGGCCGACCCGGCCGGCTCCACCTACCGCTACAGCGACCTCAACCTCATCACCCTCGGCGTCCTCGTCGAAAGGCTGTACGGGGAGCCACTCGACGTCGTCGTGCGCCGGCGCATCACCGCGCCCCTGGGGATGGAGGACACCGGCTACAACCCGGCGGACAGGTCACGCACGGCCGCGACCGAGTACCAGACCGCGCCACCCCGCGGCATGGTGCGCGGCGAGGTCCACGACGAGAACGCGTGGTCCCTCGGCGGCGTGGCCGGCCACGCGGGCGTCTTCTCGACGGCGGACGACCTGGCGATCCTGTCGCAGGCGCTGCTGGACGGCGGCGCCTACGGCGGCCACCGGATCCTCGATCCCTCGAGCGTCGAGCTGCTCGTCACCGACTTCAACCAGGCCTTCGCCGGCGACTCGCACGGGCTCGGCTTCGAGCTCGACCAGCGCTGGTACATGGACGCCCTATCCGGCCCCCGCAGCGCGGGCCACACCGGCTACACCGGCACATCGGTCGTCATCGACTTCGCCAGCCGCTCCTTCGCGATCCTGCTGACCAACCGCGTGCACCCTTCTCGCGACTGGGGCTCGGTCAACATCGCTCGCCGCGCGTGGGCCCATGGCCTGGCCAGTGCCCTACCGATCCGACCGCAGGAGGAGCGCACGTCCTGGTGTGCCGGGAGTTCCGACGCGACGACCGCCACCCTGACGACGGCGCCCCTCGCGGTCGACGCCGGCGGAGCCCGCCTCGGCTTCGACTTCCTCGTCGACAGCGGTGAGACCGGCCTGCACCTCGAGCGGTCCACCGACGCCGGTACGACGTGGACACCGGTGGCCTTCGCCGTCAAGGACCGGGGCACGACAGGCCAGACCGACGAGACAGTCGCCGGCACCGTCGACGACACCATCGACGGCTCCGGGACGCGGCGCTGGGTCGAGGCGCGGGCCGCGCTCGAGCCCGGCACCCAGCTGCTGCGCTGGCGCCTCGTGCCCGACGCGAACCACCCCGGTCGAGGCGTCGCCCTCGACCGGATCCGGGTGACCGGGAGCCAGGGCGTCCTCCTCGACGCCGAGCACCAGCCCGACGCGCTGACGTCGGCCGGTTGGCAGCCGACCGGTCGCGACGCCGTAGCGTAGGCCCATGCCCAGGACCGAGGACGGCGGCTCGTCGCCCGCAGGCGCCGCGAGCGCATCGCTGCTCATCCGCCTGAGGGGGATCAAGCCCTCGCTGTCGCCCGCCGAGGACCGCGTCGCCGACATCGTCCTCGCCGACGCACGCCGTGCCGCGGGCCTGACCATCAGCGAGCTCGCCACGACGGCGCGCACGTCCGAGACGACGGTGCTGCGCTTCTGCCGCCGACTCGGGCTGCCGGGCTACCCGCAGCTGCGTCTCGCGCTGGCCGAGGAGTCGGCGCACCCACGCACGATGAGCCGCAACGGCACCGACATCAGCGCGAGCGACACCATCGACGACATCATCGCCAAGGTCGCCTTCGCCGACGCGAGCGCCGTCGAGGAGACCGCCCAGCAGCTCGACCGCGACACCCTCGCCTCCGCCGCGGCTGCCATCGCCAAGGCGGGCCGCGTCGACATCTACGGGATCGGCGCGAGCGCGATCGTCGGGACCGACCTGCAGCAGAAGCTGCACCGCATCGGCATCGTCGCCTTCGCGTGGAACGACCCGCACATCGCCCTGACGAGCGCCACCCTGCTCGGCCGCGGCGACATCGCGGTCGGCATCTCGCACTCGGGCACGACGACCGAGACCATCGAGGCCCTGGCGGCAGCCCGCTCGACCGGTGCGCGCACCATCGCCATCACGAACTTTCCGCTGTCGCGGCTCGCCTCCGGAGTCGACTTCCTGCTCACCACGGCCGCGCGCGAGACCAGCGTCCGCTCGGGCGCGACGGCGAGCCGCATCGCGGCCCTCACCGTCATCGACTGCCTCTACATCGCGGTCGCGCAGCGCAACCTGCGCCGGGTCCGCAAGGCCGTCGCCGACACCCGAGAAGCCGTCGCCGGCCACCACGTCACCGACTGACCCGGCGAGTGGGCACCCAGCCCTCGTTCCAACCGGGCGTCGTGACAAGAATGTTACTGATTTACAGCATTGACGCTGGGCGTGTAGGAAACTAACCTCGCTCGGGTGAGCAGCGAGGTGACCGTGGACGCCCCCACCGAGGAGCGCCATCCGGGGACGACGTCCATCGACACGCACACCTCGCTCGACATCCTGAGGGCCCTCAACGCCGAGGACGCGACCGTCGCCGGCGCCGTCAGCGAGGTCCTCCCCGAGCTCGCCCACCTCGTCGACCGGGCCGTCGAGTCGCTCCGCGCCGGCGGCACCGTCCACTACTTCGGGGCCGGCACCTCGGGTCGCCTCGCGGTGCTCGACGCCGCCGAGCTTCGACCGACCTTCAACGCACCTGCCGGTCTCGTCGTCGCGCACCACGCGGGCGGACCGGAGGCCCTCCTCCAGGCCGTCGAGAACGTCGAGGACGACGCCGACCTCGGCCGCTCCGAGGCCGACGACCTGCGTCCCGGCGACGTCGCGATCGGCCTCACGGCCTCGGGTCGTACGCCGTTCGTCGCCGGCGCCCTGGCGCGGGCTCGGCAGCTCGGCGCCGTCACGGCCCTCGTCACGGCCAACCCGAACGCCGAGATCGCCGTCCTCGCCGACATCCTGCTCGCCGTGCGCACCGGTCCCGAGGCGCTGACCGGGTCGACGCGGCTCAAGGCCGGCACCGCGCAGAAGCTCGTCCTCAACTCGTTCTCGACAGCCGTGATGATCCGGCTCGGTCGCACGTGGAGCAACTTCATGGTCGACGTCGTCGCGACGAACGCCAAGCTCCGCGGCCGGGTGCTGCGCATCCTCCGGGAAGCCACCGGTGCCGATGCGGACCAGGCCCGCGAGGCCCTCGACGCGGCCGACGGTGAGCTCAAGCCCGCGCTGCTCTCCCTGCTCGCGGGCGTCGACGCCGGCGCCGCACGCGACGCCATCGCCGCCCACGACGGTTCGGTCGCGCAGGCCCTGGCCGCCCTCGGCGGCCAGGTCCCCGCAGCGCCCACCCCCTGACACCGACCCGCACCCACCCACCCGTGCCGACCCCCAGGCACCTCGCAGAACCCGACAGGAGCACCACCATGACGTTCGCCTCACGCCCGCCCGGCTCGTCCCGGCGCGCACGCCGCACGGTCCTCACCATCGCCGCACTCTCCGGCGCACTCCTCGTGACGGCCTGCTCCCCCTCCTCGTCGGGCGGGACCGATGCCGGCAGCGACGGCAAGGTCACCCTGACGGTGTGGTCGTGGCGCGTGGAGGACGAGGCGGCATACAACAAGATCTTCCAGGCGTACGAGAAGTCCCACCCGAAGGTCAACGTCGAGTTCAAGGCCTTCAAGGCGACGGAGTACAACAAGATCCTCGCGACCGGGCTCGCCGGCGCGAGCGGCCCCGACGTGCCGCAGGTGCGTTCCTACGGCCAGCTCCAGGGCACGGTCGCCAGCAAGTCGCTGCTGCCACTCGACGGCAAGGTCGACCTGTCCGGCTGGGACGAGAACATCGTCGCGAGCGCGAAGGGCAAGGAGGACGGCAAGACCTACTCGGTCCCGCTCGCCCGCCAGACGGTCCAGATGTTCTACAACCAGGGCCTGTTCGACAAGGAGGGCCTCAAGGCCCCCACGACGTGGGCCGAGTTCATCGCGGCCAACGACAAGCTGATGGGCGCGGGCGTCACCCCGATCGCCGTCGGCGCCAAGGACGACTGGACGCTCCCGATCGTGCACGAGGTGCTCGCCGGCGCGCGCTTCGGCGGCAAGGCCTTCCAGAGCGAGGTGCTCTCGGGCAAGAAGTCCTTCACCGACCCCGACTGGGTCGCGTCGGTCAAGGTCGTCGGCGACCTCGCGAAGTACATGCCCAAGAACGTCACCGGCGTCGCCCAGACCGACGCGCAGACCCTCTTCTCGGCCGAGAAGGCCGCGATGATCCCCGGCGGCAGCTTCGACCTGTCGGTCCTGCAGAAGGCCAACCCCGCCATGAAGATCGGCGTCTTCCAGGTGCCGCCGGCCCCGGGCTCGCCGAGCGGCTCGGCGGCGACCACGGCAGGATGGGCCGACGGCAACTTCGGCGTCTCCGCCAAGTCGAAGCACCCCACCGAGGCCATGGAGCTCGTGAAGTGGATGACCTCCAAGGAGTTCGGCCAGATGGTCAACGACGACGTGAAGCAGATCTCGGCCGTGCCGGGTGTGGACCCCAGCGACCCGCTGCTCAAGCAGATGAGCGACAACTACAAGAACTCCGGATCCCCGTACCTGCTGCTCACCGACTTCCGCTACGGGTCCCCCTCCGGCGGCGAGCTGCTCGGCAAGGGTCTGCAGGAGATGCTGCTCGGCTCCAAGGACGCCGCTGGTGTGAGCAAGGACCTCGACACCGGCGTCAAGACCTGGTTCAAGCCGAGCGCGTGACGGATCCAGCAGGAGACACAGCATGAGGCGCCGCACCGGCCTGGCCTTCGTCGCGCCGGCGCTCGCACTCTTCGCGGTCTTCGTGCTCTACCCGATGGTGACGGCGTTCTCCTACGCCTTCTTCCACTGGCAGGGCACGAGCCGCGGAGGGTTCGCGGGTGTCGAGAACTTCGCGACGCTCTTCACCAGGGCACCCTTCACGACCGACCTTCCGCAGGCGCTGTTGCACAACGTGCTCTTCTTCGTCGGCACGATGCTCATCCAGAACACCTTCGGCCTGACGATCGCCTACCTGCTCTACAGCCGTCCGCGCAGTCGCCGGATCCTGCAGACGCTCTATGCGATGCCCTACCTCGTCAGCCCGATCGTCATCGGCTACCTCTGGACCCTGCTGCTGTCGCCGACGTTCGGGCCGGTCAACACGCTGCTGACCAAGATCGGGCTCGAGTCGTGGGCCCTGCCGTGGCTCGGTGACCCGAAGACGGCGATCTGGGTCGTCATCCTCGTCAGCGTGTGGCAGTGGATCGGCTTCCCGGTCCTGCTCTACGGCGCGGCTCTCGGCGGCGTGCCCGAGGAGCTGACCGAGGCGGCACGCGTCGACGGGGCGACCAACCGGCAGGCGTTCTTCAAGATCACCCTGCCACTGCTCGTCCCCGCCATCGGCACGGTGTCGGTGCTGACGTTCATCTTCGCCATGGAGGCCTTCGCGCTGCCCTACGCGTTCGGTGGGTCGACCGGAAACCCTGCCGGCTCAACGGACTTCGTGTCACTGCTCTTCTACCGGACGGCGTTCGACTCCGGGGCGACCGATGCCATCGGCAGCTCGTCGGCCCTGGCGACGCTGCTCTTCCTCATCATCTTCGGCGGCGCCTACGCCGCCACGGCCGTGCTGCGCCGTCACGAGCGGAGGATCACCGCATGACCACGGCCGTCGTCACCACCGAGGCACCGTCGGAGCAGGTGGTCGTCCCGACGACCCAGGGCAGTCGGGGCCGGCGCCCTTCGCGGGGCACCCGTCCCGTGGGCGGCCCGGGCGCGAGCCTGCTCCTCTGGGGGTATGCCGCCCTGGCGCTCGTGCCGCTGCTGCTCATGGTCAGCAACAGCTTCCGCTCGAACGCCGACCTCATCACCGACCCGCTCGGACTGCCCGCACCCCCGACGACGGCGAGCTACGTCGAGGCGTGGACGACGGGCAACTTCGCGACGTACTTCGGCAACTCGCTCGCCGTCACGGTCGGTGCGGTCGCGATCTCGACGGCAGTCGCGACGATGGCGGCGTACGCCCTGGCCCGCGGCCGGTCGCGCATCTTCCGGTGGCTCGAGTCGCTCTTCCTATCGGGCCTCATGCTGCCGATCCACCTCGCGATCCTGCCGATCTTCTACCTCTTCGACGGGCTCGGGCTCATCGACTCGCGCTTCGGCCTCATGCTGATGTACGCGTCCTCGGGCATCCCCTTCTCGATCTTCGTCCTGACGACGTTCTTCCGGCAGCTGCCGGAGGAGCTCGAGGAGGCGGCCGCACTCGACGGTGCGAGCAGCTGGCAGACCTTCTGGCGGATCATGGTGCCGCTCGTGCGGCCCGCGCTCGCCACCGTCGCAGTCTTCCGCTTCGTGCCGATCTGGAACGACTTCCTCTTCCCCCTGGTGCTGCTGCGCCGCGAGGAGAAGTACACCCTGCCGGTCGGCCTGACGAACTTCTTCGGCGAGAACGCGACGAACTACTCGGCCGTCTTCGCCGGGCTCGTCATCACGACCATCCCCCTCATCGTGCTCTTCCTCGTCGCCACCAAGCAGATCGTGGCGGGGTTGACCGCCGGCATGGCGAAGTGATCGGCTCGCTCGCGTGAGCGAGGCCAGGACGTCCCACGGCGGCACCGTCGTCGCCGTCGACATCGGGGGCTCGGGCCTGCGTCTGCAGACGTATGCCGGCCAGCCGGGTCCCGTGCTCACCGCTCCGGGTGCGCGGGTCGGGGCCGCCGGCATCGACGTGGCCGCCCTCGTGGCGGACGCGCGGTCCCTGCTGGGTCGGGCGGCCGGCGAGGACGTCTCTGGCGGTGTGCTGCCCGAGGTCGTCGTGTGGTCCATGCGCGGCCTGCTCTTCCTCGCCGACCGTGCCGACGTGCTGCGCACCGTGGTGGAGGGCCTCGGTGCACGGCGCACCGTCGTCGTCAGCGACGCGGTCGCGGGCCTCGTCGGCGCGACCGGCCGCGTCGGTCCCGGGGCCGTCGTCGCGGCCGGCACCGGGGCGGTGGCCTTCGGCACCGACTTCGACCGGCAGTGGCGCCGCGTCGACGGGTGGGGACACGTGCTCGGCGACGCAGGATCCGCCGCCTCGCTCGGCATGGCCGGCCTTCGCGCGGCCCTGCGGGCCCACGACGGCCTGACCGACGGCTCGGCCGCCCTGCTGCGCGCTGCGGCCGACCTGCTCGGCGCCCCGGAGGGGTGGCCGCGGCTCGTCATGACGACCGCCGACGCCCCCGAGCGACTCGCTTGCGTCGCACCCCTTGTGACGGCAGCCGCCGCGACCGACCCGGTGGCGCACGCCCTGTGCGTGCAGGCCGGGACCGACCTGGCGGTCTCGCTGCTCCGTGCCGCCGACGGCCTCACCGACCCGCTCCTCGCGGCGACGGGCGGCCTGCTCGCGGCCGCACCCGTCGCGGAGGCCCTCGATGCTCACCTCTCCGAGGCCGGCGTCATGCGCTCCCCCGCCCACGGGGGAGCCCTCGACGGGGCCGTGCACCTGGCCCGGCACCTGCGGGACACGGGAGGCGTGCCCGAGCACCCGGCATACCTCCTCCTGGCCTGACAACGCCTGAGCGGGCGGTCCACCCGACCCGATCGGGTATGACACGCCTCGGCCCTCACCGGCCCGGCGCTTCGTCCGGGCCACGGGCCGACCGCCCGCACCCTGCACGACTGGAGCCCCGATGTCAGAGCACGACGCCCACCACCCAGGACTCGGGTCGATGCCCCACGACGGCGGGACCGCCTTCCGGGTGTGGGCCCCCAACGCCGAGGCCGTCGCGGTCACCGGCGGCTTCACCGACTGGTCCGAGGACGGACACGCGATGGTCGCCGAGGACGACGGGCACTGGTACGCCGACGTCGACGGCGCCCGCCCGGGCGACGAGTACCAGTTCGTCATCACCAACGGCGAGCAGCGCCTGATGCGCATCGACCCGCGTGCCCGCGTCGTCACGAACTCGTCGGGCAACGCCGTCGTCTACGACCGCGACGCCTTCGACTGGGAGGGCGACACGTTCGGCTGCCCACCTCACGACGACCTCGTCATCTACGAGGCGCACATCGGCTCGTTCGTCGCAGCCGACGGTGACGCCGGCGACCTCGGCGGTGTCGCCGGGAAGCTCGACCACCTCGCCGACCTCGGCGTCAGCGCCGTCGAGCTCATGCCGGTCACCGAGTTCGCCGGCGACTACTCCTGGGGCTACAACCCGTCCAACCCCTTCGCGGTCTCCAGCAGCTACGGCGGACCCGACGCGCTCAAGGACTTCGTCAAGCAGGCCCACCGGCACGGCATCGCGGTGATCCTCGACGTCGTGATCAACCACTTCGGGCCGAGCGACCTCGCGCTGTGGCAGTTCGACGGGTGGAGCGAGGACGAGAAGGGCGGCATCTACTTCTACAACGACGAGCGTTCGTCGACGCCGTGGGGCGACACGCGTCCGGACTACGGCCGCGAGGAGGTCCGGAGCTACCTGCACGACAACGCCCTGATGTGGCTCGAGGAGTTCCACCTCGACGGGCTGCGCTTCGACGCCACTCTCTACGTGCGCACCATCGACGGCCTCGGCACCGGCGACCTGCCGGAGGGCTGGGACCTGATGCGTTCCATCACGTCGACGATCCGCGAGCGCCACCCCGACAAGATCCTCATCGCCGAGGACCTGCAGTCCGACCCCGCGATCACCACCGGCGACGACGGCGGGGCCGGCTTCCACGCCCAGTGGGACCCCGGCTTCGTGCACCCCGTGCGACGGGTCCTGACCGCTGTCGACGACCACGAGCGCTCGATGGCCGAGCTAGCCGAGGCGCTGCGCGGCAACGACGCACCGTTCCGGCGCGTGATCTACACCGAGAGCCACGACGAGGTGGCGGAGGGCAGCCTCCGGGTGCCGGACGAGGTCGATGGCGGCGACCCCACCGGCTGGGCGGCCCAGAAGCGCGCCACCCTCGGCCTCGCGTTGACGCTGACCGCCCCCGGCATCCCCATGCTCTTCCAGGGCCAGGAGTTCCTCGAGGACCAGGAGTTCCGCGACACCGCGCCGCTCGACTGGGAGCGTGCCGAGCAGTTCCGTGATCTCGTGCGGCTCACCGGCGACCTCGTACGACTGCGCCGTGACGGAGACGGGGTCTCCGGCGGTCTGCGCGGCGACGGCTTCGAGGTGCTCCACCTCGACGACGACGCCAAGACGCTGGCGTGGGCGCGACGAGCTGGAGACGACGTGGCGGTGCTGGTCGTCAACGCGAGCGCCGAGCCCCGCGACGTCACGACGGGTATGCCGTCCGCCGGGCCGTGGACCGTCCGCTTCAACTCGGACGCGTCCACCTACAGCGCCCTCTTCGCCGGCCACGAGACGCATGACGTCGAGGCGGTGGAGGAGCCGGTCGACGAACAGCCGGCAAGCGGCACCGTCTCGGTCGGTGCCTACACGCTGGTCGTCCTGACGCCGGCCTGAAGCGCAGCGAGCGGGCACCTCCCCCGAAGGGCGGTGCCCGCTCGCCGTGTGGCTCAGCGCAGGGGGTCGAACGGCGCGAGCTGCGCGGGGGCGACGCCGGTCGTCATCTGCTCGGCGAGCAGGCGGCCGGTGACCGGGCCGAGCGTGATGCCCCACATGCCGTGACCGCCGGCGACGAAGACCTTGGGGTTGCGCGAGGCGCCGATGAGCGGCAGGCCGTCGATGGTGCACGGGCGGGAGCCGACCCACTCGTCCTGGCGGTGGTCGAGGTCGGCGCCCTGGAGCAGCGGGCGGGCCGACTCGACGATGGCCTTGATGCGGCGCCGGTCGAGGGCGGCCTCGGGCTGACGGAACTCCATCATGCCGGCGACCCGGAGGCGGTCACCGACCGGCGTGCACGCGACGCGGGCAGCCGGGAAGTAGACGGGACCGTTGGGCAGGTCGTCGACGGCCACGCTGAAGGAGTAGCCGCGACCGGCCTGGACGACGCGCTTGACGCCGAACTCGCGCGCCAGCTTGCCGAGCCAGGCGCCGGTGGCGACGACGACGGCGTCGTAGTGCTCGGCCTGACCGAAGTCGTTGGTGACGAGGACGCCGGTCGGGGCGTCGGTGATGCGCGAGACGGCGCTGCCGGTGACGATCTTGCCGCCTCGGGCGGTGACCGAGTCGGCGAGAGCCGCGACGTAGGCACCCGGGTTGATGAAGCGCTGACCGTGCAGCACGATCGCGGCGCCGATCTCGTCCGACAGGGCCGGCTCGATGGCCCGCGCCTCGTCACCGCTCAGGACGTCGAAGGTGATGTCCCCACCGGAGGCGTGGATGTGCTCGATCTCCTCGAGGAGGGTCTGGCGCTCCTCGGCGGTCCGATAGGCGGCCGTGAACGACTTCGCCTCGTAGGTCTCGGCGTCGACGCCCCCCGCCTTCAGCAGGTCGAAGCTCTGGAGCGACAGGTCGTTGACGGGCACGAGCGCGCCCATGGCCTTCTTCCAGGCCGTCATCGTGCTGTGCCGGGTGAAGCCGCTGACGAAGCGGAGGAAGTCGGGTCGCGCGCTGGGCGGCACGTAGACGGGCGAGCTCGGGCTGAGCACGGCGCGCAGGCCGTACTTGAGCACGGCGGGCTCGGGCAGCGGGGTCGCGATGCCGGGTGTCAGCCAGCCGGCGTTGCCCCACGAGGCCCCGGCGGCGACGCCGTCGCGGTCGATGACGGTCACCTCGACGCCACGCTCCTGGAGGAACCAGGCGGTCGCGAGACCGACCATGCCGGCGCCGACGACGGCGACGCGCTCGGGGACGGGGGTACCGGCGGGGGTCACGGCAGGCATGCGATCGACTCCTGTGTCAGGTCTGGGGGTGGCCTGCTTCCATGGTGCGGCCCGCCGCTCACGGATGAGTGGTGCCAGTCGCACAGAGTCTCGGCGAGAGCTTGTGCTCCCAGCACAGTGACGTGCGCGATGATGGGGTATGCCGTCCGCCACCCCACGCGCTCCCCGCGCCGCACGCGCGTCCGCCACCCGCACGTCGTCGACGACTCCGGTCGGCCTACCGATCGCGCAGCTCGCCGGCACCCTCGGCGGGGGCCTGCTCACCGTGGTCGTCGACGCGGGCGGGCCGGCCGTCGACGACGTGACGCTCGCCGAGCCGGGGTCGGGCGGCTTCGGCCAGGTGGGCGACCTGCTGCTCGGCGTCGGCATCGAGCGTCCGGCCGACGCGGCCGCCCTGCTCGAGGGCGCGGCGGCGTCCGGCAGCGGCGCCGTGGTCCTGCGGCGAGCTGCCGCCCGCAGCCGACCGGTCAGGGCCGCAGCGGCCCGCGTCGGCGTCAGTCTCGTCGAGCTGGCCGACCACGCGTCCTGGGCGCATGTCGTGTGGCTGCTGCGCGGCGTGCTCGACCGGGCCGCGAGCGGTCCGGCGATGCGCGCCGAGGGCCCGGTCCTCGACGAGCTCTTCGTCCTCGCCGACGCGTGCGCGGCGCTCGTCTCCGCCCCGATCACCATCGAGGACACCCAGTCGCGCGTGCTCGCCTACTCCTCGACGCAGGACGTCGCCGACCCCGCCCGCGTGTCCACCATCGTCGGGCGCCGGGTGCCCGAGGAGGTCATCGCGGGCCTGCGCGGGCGCGGAGTCTTCCGGCGGCTGGCCCGCTCCGACGAGCCGTTCTTCGTGCCGGCCGGGCGCGGTCTGGGGGCGCGCCTCGTCGTCCCCGTCCGGGCCGGCACCGAGTGGCTCGGCTCGATCTGGGCCGTCGTCGACGAGGAGCCCCCCGCGCAGGTTCTCGTCTCCCTCGCCCAGACCGCCTCCGTCGTGGCCCTGCACCTGCTGCGGCTGCGATCCCAGGCAGACCTCGCCCGACGGGTCTCGGCCGACCGGCTGCGTGCCGTGCTGAGCGGAGACACCCTCGAGGCCGAGGGCTGGCTCCCGCCCGCGCCGTGGCGCGTGGTCGTGCTTGCCGGCGCCCACCGTGACCGCACCGTCGTCGCCGGCCAGGGCTCGCCTCGCGACACCGAGCGTGAGCTCGACGTCTGGGAGTCGGCCGCGCGCCGCCGGTCCTGGCGCCAGCCGCTCCTGGCCATCTTCGACGGCGTGGCGCTCACCCTCGTGCGCGACGTGCCGGGCGACACCTCCCCCGGCACGTGGGAGTGGCTGCACGGCGTCGTCGAGGAGGTTGCGGGGGTCGCTCCCACGGCCACGGCCAGCGCCGGCGGACGGGTCTCGCGCACGGTCGACCTCGACCGGTCGCGGCGCGAGGCCACCGAGGTCCAGCGTCTGCGTGACGTGGGCCGGGTGGCGGGCACGACGACGACGGTCGAGGACGCGTGGGCCGCCGTCACGAACGCCCGCGCCCTGGGTGGCATCTGGACCGAGGAGCTGCTCGGCCCCGTCGGGACCCTGCGCGACCACGACGAGACCCACCACACGGCATACCTCGAGACGGTCGCTGCGTGGCTCGACCACCCGGGCGACCCCCGGGCAGCTGCGGCGAGCATCCACGTCCACCCCAACACGCTGCGCTACCGGATGCAGCGGCTGTCGGGCGTCGTCGACCTCGACCTGCACGACCCGGAGACCCGCCTCGCCCTGCGTCTCCAACTGCGCGCTCTCGGCCACTGAACGGGCCCCGCGCCGCTACCGTGGCGTCGTGGACGAGCGGGACGCGGTGACGACCGGCGGGCAGCAGTGGCTCGCACCGGCCGAGTTCCAGCGGATCTACGGCCCGCAGCGTTCATGGACCCCGGTCGAGGTCCGCGACCTGCTCCATGGGCTGGGCGTGCCGTGGTGGGTGGCCGGCGGGTGGGCCGTCGAGGCGTTCACCGGCGTCGCCCGCGACCACGAGGACATCGACGTCTCGGTGCTCCGTCGCGACGTCGGCGCGATCCGGGCCCACCTCGAGCCGGATTGGCACCTGTGGTCCGCCGGCGACTCGGGCCTGCTGCACCTGCGGCCGGGTCGGGACGTGCCCGAGGACTCCGGCCAGATCTGGGTCCGCGAGCACGCGCTCGCCCCCTGGCGCGGGGAGATCCTGCTCAACCCGGACGTCGACGGACGGTGGCAGTTCAAGCGCGACCCGACGCTCGTGGTGTCACTGGACGACGCCACGTGGGAGCGCGACGGCGTGCGCTACCTGCGCCCCGAGCTCGTCCTCGCCCACAAGGCCGCCTCGCCGCGACCCAAGGACGACGCCGACCTCGAGGCGGCACTCCCCCTGCTCGGTTCCGCCCAGGTCGCGGTGCTCCGGCGGGTCGTCGACGCCCAGCCGGCCGGCCACCCGTGGCGGGCGCGCCTGGACGCGCGTTAGCCCTCGCCCAGGTGGACGCTGCCGTCTTCGTCGACGCGGAAGTTCGGGTTGTGGACGAAGTCCCACCGGAAACCGTCCGGGTCGGCCACGCATGCGCTCACCCCGCCCCACTCGCGGACGGTCGGGACCGCGACCGAGGCGGCGCCGGCAGCCAGGGCCGCGGCATACAACCGCTCGACGTCCTCGGCAGCGCCGACGTTGTGGCCGAGCGACATGGGCGGGGCGGTCGGGCCGTGGGCGACGTCGCCGTACTCGCTCGGCATCCGGGTGACGTCCCAGAGCGCCAGGAGCTGGCCGGACGCGCACTGGACGAAGCTGATCTCGCCCGCGACGTCCAGCACGGAGCGGAAGCCGAGGCCGTCGACGTAGAAGGCGCGTGAGCGTTCGACGTCGCGGACGCCCAGGGTGATGGCGGTGATGTCGGGCGGTGCAGTCATCCCGCCACGATAGGACGGCGCACCGACGTGGGCAGCGACCGGACCGGGGTCCCACGATGCAGCGGACAGGGTGCAGGCAGCCATGAACGCCGCGGGCCTCGCTGACGGTGGCGCCCTGAAGTTCTACTGGTGCGCGCTCGACCCGTTCCCCCACGGACGGGTCCGAGCGCGCACCTTGGGCAGCCCGGGAAGTCACACCGCGCGGTGCTCTCCCCCGACTGCTGACCGGTTACCCCCTGGTAGCGGTCGTGTTCAGTGTCCGCCACCCAGAAGGTCGCGCACCTCTGACTCGCGGTATCTCCGGTGCCCGCCAAGGGTCCGGATGGAAGTCAGCTTGCCCGCCTTGGCCCAGCGAGTGACCGTCTTGGGGTCCACTCGGAACAGGGCCGCAACTTCGGCAGGAGTCAGCAGCTTCTCGGTCTCGTGTCGATCCTGAGTCGTCATTGTCATATCCCCACCACCCTGTCGCTTGTGCAGCGACACGCATGTGCCCCAATCGGGGCTCAGTAAAGCAAGGGTAAAGTCTCGGCCGTCCACATCGCGGTTAAACACTGAAAAGAGTCAAATCGTCCCGCTTGCTCACTCCTGGGTGTATACGCGGACGGCGTACGAGAGCGGGTGCGACGGCGTCGTCAGGGGGTTGTGCAGGCCCTGACGGGTCGGCCCGTCACCTCCCGTCGCTCCCGGCGCATCCGGACCCCGGCGAGCCGGGGTCCGGCGGGCGCGCGATTTGCCTCACTCATGTAGCGTTAGCCCCACGAGAACACACACATTCCCGGGACCGCTACGCAGACATCGAAGAGCCATCTGGCTCTTTGAGGGGCGATGCCGTCCCGGCACGACGCACGAGGGGGTCACGCCATGGGGCGCGGCCGAGCCAAAGCCAAGCAGACCAAGGTCGCACGGCAGCTCAAGTACTACACACCTGACACGGACTTGAGCGCGCTGGAGCGTGAGCTGCACGGACCGTCGCAACGCGACGTCTCCAACCAGCCACAGTCCGTCGACGACGACGAGTACGACGAATACGGGAAGTGGGTCTCAGGCGAGCGCTGAGCTCGTCCTCCCTCTTCCGTCTGCACCTCGTGCGTCGGGTGTTCCCACCCGGCGCGCGATCAGTGCTGACATCGAGGAGCTGATGCCCCGCCGGCCCCAGTGGCCGGGTCGCGTCGGAGTGACACATCGATGCCCGCACGGCCTCCGGGGTGTGCGGGCTCTCGTCATCCCCGCGTATGCCGGGTCGCCGGGCCTCCGCGTACGCGAATGCCGGGACCCCGGGCGTCAGGGAGCCGGGTGCTGTCCGACGACCTGCACGGCGCCGCCGTCGACACCCTTGGCGCCGCGCACGATCTCCACACCCTCGGCGACGAGGCCCGCTGCCTGCGCGCGCTCCTCGGTGGCGATCTCGCCGAGGCGCCAGGCCTGGATGCCGCGCGCCTCGCTCAGCTCGATGGCCCGCTCGGCGTGCGCCTCCGGCAGCACCGCGACGAAGCCGATGCCCTGGTTGAGGGTGCGCTCGATGTCGGCCTGTGGCACGCGGCCGAGGTCCTGGACCGTGCGGAAGACCGCCGGCGGGGTCCACGAGCCGCGGTCGACGCGTGCGAACATGTCGGTGGGCAGCACGCGCGCGAGGTTGGCGGCGAGACCGCCTCCGGTCACATGGCTCAGGGCGTGCACGTCGACGCCCTCGGCAGCGATGAGCTCGAGCAACGGCTTGGTGTAGATGCGGGTCGGCTCCAGCAGCTCCTCGCCCAGGGTGCGACCGAAGTCGGCGACGTGACGGTCCAGCTCCCAGCGGGCGCTGGCGACGACGCGGCGCACGAGGCTGTAGCCGTTGCTGTGCAGACCGCTGCTGGCCAACGCCACCACGACGTCGCCGTCGGCGACGCGCTGCGGACCCAGCACGGCGGCATACTCCACGACGCCGGTCGCGGCGCCGGCCACGTCGTACTCGTCGGGCTCGAGCAGACCCGGGTGCTCTGCGGTCTCACCGCCGACGAGGGCGACGCCGGCCTCCTCGCAGGCGCGGGCGATGCCGCCGACGATGGCGGCGATGCGCTCGGGCACGACCTTGCCGGTCGCGATGTAGTCGGTCATGAAGAGCGGCTCGGCGCCGCACACGACGATGTCGTCGACGACCATGCCGACGAGGTCGAAGCCGATCGTGTCGTGGATGTCGAGGGCCTGCGCGATGGCGACCTTGGTGCCGACGCCGTCGGTGCTCGTGGCGAGGACGGGTCGCGTCATCCGTGCGATGGCGCTGGCGTCGAACATGCCGGCGAAGCCGCCGAGACCACTGAGCACCTCGGGGCGGGTCGCGCGTCGGACCGACGCCTTCATCAGCTCGACGGCCTTGTCACCCGCCTCGACGTCGACACCGGCGGAGGCATAGGTGATGGGGGCGTCGCTCACCCGTCACAGCCTACCGGCGCCGTGCCGTCCCCCTCGCCGCGGTTCGAGGTATCCCGCGACTGGATACGGTCGCGGATCACCTCGACTCCGACTGTCCACACCTCCCTCGGCGGCGATCGCTTCGTCCTCAGGGCAACGGCTCACCCGTGCCCGGAGCAGAGCGCGTAAGCAGGCTCACTCTCATGCGAGGACCCGAACGGCGCGAGCTTGCGCGCACTGCTGCGTTCACGACCGACGGGGTGACCTCGCGCGACGCACTGCTCGCGCTCGGCCTCACCCATGTGGACGTCCGGACCGAGGTCGCTGCCGGACGGTGGAGGTGTCACGGCCTGCAGACGGTGGCTCTGCACTGCGGGCCGATCGGTGTGGATGCCCGGCGGTGGCAGGCGATCTGGGAGACAGGTGCCGGCGTGGCGGCACTCGATGGGGTCACAGCTCTTCAGGTGGCGGGACTGCGCAACTACGTCGACGAGGAGGTGCACGTGTCTGTCATCCACACCGCGTCGGTAAAGCACCTGCCGGGCGTCCGGTTGCACAAGGTGATCCGGCGACTGCCCGACGAGCTCGCCCGTTCCGGCCCACCCCGGACACGACCGGCCGTGGCTGCGCTTCGCGCGGCGTCCTGGGCGGTCTCGGACCGTCAGGCCGCGCTCGTCCTGCTCATGACGGTGCAGCAGCGACTGGCCACGCCTCGACAGATGCTGGAGCTCAGCGCGCGGATGCCAGGTCGCCGCCGCCGGGGCTTCGTTCGACGCATCCTGTTCGATGCAGCTGATGGGGTTCAGTCGCTGGGCGAGCTCGACTTCGCGCGGATGTGCCGGTCTCGCGGACTTCCCGAGCCCTCCAGACAGGTGGTTCGCCGAGGTCCGCGAGGCCGCATCTACCTCGATGTGCGCTGGGAGGACTCGCGGCTCGTGGTGGAGATCGACGGGGCTCAGCACCGCGAGGGACTCAACGTGACGGCGGACAACCTCAGTCGCAATGCCGTGACACTCCAGCACGACCGCGTGTTGCGCATCGACCTTGTCGGTCTGCGGCTCTACGAGGACGAGTACTTGCGGCAGGTCGCGCTCGGGCTGGCGCAATGACGGATCGAGGTGATCGACGACCGGATACGGTCGGCCATCACCTCGATCGGTGACGCCGGCGGCTGAGTGCGGACGCCGGGCGGGGGCGGGGTCAGGGGTGCTGCAGGGCGTTCTCGCCGCCGAGACCGACCCCGAGGCTGACCCCCTCGACGTCGACCGAGCGGTCGTGGCCGGTGCGCACCGTCAAGGGCAGGGTCTCGAGGACGTGCTTGCCGATCCGGCCGTCCTCGGGCAGCTCGATGGGGTACTTCCCGGTGAAGCACGCCGAGCACAACTCGTCGGCGGGCTGGTTCGTCGCGCCGACCATGCCCTCCTCCGAGATGTAGCCGAGGGAGTCGGCACCGATCGACGCGCGGATCTCCTCGACCTTGAGCCCGGTGGCGATGAGCTCGGCCCGAGTGGCGAAGTCGATGCCGTAGAAGCACGGCCACTGCACCGGCGGTGAGCTGATGCGCACGTGCACCTCGGCCGCGCCCGACTCACGGAGCATCCGGATCTGCGCCCGCTGGGTGTTGCCGCGCACGATCGAGTCGTCGACGACGACGAGGCGCTTGCCACGGATCGTGTGCTCGAGCGGGTTGAGCTTGAGCCGGATGCCGAGCTGGCGCAGCGTCTGCGACGGCTGGATGAAGGTGCGCCCGACGTAGGCGTTCTTGACGAAGCCCTGCCCGAAGGGGATGCCGGACTCCTGCGAATAGCCAACGGCCGCAGGCACGCCCGACTCGGGGACTCCGATGACGAGGTCGGCGTCGACGGGGTGCTCGCGGGCGAGGACCCGGCCCATCTCGACGCGCGCCTCGTGGACGACCCGGCCGCGGATGACGGCGTCGGGGCGGGCGAGGTAGACGTACTCGAAGACGCAGCCCTTGGGCTGGGGCTCGGCGAACGTGTGCGAGCGCAGGCCGTCCTCGTCGATGACGATGAGCTCACCGGGCTCGACCTCGCGGATGACGGCCGCGCCGATCGTCTGCAGGGCGGCGGTCTCGGAGGCGACGACCCAGCCCCGCTCGAGGCGGCCGAGCGCGAGGGGACGGACTCCCCAGGGGTCGCGGGCGGCATACAACGTCGTCTCGTCCATGAAGACGAAGGAGAAGGCGCCGCGCAGCTTGGGCAGCAGCTCGAGGGCGGCCTGCTCAGGAGTGCGGTCCTCGTCGGCGGCGAGCAGCGTCGTGACGAGCGCGGTGTCGGAGGTGTTGCCGCGGGCGAGCTCGCCGGTGATGCGGGCGCCGCCGAAGTGCTCGTCCACGAGGGCCTTGAGCTCGACGGTGTTGATCAGGTTGCCGTTGTGCGCGAGTGCCAGCGTGCTGCCGCCGGCGCCGCCGAGCGTCGGCTGGGCGTTCTCCCAGGTGGAGCCGCCCGTCGTCGAGTAGCGCGTGTGGCCGATCGCGATGTGGCCACGCAGTGAGCTGAGCGCGGTCTCGTCGAAGACCTGCGAGACGAGGCCCATGTCCTTGTAGACGAGGATCTTCTCGCCGTCACCGGTCGCGATGCCGGCCGACTCCTGCCCGCGGTGCTGCAGCGCATAGAGCCCGAAGTACGTCAGCTTCGCGACGTCCTCTCCGGGGGCCCAGACGCCGAAGACCCCGCAGGCGTCCTGCGGGCCCTTCTCGCCGGGGATGAGGTCATGGTTCAAACGACCGTCGCCACGTGACACGTCGCCCAGTCTCCCACACCCGCCGCGATCAGCTCGTGGGCGGTTGGCCGCGCAGCGGCAGCTCGGCGAGCACCTCGTAGCGCGGCCGCCGCCCGCGCCCCTCCCCCAGGTGCGACTCCACGAGCGCGAGGTGCGGGGCCCGCCAGGCCGGGCCTTCCCAGGCGTCGAGCGCGCGGATCCACCGGGTCGCCTCCGTCGGCCGGTGGAAGCGGCCGAGCGTGACGTGCGGGGAGAAGCGCGTGCCGTCGGGCGTCGCCCCCACCGAGCTCGAGGCATTGCGTATGCCGCCCGCCACCGCCACGAGGTCACCGCGCACCTGCTCGACGCCGGCCCACAGCACGCGCGCGGCATACGGGTTCGGGAAGGCGCCGGCTCCGGCGAGGCGCAGGACCAGCGGGTCGCGGCGTGCCGCGGACCGGGCGAGCGCCTCGGTCAGGTCGTCGAGGCGTCGCTCGGGAACGGCCCCGAAAAAGGCGAGCGTGACGTGCCACTGGTGCCGGTCGGTCCAGCGGATCTCGGGGCTGGCCTCGCGCCGCGGCTCGAGGTGGGCCTCGAGGTCGTCGAGGACGTCGTCGGGTGGGACGACGGCGACGAAGAGCCTCATGGCTGGATCGCGGCGCCGGTGGCGATGAGGGCGTCGACGTCGTCGATGCCCCACGCCCCGAGGGCCGACCGGGTGTCGGCGCCCGGGATGGACGGCGGGGTGCCGAGCGCGGCCGGGGTGCGGGAGAAGCGCGGCGCGGGTGCCGGCTGGACGACGCCGTGGTGCTCGACGTAGGTGCCGCGGGCGGCGAGGTGCGGGTGCGCAGGTGCCTCGGCGTAGCTGAGGACGGGCGCGACGCACGCGTCGGTGCCCTCGAGGAGGGCGGCCCACTCGTCGCGGGTCCGGGTGCGGAAGGTGTCGGAGAGCAGGGCGCGCAGGGCCGGCCACTGACTGGGGTCGAGCCGGTCGGGAGCGCTGTCGGTGAGGTCGAGCAGGCGCAGCAGCTCGGCGTAGAACGCGGGCTCGAGCGGACCGACGGCGAGCCAGCCGCCGTCGCTCGTCTCGTAGACGTCGTAGAACGGGGCGCCGGTGTCGAGCAGGTTGGTGCCGCGGCGGTCGGACCAGAGGCCGGCCGAGACGAGGCCGACGACGAGCGAGGAGAGGTGGGCCGTGCCGTCGACGATGGCGGCGTCGACGACCTGGCCGCAGCCGCTCGTGCGCGACTCCAGCAGAGCGGCGAGCACCCCGACGACGAGGTAGAGCGCGCCGCCGCCGAAGTCGCCGACGAGGTTGACCGGCACCTGGGGTGGTCCGCCGGCGCGGCCGATGGCGTGCAGGGCACCGGTGAGGGCGACGTAGCCGATGTCGTGACCCGCCGCTTGGGCGAGCGGACCGTCCTGGCCCCAGCCGGTCATCCGGCCGTAGACGAGCCGCGGGTTGCGGGCGAGGCAGTCGTCCGGGCCCAGGCCGAGCCGCTCGGCGACGCCGGGGCGGTAACCTTCCAGGAGCACGTCGGCGCGCTCGACGAGGGCGAGCGCGGTGGCGAGGCCGTCGGGGTGCTTGAGGTCGAGGCCGACGGAGGGTCGTCCGCGGCGGAGCAGGTCGGCCTCGGGCGGAAGCGGGACCGGCAGCGCGGGCTCACCGGGCCGGTCGACGCGGATGACGTCGGCGCCGAGGTCGGCGAGGAGCATCGCCGCGAAGGGCGCCGGACCGATGCCGGCGAGCTCGACCACGCGCACACCGGCGAGCGGCCCCGGGCGTGCCGAGCCGTCGCCGGCCGCCGGGGTCACGGCTGGTCGCGACCGGAGCGGTCGAGGAGGATCCCGAGCACACCGGCCAGGCCGGTGCCGAGGAAGGCACCGAGCGCGCCGATGTAGAGCGCCCCGGTGGTCGTCGTGTAGCCCTGGACCTCGTCGCCCATGATCGAGATGGCGGCGCCGACGATGAAGCCGAGGACGGCGCCCGTGATGAGGAAGCGCTTGAAGTTCGGGATGCGGGGACGCTCGGCGCGCGTGTGCGGCGGGGTGTTCGGCGACTGGGTCACGGGTCAAGCCTAAGCGAGGCGAGCGGCAGCAGGCCGTCGAGGTGGGCGCGCTGACCGCTGGCGCGCACGAGCGCACCGCCCGTCGCGGCCTCCCACGTCAGGTCGCCGACCGCGAGGCGCAGCCACGTCGCAGCGTCGGTCTCGATGACGTTGGGCGGCGTGCCACGGGTGTGGACCGGGCCCTCGATGCACTGCACGGCGCCGTGCGGCGGCACCCGCACCTCCACCGTGCGGCCCGGGGCGGTGGTTGCGAGCTCCTCGAGCGTGTAGCGGACCGCGGTGGCCGTCGTGCGACGGTCAGCTGCCCAGCGGGCCGCCCGGCACGCCTCCAGGGCAGCGTGTCCCTCGGCGACAGGGGTACGGCGACGCGGCGGCATACCTCGCAGGTTATCGGCGCGCACCGACGCTCGTGACGGCCCCTCAGCGCAGTCCCGGAGCACGTCTTCCGTCCCAAGGTCGTCGCGCGCAGTTCGAAAGGCGCGGTGGGGCGCGACGGTGCCGGCGCGCCCGAAGCGGCCTGACGGCATACGCCAGCCAGCGCCACCACCGTCCGCGGCCCCGCCCCCGACAACTCCGCCCTGGCGGAGAAAAGGCGCGATTCAGGACCCTAGGACCACAACAACTCCGCCCCGGCGGAGAAAAGGCGCGATTCAGGACCCTAGGACCACAACAACTCCGCCCCGGCGGAGAAAAGGCGCGAYTCRGGACCCTAGGACCACAACAACTCCGCCCCGGCGGAGAAAAGGCGCGATTCAGAGCCCTGAGGCCGCGACGGCCCCTCAGCGCAGCCGCGGGATGACGTCGGAGGCGACCACGTCGAGGACGTCGCGGGTGCCGCGGAACGGCTCGGTCGCACGCGGCCAGTGGGTGATGACGTCGGTGAAGCCGAGACCTGCAGCGCGACCGACGGCATCCTCGAACACGGCGGCGCTCGTCAGCGAGAAGGTGGGCGCGGAGTCGAGGTTGAGGTACCGCCCGAAGCCGCTCGCCTGGCGGCCGGCCGCCTCGAGCGCCTCGTCGACCCGGCGGCTGTGGCCGGCCACCAGGGTCCACCACTCCTCGTCGGTGTCGGCGTTCCCTCCGTAGGTCATCCACGCGTCGCCGCGCTCGACCGCGAGGTCGATCGACCGCGGCCCGTTGGCCGCGACGACGAGCGGCACCCGGCTGCCGGCGTCGTCCCCGCGGACCGGGCCGGGCAGGGTGCGCACGTCGCGGGCCGCGTAGAAGCGCCCGTCAGCCGTGACGTGGTCCTCGGTCAGGAGCCGGTCGAGCAGGCGGGTGAACTCGTGGAACCGGGCGACCCGGTCGCGGAGGGGCAGGTCCTCGCCCAGGATGCGTGCGTCGATGTCGCCGCCGGAGCCGATGCCGAGCAGGAAGCGACCGCCCGAGATGTCATGGAGTGCCAGCACCTCCCGCATGAGCTGCACCGGGTGGTGGTTGTTGGGCGAGGACACGAAGGTGCCGAGGCCGATCCGGTCGGTGACGGCAGTCGCCGCGGCGAGCGTCGGCACCGCAGCGAACCATGGCGACTCGGGCAGGCCACCCCACGTCACGTGGTCGAAGGTCCACGCATGGTCGAAGCCCATCTGCTCGGCCTCGCGCCACATCGGCGCCGCCTCGGACCACGGGTGCTCGGGCAGGATCGTCAGGCCGAATCGCATCCCCCGACCGTAGTGCCGCGGCCCCGGCTTTCTCCATGCCCAGTGTGGCCGTCGGCGGTGGGTCGTAGCGTCGGATCATGCCCTCGGAAGGAGCAGCCATGTCGAACCTCGTCGTCCACTTCGAGATCCATGCCTCGGACCCCGACCGCCTCATCGCGTTCTACTCGCAGCTGCTGGGCTGGTCGTTCCAGCGGTTCGGCGAGATGGACTACTGGTCCATCGACACCGGGGAGGGCGCCATCACCCCATCGGGCGGGGGGAACGGCATCAACGGCGGCCTGACCCGACGTCAGGGACCGGCCCCGGAGGTCGGCGGCGCGGTCAACGGTGCCAACATCGTGATCGGCGTCGATGACGTCGACGGGCTCTTCGCGAAGGGCCTCGAGCTCGGTGGGACGGAGGCTCTCGCCCCGTCCGACATGCCGGGGGTCGGTCGCCTCGCCTACCTCCAGGACCCGGACCACAACATCTTCGGCATGATCTCCCCCGTGCTGTCGGACGGCACCAACGTCATGGGGTCCTGACGCCGCGGCCACCTACGCTGGTCCGGTGAGCACGGGATCGCCTGCGGCAGAGCACGTCACCCTGGAGTGGGACGGGCGGGGCGGCGTGACCGTGCACATGGACGGCTCGCCGCAGTCGCACGTGCAGCCCGACGACCCGACGCTGCTCGTCTTCGAGTACGTCCAGCACCTCGCGCTCGCCATCGACGCCATGCCGCCCGAGCCGCCCGCTCCCCTGGGCGTCACGCACGTCGGTGGTGCCGGCCTCACCCTGCCCCGCTGGGTCGAGGCCACCCGTCCGGGATCTCCGCAGATCGTCCTCGAGCCGGACGAGGCCCTCACCGACCTCGTCCGCCGCGAGGTCCCGCTCCCCCGGCGCCACCGCATCCGCGTGCGCGCGGTCGACGGGCTGGCCGGGGTCCGGGCCCTCAAGGACGATTCGGCCGACGTCGTCGTCACGGATGCCTACGCGGGAGGGCGGGTGCCCGCGGAGCTCGTCGGGACGGCATACGCCCAGGAGGTCGCGCGGGCGCTCAGGCCGACGGGAACGGCCCTCTGGAACCTTGCCGACGAGCCCGGGATGCGTTGGGTCGCAAGGGTCGTCGCGACAGTGGCCACGTCGCTGCCGCACGTGACCGTCATCGCAACCCACGAGGTGCTCAAGGGCCGGCGCTTCGGCAACTCGGTGCTCGTCGCGAGCGCCGCGCCGCTGCCGGTCGAGGCCCTGCGTCGCGACGTCGCCCGAGCCAACCTCCCGACCGGCCTGCGTGAGGGAGCCGCGCTCTCGAGACTGCTCGCCGGAGCAAAGCCCTTCGACGAGCTGGGAATGCAGAGCCCGCCACCTCCCGAGGCCGGGAAGTGGCGGGCTCGCTGAGCCTGGCCGGGGTCAGCCGCCGAACACCGCGGGCAGCGTGAACTCGTGGGCCGACTTCATCTCGGCCACGGAGACGGCGAAGTGGCCGACGATGTCGAGGTCGCGTCCACCGGTGACGCCGATCCTGGCGTGCGGCACGTCGCCGAGCATCGCCTCGAACTCGGCGGCGTGCCCCGCCGGCACCGCGACGAGGGCGCGGGCGCTCGACTCGGAGAAGAGGGCCGTGAACACGTCGAGCGGGTTGCCCTCGGCGTCGGCGCCGACCCGGTCCAGGCCGTCGACGGTCACGCCGACGCCATGACGCATGCATGCCTCGGCGAGCGCGATGGCAAGGCCACCCTCGGACAGGTCGTGGGCCGCCTCGACGACACCGGTGCGGGCGGCCTCGACGAGGACCCGGCCGAGCGCCTGCTCGGCCGCCAGGTCGACCTTCGGCGGCAGGCCACCGAGGTGCTTGTGGACGACATGCGCCCACTCGGACCCGTCGAGCTCGTCACGGGTGGTGCCGAGGAGGTAGACGTGCGCGTCGTCGCTGCGGAAGCCGGAGCCGGACCGCTTGGAGACGTCGTCCATGACCCCGAGCACGCCGATGACGGGCGTCGGGTGGATCGCGACGTCCCCGGTCTGGTTGTAGAACGAGACGTTGCCGCCCGTGACGGGGATGCCGAGGAACTTGCACCCCTCGGCGATGCCGCGGATCGCCTCGCGGAACTGCCACATGACACCCGGGTCCTCCGGCGAGCCGAAGTTGAGGCAGTCGGTGACGGCGAGCGGAGCAGCTCCGGCCGTCGCCACGTTGCGGTAGGCCTCGGCGAGCGCGAGCTGCGCGCCGGCATACGGGTCGAGCTTGGCGAACCGGCTGTTGCAGTCGGTCGAGATCGCGACGCCGCGGCCCGTCTCCTCGTCGACGCGCACGATGCCCGAGTCGTCGGGCTGGGCGAGCGCGGTGTTGCCGAGGACGTAGCGGTCGTACTGGTCGGTGATCCACGACTTGTCGCAGAGGTTGGGCGAGCCGAGCAGCGTCAGCAGCTGGGCCCGGATCTCCTCTCCCGACTCGGGCTTGGCCAGCTCGGCCGCGCCGACCGCGTTGAGCTGGTCGAGGTATGCCGGCCGGGCCAGCGGGCGGTCGTAGGTGGGGCCCTCGTGGGCGACCGAGCGCGGCGGCACGTCGACGATGACCTCGCCGTGCCAGGTGATGACGAGGTGGTCGCCGTCGGTGACCTCGCCGATGACGGTGGCCTCGACGTCCCACTTGTCGGTGATGGCCATGAACTGCTCGAGGTGCTTCGGCTCGACGACCGCCATCATGCGTTCCTGCGACTCCGACATGAGGATCTCCTGCGGCTGCAGGCTCGCGTCGCGCAGGGGGACGAGGTCGAGCTCGACCTGCATGCCGCCGTCGCCGTTGGAGGCGAGCTCGCTGGTGGCACAGGAGAGCCCGGCACCGCCGAGGTCCTGGATGCCGTCGACGACACCCGCCTTGTAGAGGTCGAGGCAGCACTCGATGAGCACCTTCTCGGCGAACGGGTCGCCGACCTGCACGGCGGGGCGCTTGGTCGGGCCGCCCTCGTCGAAGGTCTCGGACGCGAGGACCGAGACGCCGCCGATGCCGTCGCCGCCGGTCCGGGCGCCGAAGAGGATGACCTTGTTGCCCACGCCGGACGCCTTGGCGAGGTGGATGTCCTCGACGCGCATCGCGCCGACGCACAGGGCGTTGACGAGCGGGTTGCCCTGGTAGCAGTCATCGAAGACGACCTCGCCGCCGATGTTGGGCAGGCCGATGCAGTTGCCGTAGCCACCGACGCCCGCGACGACGCCGGGCAGGACGCGCTGGGTGTCGGGGTGGTGCAGGTTGCCGAACCGGAGCGGGTCCATGACGGCGATCGGCCGGGCACCCATCGACATGATGTCGCGGATGATGCCGCCGACACCGGTCGCGGCGCCCTGGTAGGGCTCGACGTAGGACGGGTGGTTGTGCGACTCGACCTTGAAGGTCACCGCCCAGCCGTCGCCGATGTCGACGACGCCGGCGTTCTCACCGATGCCGACGAGGAGCTTCTCGCGCATCTCGTCGGTGGTGTTCTCGCCCCACAGCTTGAAGTGGATCTTGCTCGACTTGTAGGAGCAGTGCTCGCTCCACATGACGGAGTACATCGCGAGCTCGGCGATCGTCGGGCGTCGGCCGATGATCTCGCGGATGTTGGCGTACTCGTCGGGCTTGAGGCCGAGCTCGGCCCACGGTTGCTCGACGTCAGGCGTCGATGCGGCGTGCTCGACGGTGTCGAGACCCACGGGGGGCTCCGCCCCCCGTGCGCCCCCCGGACGTGTGGCTGAGGACTGTTGCTGGGTGTCGCTCATGCGGTCGCTGCGCTCTCGAGGGTCTGCTTGATGATCGAGGTGAAGAACCCGCGCCCGTCGAGGCTCGGGCCGTAGCCCTGCTCGACCGCGTGTTCGGGGTGCGGCATGAGGCCGACGACGTTGCCACGCTCGTTGGTGATGCCGGCGATGTGGCGGTAGGAGCCGTTGGGGTTGCGGCCCTCGGCGTCGGGGACGTAGCGGAAGACGACCCGCCCCTCCCCCTCGAGCCTGTCGAGCGTCTTCTCGTCGGCGACGAAACCGCCCTCGCCGTTCTTGAGGACGATCGTGATCTCCTGGCCGGCCTCGAAGTCGGACGTCCACGCGGTCGAGGCGTTCTCGACGACGAGCCGCTGGTCGACGCAGTTGAACTTGCGGTGGTCGTTGCGGATGAGCGCGCCGGGCAGCAGGTGGCTCTCGGTGAGCACCTGGAAGCCGTTGCAGATGCCGAGGACGGGCAGGCCACCCTGGGCCGCCGGCACGAGCGCCTCCATGACCGGGGCGAAGCGGGCGATGGCGCCGCAGCGCAGGTAGTCGCCGTAGGAGAACCCGCCCGGCAGGATGACCGCGTCGACGCCTCGGAGGTCCGCGTCGCCGTGCCAGAGCGGGACGGCCTCGCCGCCGCACTCGCGGACGGCACGCGCCGCGTCACGGTCGTCGAGCGAACCGGGGAACGTGACGACGCCGACCTTCACTGCGCGTCGTCCCCCGACTCGCCGGCCGCGTCGGCGTCGCCGCTCGCGTCCACTGCGTCCTCGAGGACGCGCACGGAGACGACGTCCTCGATGACGGGGTTGGACAGGAGCGTCTCGGCCGCCTCGCGGGCCGCGGCGAGGTGCTCGTCCGTCACGTCACCGTCGACGGTGAGCACGAAGCGCTTGCCCTGGCGGACGTCCGTGAACCCGTTGAACCCGAGCCGTGGGAGGGCGCCGTTGACGGCCTGTCCCTGCGGGTCGAGGATCTCGGGCTTGAGCATGACGTCGACGACGATGCTTCCCATCAGTGGTGGTTCTCCCTGCGCTGGATGGGCGGTGGTGGCGTCCCGAAGGACGGCCCGAGTCTATCGGGCGCCACGGCGCCGTCAGGACAACCGTCTCAGCGCGACTGGAGGGCGTCGAGGGCCACGGCCATCGCCATGCCGACGCGCCAGTCGATCGGCTTCCCGTCCGCGAGCGCCGGGAGCGTCACGCGGTAGACGTCCTTGATGCCGGCACGCTTCGTCGAGCTGAGCGCGATCGACCCGTCGGGGGCGACGAAGTCGAAGTGGAAGAGGAAGGGTCCGGGGATGTCGCCGACGACCGGGATGACCTCCCAGAGCCGGCGCGCGACAGCGACCTTGGCGTTGCGCTCCTGTCCGATGAGCTCGCGCCCGTCGGGCAGACCGAGCGTCCAGGTGGAGGTCACGAGCGAGGCCTTGAAGTGCTTCTTGAACCAGGCGATGGGCTGCCCCTGGCTGTCCGTGACGTCGTACGTCGACCCGAGGTCGAGGCGGCGTCGGGCCTTGAAGCCGAAGAGCGGGTGCTGCTTGGCGGCGTCGGTGTAGAAAGTGACCTGCTCCTTGGCGGCCATCCGCTTCTGCTCCGCGAAGCACAGCAGACCGAGCTCCCTGCCGTTGTCGTCGGCGCGGACGATCTCGTAGCGGTTGACCATCAGGGTGAGCTGCGGGCGGAGCACGTAGCGCTCGGCGGGGATCTCGGAGATCGCGTCGGCGACGGGCTCGGTCATCCCCTCAGCGTCCCACAGCAGGCACGAACCGCTGGCGTATGCCGTGTGCCCGGGGGGCCGCGTGACGTTGCGATCGGTCGTCGACCGGCCAGAACGCATACGACAGAGTGGTCCCCGGCTGACAGGGTGGTCACATGCTCCTTGCCGTGCGTCCCGCCCGCCCCGGCGACCTCGAGCACCTCCCGGCACTCGAGGCGGCCGCCGACGCGCTCTTCGCGGACGCCGGAATCGGGCCGCTCCCGCCGGGCGTCGGATCCGTGGAGGAGCTCGCCGGTGCGGCTGCCCTGCTCGTCGTCGGTGACCCCGTCGTCGGTTTCGCCCGGCTCGAACGTGTCGACGGGCAGGCCCATCTCGAGCAGCTGTCGGTGCACCCGTCCGCGTCCCGTCGCGGCGTCGGGACGGCCCTGCTGGAGGCGGCCGCCGGGTGGGCGGCCCGGAGCGGGCACGAGGCGCTGACGCTGTGCACGTTCGCCGAGGTGCCGTGGAACGGCCCGTTCTATGCCCGGCACGGCTTCGTCGAGCTGACCGACCCTGGGCCCGGTCTGCGGCAGCTGCGCGACACGGAGCGACGGCTCGGGCTGGACGCACTCGGCCGTCGCGTCGTGCTGCGTCGCGGCGTGGGGCCCGAGGCCGTGCTTGCCGACCTGACCGCAGGGCTCGGGGCGGTGCTGGGCGATGATCTGCTCGGGCTCTATGCCCACGGCTCACTCGTCGCCGGCGACTTCGCCCCCTCACGCAGCGACCTCGACGTGCTCGCGGTCGTCAGGCGGCCACCCGACGACACCATGCTGGCGGCCGTCGCTCCCGTGCACACCGCGCTGGCGGGCCGTCACCGCGCATGGCGAGGGCGGGTGGAGGTGGAGACCGTCGCGCAGTCCACGGTCGACGCCTACGCCGGTCGGGAGGTCGACGGTGCCGACCGACGAGACGACCGCATCATGCGGATCAGCCCGGGAGAGCCCCTTCACCTCCTCCCCGCGTCGAACCACCGGGTCCTCACGTGGGCGACGGTGCGCGCGACCGGTCGGGTGCTGTCGGGAGCACCGGCGACGGACGTGCTGCCGGCCTGGCCCGAGCACACCGTGGACCAGGCTCTGCTCGACCACGTCCGGGACTGGCCCACCTGGGTCGAGAGCATGACCACGGTTGGGGCGCAGGCGTACTCAGTCCTCTCGGTGTGCCGAGCCTGGTGCGCGCTGGTCGGGCGCGAGCGGCTGTCGAAGCGGGCGGCCGCCGACCGCTTCGTCGGCGGTCACCCGCAGGACGCCGACCTCGCCGTCTGGGCGCGGGACTGGTGGTACGCCGACGGTCGGGACACCGAACCGAGCCGCTCCGACGAGGTGCGGGACTTCGTCGTGCGCACGACTCATGCCGTGCTCGACGCGGCTCAGAAGGTCTCGCCGGTGAGGCGCTCGTAGGCCTCGACGTACTTCGCGCGCGTCTGCTCGACGACGTGCTCGGGCAGCTCCGGCGGTGGACCGCCGGCCTTGCGGTCCCAGCCCGACTCGGCCGAGGTGAGCCAGTCGCGCACGAACTGCTTGTCGTAGGACGGCTGCGGGTGCCCGGGCTCCCAGAGCTCTGCCGGCCAGAACCGCGACGAGTCCGGCGTCAGGACCTCGTCGGCGAGGACGAGGCCGCCGGTCCCGTCGGGTGAGACCCCGAACTCGACCTTGGTGTCGGCGATGAGGATGCCGCGCTCGGCGGCGATCTCGTTGCCGCGGGCCAGGATCGCGCGGGTCAGCCGCGAGACCTCGACCGCGACGTCCGCGCCCAGCTCGGCCTCGACCTCGTCGGGCGCCATCGGCAGGTCGTGCTCACCCACGGGCGCCTTGGTCGTCGGCGTGAAGGCCGGCTCGGGCAGCTTCGACCCGTCGACGAGCCCCTCGGGCAGGACGATCCCCGAGACGGACCCCTTGTCGCGGTACTCCTCCAGCCCGCCCCCGGTGAGGTAGGCGCGGGCGATCGCCTCGACCTTGAGCATCTCCAGCTTCCGCACGAGCACGGCCCGCCCGGCGACCGCCTCCGGCACCTCCGTCGACACGACGTGGTTGGGCACGAGGTCGCTCAGCTGGTCGAACCACCACAGGGACAGCCGGGTCAGCACGGCGCCCTTGTCGGGGATCTCGGGCGACATCATCCAGTCGTAGGCCGAGAGCCGGTTCGAGGCGACGAGGAGCAGCTGATCAGGCACCGCCTCGCCGTCGGGACCGACCGGCGCGTAGAGGTCACGCACCTTGCCGGAGTAGACGTGGACGTATCCGGGCAGGTCGAGCGTGCTCATCGAGCCCCTCCGATGGTGATGTCGTTGCGCTCGGCACGCAGCGCGATGTCGGTGCGGTGGTGCGAGCCGTCGAGCTCGATGACGGCGACGGCGTCGTAGGCCGCCTTCCTGGCCTGCGCCAGCGAAGGCGCGACCGCCACGACGTCGAGGACCCGCCCGCCGGCCGAGACGAGCAACCCGTCGCCGTCACGGGCAGTGCCGGCGTGGAGCACGACGACGCCGGGAACCTCGGCCGCGGCGTCGAGCCCGGTGATGGGGTCGCCGGTGCGCGGGGCAGCGGGGTAGCCCGCCGAGGCGAGCACCACCACGACGGCGTGGTCGTCGGACCAGCGGAGCCGACCGAAGTCGGCCAAACCACCGGTGGCGGCAGCGAAGAGCAGCTGGGCGAAGGGCGTCTCGAGCCGGGCGAGCGACGCCTGGCCGTCCGGGTCGCCGAAGCGCGCGTTGAACTCGATGACCCGCGGGCCGCGTGCGGTGAGGGCGAGGCCGACGTAGAGGACACCGACGAAGGGCGTGCCTCGGCGCCGCATCTCGTCGATGGTCGGCTGGGCCACGCGCCGGACGATCTCGTCGGCCAGGCCCGCCGGGGCCCAGTCGAGCGGTGAGTAGGCGCCCATGCCACCGGTGTTGGGGCCGGCGTCGTCGTCGCCCACGCGCTTGAAGTCCTGCGCGGGTGCGAGCGCGACGACGGTCTCGCCGTCGCTGATGCAGAAGACCGACACCTCGGGCCCGTCGAGGAACTCCTCGACGACGAGCCGGCCGTCCGGCTTGGCGAGACAAGCACGGGCGTGCTCGACGGCGACCTCGCGCGAGTCGGTGACGACGACGCCCTTGCCGGCGGCGAGCCCGTCGTCCTTGACGACGTGCGGGGCCCCGAGCGCGTCGAGAGCCGCCTCGACCTCGTCCATCGTCGTGCACACGTGGGCCAGGGCCGTCGGCACGTCGGCGGAGGCCATGACCTCCTTGGCGAAGGACTTGCTCCCCTCGAGACGGGCCGCCTCCGCGGAGGGCCCGAAGACGGCGAACCCGGCCTCACGGCATACGTCGGCGACGCCTGCGACGAGTGGTGCCTCGGGGCCGACGACGACGAGGTCGACGCCGTGCTCGCGCGCGACGGCGACGACCGCGTTCCCGTCGAGGATGTCGACGGGGACGCAGAGGGCGGTGACGTCGATGCCCGGGTTGCCGGGCGCGGCGATGACCGCGTCGACCTCGGGATCGGCCGCGACGGCCTTGACGAGAGCGTGTTCACGGGCGCCTGAGCCGAGCACGAGGACCTTCACGGCGCCCAGCCTAGGGTGCGCCGAGACGCGCCAGCAGGCCTGCCCGGACCGTGGGCCACTCGTCGACGAGGATCGAGTGCACCGCGGTGTCCCGCCAGGTGCCGTCTGGTCGGCGCACGTCGCGACGAGTGACGCCCTCGAAGACCGCCCCCAGCTTGAGGATGGCCGCCCGCGACCGGGCGTTGATGACGTCGGTCTGGATCTTCACCCGGCCGAAGCCGCACGTCTCGAACGCGTGGGCGAGGAGCAGGAGCTTGCTCTCCGGATTGACCTGCGTGCCCCACCAGCGCGAGCCGTACATCGTCCAGCCGAGGTGCACGTGCTCGCGTCCGGTGTCGACGTCGCCGAGCGAGCTCGAGCCGACGACGGTCCCCGCCGGGCCGAGGTCGCCGTCGGCGACGAGCCTGATCGTGTATGCCGTCCGGCCCGTCCCGTCGGTCCCGTGGGCCCCCGCCGCGGCCGCGACGAGGGCCTCCGTGTCGGCCACGGTCCGGTGGGGCTGCATCATCGCGAATCCCTGCTCGTAGCAGCGCGGGTCGGAGTAGACGGCGAAGAGTCCGGCGGCGTCGGCGGCGGTCGTCACGTCGAGCCGGACGAACCGCCCGACGAGCGGCACGCCAGTTGGCGGCATACAGGCCTTTGTGGGCATGGAGTGACAGTAGACTTGATGGTTCCCGCGCCGCCCGAGGCGTCCCTCAGAGTCCTTGGATGTCAGTGAGCACTTCGAACGCATCGTCACAGCGGAGCAGCGCGCCCGGATCGCGCGACGTCTCACCCGTGTCGACCAAGAGCATTCCCGACGAGCTGGCCCGCGAGATCGCCGTCGAGCAGGCGCACGTCGACCGGGTCCACGAGGAGCTGGAGAAGGCCGGCGTGCGCGCCGACAGCGTCCAGGCCGAGGGCCTGGCCCGCAGCCAGTTCGGCCGGCAGGTCGAGGTCGGCGACGCCGAGGGGGCTGCCCTCTTCGAGCGTGACGCGCTGATGTTCCACGCCGCGAAGCGACGCACCGCCCTCGACACCCAGTACGAAGGCCTCGTCTTCGGTCGCCTCGACATCGACCACGCCATGCTGCGTGCGTCGGCCGTCGACGCCAACGGCAACGGCCACCGGCCGCCCTCCGACTCCGACGGGGGTGCCGGCGGCACCGCCGGCACCGGCGGCGACCGCGAGGTCCGCTACATCGGGCGTCTCGGCGTCCGCGACGACGACTACGAGCCGCTTGTCATCGACTGGCGCGCACCCGCGGCGTCCGCCTTCTACCGGGCGACGCCGACCCAGCCGATGGGCGTGCTGCGCCGTCGCGTCCTGCGCAGCCGGGGCACCACCGTCATCGGCATCGAGGACGACCTCATGGTCCCCGAGGCGCCGGACGACCTCGTCGTCGTCGGCGACGGGGCCCTCATGGCGGCCCTGACCCGCAGCCGCGGCGGTCGCATGCGCGACATCGTCGCCACGATCCAGGCCCACCAGGACGAGGCGATCCGCGCCAGCGCCCGCGGCATCACCGAGATCACCGGCGGGCCCGGCACCGGCAAGACGGTCGTCGCCCTGCACCGCGCGGCCTACCTGCTCTACTCCGACCGGCGCCGGTTCGAGTCGGGCGGCATTCTCGTCGTCGGCCCCTCAGGTGCCTACACGGCCTACATCGAACGGGTGCTCCCGTCGCTCGGCGAGGAGAGCGTCATCCTGCGCGCCCTCGGCGACGTCCTCGACGTGGTGCACACCGAGCGGCTCGACTCCCCCGCCGTCGCCCGGACGAAGGGCTCGACCCGCGTCCGTACGCTGCTCGGCGCCGCTGCCCGCGGTCGGGTTCCCGGCACCCCGACCGAGTTCCGCGCCATGGTCGCCGGTCGCCCGGTGCGGCTCGAGGCGCGAGAGCTCGACCGCGTCCGCTCGCACGTCCTGCGCCAGCACCAGCGCAACACGGCCACGGCAGCCGCGCAGGACGCTCTCGGCGAGGCCGCCTGGGCCTCGCTCGGCGTCACCGGGGACCGCGACGCCAAGGCCGAGTTCCTCGACAAGTGGGAGGACCACCTCGACGTCGAGGCCTTCATGCAGGTGTGGTGGCCCCAGGTCGACCCGCGCGAGGTGCTGCTCTGGCTCGCGGACCCCGAGCTCGTGCGACGCCACGCCCGCGGCACCCTCCGGGACGACGAGGTCGAGCCGCTGGCCGCCTCGTTCCGCCTCGCCCTCGAGACCGGCACCTGGTCGGTGGCCGACGTCGCCCTCATCGACGACATCGCGGCCCGGGTCGGTCCGGTCCAGGAGGCGCCCAAGGAGGAGCGCGGCTTCTACGAGATCGAGGAGCTCGAGGACCTCAGCCAGTACGGCGTCACCGAGGTGCAGCCGGTCGTCAGCGCCGCTCGCGACGCCGGCGCACCGCTCGTCCTGACCGACCCGCGCGACAAGCTCCTCGCCGGGCGCATCGGCAAGCCCGACGAGTACGCCCACGTCCTCGTCGACGAGGCCCAGGACCTCTCCCCCATGCAGTGGCGGATGATCGGCCGCCGCGGGAGGTATGCGTCGTGGACCGTCGTCGGTGACGCCGCCCAGGCCTCCTGGCCCGACACCACCGAGGCCACGGCCGCGCGTGAGGAGGCCTTCGGCTCTCAGGCTCGCCAGCAGTTCCACATGGACACCAACTACCGAAACGCGCGCGAGATCTTCGACTACGCAGCCGAGGTCGTGCGGCGTCAGGTGCCCGACGCCGACATCCCGCAGGCGGTGCGCGAGACCGGGATTGAGCCCGTCGAGGGGCCTCTCGGACCCGACGCCCTCGCCTCGGTGCGGCGGTCGGTCGAGTCGCTGCTCGCGCAGGTCGAGGGCGCGATCGCGGTGATCACCCCGTCGACCCATGCTGACCGGCTCGCTCCTGTGGCCGAGCTCGGCGCGGGACGCGTGCAGGTCATCGACCCCATGTCGACGAAGGGCCTCGAGTACGACGCGACCGTCGTGGTCGACCCCGACGAGATCACGCGCGAGTCACCCGGCGGCGTCCGCGTGCTCTATGTCGCGCTGACACGCGCGGCGCACCGGATGACCGTTCTGTCCTGAGTCGCTGCCTCTGGTCCGGTCTCGGTGGGCTCCGGAGTCGACCCGACGACCAGCCCGGACGGGAGCGTCTCGGCCAAGGTAAAGACTTGTTCAAAGATTCCGTGATTCATCGACTCGGCCCCGAACGGGGGGGATGATTACGTCAACGTCAAGGCACGGGGACCCCCCTCCCCGCCGTCCTCTCCCCCCTGAGGCCCTTGGCGTCCGGCGAGGTCCCGCTCCCACACATGGACGTCGCGCCGGGCGAGGGACGAGATACGACCCCCCTGTATCTCGCCCCTCGCCCGTTCCATGTCCGGCGACGGCTGGCCCGACCAGGCAATCGAAAGAGCATTTCGTCCGGACGAAGTGCTCTTTCGATTCTTTGCCGACGAAGCGCTCTTTCGAATGCCCGGCGGCGAGATGCTCTTTTCGATCGGTCAGTGGCCGAGGAGGGCGCGGACGCGGTCGGCGCCGACGGCGAGCAGCAACGTGGGCAGCCGTGGGCCGGTGTCCTTGCCGACGAGCAGGCGGTAGACGAGGACGAAGAAGGCGCGCTGGGCCGCCGAGAGCTCCGGGTCCTTGACCTTCGCCTCGGGGTCGATGCCGCGCTGGACCTTGGGCACGCCGTAGACGAGGTGGGTCAGGCCGTCGAGCGACCAGTGCCGCTCGAGCCCGTCGACGAGCAGGCGCAGCGACTCCCGCTGCTGCTCGTCGAGGCTGGCGAGCAGCTCGGCGTCGGGCTCGGTGCGCACGATCGTGCGGTCCTCCGCCGGAACGTAGCCGAGCATCCAGCGCTCGGCGCAGTCGAGGCGCGGGCGCAGGTCGTCCGTGGACCCGACCGGGTTGTCGGGCTCGAGCTCGCTGAGGATGCGGACAGCCTGCTCCTCGTCACCCTGGGTGACGTCGATGACCGACGCGATGGTGCGGAACGGCATCGGTCGCGGCGTCGTCGACAGAGGACCGGCAGCCGTCGACGTGGCGCGCAGGTGCGCGGCGAGGTCGCCTGCCTGGGCCGAGCCGTCGGTGACCTTGCGGCCCAAGGCATCCCACTCGTCGTAGAGGCGCTGCAGCTCGGGCCCGAAGGCGACGTCGAAGCTCTGGTTGGGCCGGCGGCGGGCGTAGAGCCAGCGCAGCACCGGCGCCTCCATGACCTCGAGCGCGTCGGTCGGGATCGGCACACCGCCCTTGCTCGAGCTCATCTTGGCCATGCCGGCGATGCCGACGAAGGCGTACATCGGGCCGACCGGGCGCTCCCAGCCGAAGATCGGCGCGAGGTCCTTGCCGACGACGAAGCTGCTGCCGGGGCTCTGGTGGTCGACGCCGGACGGCTCGAACATCACGTGCTCGTGGCCCCAGCGCATCGGCCAGTCGACCTTCCACACGAGCTTGCCGTTGGTGAAGGTGTCGAGGTCGACGGTCTCGGTGTGGCCGCACTTCGTGCAGGCATACGTCAGCTCGTGGCTGTCGTCGTCGTAGGCCGTGACGGTCGTGAAGTCGGTGCCGCACGAGCTGCAGAAGGGCTTGAACGGGTAGTAGCCGGCCTTGCCCTCGCTGCCGTCGTCCTCGGACGCCGCACCGGAACCGCGCTCGGCCTCGGTCGCCGCAGCGGCCTGCTCCTCGGTGAGCTTCGCCGCCTTCTGCTGCTTGCCGCCCTTGCCTTTGCCGGAGGACTTCTGACGCGCGGCCTCGACGGCCTCGAGCGTGCGGTACTGGTCCAGCACCTTGTCGATTGCGAAGCGCTCACGCATCGCGAGCAGCACCTGGTCGCGGTAGACGCCCGCGCGGTACTGCTCGGTCTGGCTGATCTGGCGCACCTCGATGCCGGTCGCGGCCATCGCCTCGAGGAGCGGCGCCTTGAAGTGCTCGGCCCAGCTGGCATGCGGTGAGCCGGCGGGCGGCGGCACGGAGGTCAGCGGCATACCGATGTACTGCTCCCACGAGTCGTCCACTCCCGCAAGGTTCTTCGGCACGCGGCGGAAGCGGTCGAAGTCGTCCCAGCTGAGGATGTGCTCGCAGTCGATCCCGCGCCGCTTGATCTCGTCGGCGACGAGGTGCGGCGTGATGAGCTCGCGGAAGTTGCCGAGGTGGATCGGGCCGGACGGACTGATCCCCGACGCACAGACGATCGTCTCGCCGGGGTTGCGCTCCTGCGCCTCCGCAATCACGTCGTCGGCTAGACGCGTGACCCAGTCGAGCGGGGTGACCTCTTCAGTCATGGGTTTCCTTCAGTTGCAGAGGCTTTCGTATGCCGTGTGCTCGGGTGACGCGCAGACGCGTCAGCCCGCGACGGCCGGCTTGAGCGGGAACCGCTCGATGATCTCGTCGCGGCCGGGACCGACGCCGATGGCCGAGACCCGGGCGCCGATGAGCTCCTCGACGCGCAGCACGTAGGCCTGGGCGTTGGCCGGCAGGTCCTCGAAGGTGCGGCAGGCGGTGATGTCCTCCCACCAGCCGTCGAGCTCCTCGTAGATCGGGGTCGCGTGGTGGAAGTCGGTCTGGTTGACCGGCATCTCGTCGTGGCGCACGCCACCCACGTCGTAGGCGACGCACACCGGGACCTTGTCGAGGCCGGTGAGGACATCGAGCTTGGTGATGACGAAGTCGGTGACGCCGTTGATCCGGGTCGCGTAGCGGCCGACGACGGTGTCCATCCAGCCGCAGCGGCGCGGACGGCCGGTCGTCGTGCCGTACTCGGCGCCCGTCTTGCGGAGGAACTCGCCCTTGTCGTCGTGCAGCTCGGTCGGGAACGGGCCCTCGCCGACGCGGGTCGTATAGGCCTTGAGGATCGCGATGACCGAGTCGATGCGGGTCGGCGGGACGCCCGAGCCGGTGCACGCGCCCGCGGAGACGGCGTTGCTCGACGTGACGTAGGGGTACGTGCCGTGGTCGACGTCGAGCAGGGTCGCCTGCCCGGCCTCGAAGAGCACCGTGTCGCCCCGGTCCAGCGCCTGGCTCAGCACGAGGCTCGTGTCGGCGACCATGGGAGCGAGGCGGGCGGCATACGACAGCAGCTCCTGGACGACCTCGTCGACCTCGGCCCCGCGGGTGTTGTAGATCTTGGCGAGCAGCTGGTTCTTCAGCGACAGGGCCGCCTCGACCTTCTGGCGCAGGATGCCCTCGTCGTAGAGGTCCTGGATGCGGATGCCGACGCGGTTCATCTTGTCGGCGTAGGTCGGGCCGATGCCGCGACCGGTCGTGCCGATGCGGCGCTTGCCGAGGAAGCGCTCGGTCACCTTGTCGATGGTGCGGTTGTAGCTCGGGATGACGTGCGCGTTGGCGCTGACGAGCAGCTTGCTCGTGTCGACGCCGCGGGCCTCGAGACCGTCGAGCTCCTCGAAGAGCACGCCGAGGTCGATGACGACGCCGTTGCCGATGACCGGCACGCAGTTCGGGCTGAGGATGCCGGAGGGCAGCAGGTGCAGCGCGTACTTCTCGCGCTTGCCGTCCTTCTCGATGACGACGGTGTGGCCGGCGTTGTTGCCGCCGTTGAACTTGACGACGTAGTCGACGCTGCTGCCGAGCAGGTCGGTCGCCTTGCCCTTGCCCTCATCGCCCCACTGCGCTCCGACGAGCACGATTGCCGGCATCGGTCTGCCTTCCGGTTGTGGTCAAAGCCAACCGCAAGGTTATCGGTTGCACGCCCGTGCCCCGGACCCGGCTTCTCCGCCCCGGCGGAGTTGTGGCGGCGGATCAGGCCCCCCGACCCCCGATTCCTCCGCCCCGGCGGAGTTGTGGTGGCGGATCAGGCCCCCCGACCCGGATTGCTCCGCCCCGGCGGAGTTGTGGTGGCGGATCGGGCCACCCGACCCCGGATTCCTCCGCCCGGGCGGAGTTGTTGCGGCGCGTCGGACGGGCGTGCCGTCAGTGCGAGGCGAGCCAGTCCTCGAGGTAGTCGGCGACGCCGTCCTCGCGGTGGTGACCGGTGACGACGGTCGCGGCGTCGAGCGCCGGCTCGACGGCGTTGGACACGGCGACCGCCGTGCCGGCCACCGCGAACGCCGAGACGTCGTTGTGGTTGTCGCCGAAGAAGACCGTGTCGGCGACGTCGATGGCGAGCTCCTCGGCCAGGGAACGCAGTCCGTCGCCCTTGGAGCAGGCGGCGTTGGCGATCTCGAGGTAGGTCGGCTTGGACCGGTAGGTCACGAGACCGGGGCGCCCGGCGAGCGCCGCCTCGAGGTCGTCGACGAGGGCCCGGTCACCCATGGCCATCACCTTGTGCGGCGGGTGCGTGTCGACGCGCCCGCTCGAGATGTAGTCGTGCGCGGACCCGTCGCTCGGGTCGACGGCCGTGATCGTCGCCTCGCGCTCGGTCCACTCGTCGGGCCCCCAGGCGTACCAGTCGTCCCCGGCGAAGAAGCTCGCGTGGAGTCCGAGACGCGAGCACACGGCATACGCCTCCCGGGCGTCGCCCGGCGTGATGGGCACGTCGGTCACGACGGTGCGGTCGGCGCGCAGGACGAGACCGCCGTTGTAGGCGATGAGCGGGGTGGGCTCGACGCCGCAGAGTCGCTCGAGGCCCTCCAGGGACGCCGGCATGCGCGAGCTGCAGAGCACGAACGTGTGCCCTGCCGACCGCACCGCCCGGATGGCGGCGACGGTGCGGTCGGAGAGCGTGCGTCGGTGGTCGAGCAGCGTGCCGTCGACGTCGGAGCAGAACAGCGTCATGCGATGGCGCGGCCGGGCCTCAGAGGCCGAGCTCGCGGGCACCTTCGGCCGAGCTGTCGCGGAGGAACTGCGTGCAGCGGGCCTCCTCGTCGCTCTCGCCGATGGCGCGGGCCGCCCGGGCGAGGGCCGCGAGCGCCCGGAGGAAGCCGCGGTTCGGCTCGTGCGACCACGGCACGGGCCCCTGGCCCCGCCAGCCGGACTTGCGCAGCGAGTCGAGCGCCCGGTGGTAGCCCGTCCGGGCGTACGCGTAGGCCTCGACGTCGCGGTCACCGTCGGCGAGCGCGTCCTCGGCGAGGACCGCCCACGCGAGCGAGCTTGCGGGGTAGGCGGCCGCCACCTGGACCGGGTCGACGCCGGCGTCGAGCTTCTGGGCGGCCGGGTCGACGGCGAGACGCGTGTCGGGGATGCCGAGGAGGTTGTCGCTCACGAGTGGGTGCCCGCCGAGCGGAGCGCGGTGCAGGCCTCGACGATGCGCACCGCCATGGCCTCCTCGGCCGCCTTGCCCCAGGCGCGCGGGTCGTACTGCTTCTTGTTGCCCACCTCGCCGTCGACCTTGAGCACGCCGGCGTAGCCGGAGATCATCCAGTCGGCGATGCGGCGGGTGAAGGCGTACTGCGTGTCGGTGTCGACGTTCATCTTGACGACGCCGTTGTCGACGGCGGCGGAGATCTCCTCGGGCAGCGAGCCGGAGCCGCCGTGGAAGACGAGGTCGAAGGGACGCGCGTCGTCGGACAGGCCGAGCTCCTTGGCGGCGGCCTGCTGGGCCTGCAGGAGGATCTCGGGACGCAGCTTGACGTTGCCCGGCTTGTAGACGCCGTGGACATTGCCGAACGTCAGGGCCGTCAGGTAGCGACCGTTCTCACCGGCGCCGAGGGCCTTGATCGTGGCGATGGCGTCCTCGGGGGTGGAGTAGAGCTTCTCGTCGATGGCGCCCTCGACACCGTCCTCCTCGCCGCCGACGACGCCGACCTCGATCTCGAGGATGACGTTCGCGGCCTTGGCGAGGGCGAGCAGCTCCTGCGCGATCTGGAGGTTCTCGTCGAGCGGCACGGCCGAGCCGTCCCACATGTGCGACTGGAACCACGGCGTGCCGCCGGCCTGGACGCGCTCGGTGCTCGCCGCGAGGAGCGGGCGCACGAAGCCGTCCAGCTTGTCCTTGGGGCAGTGGTCGGTGTGGAGCGCGATGTTGACGGGGTAGTTCTTGGCCACCTCGTGCGCGTAGGCGGCGAACGCGAGCGAGCCGCTCACCATGTTCTTGATGCTCGGGCCGGAGAGGTAGTCGGCCCCACCCGTCGAGACCTGGATGATGCCGTCGGAGCCGGCGTCGGCGAAGCCCTTGAGCGCGGCGTTCAGCGTCTGCGAGCTCGAGACGTTGATGGCGGGGTACGCGAAGGAGCCGGCCTTCGCGCGGTCGAGCATGTCGGCATACACCTCGGGGGTGGCGATGGGCATTGCTACTCCTGCAGTCTCGTGAGCGGCTTTCAAGGTTCGTCGGAAATCCTGCCACGTATGCCGTCGCCTGCACACGGGTGCCCACCCATCGGTGAGCGCGCGCTCAGAGGAGGCGCGCGACGAGCACGGCGAGGGCCCGCTGCTGCTCCCCCTGCTCCCAGCCGCTCCCGTCGAGGGCGGCCCACACGAGGTGGGTGCCGCGGCGCAGCAGGACCACCTCGGCCGACCCTGCGCCGTACTCCGAGCGCACCGTCCCGACCAGGGCGCCGACGCCGGCGACGCTGCTCGGCGTGGCCTTCGCGCAGGCCCGGAACGCGGCGTCGAGGTAGTCGACGAGACCGCCGGGGTCGCCCGCCGCGAGGTCGACGAGGTTGAAGGTGACGACCTTGGTCCCGGCCGAGCTCTCGGGCGGTGCCTGGTTGCCGGCCTGCCTCGGCATCGTCAGGAGGTAGCCGCCGACGAGGCGACGCGCCCCGCTCGCCGGGACGAACGCCTCGGGGAGCAGGCCGGTCCACGGCACGAGGCCGTCGCAGTGCGGCTGGGACGGCAGCTCGCGGGGGCACCGGCTCCGGTCGGTCGCGTCGGGACCCGGCACGGTCTCCTTCGGGTCGGAGATCGCGCTCGTCTCGGCGCCGGGGAAGACGGCGTCGAGGGGCACCCGACCCTTGCCGGTGAGGGGCCGCGTCGTGGTGCACCGCGGCGCGGACTCGACGGGGGTCATCCCCGGGTCGGGCCGGGTCGTCTCCGTGGTCGACGCGGTGGTCGACGCGGTGGTCGCCGTGGCACGTCGCGCCGACGGGTCGGCGCTCTCCGTGGTGCACGCGCCGAGCAAGGTCGTCGCGGCCAGTGCGCCGGCGGCCAGGACGGGCAGAGCGGCCGTGGCGGAGCGCCGCCCCGGTACCCACGTCACCACCGTGCCCTCCGTCAGGCCGTGGGATCGAAGACGTAGGGCGTCGTCGTCGCGACCCGGTGCAGGCCGAGGCGACGCAGGATCGGCTCGGAGTCGGGTGAGGCGTCGACGCGGACGTAGTCCTTGCCGCGCTCGAGGCCGAGCCGGGCGCGGTGGAGCAGGGTCGCGCGGTAGAGCCCGCGGCCGCGCCACGCGGGCAGGGTCGAGCCGCCCCAGAGCCCCATGAACCCGCTCGTGTCGTACTCCGCGCGTGCCGCGCAGAGCACCGGTCCCTCGCGCGACTCCTCGACCACGACGACGTCCATCGATGCCGGCTCGGCCCGCCACCGTGGCAGCAGGGAGTCGACGGCCCAGGCCTGCGGCTCACCCCAGACGACCTCGAGCATCGCGGCCATCCGCGCGAAGTCCTCGTCGCAGTCGGCGGCCCGCACGACGACCCCCTCGGGCAGGTCGAGGTCCTGGGCGGCGAGGGGCGCGGCCTCGCCGAGGATGAGCGCCTCGTCGTCCTCCTTGACGAAGCCGGCGTCGACGAGTCGCTCGCCGAGGTCGGCGGGCTCGTCGTAGTCGTAGGTCTTCCACTCGACGCGCAGCCCCCGCTCCGCGAAGAAGTCACGCTGCCGCGCGATGACGCGGTCCCATTCGTCGGGGTTCGGGCCGAGGCCGTCCGGACTCTCGATCATGTTCCAGTGGCCGCCGTCGAGCTCGTACTCGCGGCGCACGAGCCCGTCGACCTCGATGGGACGCTGGGCGGTTCCCACGCCGATCGGAGCGCGGGTCTCGTCGTGGAAGACGCGCAGCAGCTCGTCGGGGCCGAGGACCGTGGCATCGCTCTGGAACGAAGAAGGGTTCACAGGCGACAGCCAAGCATGGTCGAATCCCTTTCGTCATGCCTGTTTCCCCGCTCTCCCGCCGAGCCGCTGCCGCCCTGGCCGACGCCCGTCCCGTCCCGTTCTGGACCGACCGTCCGGAACGCCCCGACCCGCGGGCCCCGCTGACGGGCGCCGCGCCGCGCACCGACCTGCTCGTCGTCGGCGGCGGGTTCACCGGGCTGTGGGCCGCAATCCAGGCCAAGGAGGCCGACCCCAGCCGCGACGTCGTCGTCGTCGAGGCCGGCCGGCTGGGTGACGGGGCGTCCGGGCGCAACGGCGGCTTCATGGCGCCGTCGCTGACCCACGGGCTCGCCCAGGGCGTGGGGTGCTGGCCCGAGGAGATGGGGACGCTGGACCGGCTCGCGACCGAGAACTTCGCGGCCATCGAGCGGTCGCTCACGGCATACGGGATCGACGCGAACCTCCACGTCCCCGGTGAGCTGACGTTCGCCCTGACCGAGCACCAGATCTCTTCCGTGCGCGAGTCGTACGAGCTGCACCGGGCTCACGGTGCGCGGGTCGCGATGCTCGACGCCGAGCAGGCCCGGGCGCGCGTCGACTCCCCGCGCTACCTCGCCGGGATGTACGACCCCGACGTCGCCCTCGTCGACCCGGCGCGCCTCGTCTGGGGGCTGGCCCGGGCCGCTGAGTCGCTGGGCGTCCGGCTCCACGAGCACACGCGCGCCACGGGATTCGACACCGAGGGCAACGGCGTCCGGGTGACGCTGGACGCGGGCTCGGTCCATGCGCGGCGCGTCGTGATCGGCACGAACGCGTCGCAGGGCGTGCTCAAGCGGCTCAGTGCGTGGGTGCTCCCGGTCTACGACCACGTCCTCATGACCGAGCCCCTGGCGCCGGCGCAGCTCGACGCCATCGGGTGGAAGGGCCGCGAGGGACTGACCGATGCCGGCAACCAGTTCCACTACTACCGAAGGACGCTCGACGACCGGGTGCTCTTCGGCGGCTACGACGCCAACTACCACTTCCCGGGACGCATCGACCCGGCACTCGAGCAGAACGACGCGTCGCACGGCCTGCTCGCCGACCACTTCCTCGATCTCTTCCCGCAGCTCGACGGCATCCGGTTCACGCACCGCTGGGCCGGTGTCATCGACACGACGTCGCGCTTCACGCCGGTCTTCGGCACCGCCCTCGGCGGACGGATGTCGTATGCCGTCGGCTACACCGGTCTGGGCGTCGCCTCGACGCGCTTCGGTGCGGCTGTGGCGCTCGACCTCGTCGACAGCAAGGACACCGAGCTGACCCGGCTGGGCATGGTGCGCCGCAAGCCGATCCCCTTCCCCCCGGAGCCGATTCGGTATGCCGCTGTGCGGGCCACGCGCTCGTCGCTCGCCGCCGAGGACCGCACCGGCCGACGCAACCTGTGGCTACGCGCCCTCGACCGAGTCGGGGTCGGCTTCGACTCCTGAAGGGGCTGGTCCCGTCGGGAAGTGGGCACTCGACACTCGAGTGCCCAGCTCCCCACGCGGCGGTCTCAAGTCGTCTGCGCAACGGTGAGTAGTTCGTTGAGCCTAACGGCGGGGGTGTGGAAGCCGAGGGTGGCTCGGGGTCGGGTGTTGAGCAGGTGTTCGACGTGGGCGACGCGTTCGTCGGTGACGGTGGTGAAGTCGATGCCTTTGGGG
>NZ_JBFTPP010000010.1:0-195832 GCF_056398545.1 Terrabacter sp. 01T434
GCCACCCGCGAATACGTCGCTCGCCGCACTGCCGAAGGCAAGACCGGCCGAGAAATCAAACGCTGCCTTGCCCGCTACGTCGCCCGCGACCTCTATCGCCTACTCGAAAACACCACGACAGGCGCTTGACGAAGCATAGGAGCGTCGCACTCGCCTGCGCCACCCTGCAGAGGTCGTGCCGTGAGTCTCGACGCGTTGCTTTGCAACGCCACGGTGCCGCTTCGAAGGCGCCGCCTCGGATCGCTAGGGATTTGAGTTCTAAAGGCCCAGGGACACCGTCGGCATCGTCGCCAATGTTGCGCTGGAATCGTTCGACTGCGGCTAGGATCGCGGTTCCGTCCGAGAGCCGGGCCGGCATGAAAACGTGGCCTGACCTGCGTGAACAGATCAGGCCCCAAACGGTCGGGCTGACACGATTTGTACCTGCGCCCCCTTGACCCCCAGATCGGTTGGGGTCGCCTAGGACGCGCGCGACGACGGGCTGCGACTGCACGTTGAGGGCGTATGTGGGCACCGCGTGCAGTCCGTTGGGCCCAAGTTGGGCCCGCGACCGAACGCGCACGGCCGCGCGCTTGGTCTCGGCCAAGGACACCCTGGGTCGCTTGTTCACTGACTCTCCCGAGCTGGCATGGCCTCCACCCCCTGGTGGCTGCGATTCTCCCGAATCCGAACTCGGGGAACGTGCCGTTGACTGAGAGACGACTGGTCCCGGATTTGGCAGTGCCCGTGCTTGTGGTCAGCCGTACCGTGCTCCCGCGAGTGTGCAGGGCAAGACGCGCCGGTGCTTCCCTAACGCACCAGGTTGGTGTAAGGCGTAGGCCGGATGATGCGCGGCTGCACCATGCGACGCAACGCGAGCCCTCAGCCGTGCGATCCGGTGACACGTGGCCAGGGCGTCGACCCGCTCGCCATGGGATCATCGGGCCATGGCGAGTGAGTCCAAGAGCGCGTGGAGGCCGCCCGAGATGACGACGGCCAGCGAGACCCGCGTCGAGTCCGCCGCTTCCGTGAAGTGCGGGGCGGCCTTCCTCCGAGGCCGTGTGACGCCCAACGGTCGGCCCGTTGACTCATGACGTACGTCTGGGTCGCCGTTGTCGTGGTGCTCGTGCTCGGCGTCGGGCTCATCGTCTGGGGCTCGCTGTCGGGGCCGGGACCTTCGGGGCGAGATGTGTCCGCCCGGCGAACCGTCCAGACCCAGGTCGGTGCGGTGATGGTCGGCCTCTCGCTGTGCGTGCTGGTGATCGCCTACCTCAGGGCCAACTCGTCCTAGGCCGTGACAGAGGTCGCGCGCCCGACGTGCCCTCTTGCGCATGGAGGCCGATTCCACTCGTCCATCAAGGGATCCGAGGGAAGAGGGCGCTGCGGGGCCTCGAGATCCGGGATAATGCGCGCATGCACGACGATGCCGGCGACCTCTCCTCGGCCGTTGCGTTTGCCAGCCTGGCGCGCGACCTGACCGAGACCCCCGGATTTCTCCCCAAGCTGCAGCTGATCACGGCTGCCGCCACAGAGGTTGCCCCGTGCCGGTGGGCGTCGATCGCGGTCACGCCGCATCTGTCCTCGCTGCCCGCCAAACGGTCGGCCTCCACGGACCCGGCTCTCGGGGCAGTCATCGCCGCCATCGCGGGCAGCACTGGCTCGAGCCCGGGCATCGACGCCTTCCAGCGCGGGGTGACCGTCGACTGTCCAGACCTGGCACGTGAGCCGCGCTTCCCCGAGTACGCCGCCCGCATGCTCGCGGAGACCCCTGTCAGGTCCGTGCTCTCCACGGCCATCCGGATCCACGACGTCACCGCCGGCGTGCTCACCTTCTACGCCGCTGAGGCTGGCGCGTTCGACGACATGGCGCTGGAACGCGCCCTCCTGCTGACCGAGCACGCCGCGGTGGCGATCGCGGCCGAGCTCAGCGAGGACCGCGCCGACAACCTGGAGGCGGCCCTCGCGAACAGCCGAATGATCGGCACAGCTGTGGGCATCCTCACGGAGCGGTTCCGTATCCCGCCGGGCCACGCGTTCGCGAAGCTGCGGGAGGCGAGTCAGCACACGAACCGCAAGCTCCGCGACATCGCCGCCGAAGTCGTCGAGACGGGCACCCTCGCGGGCGACGCGGGGGCGGCACTCGAGGTTCCCTGACGTCGCAGCTCGGCCGGCGCCCGGTGCGACGTGGCCGGCGTCTACTCCTCTGCCCCCAAAGCTGCGGGCCCAGCTGGCAGGCCGAGGGCAGAGGAGTAGACGCCGCTGCGCTGGGTACGGCCCCTGAGACAGACCAGTTCCTCACCCCACGGAGACGCGCCGTGTCCGACATCGCCCGCCACGCTGAACAGCTCGCACGCCTGGACGGTCAGGGTGGCTTTCCTGCCCAGCAGCAGGAGCCACCCGGGCTCACCAGTGAGATGCACCCGGTGCCTGACCACGGGGAGAAGAGCTACGTCGGCCACAGTCGACTTCAGGGGCTTCGTGCCCTGGTCACAGGTGGGGACTCTGGCATCGGGCGCGCGATCTCCATCGCCTACGCCAGAGAGGGCGCCGACGTCGCGATCTGCTACCTGCCGCCGGAACAGTCAGACGCCGAGGACACCGCCAGGCTCGTCGAAGAAGCCGGCCGCGCGTGCGTCCTGCTCCCCGTCGACCTCGTCGACCGGCAGGCGTGCCTGCAGGTCGTCGCGGACGCTGTGCGGGGTCTCGGCGGGCTCGACGTCCTGGTCAACAATGCCGGCTACCACTGGGACCGTGGCCCCGCTGGTCTGGAGAGCCTGCAGCCCGAGCATGTCGAGCGCGTGCTGCGCACCAACCTGCACGCCGTGATCTGGCTCTGTCAGGCGGCCCTTGCCCACCTCGGCCCCGGCTCGTCCATCATCAACACGACGTCCATCCAGGCCTACGACCCGTCGCCGACGCTGCTCGACTACGCCGCGACCAAGGCCGCAATCAACAATCTCACCGTCAATCTCGCTGCGGCACTGGGCCCTAGAGGGATTCGCGTGAACGCCGTCGCCCCGGGGCCCATCTGGACGCCTCTCCAACCGGCGACACGGGACGAGAAGAAGATCGCGACGTTCGGGTCTGACACGCCCCTCGGCCGGGCCGGCCAGCCGGGTGAGGTCGCCCCGGCCTACGTCTTCCTCGCCTCGCCGTCCGATGCGAGCTACATCTCGGGCACGGTGCTCGGCGTCACCGGCGGGGGAGCCGTCTTCTGACGATACGGAGGGTGGCGTCGACGCGGCCGGCGATTCCGCCGCAACGGTCTTCCAGCAAGCGGTGCATGGCACGGCCCTTGGGTAAGCACCGTAGGACAGCGCGAACCCGAAGGAGGCTTCATGCCACGCAACAGCCCCGGCCCCTCGGTCAAGGACAAGAAGATGTACGAGTCTCTGCGCGACGAGGGAGCCAGCAAGGAGAAGGCCGCCCGGATCTCGAATGCTGCCGCGGCGAGCTTGCGGTCGAAGGTCGGGCGCAAGGGTGGCCACGCCAAGGACTACGACAACATGACGAAGGACCAGCTTATGCAGCGGGCCCGCGAGATCGGCATCAAAGGACGATCGACGATGAGCAAGTCCCAGCTCATCTTCGCCCTGCGCGACCACTGACGCCTCTGGCGTCGAGGCAAGGCCTCGCCACCCCATCCGCCCCGAATGACGGAACGAGGACCGCACCCGAATCGCCGAACGAGAGGTTGCACGATGACTTTGACCGCCGTCGCCCTCAACTGCACGCTGAGCCCCTCGCCCGCCGAGTCGAGCACCGAGCTGCTCGCCCAGCAGGTGCTCGACTCCCTCGCCGAGCACCGCGTCACCGGAGCGATGGTCCGCGTCGTCGACCATGACGTCCGGCCCGGCGTCGAGCTCGACATGGGTGAGGGCGACGAGTGGCCCGGCATCCGTGAACAGGTCATGGCCAGCGACATCCTCGTCCTGGCCACCCCGACGTGGCTGGGCCAACACAGCAGCGTCTGCCAGCGCGTTCTCGAGCGCCTCGACGCAGAGCTCTCCGAGAAGGACGAACAGGGCCGACCACTGACCTACGGCAAGGTCGCCGTCATCGTGGTCGTCGGCAACGAGGACGGCGCCGACCACATCAGCGCCGTCTGTTTCCAGAGCCTGAACGACGTCGGCTTCACCATCCCCGCTGGCGGGGTGACGTATTGGAACGGCGAGGCCATGCACGGCACCGACTACGTGGATCTGCCCGAGACGCCGAAGACGGTCGCAAGCACCACGAAGACCCTGGCCGCCAATGCGGCTCACCTTGCGAGGCTCCTCTCGGCCGACGCGTACCCGCCGTCGGACGACGGGTGATGCGGGAGCGTCGAGGGCCGGGCCTACCCGCCCCAGCCCAGGGCATAGAGGTCGGCGGCGGCGAGCCCTCCTGCGGCCCGGGCGAACTCGCGCAGTGCGGTGACGAGGCTGCGGCGGTCGTCCGCATCCATGCGGGCCAGGATCGGCCGGATCTGCTCTGCCCGCCCGTGCATGACCTCGTCGACGACCTCGCGACCGGCTGGTGTGAGGCGCAGGAGGAGCTGCCGGCGGTTGTCAGGGTCGTCCGTACGGTCGACGAACCCACGTGCCACCAGCCGGTCGCACAACCTACTGGCGCGGGTGAGGTGGATGCCGACCGCCTGCGCCAGCGCACCGAGCGACAGGGGCGGGCCGCTCGCCAGCACCACGAGCGCGCGCAGGTGGAGCAGGTCCGTGACGTCACTCGTGGCAGCCATCGACCTCGCGGTGATCGCGACGAGCACCCGGCAGGCGTCGAGGACGGCTTCGACCTCCGGGTCTCGGGGTCGGCGACTGTCAGCAGCCTCGCTGCGGTCCGGTTCAGGCACCGCCCAAGTCTCCGCGCAACTCTTGCAATCCGCAACTGTTGCGCGTAGAAAGAATACAGGTCTTCCTGTCAGACGCCGCTGGCGGAGGGCTCGCACGTGGCGAGCCGTGGGTCGGACCGGGTCCGGAGCCTCGCTCGTCGACGACCGACGAAGGAGATCGAGATGGCCCAGCAGGTTGCCGACGTGGTTCTCGCCCGACTGCGCGAATGGGACGTGCGTCAGGTCTTCGGCTTCCCGGGTGATGGGATCAACGGCCTGCTCGCCGCCTGGGGGAGGGCCGAGGACAACCCGCAGTTCGTCCAGGCCCGCCACGAGGAGATGGCCGCCTTCGAGGCGGTCGGCTACGCCAAGTTCTCGGGTCGGGTCGGGGTCTGTGCTGCCACGAGCGGGCCCGGCGCGATCCACCTGCTCAACGGGCTGTACGACGCCAAGCTCGACCACGTTCCGGTCGTGGCGATCGTCGGACAGACGGCACGCAGCGCGATGGGCGGGTCGTACCAGCAGGAGGTCGACCTGATGACCCTCTTCAAGGACGTCTGCTCCGACTACGTGCAGATGTGCACCGTGCCCGAGCAGCTGCCCAACCTCATCGACCGCGCGATCCGGATCGCCCAGGCCCGCAGTGCCCCGACGTGCATCATCTTCCCCTCCGACGTGCTCGAGCTCGACTACACCCCGCCCGGCCATGCGTTCAAGATGGTGCCCTCGAGCGTCGGCACCGCACGCGCCACCGCGTGTCCCGACGACCAGGCGGTGCGCCGCGCCGCCGACCTGCTCAACGCCGGCGGGAAGGTCGCCATGCTCGTCGGCCAGGGCGCGCGCGGCTGCGAGGCCGAGCTGACCGAGGTGGCCGACCTGCTCGGGGCGGGTGCGGCCAAGGCGCTTCTCGGCAAGGACGTGCTGCCCGACACGCTGCCGTGGGTCACCGGGTCCATCGGCCTGCTCGGCACCACCGCGTCGTGGGACCTGATGATGGGCTGCGACACGCTGCTGACCGTCGGCTCCAACTTCCCCTACACACAGTTCATGCCACCGTTCGACCAGGCCCGGGCCGTACAGATCGACCGCTCCGAGGCCTGGATCGGGATGCGCTATCCCTACGAGCTCAACCTCGTCGGCGACGCCAGGGCCACCCTCCAGGCCCTCATCCCGCTGCTGCACAGCAAGGAGGACCGCTCCTGGCGCGAGGAGATCGAGGGGAGTGTCGCCGACTGGTGGCAGACGGTCGACCAGTGGGCGATGAACGACGCCGAGCCGGTCAACCCGATGCGGATCTTCTCCGAGCTCTCCAGTCGTCTGCCCGGAGACGCCATGCTCGCCGCCGACTCCGGCAGCGCCGCCAACTGGTACGCCCGCAACCTGCGCTTCCACAGTGACATCCGCGGCTCGCTCTCCGGGACGCTCGCCACGATGGGCCCCGGCGTGCCCTACGTCATCGGCGCCAAGTGGGCCCACCCGGACCGCCCGGCGATCGCCCTCGTCGGCGACGGCGCCATGCAGATGAACGGCATGGCCGAGCTGATCACGGTCGCGCACTACTGGCAGCAGTGGACCGACCCGCGGCTCGTCGTGGCCGTGCTCCACAACAACGACCTGAACCAGGTGACGTGGGAGATGCGCGCCATGGAGGGATCGCCGAAGTTCGCCGAGTCTCAGACGCTCCCCGACGTCGACTACGCCGCCTTCGCCCGGAGCCTCGGGCTCGTCGGGGTCAACATCGACGACCCCGACCAGCTCGGCCCGGCCTGGGACGCCGCCCTGTCCGCCCAGCGGCCCACGGTGCTCGACGTGCGCTGCGACCCCGACGTGCCGCCGATCCCGCCGCACGCCACGATGGAGCAGGCCAAGGCGACCGCGGCTGCGGTCCTCCACGGCGACGAGGACCGGTGGGGCTTCATCAAGCATGGCGTCAAGATGAAGGCGCAGCAGGTGGTCCCCGGCCTCAAGGGCGGTGAGTGACCATGGCTCGGGGTGCCCAAGCCGCCACCTGGCTCGACCGGGCCCTCGTCGACGTCCGGACCGGACGGTTCGAGCGCGCCCTCGCCGGCCTGACCGCCGCCGGAGCCGGCATCACGACGGCCGAGATCTACCTTGCCCACGACGGCGCCAGCTTCGGCAACAAGCTCATGTGGTGGCCCGTCGCGATCCTGCCCGCGGCCGTCCCGGCTGGCGTCGCCGGCGTCTTCTCCAAGCGTGCCGCCCACACCGTGCTCCCGGCCGCCTCCGCCCTCATCATCGCCAACGGCCTGCAGGGGACGTGGCTGCACTGGCGCGGCGTCTCCCAGCGCCCCGGCGGCGTCACGCGCTACAACCTCGAGGCCGGCCCCCCGCTCTTCGCGCCGCTGCTGGCCACCCTCGTGGGGGGCATGGGCCTGCTGGCCGCGGTCCTGCGACGGGAGGATGACCCGCCAGCGCGTCCGCGTCATTGGGTCCGAGCCCGGCTGACGAGGGCCTGATGCCGTACCAGTCACCGAGCCGTCGCGCCGTCACCCCGCAGGGCCGCGGCCGCTTCCCCGGCTTCGACGTGCTCGACTCGGTCGACGCCTGGGACGACGTGACGGCCGGCGTCGTCCTCGGCCGCCTCGCGCACCCCTCCGACCTCGCCTTCTTCACCCCGCACGAGGTGTCGGTCGCGGCGCCGCTGCTCGACCTGCTCCTCGCGCAGGACGGCGAGCCGCGGGTGCCGGTGCTCGAGCTGCTCGACGCCCGCCTCGCGGTGGGTGAGACCGACGGCTGGCACTACGACGAGCTGCCCGAGGACGGCGACGCGTGGCGGCACACGCTGTCCTGGCTCGACCACGACGCGGGGGAGCACTTCGACGGTGCCCGCTTCGCCGAGCTCGACGCGAGCCGGCAGGCCGCACTGGTTCAGGACGTCCAAGAGCTCTCCTCAACCGGCAAACCGTGGCACGGAGCGTCCGCCGAGCACGTGTGGAGCCTGTGGACGCGATATGCGTGCACGGCCTTCTACTCCCACCCCTGGGCCTGGAACGAGATCGGCTTCCCTGGCCCGGCCTACCCGCGCGGCTACGTCGACCTGGGGGTGGGCGCCCGCGACCACTGGGAGGTCGCCGATGCGGTCGACCGGCGGCCCACCCCCTTCGCCGAACGCGTCGAGGCGGCTCGCCGTGAGCACGCCGCCCTGCTCGAGCGCCACGACCGAGAGGAGGGTATGCGTTGAGCCCGCTCCAGAGTCCCCGAAGCGAGCGCGAGCTGCGCGCCCGCAACGACTCCGCCTGGCTGGTGCCGACCGACGGCACGCGGACGAACCACCGCCTGCGCAACGACATGCGCCGCTTCGACGACACCGACGAGGTGGACCTCGTCGTCGTCGGTGCCGGGGCGGGCGGCAGCGTCCTGACCCAGCGCCTCGCCCGCGCGGGCTGGCGCGTGGTGTGCCTCGACGCCGGCCCGTTCTGGGACCCCGACGCCGACTGGGTCTCGGACGAGCGCGGCTCGCACACCCTCTACTGGACCGACCCGCGCCAGATCGGTGGCAGTGACCCCGTGCCGATGGGCTCGAACAACTCGGGTCGCGGCGTCGGCGGCTCGATGGTGCACTACGCCGGCTACACCCCGCGCTTCCACCCCAGCGACTTCTCCGTGCTGACCGACGACGGGGTGGGCGCGGACTGGCCGATCGCCTACTCCGACCTGCGCCCCTTCTACGAGCAGATCGAGCAGGAGCTGCCCGTCGCCGGGCAGGACTGGCCGTGGGGCGACCCGCACTCCTACCCACACTCAGCCCACCGGGTGGGCGGCAACGGGGAGATCTTCCAGCGTGGCGCGCTCGCCGCCGGCATCGAGACGCGTGTCGGGCCGGTCGCCATCGCCAACGGCCGCTTCGGCCACCGGCTGCACTGCATCTACCGCGGCTTCTGCCTGCAGGGCTGCAAGGTCAACGCCAAGGCCAGCCCACTCATCACGCACGTCCCGGACGCCCTCGCCCACGGCGCGGAGATCCGGCCCGACAGCATGGTCACGAGGGTCGCAGTCGACGACGACTCGGGCCGGGCGAGCGGTGTCACCTACCTGCGACGGGGGCGCGAGCACTTCCAGCGGGCCGGGGCGGTCGCCGTCGCCGGCTACTCCATCGAGACCCCGCGCCTGCTCCTGCTGTCGGCCACCGAGCGGTATGCCGCGGGGCTGGGCAACGACACCGACCAGCTCGGGCGCTACCTCATGGTCCAGGGGGCCCCGCAGGTCTCAGGCCGGTTCGAGGAAGAGGTCCGCGCCTACAAGGCCCCGCCGCCGGAAGTCTCCTCGGAGCAGTTCTACGAGACCGACCCGACCAAGCCCTACCGTCGCGGCTGGTCCATCCAGAACGTCAGCCCACTGCCCATCACGTGGGCCGAACACGTTGTCGCGCAAGGCCACTGGGGTGCTCCGCTGCGCGAGTACCTCCGCGACTTCGTGCACTGGGCCACCATCGGGGCGCTGTGCGAGTTCCTCCCACAGCCCGACAACCGGGTCACCCTGGCCGACGAGAAGGACCGGCACGGCCTGCCGATCGCGCACTTCTCCTACTCCCAGTGCGACAACGACCACATGCTGACCAAGGCCGCGACAGAGTCGATGGAGACGATCCTCAAGGCGGCCGGCGCCAGCGAGGTCATGACGATCGACCGCTACGCCCACCTCGTCGGAGGTGCCCGGATGGCAGCCCGGGCCGAGGACGGCGTCGTCGACGCCGACCACCGCGTCTTCGGGATCCCCAACCTCTACGTCGTCGACGGCAGCGTGCTGCCGACCCAGGGGTCGGCCAACCCGGCCCTGACGATCATGGCGCTGGCCGCCCGGGCAGCGGATCGCCTTGCGGCGCAAGCGCGGCAGGGTCTGACCGAGCAGCAGGCGGTGCGGCCGTGACTGCGAGAGCCAGGGACGCGGCATACGCCCGCGACGACAGCGCCATCACCGGAGTCGAGGCGGCGGTCTACCGCTTCCCGACGCCCGAACCCGAAGCCGACGGCACGCTCAAGTGGCACGCGACGACGGCCGTCACCGTCACACTCGAGGCGGGCGGCTGCACCGGCCTCGGCTGGACCTACTCGAGCCGCGCGGCGGCCGCGGTGGTCGAGGACGAGCTGGTTCCGCACGTGCTCGGCCGCAGCGCCCTCGACGTGACCGACGGCTGGTCGGCGATGCGCCGCGCCGTCCGCAACCTCGGCAGCAGCGGCCTGGCCATGCAGGCCATCAGTGCCGTCGACGTGGCGTGGTGGGACCTCAAGGCCCGGCTGCTGGGCGTGCCGCTCGGCGACCTGCTCGGCCGGTGCCGCGAGCAGGTGCCCGTCTACGGCTCGGGTGGTTTCACGACGCTCGACGACGCCCAGCTCGCCGAGCAGGTCGAGGCCTGGACCGAGGCTGGCTGCACGGCGATGAAGATCAAGATCGGCGAGAGCTGGGGTGCCGACCCCGAGCGCGACCTCCAGCGCGCCCGGCAGCTGCGCCGGCTCGCTCCCGAGGGCACGCAGCTCATGGTCGACGCCAACGGCGGCTACACCGTCGGCGAGGCCATCCGGGTCGGCGACCGTCTCGACGACCTGGGCGTCGGGTGGTTCGAGGAGCCGGTCTCCAGCGACGACACCGCGGCCCTTGCCGCCGTCCGTGAGGCGCTCACCTGCGACGTCGCGGCGGGGGAGTACGCCGCGACCCCCGACGACGTCACGGCTCTGCTGCCCGTCGTCGACTGCCTCCAGCTCGACGCCACCCGGTGCGGTGGCTACACCGGCTGGGTCCGGGGCGCCACCCTGGCCGAGGCGGCCCACCTGCAGGTCTCGGCGCACTGCGCCCCATCGCTGCACGCGGTCGTCGCGGCCGCGGTGCCCAACCTGCGGCACGTCGAGTGGTTCGTCGACCACGCGCGGCTCGAGCCACAGCTGCTCGACGGGATACCGGAGGTGGGCGACGGAGCCCTGCGCCCCCGGCACGACGGGACGGGTCACGGCATGACGGTGGGCGGGGGTGCACAGCAGTGGCGGGTCGCGTGAAGCTGCCGGCGGGTCTGCCGCTGCACGTCCTGCGGGAGTATGCCGTCCTCGCCGACGGCGAGCGTGCGGCCCTCGTCGGCCCGCGCGGCGAGATCGCCTGGATGTGCGCGCCACGGTGGCACGACGACGCCGTCTTCGGCTCGCTCATCGGCGGCCCCGGGACGTATGCCGTCACCCCGCTCGAGGAGCGCTACGTCTGGGGCGGCTACTACGAGGAAGGCACGCTCGTCTGGCGGGGCCGGTGGACTGCCCAGGACTGCGTCATGGAGTGCCGTCAGGCCCTGGCGTTCCCCGGCGACAAGGACCACGTCGTGCTGCTCCACCGCCTCGAGGCACAGCGGGGCGACGCCCGGTTCGCCGCGGTGCTCTCGCTCGGCGCCGGGTTCGGCACCGAGCCGATGGTCGACGTGCACCGCTCGGGCGGCGTGTGGACCGCCCGCGCCGGCCGGCACGTCATGCGCTGGACCGGCGCGCGGGACGCGCACTGGGTCGGGTCGGACAACCGCCTCGAGCTCGTCGTCGAGCTCGGCGAGGGCCAGAGCCACGACCTCGTCCTCGAGGTCGGCCGCGACCGCTTGCCCGAGCGTCCACCGGAGCCGGACGCGACGTGGTCGGCGACCATGAGCTCGTGGGCCGACGCGGTGCCGAGCTTCGAGCAGACCATCGCGCCCACCGACGCCCGGCAGTCGTATGCCGTCCTGCGCGGCCTCACGAGCGCCACCGGGGGGATGGTGGCGGCCGCCACGATGTCGCTGCCCGAGCACGGTGGCCGTAGCCGCAACTACGACTACCGCTACGCCTGGATCCGCGACCAGTGCTATGCCGGCCAGGCGGTCGCGGCGTGCGGCCCCCACCCGCTGCTCGGCTCCGCGGTCACGTTCGTGTCCGGCGCGCTGCTCGCGCACGGCAACGACCTGCGCCCGGCCTACACCGTCGAGGGCGGCCTCGTCCCGGACGAGCGGCAGCTGGACCTGCCCGGCTACCCCGGCGGCAAGGACGTCGTCGGCAACTGGGTCAACGAGCAGTTCCAGCTCGACACCCTCGGGGAGTCGCTCCTGCTCTTCGCCGCCGCCGAGCGCCACGGGATGCTCGACCTCGACGGGTGGCGGGCCGTGGAGACGTGCATCGACGTCATGCGGAAGCGCTGGAAGAAGCCGGACGCCGGCATCTGGGAGCTGGACGACCGCCGCTGGGCGCACTCGCGGCTCATCTGCGCTGCGGGCCTGCGTGCGATCGCCGCGGTCGCGCCGACCGCGCAGGCGGCGGAGTGGGCCGGCTTCGCCGACACCATCGTCGCCGACGCCACCTCCGACTGCCTCCACCCGAGCGGGCGCTGGCAGCAGAGCCCGCAGGACGAGCGGGTCGACGCCTCCCTGCTGCTCGCGGCCGTACGCGGTGCGGTGCCGCCCGAGGACCCGCGCAGCATCGCGACCCTCGCAGCGGTCCGGGACGAGCTCTCCGACGAGGGCTACCTCTACCGCTTCCGCCACGACGAGCGCCCCCTCGCCGAGGCGGAGGGTGTCTTCCTGCTCTGCGGTTTCCACATGGCGCTCGCCACCCACCAGCAGGGGGGCCCCGCGGAGGCGCTGCGGTGGTTCGAGCGCGGCCGGGCGGCGTGCACGACGCCGGGCCTGTTCACCGAGGAGTTCGACGTCCGCCAGCGCCAGCTGCGCGGCAACCTCCCGCAGGCCTTCGTCCACGCCGGGATGCTCGAGGCGAGCGCCCGACTGGCCGACGGACCCGGCACCCACCTGCACACCTGACCCAGCCCGCGCCACCGGCGCCCCACCAAGGTCCCACCGACGTCCCACCGACCCTGTCCGGCACGACGAGAGGAAGCCCATGAACGACGCACGCAACCATCGCCGCCAGGTCGTCGCAGTGACCGGTGCCAGCGGCGGCATCGGCCGTGCCACGGCGGTCGCCTTCGGTGCGCGCGGTGCCAAGGTGGCGCTGCTGGCCCGCGGCTCCGCGGGGCTGGAGGCGGCCGCCGACGAGGTGCGGGCGGCCGGCGGCCACCCGCTGGTCGTCGAGGTCGACGTGGCGGACGCCGATGCCGTGACCGCCGCCGTCGACACCGTCGAGCGTGAGCTCGGACCGGTCGACGTCTGGGTCAACGTGGCCTTCACCTCGGTCTTCGCACCGTTCGACGAGATCGACCCCGAGGAGTACCGGCGGGTCACAGAGGTCTCCTACCTCGGCTACGTCTACGCGACGATGGCGATCCTGCCGCGGATGAAGAGGCGCGGCCACGGCACGATCGTGCAGGTCGGCTCCGCGCTGGCCTACCGCGGCATCCCCCTGCAGACCGCCTACTGCGGCGCCAAGCACGCCATCCAGGGCTTCCACGAAGCGCTGCGGTGCGAGCTGCTCCACGAGAAGAGCCCCGTGCACGTGACGATGGTGCAGATGCCTGCCGTCAACACCCCACAGTTCCAGTGGGTGCGCTCGCGGCTGCCGAAGAAGCCGCAGCCCGTTCCGCCGATCTACGAGCCGCACGTCGCCGCAGGCGCGGTCGTGCATGCCGCAGCCCACCCGGAGCGCCGCGAGTACTGGGTCGGGGGCAGCACCGTCGGCACCCTCGCGGCCAACGCGATCGCCCCCGGTCTCCTCGACCGCTACCTGGCCCGCACCGGCTTCTCCTCGCAGCAGACAGACCAGCCGAGCAACCCGGAACGCCCCGACAACCTCGATAGCCCCGCCGACGAGCACCACGACTACGGCACGCGCGGCCCCTTCGACGCCCGGTCGATCGACCGCTCGCCGCAGCTCTGGGCTTCGCAGCACCACGGCCTGCTCGGTGCGGTCGGGGGGATCGCCGTGGCCGCACTGACCGCGGCCGTGACGACGCGGCGCTCGCGGTGAGGGGAGCGAACGCTGCCGACGTCGCGCTCGAGGTCGGCAGGGCGGCCTACGGGATCAGTGGCCTGGTCGCCCCGGCGCGGCTGGCGAGTAGGGAGCTCGGAGGCGTGCCGGGCCGCGCCACGGTGCGCGTCGCCCGGGTGCTTGCGGTCCGTCAGCTGGCGCAGGCCGTGGCCGTGGTCGTCGCGGGTGTGCCGGCCGCGCACCGCGCGGGCGCCGTGGTCCACGGACTCCATGCGGTGAGCATGGTGCCATGGGCTGCGGCGACCCGCCGCGACCGCCGCTACTACGTCACGAGCGCCGCGCTGGCCACCTCGCTCGCCGTGCTCGAGTGGCAGGTCGGCCGCCGCCGTCACAGGGTCGGGTGAGCCGGTGCAGCCCTCGACGGCGGCGCGCCACTTCCCTCAGCCGTGTGGTTTCAGCTGGATCTTGATGTGGCCGTCCCTCTTCTCCTGGAAGGCCTTGTACGCCTCGGGTGCCTGCTCCAGGGGGAGTCGGTGAGTGGCGAAGTCGTCGACTCCCAGAGGATCGTCGTCTGACAGGAGCGGCATGATCTCGTCGACCCATCTCTTGACGTTGCACTGGCCCATGCGCAGCTGGATCTGCTTGTCGAAGAGGGTCAACATCGGTATCGGGTCCGCCGCGCCGCCATAGACGCCGCTGAGCGAGATCGTGCCACCGCGACGGACGATGTCGATCGCGGAGTAGAGCGCTCCGAGACGGTCGACCCCCGCCACCTCCTGGATGGGCGCGGCTATGAACCGGGGGAGGAGCCCGGCCGCCTTCTGCACGGCCTTGGTGGCCGGAGAGCCGTGGGCCTCCATGCCGACGGCATCGACGACCGCGTCCGGCCCCCGGCCGTCCGTCAGGTCGCGGATGACGTCGCCGAGGTCGTCCCCGTGCTCGGTGAGGTCGAGAACCTCGATTCCACGGTCGCCCACGCGCTTCAGTCGCTCCGGCACGAGGTCGACGCCGATGACGCGGTACCCCTTGAACGCCCCGATACGGCAGGCGAAGTCACCGACGGGGCCCAGGCCAAGGACCACCAGCGTGCCTCCGTCTGGCACGGCCGCATACTCCACGGCCTGCCAGGCCGTCGGGAGGATGTCGGACAGGTAGGCGAACCGGTCGTCCGGCGGGCCCTCGGGCAGCTTGATGTGGGTGAACTGCGCCTGCGGCACCCGCAGGTACTCCGCCTGGGCGCCGGGTACCTGACCGTAGAGCTTGGTGTATCCGAACAGCGCAGCGCCCGTGCCCTGCTCGCGGACCTGAGTGGTCTCGCACTGCGTGTACAGCCCGGCCGAGCACATCCAGCAGTGCCCGCACGAGATCTGGAAGGGGATGGCAACCCGGTCGCCCACTCTCAGGTCGCCGGTATCGCCGCCCACGGCCTCGACGATCCCCATGGGCTCGTGACCGATGATGTCGCCCGGGGTCATGAAGGCCGCCAACGGCTCGTAGAGGTGAAGGTCCGAACCGCAGATGTTGGTCGTCGTCATGCGCACGATCGCATCGGTCGGTTCTTCGATGCGGGGGTCCGGCACGTCCTCGACGCGCACGTCCTGCTTTCCCTGCCAGGTCACTGCTCTCATGTGATTGCTCCGTAGGTCTAGCGGTTGATGGTTCTCTCGTGCCCACAACTGGGCCGCCATAACCGACGAGCCGGCACCCATCCTGGCGCGGCGCGTGTCGAAAGCGATGAGAGCTGATCCGGGACGGCGTTCCGTCTCGGGGGTAAGGGAAGCGCGACGGGTCGACGACCGGGTCGGCTCATGACGCCGCTTCGCCGACGGCTCGACCTGACGAGGAGACCGCTGTGTCGACCGAGGACCGCATAGCCCGGATCTGGGGCGACCGCACGCCCTACGCCAGAGGTGGCACGTGGCCCCAGAGGGTGGACCAGCACCTCGCCTCCGGGATCGTCGAGGCTGACGTCGACGGGTGGGTGCGGACGGCGTCGACCCTGCACTCGAACGGCGACGCGTTCGACGTGGCCGTTCGGGACGGGCGCATCGTGGGGGTCCGTGGCCGGGCCGAGGACCGGGTCAACCACGGGCGGTTGGGTCCCAAAGACCTCTTCGGCTGGCAGGCGACCCACTCTCCGGACCGGCTGACACGCCCCTTGGTGCGGCGGGACGGCGAGCTCGTCGAGTGTTCGTGGGACGAGGCCATGGATGCCGTCGTGCAGCGCAGCCAGGAGCTCCTCGAGGAGCAGGGCCCGAGCGCCATCGGCTTCTACACGACCGGACAGCTCTTCCTCGAGGAGTACTACACTCTGGCCCTCGTGGCACACGGCGGGATCCGCACCAACCACGTCGACGGCAACACCCGGCTCTGCACCGCCACGGCCGCTGAGGCACTCAAGGAGTCCTTCGGCAGCGACGGCCAACCCGGCTCCTACACCGACGTCGACCACGCCGACGTCATCGCCCTCTTCGGCCACAACGTCGCCGAGACGCAGACCGTCCTGTGGATGAGGATGCTCGACCGTCTCGACGGCGACGACCCGCCCGCGATCATCTGCGTCGACCCGCGTCGGACGCCGGTCGCCGAGCGGGCCACGGTGCACCTGGCCCCTCGACCGGGCACCAACGTCGCCCTGATGAACGGGCTGCTGCACGAGATCATCGCCAACGGACACGTCGACCAGGCATGGGTGCAGTCGCACACCGTGGGTTACGACGACCTGGAGGAGCTCGTCGCCCGTTACACCCCCGAGCTGGTGGGCACGATCTGCGACGTGCCCGCGGACGACCTCCGGCTCGCAGCCCGGCTCCTGGGGGAGGCAGAGGCGCTCCTGTCGACCGTGCTCCAGGGCTTCTACCAGTCCCACCAGGCGACGGCTGCTGCCGTCCAGGTCAACAACCTGCACCTCCTGCGCGGCATGATCGGACGGCCCGGCTGCGGCATCCTGCAGATGAACGGGCAGCCGACGGCGGAGAACACCCGTGAGTGCGGGGCCGACGGGGACATGGCCGGGTTTCGCAACTGGAGCAACCAGGCGCACGTCGACGATCTGGCGAAGGTCTGGAACCTCGACCCGAAGAAGATCCCGCACGCGACACCACCGACCCACGCGATGCAGATCATGCGATACGTCGAGGACGGGTCGATCCGCCTGCTCTGGGTCTCGGGTACCAATCCCGCGGTGTCGATGCCGGAGCTGGCGCGGATGCGCTCGATCCTGTCGCAGGACCGCCTCTTCCTCGTCGTGCAGGACATCTTCCTCACCGAGACCGCGCAGCTGGCCGACGTCGTGCTCCCCGCCGCGGCGTCGAACGAGAAGACTGGCACCCTGACCAACGTCGACCGCACCGTGCACCTGTCGGAGAAGGCCGTCGAGCCGCCGGGGGAGTCGCTGCCGGACCTCGACATCTTCGTGGAATTCTCCCGTCGAATGGGACTGCAGGACAAGGACGGTGAGCCGCTCGTCAAGTGGACGACGCCGGAGGAGGCCTTTGACGCCTGGCGCGAGTGCAGCCGCGGACGACCGTGTGACTACAGCGCCCTGAGCTACGAGAAGCTGCGCGGACCGAGTGGCGTCCAGTGGCCGTGCACCGACGCGGCACCGGAAGGGACCGAGCGCCTCTACGAAGGCGGGGTCTTCTGGGCGGCCCCGGACGAGTGCGAGACTTACGGCCGCGACCTCGAGACCGGCGCACCGCTGGAGGAGGGGGAGTACCGCGCCCTCAACCCCTTCGGGCGAGCCGTCATCAAGGCGGCCGACTACCGGCCGGCCCACGAGCTGCCGGACGAGGACCACCCGCTGCAGCTCATCACCGGCCGAACGGTCTACCACTTCCACACCCGCACCCGCACGGCGCGGGCCCCCGAGCTGCAAGCCGCCGCGCCCGAGGTCTGGGTCGAGGTGTCGGCCCACGACGCGCGTACCCACAGCCTCAAGGAGGGCGACGTCGCGGAGGTCCGCACCCGCAGGGGAGAGGTGCACGCGCGGGTCCGGGTGAGTGGGATCCGTCCGGGAGTCGTCTTCCTTCCGTTCCACTACGGCTACTGGGACACCGACACCGGTTGGCGCCCCGCAGAGCACGGACGGGCGGCGAACGAGCTGACTCCCACCGTGTGGGACCCCGCTTCGAAACAACCCATTTTCAAGACTGCCGCGTGTGCGATCCGCAAGGTCGCGGACGGTGACGGGACACCCGCTCCTGCACCGGACACGACCGCATCCGCACGCGTGTCCGTCGAGCTCACGGAAGGGGCGTCACGGTGAGGATCGGGACCGTCCTGAAGGACCTGCACCACGACGAGAACGAGCTGCGCCGGGCGCTCCTGCGCGTCGCGGACGAGCACCGTGCGGACCACGAGGTCTACTACGTAGGCCGTGACCTTGCCGACTGGAGCGCCCGACACGTGCGCGAGATCGCTGCCATCGCAAGCGAGTTCGACCAGGACCTCGATCCGTCACCCGACGGCGCGCCCTCGGTCGTCGACCAGGCACGTCGATGGATGTCGGAGCGCAGCGCCCGATCATCGGAGATGGAGCTCGTCATGGTGCGCGACCTGCGGGAGATCTACCTGCGCGCCTCGAGCGTGCTCACCGACTGGGAGATGATCGGCCAGGCGGCCCAGGCCATCGTGCACGACGACCTGCTCGCACTTGCGACGAAGTGCCAGGCAGAGACGAAACGTCAAGCCACCTGGGCGAACTCGAAAATCAAGGAGTCGTCGACTCAGGCGTTGGTCGTATGAACAGCAATGCGCGACCGGGACGTGGCGAAGCATGGTCGAGCACGCAGCCCGAGCTGCGGGTCGTGGTGCGTCCCCTCGGAAACCCGTTGCCGCTGGGCTTCCTCGCCCTCATGGTGGCGACGGTCGCCACCGCCATGCTCCAGCTGCACGTGCTCGAACCCTCGCAGGGGCGAGTCGTCGCCACCGGCATCCTCGTGCTGACCGTGCCGCTCCAGCTCGTCGCCTGCGTCCTCGGCTTCCTCGCGCGCGATCCGGTGGCCGGGACCGGCATGGGCATCCTGGCCGGCACCTGGGCCGGGATGGGCTTCGCGCTCCTGCTGTCACCACCCGGTGCGACGTCGTCGGCGCTCGGCGTGCTGCTGCTGTGCTCGGCGGTGGCCATGTGCGTGCCCACGGCGGCGTCGACCGGCAAGCTCGCGGCCCTGGCGGTGATGGGGCTCAGCGCGATGCGGTTCGCAGTGACGGGGATCGGCGAGCTCACCGGTTCCCAGACCTGGCTCTCCACTGCCGGCTGGGTAGGTCTGCTGCTCGGTCTCGTGGCGGCGTATGCCGCTCTCTCCTTCGAGCTCGAGGACGTGCGGCACGCGCCCGTGCTGCCCACCGGTCGCCGCGCCCAGGGAGCCGACACCATGACCGCTTCGGCCGCCGAGGGCCTGGCTTCGGTCCCGCACGAGGGTGGAGTCCGCAAGCAGCTCTGACGGACGTGATCGACGGGGCGGGTCAGCCTCCTCCGGCACCGCTTCTTCTGGGGCAGCCGAGCTCAGGCCGGCGTCAGCGGCATGGGCGCGGCCTCGGTCGTGGTGCCGACCTTCTCGCCGATGGCGAGATGGCCGCCGAGGTAGGCAGACACCCCGGACACCGAGAGACCGCCCAGCGCCAGTGCCACGCCCAGACCCTGCCGACGCGGTCGCGCTGCCCATGAGGCGGCATACAACGCGAGCGACGCCACGTTGAGGGCAGCGTGGACGGCCGCCACGCGACGTGGGCGGGCACCGAGGGCGTCGTACTCGGCCAGACCGGTCAGGGCGGCCGCCGGCGCGGTGGCGAGCCCGGCAGCGACGAGTCGCCGAGCGGGGACCGCGGCGCCGGGTCCACCGACGAGGTCGAGCAACGAGGCGGAGGCCCAGAAGCCGATCGGGAGATCGGTCAAGAAGGGGTGAGCTGCATGGCCGATCGACTCGCCGGTGACCACTCGCCTCCAGACCCCGCCGCCCCGGGCCTGCCGGGCCAGCGGCGAGAGCGCAGCAGCGGGCCCGTCGAGGGAGCTGCGGCCCTCGACGAGGCGCTCGAGCGCGCGGGCGGCAGCGGGGGAGCGGGTCGCGTAGCTGTCGTTGACGTCCATGACCGCCCTCTACCCGCTCACCGAGCCGGTGAACCCCTCGGAAACCCTCGGAACCCCTCGAGGCCCGCGGCATACGACCGCTGTGCTGCCCGGGACGAACGGTCAGGTCGCCGCACGGAGGAAGGGACTCGCCTCCGAAGGGCGAGTCGGGTCGGTGAGGTCGAGTCGCTCGCCGGGCCCGACCGGACGCACGGTGCACAGGCCGGGATCGCCCGCAGCTCGCAGGAAGTCCTGCAGTGGCGAACGGAAGACGCCGTAGTCCGAGTGGTGCACCGGGACCGCCTGGCCCGGGGTGACGCGCCGCAGGAAGTCCACGCCCTGCTCGGCGTCCATGGTCACGGTGTGCATGAGGACACGCGTGCCACCCAGGTGGACGACTGCCGTGTCGATCTCGGGGAAGCGCGACCGGATGTCGTCGAGGTGGTCTCCCGTGAGGGTGTCGCCGCTGACGTAGAGGCGGTGCCGGAGCCGCCCGGCGACGCGGTGCTCGACGACCGATCCCATGACAGGCGGCAGGGCTGCGCGAAGCAGCCCGCGCGCATGGATTCCGGGGACCGAGGTGATGGTGAGGCCTTCGTCACCGTGGGCCAGCTCGACCTGGTCCCACGGGGACAGCCCCTGCGTCCTGAAGCCCCAGCGGCTCAGCCGGCGGGCTGCCTGCGGGGTCGTCACGACGGGGAGCTCCCGAGACAGTCCCTTGCGGGCGACCCGGTCGAAGTGGTCGCCGTGCAGGTGGGAGAGCAGCACTGCGTCCACCGGCGGGACCTCGCCGACCGTGAGGGCGGGGTCGGTGAGGCGGCGGGACCACAGACCCTTGCCGAGGTAGGCCCGCTGCCCCCGGTGCAGGAAGTTGGGGTCGGTGAGGAGCGTGAACGAGCCGAGCTCGATCAGCGTCGTGGCCGTCCCGATGAAGGTGAGCGCAGCGGGGTGGGTCGACGCGTCGTCCATCGGATCTCCTTCGGGAGGTGGGCGCGGGCCGCTCTGAGGGGCCGCATGCCATCTCTCTACCCAGCCGCAGGTTCACGTACCGACGAACGCCGAGCCGAGATCTCGCCCCAGACCCCGTTACGTGTCCCGTGAATCGTGCTGTCAGGCAAGGAGTCCGGTAGTCATCTGCAAGAACTCCCGTGGAACCGCAAGCAATCCGCAAGGTATGCGAAATGTTCGCCGAGGCGCCCCTTTTTTGCCGTTTTGAGTGTCAATGTTTCGCCAGCAGCACACCAAGAAACGGTAAAGCCACTCGAGGGGAAAGGTCATGGACGACTCCATGCGCACTCACAAGACGAGTTCCAAGAACGCCAAGAACTCGAAGAAGAAGAGGTCCGCCGCCCTCCTGGCCGCTGGGGTCATCGGACTCGCGACGGCCGGCGGCGCCTACGCCTACTGGACGAGCCTCGGTGGCGGCACGGGAACGGCCACCACGAAGGCCGGTTCCACGAGTGCTCTCGTGGTCACGGGCAACGTCACCAACGCGATGTTCCCCGGCGACAGCCCGCAGACGGTGAACGTGACGGTGATGAACAACGGCACCGAGAACTACCGGCCCCAGGCGGTCAAGGCCTACGTCACGACCAACAAGACGGGTTGCGACGGATCGGACTACCTGCTCAACGGTGTGCCGGCTCCCCTCACCGCGGATACCGCCGCCACCATCGCCGTGACCTCCGTAGACCTCGCCCCAGCCGCGACTACGACGGGCTCTTTCACCATGCAGTTCAACAACAAGGCAACGACTGACCAGCAAGCCTGCAAGGGCGCTGCGGTGACGATCACCTACGTCGCCAGCTGAGACCCGGGCGGGGTGGGAGCCGACTGGACCCCGGCGCCCACCCCGTTCGGCTTGACCGGGGGCCATGAAGGCAGCACTCGACACCGTTCGGACCGCGGAGGACCACGTGAAGACGCCGATCACCGCCAGGCATGCTGCCCTGGGGCTGTTCGTCGTCTTCGTCGCGGTCCTGCTGGCGCTGCTCGGGATGACGCGCATCGCGCCCGGCACGACGGTCGAGGCGCCGGTCCTGACGTCGGTGCCCGCCGACCCGACCTCGACGACGACCAACAGGGCAACCTGGGTCGACGACCAGCCGGGCGTCCGGTTCCGGTGCTCCGTGGACGACGGCTCGTGGTTCGACTGCGCGTCGCCGCTGACCTGGGAGCTCGACCCCGCCAGGACGGACCGCCACCGGCTGTCCGTCCTGGCGGTCGACGGTTCCGGCCGTGAGTCGGCCACCACGACCTACTCCTTCTCCTACCGGGACGCGCCGCTGGCATACGGCCTGCGGTTCGCGGTGGCAGGGGACATCAGCGAGCTCGCGCCCGGGCTCTGGCGCGAGGTGCCGGTCCAGGTCAGCAACCCGAACGGGATCCCGATCCGCCTGACCGGTCTCACGCTGTCGGTGGCCCCGGACAGCACTCCGCCAGGTTGCGCGGCAGCGACCAACGTCGAGGTCCGGCAGCCCCGGTTCGTCGCCGGCCTCGTCGTGCCGGTCCCTTCTCGGGCCACGGTCACGCTCCCCACCGAGGGCGTCTCCGCCGCTGCGATCCGCCTCCGAGACCTGCCGGACGTCAACCAGGACGTCTGCAAGAACAAGGCCTTCACCCTCACGTGGTCCGCGGTGGCCGAGCAGTGATGCACCGCCGCACCACCCCGAAGCCGCGCGCACGCCGTGCCGCCCCGAACCGCGGCGTGCGCGCTCTCGGCATCCTCGTGGTCCTCGCGGTCCTCATGGGTGTGTCCGGCACCGCATGGGCCTTCTGGACGACCGCCGGTCGTGGCACCGGGACCGCCTCGACGGGCACGCTCGCCGCGCCGTCCGGGGTCTCGGCGACGTCTCCGGCGGGCAGCTCGAGCGTCGCCGTCTCATGGACGGCTCCCGCGAGCGGCGTCGTCCCTGCCGGGTACTGGGTCGAGCGGACCGACACCGCCACGGGGTCGAAGGCCGCAGCCTGCGCGAGCTCCGCCTCTGCGCTGCTGACCGCGACGTCCTGCTCCGACGGCTCGGTGCCTGACGGCACCTACAGCTACACCGTGTATGCGGTTCGCTCGGGGTGGACGGCAGTCAGCGCGCCGAGCGCCACCGTGACCGTCTTGCGCATCATCGCGACCAGCATCTCGCTCACGTCATCGCCCAACCCGTCCGTCGTGGGCCAGTCCGTCACTCTCACGGCGACGGTCACCGCCGCGTCGGGCACCCCGACCGGAACCGTGGTCTTCCGCGACGGCGGCACGGCGATCACGTGCTCCGGCGGCAGCCAGACGCTCAGCTCGGGCACGGCGACCTGCGTCGTCGCCTGGGCCTCCACCGGGACGCGCAACCTCACGGCCACGTATGCCGGGTCGGCGCCGTACGCCGCGTCGTCCTCTGCCGGGGTGTCGCAGTCCGTGGTCAAGCGGTCGCAGACGATCTCGTTCACCTCGATCGCCCCCGCCTCGGCCACGGTCGGGGGCGCGGCCTACACCGTCACAGCCACCGCGACCTCCGGCCTGGCCGTCACCTTCTCGAGCACCACGACGGGCGTCTGCACCGTCTCAGGGCCCACCGTCTCCGTCTCCTTCGTCGCCGCCGGCACGTGCACCATCGCCGCCGACCAGGCCGGCGACGCCACGTATGCCGCAGCCGTCCGGGTGACGCAGTCGTTCACCGTGTCCAAGTCCGCGCAGTCGATCACGTTCACCTCGTCCGCTCCGGCGTCCGCGATGCTCGGGGACGCGCCCTACGCGGTGGCCGCGTCGGCGAGCTCGGGACTGGTCGTGACCTTCACGAGCGCCACCCCATCGGTGTGCACCGTCAGCGGGACCAGCGTCAGCTACGTCGCCGCCGGCACCTGCTCCGTCAACGCCGACCAAGCCGGCAACGCGACCTGGGCCGCAGCCCCACAGGCCACCCAGTCCTTCCTTGTGACCCCGACCCCGACGGCGCCGACCGGACTGGCCGTCGACGCCAGCGGGAACAGCGGAACCGCGACGTGGACCAGCGTCCCCGGCTACACCTACGAGTGCCAGATCACGAACGGCAGCAGCCCGCCCGGCACGTCTAGCTGGGCGCCATGTACCGCGCCGTTCATGATCCCCCCTGGCAACGGCAAGCAGACCGTCTACGTCCGCGCGCTCCGTGGGGCGGTGGTGAGCACGCCCGCCTCTCAGTCCTTCAAGTAGTCAAGGACCCAACACCCGGGGTGCCGGGCCCCGCGGCGTTGGTCCGTGTCCGCATCGTGGCCGAGCGGGCGCATCGAGCCCTCCGGCAGCCGGTTAGGCTTGCCGCCGTGGAGATCGAGAAGGTGGGGGAGCCCCAGCACGTCGTGTCGGAGCGCCTGCTGACGATCCCCAACGTCCTGTCGATCCTGCGACTGCTCGGCGTGCCGGTCTTCCTCTGGGCGATCCTGTCCGGCCGCGACGGGCTCGCGCTGCTCCTGCTGCTCCTCTCCGGCGTCACGGACTACCTGGACGGCAAGATCGCTCGGCAGTTCAACATGGAGAGCCGGCTCGGCGGGTTCCTCGACCCGATCGCCGACCGCCTCTACATCCTGGCGACGCTCTTCGGACTCATGTGGCGCGACATCATCCCCGTCTGGCTCGTCGTCGTGCTCCTGGCCCGCGAGCTCGTCATGGCGATGATGCTGCTCTACCTGCGCAGCCGCGGCCAGGTCGGACTGCCGGTCCACTTCGTCGGCAAGGCCGCGACCTTCAACCTGCTCTACGCCTTTCCCCTGCTGCTGCTCGCGCACCGGGACGACTGGATCGGTGACCTCGCCCGACCCATCGGGTGGGGTTTCGCGTGGTGGGGCGTCGTGCTCTACTGGCTGGCCGCCGTGCTGTATGCCGTCCACGCACGGATCGTGCTGACCCAGGGTGCCCGGACGGTGACACCGTGACAGCACCCCGGCGACCCGACGAGTCGATGACGTTGCTGACCACGATGATGGAGCGGCCGCTCGACCCGGGCTACCAGGAGGCCGCGTCCCGCCGCGCCGCCGCGGGCCTGCCGCGGGCGACGTCGACCCGGACCGTGCTCGTCATCGTGCTGGCGATCCTCATCGGGTTCCTCTTCGCCGTCGCAGCGCAGTCCCTGCGCCCCAAGCCCACGGCGGCTGCCGCCCTGAAGAAGGAGCTCGTCACCCGCATCGAGGCGCTGCAGAAGCACGGGAGTGACCAGGAGGCCAAGGTTGCCGTCCTCGCCAAGCAGGTCCGTGACTTCGAGGCCCTGTCCCTGCAGCAGTCCGGCGGTCCGGACCTCACCTCCTCGATCAAGAACCTCGAGGTGCAGGCCGGCGCGGTGCCGCTGAGGGGCCCGGGCCTGACCCTGACTCTCGACGACGCGGCCTCGACCGAGACCGACGCCAACGCCGGCACTCGTCCCAGCGGCGGCTTCCAGCAGGGGCGGGTCACCTCCGGCGACCTGCAGATCATCGTCAACGGGCTCTGGGGAGCCGGCGCCGAGGCGATCTCCATCAACGGCCACCGGCTCAGCTCGACCGCGGCCATCCGTTTCGCCGGCCAGGCGATCATCGTCGACTTCAGGCCCCTGACACGGCCTTATGTCATCACGGCCCTGGGCGACTCCCAGGGCATGCAGCAGCTCTTCGAGCCGTCATTTGCCGGGCTCTACCTCTCGCAGTTGACGGACCAGTACAAGATCCGGTCGGTCATGGCCGGCCACGACTCGCTGACCGTGCCGGGAGACTCCGCCGCACGTCTCGAGGTCGCGCAACCGGTCGGCCCGCCCGTAGGCTCGCCCCCCACGAGCACGTCGACCCCGGGATCGCCCTCGGGCACCCCCAACCGAAGCGCCACCCCGGGCACCGGGAACCCGGCGACACCGAGCAGTCAGGAGAAGCCCTCGTGATCCCAGTTCTCGGCCTGTTGGCCGGACTCGCGGTGGGGCTCTTCCTCAATCCCTCGGTGCCGGTGTGGATCCAGCCCTACCTGCCCATCGCCGTCATCGCGGCCCTGGACGCCGTGTTCGGCGCCATCCGAGCGATCCTCGACGGCATCTTCAACGACAAGGTCTTCGTCGTCTCGTTCCTGTCCAACGTCGTCGTCGCGGCCTTCATCGTCTTCCTGGGCGACCAGCTGGGAGTCGGCTCGCAGCTCTCGACCGGAGTCGTCGTCGTCCTCGGCGTCCGGATCTTCTCCAACGTCGCCTCCATCCGGCGGCACCTGTTCAAGGCCTGAGCATGGCAAAGCGCAAGAAGGGTCGCCCGGGACCGCCCCCCGCCATCGAGGAGGACGCCCCTGACCTGGCCGTCGATGCCGACGCCCAGGGGAGCGACGAGACCTCCACAGCCGTGCCGGTCTTCGGCACCAGTGTCGACGACGGCGCCGAGGTCGACTTCACGTCGTCCGAGGCGCGCGGGACCGGGACGAGCCGGGTCCCGGTCGAGGGCCGGGCTGCGTGGAAGCGCCTCCTGAGGATGAGCTGGCCACGCGCGACCCGGGCCAACGCACTGGGCGCCTTGCTCGCGTTGCTCCTCGGAGCCGGCATCGCGGCCCAGGTCCAGCTGACGAACCAGCGCGGCCTAGACGAGCTCAGCCAGACCGACCTCGTCCGCGTGCTGGACGACATCTCGCTGCGTTCGTCACGCCTCGACCAGCAGGTCCGCGAGCTGGAGTCCACCCGCGACCGTCTCAAGAACGGCACCGGCACCGCGGCCGAGGCGCTCGAGCAGGCGCAGAAGCGCGTCGACACCCTCGGCATCCTCGCCGGGACCATCGCTGCGAAGGGTCCCGGGATCACGATGCGCATCACCGACCCGACCAATGCCGTGACGGGACCCATCGTCCTCGACATCATCCAGGAGCTGCGCGACGCGGGTGCGGAGTCCATCGACGTCGGGGGCGTCCGCGTGGTCGCCTCCTCGTTCGTGGGGGACCGCAACGGACAGATCCAGATCGACGGCGTGACGGTGCCGCGCCCCCTCGTCATCAAGGTGATCGGCGACTCGAAGACCCTGTCGTCAGCCATGACGATTCCCGGCGGCATCGTCGAGTCCGTGCGGCAGAAGGGCGCCGAGGCGGCGGTCACGGAGTCCAGCCTCATCGAGATCAACTCGCTGCACCAACCCACCAAGATGACCCACGCCAAACCGGTCGAGTGACGCAGGGAGCCGTGCGTCGCGCACCGGGACACGCAGTGGGCCCCACTTCCTGCGCGCTGGGCGCTGGCATGGCATCCTCTCAGGTGCCGCCGCATCGTCTGCGGCGTCCACGCACAGCAGCACGCGCGGCCACGACCTCCCGCCCTGGGCCGCGCATCGACGAAGGAGTGACATGAGCGAGCTGGACTACCCCTCTGACCTGCGCTACACCAGCGACCACGAGTGGGTCCGCGTCGGCGACGACGGGGTGGTTCGCATCGGCATCACCTCGTTCGCGCAGGACGCCCTCGGTGACGTCGTCTACGTCTCCCTTCCGGCCGTGGGCGACACGGTCACCCCCGGCGACTCGTGCGGGGAGGTCGAGTCGACGAAGTCGGTCAGCGACGTCTACGCCCCCCTCGAGGGCGAGGTGACCGCCACCAACGCCGCGCTCGACGCGTCGCCCGAGCTCATCAACTCGGACCCCTACGGCGAGGGCTGGATGTTCGAGCTGCGACTGGCCGACGCCTCGGCCGTCGACGGACTCATGGACGCGTCGACCTACACCGCGTCCCTGCCCTGATCCCTGCCTGGTTCCAGACTGATCTCTGCCTGACCCGTGCCGCCCGCCGGGCAGCCGCGCGCCCGTGACGCACGGCACGCTGTGACCTGCCCGGGTCAACTAGAGTGGCTGCACCCCGAATCCGCCCGCACCACAGAGGAGGACCGCATGTCGAGCGACCTGCCCGACCCCGACGACATGAACGTCGAACCCCGCACCATGCGGTTCCAGGGCGTGCCGTCGCAGGACAGCGACCACGTCGACACCGTCACGCCGCGTGGCCTCACGGCCGAGGACCAGGCCACCATCGAGGCCCTGCGTCCCGGCACGGCGTTGCTCGTCGTGCTCCGAGGACCCAACACGGGTGCCCGCTTCCTGCTCGACGACCAGCAGGTGGCAGCAGGCCGTCATCCCGACTCGGACATCTTCCTCGACGACGTGACCGTCTCGCGCAAGCACGCGCTGTTCGTCGCCCAGGGCGGTGGTTACGTCGTGCGCGACGCCGGCTCGCTCAACGGCACCTACGTCAACCGGGAACGCATCGACGAGGCACCCCTGCACCTCGGTGACGAGGTCCAGATCGGCAAGTTCCGCCTCGTGTACTACTCGTCCGGAGCTGCCCAGCACGCAGGCGCATGACCGCTGGCACGGTCGCGGGCGACGGCACCGCACCCGCTCCACGACGCCTCACCATCGGCAAGGTGCTGGCTGCACTGTCCGAGGACTTCCCCGACGTCACCGCGTCGAAGATCCGCTTCCTCGAGGCGGAGGGGCTGGTGCTGCCGCACCGCACCGCGTCCGGCTACCGGACCTACACGGAGGACGACGTCCGCCGGCTGCACTACGTCCTCACCGCGCAACGCGACCGCTACTGGCCGCTCAAGGTGATCCGTGACGCCCTCGACGCCCTCGACCGGGGTCTGGCCGAGCCGGTCGACAACGCCGGCGGCCGACCCCAGCCGCCCGCGCCGAGCGACGACCCGGAGGTGCCGCAGCCGCACGAGCTCCTGCCGCGACGTGACATCTCCCTGACCGGTCCCGAGCTGCGCGAGGCCACCGGCATCGACCGCGAGACGATGCACGCCCTGGAGACCTACGGGCTGCTCCAGCCCGACGGCCGCGGCCACTTCGGGCACGAGGCGCTGGCCATCGCGGCCGCTGCGCGCACGCTCGCCGCCCACGGTCTCGAGGCGCGCCACCTCCGGCCCTTCCGCACCGCAGCCGACCGCGAGATCGGACTCGTGGACCAGGTCCTCGCGACCCGGCGGGGGAGCGGCACCCGAGAGGACCGCGCGGCCGAGATCGCCTCTGCCTGCATCGCCCTGCACGTCGCGCTCGTCCGCGCGGGACTCGCTCGCTGAGGGCCGTCCCCGTCGTCGACAGCCCGGGGTACGGTGGAGGAGTGAGAGAGGTCGATGTCCTGGGCGTCCGCGTCGAGATGCCCACGAACCAACCGATCGTGCTGCTCCGGGAGCGGGACGGCGGACGCTACCTGCCGATCTGGATCGGGGCCGCGGAGGCTGCCGCGATCACCTACGCCCAGCAGGGTGTCGTGCCTCCGAGACCGCTGACGCACGACCTGATGCGAGACGTCCTGGCGGTGCTCGGCCACGAGCTGACCGAGGTGCGCATCGTTGCTCTCAAGGACTCCGTCTTCCACGCCGCGCTCATCATCGACGGCAAGGCCGAGGTGAGCTCCCGCGCCAGCGACGCCATCGCGCTCGCCCTGCGCACGGGCGCCAAGGTTCTCGTCGAGCCCGCCATCCTCGACGAGGCCGCGATCGTCGTGTCGTCCGAGGAGGACGACGAGGTCGAGCGCTTCAAGGAGTTCCTCGACCACGTGTCGGCCGAGGACTTCGAAGGGCCGGCACCAGAGTCGCAGGAGCCGGGCGACCGTCCGGATCTGCCCGACCACCCCGACTGACGCCACCAGGAGCTTCACCTTCACGTAGACGTCGAAGGATGCACTGCGTCCCGACACGCCGCGTCATGCGGACCCCGGGTGATTGACCGGACCGGGTTCGCGGCCTACCTTCAGTAGAACGACGTGACTGTAGTTATCTGGTTGTCGTCTGCGCGACCGCACCACCGCGGCCCGCAGCATGAGCAGGAGGAGGACGGCATGGCCGCCATCGAGGACGCGCGCGACTCCGCGCGGGCCGTGCCCGTCGGGTCCCAGGGCCTGCTGTTCACCGACGACCTGCCCGAGCTCAACGAGGACAGCGGCTACCGCGGCCCGACGGCCTGCAGGGCCGCCGGCATCACCTACCGCCAGCTCGACTACTGGGCCCGCACCGGACTCGTGGAGCCGTCGGTGCGCAGCGCCACGGGATCCGGCACCCAGCGTCTCTACGGCTTCCGCGACATCCTCGTCCTCAAGGTCGTCAAGCGCCTGCTCGACACCGGGGTCTCCCTCCAGCAGATCCGCGTCGCCATCAGCCACCTGCGCGAGCGCGGTGTCGAGGACCTGGCCCAGATCACCCTCATGAGCGACGGCGCCTCCGTCTACGAGTGCACCTCCGCCGACGAGGTCATCGACCTCGTCCAGGGTGGACAGGGTGTCTTCGGCATCGCCGTCGGACGCGTGTGGCGCGAGGTCGAGGGCGAGCTGGCCCTGCTGCCCAGCGAGCGCGTCGACGACGAGGCCGCGCTCGACCACCCGGACGACGAGCTCACCGCTCGCCGCCAGGCCCGCCGGCTGGCCTGAGCGCCGCGGCAACGCCCCCTGCGACACGGACGGAGACGGCCGGAGACGGCTGCACACGGCCCGACCGGACACCCCGGCCGGGCCGTTCGCATGACCGAACGGCCCGCGCCTGCTGGTAGATTCGGGAGTGCCGATCGACCCTGCGTGGGAGAGTCCTCGGGGTGCGCTGCACCTGCGAGGCGCCGAAGGGGCAACATCCCCGGAACCTCTCAGGCGCCAGGACCACGCGGGCGAGGCAACTCTGGAGGCACGTCACCGTGCTCGACAGACGGGGAGCGTGTGTCGTCCGCTCGAACCCGTCAGGAGCCCGCATGTCGATCGACCACCTCGTGCCCGTCACCACCGGAACGTCCACCGAGACGGTGATGGCCGACTTCGTCAGCCGCCACGTCGGCCCGGGCGGCGACGACGTGCGCCACATGCTCGAGGTGGTGGGGCAGCCCAGCCTCGATGCCATGTGCGACCGCGCCATCCCGGGCGCCATCCGGTCGGAGTCGCCGCTCCGGATCGACGCGGCCGCCAGCGAGAGCGCCGTCATCGAGGAGCTGCGCGGGTTCGCCTCGCGCAACTCGGTTCTCACCTCGCTCATCGGCCTGGGCTACTACGGCACCGTGACGCCGCCGGTCGTGCGCCGCAACGTCCTGGAGAACCCCGCCTGGTACACCGCCTACACGCCCTACCAGCCCGAGATCTCCCAGGGACGCCTCGAGGCACTGCTCAACTTCCAGACGGTCATCACCGACCTCACCGGGCTCGACGTCGCAGGCTCGTCCCTCCTCGACGAGTCGACCGCCGCGGCAGAGGCGATGTCGCTGATGCGCCGGGCCAGCAAGGCACCTGCCGACGCCGTCGTGCTCGTCGACGAGCGGCTCTTCCCGCAGACCATCGCCGTGATGCGCACGCGCGCCGACGCGCTCGGACTGCCCTTGCGCGTCACCGACCTGCGCGGCGTCACCGACGCCGACTCCCTGGCCGCCGCCGCCGACGGCAAGCCTGTGGTCGGTGCACTGGTGCAGTACCCCGACGCCACCGGCGAGATCGTCGACTGGACGGCTCTGACGGCGGCCGTCCACGAGGCCAAGGGCCTCGTGACCGCCTGCGCCGACCTGCTCGCGCTCACCCTGGCCAGCGCCCCGGGTGAGTGGGGCGCCGACATCGCCGTCGGCAGCGCGCAGCGCTTCGGCGTCCCGATGGGCTTCGGCGGTCCGCACGCCGGCTACATGGCCGTGCACCGGGGGCTCGAGCGACAGATCCCCGGCCGCCTCGTCGGCGTCTCCGTCGACGCCGAGGGGCACCAGGCCTACCGCCTGGCCCTGCAGACGCGCGAGCAGCACATCCGCCGCGAGAAGGCGACCTCCAACATCTGCACCGCGCAGGTGCTGCTCGCCGTCATGGCGAGCATGTATGCCGTGTGGCACGGTCCCGCCGGGCTCGTGGCCATCGCGAAGCGCGTAGGCACCCTCACCGCCGCCCTGCGCGGCGCCCTCATCGACGGTGGCCTCGACGTCGAGACGACGGCGTTCTTCGACACGCTCACGGTCGTCGTGCCGGGTCGTGCGGACGAGGTCACGGCCGCCTTCGCAGACCGGGGCATCAACGTCTGGCGCGTCGACGCCGACCGCGTCTCGCTCAGCCTCGACGAGACGTCCACGTCCGCAACGGTGCACGCGGTCCTCGACGCCTTCGGCGTGAACCCGATCGAGGACGTGACGTCCGGCACGATCGGGACGGGAGCACACGGCATACCCGAGGGTCTGGCCCGCACGTCCGGGTTCCTCACCCACCCGGTCTTCCACGCGCACCACTCCGAGACGGCGATGCTGCGCTACCTGCGCCGGCTCTCCGACCGCGACTTCGCGCTCGACCGCGGCATGATCCCGCTCGGCTCGTGCACGATGAAGCTCAACGCCACCACCGAGATGGAGGCGGTCACCTGGCCGGAGTTCGCCAACCTCCACCCGTTCGCGCCGGCGCAGCAGACCGAGGGCATCCGCGCCCTCATCGACGACCTGTCGTCGTGGCTGTGCGAGATCACCGGCTACGACGCCGTCTCCCTCCAGCCCAACGCCGGCTCGCAGGGCGAGTTCGCAGGCCTGCTCGCGATCCACGCCTACCACCAGGCGCGCGGCGAGGGCCACCGTCGGGTCTGCCTCATCCCCGCGAGCGCCCACGGCACCAACGCCGCCTCCGCGGTCATGGCAGGGCTCAAGGTCGTCGTCGTCAAGACCGCCGCCGACGGCACCATCGACACGGACGACCTCCGCGCCAAGATCGAGGCCCACCGCGACGACCTCGCCGCGATCATGGTGACCTACCCGTCCACGCACGGCGTCTACGAGGACACCATCACCGAGCTGTGCGAGCTCGTCCACGAGGCGGGCGGACAGGTCTACGTCGACGGCGCCAACCTCAACGCCCTCGTCGGGCTCGCCCAGCCCGGGAAGTTCGGCGCGGACGTCAGCCACCTCAACCTCCACAAGACCTTCTGCATCCCGCACGGCGGCGGCGGTCCCGGTGTCGGCCCGGTCGCGGTGCGCGCCCACCTCGCGCCGCACCTGCCCAACCACCCGCTCGCCGCGGAGGCCGGGCCCGAGACCGGCGTCGGCCCCGTGTCCGCCGCGCCCTACGGGTCGGCGAGCATCCTGCCGATCTCGTGGGCCTACGTCCGGCTCATGGGCGGCGAGGGCCTGCGCCACGCCACCCAGATGGCCGTGCTCGGTGCCAACTACATCGCGGCCCGGCTGCGCGAGCACTACCCCGTGCTCTACTCCGGCCACGATGACCTCGTCGCGCACGAGTGCATCCTCGACGTCCGGCAGATCACAGCCGAGACCGGTGTCACGGTCGACGACATCGCCAAGCGCCTCGTCGACTACGGCTTCCACGCACCGACGATGAGCTTCCCCGTCGCGGGAACCCTCATGGTCGAGCCGACCGAGTCCGAGAACCTCTACGAGCTCGACCGCTTCTGCGACGCGATGATCGCGATCCGCGGCGAGATCGAGGCGATCCGCGCCGGCGAGGTCGCCGTGGCCGACAGCATGCTGCGACACGCCCCGCACACGGCGCTCAACATCGCGGGGGAGTGGAACCACCCCTACGACCGCACCGAGGCCGCCTTCCCGGTCGGGGTGCACGCCGCCGACAAGTACTGGCCGCCGGTCAGCCGCATCGACGGTGCCTACGGCGACCGCAACCTCGTCTGCTCCTGCCCGCCGCCGGAGGCCTTCGAGGGCTGAGCCCCCGACCCCGCAGCGGTCACCACCTGCCGGGACCCGAGCCCAGGTGGTGGCCGCTGCGTGCGTGCCACTCGCGTCGAGACCGCGAGTGTGGTTGTCTCCTCACGTGGGAGCCGACGTCGAGCAGGCCAGGTACACGCGCGAGCAGCGGCAGGAGTACCGCGAGAAGGTGCGCCGCGACCTCGACGTGTTCGAGCGCATGCTCGGCAAGAGCGAGTTCGAGTTCGACCGACCGATGACCGGTCTCGAGATCGAGCTCAACCTCGTCAACGAGGACCTCGGGCCCAAGCTCGACAACAAGACGGTGCTCGAGCAGATCGCCGACGAGGACTACCAGACCGAGCTGGCGCGCTACAACATCGAGCTCAACGTCCACCCCCGCCCGCTCCCGGGCGACTCGGCCATCGAGCTCGAGCAGCTGCTGCGCGAGTCCCTCAACCGGGCCTCCGCCAAGGCCGCCGAGGCCCATGCCGGCATCGTGGCCATCGGCATCCTGCCGACGGTCATGCCGGAGCACTTCGAGGGCGACTGGATCAGCGAGAACATCCGTTATGCCGCCCTCAACAACGCGGTGCTCGATGCGCGCGGTGAGGACGTCTGGCTCGAGCTGGAGGGCCCGACGGGGGAGCGCATCGCGCGCTACTCCGACAGCCTGGCCCCCGAGTCGGCCTGCACCTCGATCCAGCTGCACCTGCAGGTCCAGCCCGAGCGCTTCGCCGACCACTGGAACGCCGCGCAGGTCCTCGCCGGCCCCCAGCTCGCGCTCGGCGCCAACTCGCCCTTCTTCCTCGGCCAGCGGCTGTGGGCCGAGACCCGGATCCCGCTCTTCACCCAGGCCACCGACACGCGATCGGTCGAGCTGAAGAACCAGGGCGTGCGCCCTCGGGTGTGGTTCGGCGAGCGGTGGATCACCTCGATCTTCGACCTCTTCGAGGAGAACGTCCGCTACTTCCCGGCGCTGCTGCCCGAGCTCTACGACGAGGAGCCCGAGGAGGTCTTCGAGCGCGGCGAGGTGCCCGAGCTCAAGGAGCTGCGCCTGCACAACGGCACGGTCTACCGCTGGAACCGCCCGATCTACGACATCGTCGGCGGCCGGCCGCACCTGCGCGTCGAGAACCGCGTCCTGCCGGCCGGCCCGAGCATCGCCGACGTCATGGCCAACGCCGCCTTCTACTACGGCACCATGCGCATCCTCGCCGAGGAGGACCGCCCGGTCTGGACCCGGATGAGCTTCTCGGCCGCGGAGGCCAACTTCGAGGAGGGCGCCCGCCTCGGGATCGACGCCAGCACCTACTGGCCCGGCTTCGGTGACGTGCCGGCCACCGAGCTCGTGCTGCGACGACTGCTGCCCATGGCGCACGAGGGTCTCGAGCGCTGGGGCGTCTCGGCGGCCGTTCGCGACCGCTTCCTGACGATCATCGAGCAGCGGTGCCTCCTCGGCGTCAACGGGGCCTCGTGGCAGACCGAGTGCGTCGCCCGGCTCGAGGCCCGGGGCCTGCCCCGCGACCGGGCGCTGCGCGAGATGCTCCGCCACTACATCGAGGGGATGATGGCCAACGAGCCGGTGCACACCTGGGAGCTCCCGCGCGGCTGACCGCGCGAGCGTCTGGGACTGCACCACCACCTGCTGGCGTATGCCGCGGGCCCGGGCACACGGCATACGCCCGGGTTGCGCTGTGCTCAGTCCTCGGAGAGCAGCCGCCAGGGGGAGAGGTTGTACATCCCCAGGCAGCGGGTGGAACGGTGGTGCGTGAGCACGCTCATCGACCCGGCGTCGAGGATGAGCTGCTGGCCGAAGCGCGGGTCCACCCCGAGGAAGGTGGCCGTCAGCACGCGCAGCGCGTGGCCGTGGCCGAAGAGCGCGACGTCGCCGTGCTCGAGGTCCGGCCAGACCTTGTCGATGACCTGCTGGGCCCGCGCCGACACCTCCTCGACGGTCTCGCCCGGCGTGACGCCGGGCTGCACGCCGTCGACGAAGACCTCCCACGGGTGGCCGATCTCCGCGCTGATCTGCTTCGTCGTGACGCCCTCGTAGGCGCCGTAGTCCCACTCGCGTAGCAGCGGCTCCACCTCGAAGTCACCGAGGCCCGCCAGCTCGGCCGTCCGCTTCGCGCGCTGCAGCGGGGAGACGAGCACGCGCTCGAAGCGGTGCTTGCGCAGCACGTCGGCGAGCTCGCGGGCAGCCGCCTCACCCTCGGGCAGCAGCGGGAGGTCCGTCGTCCCGGTGTGCTGCCCACTCAGCGACCACTCTGTCTCGCCGTGCCGGAAGAGGTAGATGTTGCCGGGAACGACACCGTCGGGAGTGGCCATGACCGCCACAGTATCGGCGAGCCAGCGCCTCGGGCCGTCGCCGACCGGCGACGCTCCGGCACACTCTCGCAGACTCGCGGCAGACTCTCGGGCTGACTCTCGGGCAGACTCAGCGACATGGACCTGCCCTTCCACCTGCTCAACGTCTTCTCGATCGCCGGCCGGCCCTTCTCGGGCAACCCGCTCTGCGTCTTTCCCGACGCCGCCGCGCTCACCGACGAGGAGATGCTGGCGTGGGCGCGCCAGTTCAACCTCAGCGAGTCGACGTTCGTGACGTCGCTCGGGGACGGCACGGCGGGGGACGCGGACGTGCGGATCTTCACCCCCGGGCACGAGATGCCCTTCGCCGGGCACCCGACGCTGGGCACGGCCGAGGTCGTCGCAGCGCTCGGGGGCGGTCTGGACACGGTGCACCTCACCATGCCGGCCGGGCGCATCCCGGTCACCCGCGTCGACGGCGGCTGGCGCCTGACGGCCCGGGCGGCCACCCTGCGCGAGGTCGAGGCGAGCGGCGCGGACCTCGCTGCCGCGCTCGGGATCGAGACCGCGTCGCTCGTGCGCTCCGACGCCAGCTGGGTCGACGCCGGGGTCGAGCAGCTCGTCGTGCGGCTCGACGACGTGGACAGCGTCCGCGCCTGCGACCCCGACCCGCACCGGATGGCCGAGCACATGACCCCGCCCGACCGCCCCCCGCACGTCTACGCCTGGGCCTGGAGCGGGCCCGAGAGCATCGAGGCCCGGCTCTTCTACGCGCAGGGCCAGGCCGTCCTCGAGGACCCCGCCACCGGATCGGCGTGCGCCAACCTCGGTGGCTGGCTCGTGTCGCAGGGCGCCCGCGACGTGTCGATCGAGGTCGACCAAGGGGCCGCGGTGGGCCGCCCGTCGCGCCTGCTCCTCGACATCGACGACCGGGGCGGGATCCATGTCGGCGGGCGCGTCGAGTCCGTCGGTCGCGGCACCTGCTCCCTCGAGAGCGTGGGGGCGTGACCGTGGCGACCTACATCGGCTTCCTCCGCGCGGTCAACGTCGGCCAGCGCTGGGTCAAGATGGAGCGTCTGCGAGCGCACCTGTCCGACAACGGGTTCGACGATGTCGTGACGCACATCCAGAGCGGCAACGTGCGGGTCACGACGTCGATGCGCAGTGTCGCCAAGGTCGAGTCGGCCCTGCGCGGCCTGATCAGCGACGAGTTCGGCTTCGACGTGCCCGTCGTCGCCCGGACCCCGGCCGCCCTGCGGCAGACGGCCGCCGACGCCGACACTGCGGAGTCTCCGCTCGGCGATGACGCCCGGCGCTACGTCACGTTCACGACGGGCGGGATCAGCGCGGACGGGCGTCGGGCGCTCGAGGCGTGGGACGAGCCGGGGGAGAGGGTGCTCGTGCTCGGGAGCGACGTGCTGCTCTTCCTCACCAAGCCCGCGCACCAGGCGAAGCTGACCAACGCCCGCCTCGAGCGCCTGACCGGAGCGACCGGCACCGCCCGCGACATCAAGGTCGTACGCGCGCTCGCCGAGAAGTGGGGCAGCTGACGGGGTCCCGGCCCGACCGACCGCCACGAGCCGCTGCGCCGCCGCACGGGCGTGCGTGGCCCGGGCTGACGGCATACCTCATGGCGGTCCGCCGGACCGCCACGCGCCGCTCAGAGGCGGGAGCGGCGGACGAGCTCGAAGCAGACGACGGCGGCAGCGGCGGAGACGTTGAGCGACTCGACGCCGGCCGCCATCGGGATCGACACCCACGTGTCGACGAGCTCGGCCACCTCGGGGGTCAGCCCGGCGGTCTCGCTGCCGAGGACGAACGCGACGGGCTCCGGCAGGTGGGCAGCGAAGAGGTCGTCGTCACCGCCTGCGTCGAGCCCGACGACGTGGAAGCCCGCGTGCTTGAGGTCGGCCACGGCCTCGGCCGCGGTGAACGCCTTGAGGATCGGCGCCCGGAACGCCACCCCCGCCGAGGCCTTGACGACGAGCGGGTCGAGAGAGGCGACGCCCTTGCGCGGGACGACGATGCCGTCGATGCCGGCTGCGGTGGCGGAGCGCAGGATCATCCCGACGTTGGCGGGAGTCGTCACGCCGTCGAGCACGAGCACGGCGCGCAGGGACGGCGCGTCCTCGCCGAGTGCCGACTCGAGCGGACGCATCCGGGGCGCCACGACGTCGGCGAAGACGCCCTGGTCCTGTCGGCCGTTGCCGGCGAGCTTCTTGACCCGCTCGGCGCTCGCATGCTGCACCTCGACGCCCCGGCGCCGGGCCGCCTGCTGGATCTCGCGCAGGCCGCTGCCGCGGGCCCCGTCGGCGATGACGACCTTGTCGACGTGCAGGTCCCCGTCGAGGAGCACCTCGTGGACGGGGTTGCGGCCGTAGACCGTGATGAAGCGGTCCTTGGGGGAGATGTCGGCGCTCACCGCGACAGGATGTCACAGCGGGAATGGGGGAGGACCCCGCGACGTTCGGTATGATTGAATCATCAATCAAAAGGAGCTGGGACACATGCAGTTCGGGATCTTCACCGTCGGCGACGTCACCACCGACCCCACGACGGGCCGTACGCCGACCGAGCACGAGCGGATCCAGGCCACCGTCGCCATCGCCAAGAAGGCGGAGGAGGTCGGGCTCGACGTCTTCGCGACCGGACAGCACCACAACCCGCCGTTCATCCCGTCGGCCCCCACGACGACGCTCGCCTATATCGCCGCCCAGACCGAGCGGATCCTGCTGTCGACGTCGACGACACTCATCACGACGACCGACCCGGTCCGGATCGCCGAGGACTACGCGACGCTCCAGCACCTGAGCAACGGCCGGATGGACCTCATGATGGGCCGCGGCAACACCGGCCCGGTCTACCCGTGGTTCGGCAAGGACATCCGCGACGGCATCCCGCTCGCCATCGAGAACTACGCCCTGCTGCACCGCCTGTGGCGCGAGGACGTCGTCGACTGGCAGGGCAAGTACCGCACCCCGCTCCAGGGCTTCACGTCGACGCCGCGGCCGCTGGACGGCATTCCCCCGTTCGTGTGGCACGGGTCGATCCGGAGCCCCGAGATCGCCGAGCAGGCCGCCTACTACGGCGACGGCTTCTTCTCCAACCACATCTTCTGGCCGGCCAGCCACACCAAGCAGATGGTCCAGCTCTACCGCCGCCGGTTCGAGCACTACGGCCACGGAAGCGCCGACCAGGCCATCGTCGGCCTCGGCGGGCAGGTCTTCATGCGGAAGAACAGCCAGGACGCCGTGCGCGAGTTCCGGCCCTACTTCGACAACGCCCCGGTCTACGGCCACGGCCCCTCGCTCGAGGAGTTCACGAGCCAGACCCCGCTCACCGTCGGCAGCCCGCAGGAGGTCATCGAGAGGACGCTCGGCTTCCGGGAGTACGCCGGTGACTACCAGCGCCAACTGTGGCTGCTCGACCACGCGGGCCTGCCGCTCAAGACCGTCCTCGAGCAGCTCGACATCCTCGGCGAGGAGGTCGTGCCGGTCCTCCGCAAGGAGTTCGCCGCCCTCAAGCCCGCCCACGTGCCCGACGCCCCGACCCACGCGAGCCGGCTCGCCGCCGCGACCGGCACCGCAGCGTCCACCGTGCCCACCCTGGAGGTGACGAAGTGAACCCGTTCCACATCGCCGTCGTCACGGCCGGCGTGACCCAGCCGTCCTCGACGCGCCTGCTCGCCGACCGCCTCACCGACGCGACCGTCCGGGCGCTCGCGCCCCGCCAGGTCGTCGTCGAGGTGGTCGACGTCCGAGACGTCGCGCACGACCTGACGAACAACGTGCTCACCGGTTTCGCCTCCCCGGACCTGCAGGTCCGTCTCGACGCGATCGCCGAGGCCGACGCCGTCATCGTCGCGACGCCGGTGTATGCCGCGTCCTACAGCGGGCTGTTCAAGATGCTCGTCGACGTGCTCCCCAAGGACACGCTGCGCGACACGCCGGTCCTTCTCGGCGCCACCGGCGGCACGGCCCGGCACTCGCTCGCCATCGACCACGCCCTGCGGCCGCTCTTCGCCCACCTCGGCGCGCTCGTGGCCCCGGTCGCGGTCTTCGCGGCGAGCGAGGACTGGGGCAGCGTCGAGGCGGGCCGACTCGGGGAACGCATCGAGCGGGCCGGCACGGCCTTCGCGGCCCTCGTCAGCGGCTCGCCTCGAGCCGCCCGGGTCGACCCGTTCGCGGACGTCACGCCTTTCGAGGCGATGCTCACCGACGTGCGGGGCTGAACGCGCCCCACCGAGGCCACCCACCACACTTGGGGGCATGACATCCGACACCACCACCTCGGCTCTCGCCCGGCGTCTCAACGCGCGTGACGCCGTCTTCATCGGCGTCGGGTCGATGGTGGGGGCGGGTCTGTTCACCGTGTTCGCGCCGGCAGCCGCGGCCGCCGGGTCGTGGCTGCTCGCCGCCCTCGCGGTCGCAGCCGTCATCGCCTTCTGCAACGCCACCTCCTCGGCCCAGCTCGCTGCGCAGTACCCGAGGTCGGGCGGCACCTACGTCTACGGCCGCGAGCGCCTCGGACCGTGGTGGGGTTTCCTGGCCGGCTAGGGGTTCGTCATCGGCAAGACCGCCAGCTGTGCGGCGATGGCGCTCGCGGTCGCCGTCTACCTCGTCCCCCGGCCTGGCAACGCCCGCTCGCGGCCGCCGTGGTCGTGGTGATCGCGGCCGTCAACTACCACGGCATCACCCGCACCGCCGCCCTCACCCGGTGGCTCGTCACCGTCGTGGTCACCCTCGTCGCCATCGTCCTCGCCATCTCTGCCGCGGCCCGGTGGGACGTGCCGACGGTCGACGGCGGAGTCCCGCTGCCCGGGTCCGGCGGCCTCGGGGGCGTGCTGCAGGGAGCGGCCCTGATCTTCTTCGCCTTCGCCGGCTACGCGCGCGTCGCCACGCTGGGGGAGGAGGTCCTCGAGCCGAGCCGGCACGGACCATCCCGCGCGCCGTCCTGCTGAGCTTCGCAGTCATCGTGCCGTTGTATGCCGTCACGGCCATGCTCCTGCTGCGCGTGCTGGGGCCGGGCGCCACGGCGTCGACGCAGGCCCCGGTGCGCCAGCTCGCCGTCGCGGCCCAGGGTCCGGGCGGGTGGCTGCCGTGGGCGGCCTCCGCCGCGGCGGTGGTCGCCGCGCTCGGGGCGCTGCTCGCCCTCGTCGCCGGCGTGGGCCGAACGGTCCTGGCGATGGCGCGCGAGGGTGACCTTCCCCGCCCTCTCGCCGCCGTGCACGAGCGGTATGCCGTGCCGCACGTCGCGGAGGTCGCCGTGGCCGTCATCGTGTGCGTGCTCGTCCTCACCACCGACCTGCGTGGAGCCATCGGCTTCTCCTCCTTCGGGGTGCTGCTCTACTACGCGGTGGCCAACGCGTCGGCGCTGACCCAGGACCCGGCGCACCGCCGCTACCCGCGGCTCGTCGCCGGGGCGGGTCTGGTCGGCTGCCTGAGCCTCGCGGCCGCGGTGCCGATCGGGTCGCTCGTTGCCGGCCTCGGCGTGCTGGCCGTCGGCGTCGCCGGCCGTCTCGTGGCCCTGCGCCTCCGGGCACGGTCATGACCCCGCCCACCGGCGCACGGGAGGGAGTCGCAGCGACAGGGGGCGGGTAGTGCTCCCCATGGCCCCCTGGCGCGGCAGCCCCTACGGTGGGCGCACCGTCGACAGGAGGAACGCGTGCTCTACCGCAAGGGTGCTGACCCAGAAGCCCTCGACCGTGTCGCCCGCGAGCTGAACGCGTGCGCAGGCGAGGTCGAGGTGATCCGCGCCAACGGCGCGAGGGCCCTTGCCGTGCTGAGCCGCTCATGGGGTGGCGCAGATGCCGATGCGGCCCAGGAGAGCTGGCGCGCCAGCTCGACCGCGTTGTCGTCGCTCGGCTCGACCCTCGACCGGATGGCAACACGCCTCGGCGACAACTCCCGCGCCCAGCGATCGGCCAGCGGTGGCCCCGGGAGCCTGCTCACGCCGGGGCCGTTGCTCCCGTTCGGGCTCGGCGGTTCGGCCTCGGTCGGTGTCGAGGCCACGGCTGAACCGCCCTTCGCCGACGGTCTACGGGGCACCAGGCCCCAGGAGATGGATCTCCAGCTCGCCGAGCTGGCCAAGGGCGTCTACGACGGCACAGAAACCGACGAGTTCGACGTGCTCGACACCGCGCAGCTCGAGGCGCTGGGGATCGATCCCCGGACGCTCACGGGTCCCGGCGGCTTCGCCGCGAACATCTATCGCGACGCGAACGGCGACTACGTGCTGGCCTTCGCGGGCACCGACCCGACGAGCGTCAGTGACTGGGCGACCAACGCCCAGCAGGGCATGGGCGGCCTCAGCGCGCAGCACCTCCAGGCCATCGCCCTGGCCCAGCACCTCGCCAGGGCCGTCGGCAGCGAGAACATGGTGCTCACCGGGCACTCCCTCGGCGGCGGTCTCGCGAGCACGGCCTCCGTCGCGACCGAGGTCCCGGCCGTGACCTTCAATGCTGCGGGCGTCCATCCCAACACGGTCCTGGCGGCCGCCGCCCTCGGCCACCACGACGCAGGACTGTCGTCGGGGCAGATCCGCAACTACCACGTGCGTGGCGAGATCCTGACGACGGTGCAGAACCCACTCGGGTCCTTCGTCGACCACGTGCCCTTCGTCGGTGACGACCCCCTGCCCAACGCCCTCGGCACCCAGATCGCTCTCAACCCGACCAAGGGTCCCGACCTGCACCTCTCGCCGTGGGGACTGGTCAGTCCGGTCATCTCGATCGCCGACACGGCCAAGGACCTCGGCGGCTATGCCGTGGGCCTGCATGGCGCGCCGTCCGTCATCGACGCCATGGGGGCGAGCGACTACTTCGGCAAGCACTGACGGGGCGGGTGCTGTCGTGCACACCGGGCGGGCCGTCACGTTCCGGCGAGGTCCAGCCGGTCGACGACGAGGTCGGCGATGGCCAGCGATGCCGTGGCTGCGGGAGACGGCGCGTTCCGGATGCAGAGCACGGCGCCGACGCGGCTGAACCGGAAGTCCTCGACGAGCGAGCCGTCCGCATCCATCGCCTGGGCCCGGACGCCGGCGAGAGCGGGCTCGACATCGGCATGGTCGATCTCCGGGACGTAGCGACGCACGCGCTCGACGAACGCGTGACGGCTCAGCGAGCCGACGACCTCCTGCATGCCGGTGCGCAGGTTGGATCGCGCGAAGCGTCGAAAACCCCTGGAGGCGAAGAGAGCTCGTATCACCTCAAGGTCGACGTCGCGGCGACGGTAGCCCTCTCGAGCGGTCGCGAGCACGGCGTTCGGGCCGAGCAGCACGCCGCCGTCGACGCGTCGGGTCAGGTGCACGCCGAGAAACGGGTAGCGCGGGTCGGGCACCGGGTAGACGAGCCCGCTGACGAGGTGGGTGGCCTCGGGCCGGAGCTGGTGGTACTCACCCCGGAATGGCACGATCGCCGGGGTGGGGCCGTCGCCGGCCAGCACGGCGAGACGGTCGGCGTGCACGCCACCCGCAAGGACGACCCGGTCGGCGTGGACGTGTCGCCCATCAGCCGCCTGCACGTCGACGCGACCACCGGACTGCCCGAACCCCACGACCTCGAAGTCGGTCACGACCTGGGCGCCCCGGTCCCGCGCGTCCGCGAGCATGGCCTCCGCCACGCGTGAGAAGTCCGTGATCGCCGTCGTGGGGGAGTGCAGCGCCGCCCGTCCGACCGCGTGCGGCTCGACCTCTCGCAGGGCGTCGTTCCCGAGCCACCGGAGGCCGGGCACACCGTTCGCCAGCGCGCGGCACTCGATGTCACGCAGGCGCCCTTCCTCGGCCTCGTCGAGCGCGATGACGAGCTTGCCCACCTCCTCGTAGGGGAGCCCGCGCTCGCGGCAGTAGCGACGCAGCCGTTCGACGCCGGTGCGTGAGAGGGCGGCCTTGGCCGAGCCGGGAGCGTAGTAGAGACCTGCGTGCACGACGCCGCTGTTGCGCGCGGTCTGGTGCCGACCGGGCGTGAGCTCTTTCTCGACGAGGGTGACCTGCGGTCGCGGTTCGAGCAAGGTCAGGCGACGGGCGACGGCCGAACCGATGATGCCGCCACCGACGACGACGACCCGCGGTCGGCTCACCCCGCGGCGGTCCGTGCGGCCTCGTCGGCGGCCTCGATGTCGGTCGGCCTGGGCGCGGCGACGTGGGCGGCATACGGCTCGGGGTGACGACGGAGGTGGACCTTGATGTACGGGCAGAGCGCGACGATCGTGCGGCCCGCCGCCACCGTGGCGTCGAGCGCGAACGACGCGAGACGGGCGGCGAGACCCTGGCCCTCGTACTCCGGCCGCACCTCGGTATGGAAGAAGACGACCCGGTCGGGCGCCTGCTCGCTGGCGTCCTCGGCCCGGTCCTCCGTCACGAGGGCGTAGCTCGCCACGCCGATGACGCGCTCACCGTCGCGCAGCTCGAACCGTCCGAGCTCCGGATTGTCGACCACCTCGAAGTGGTCGGCCTCGTCCTCGGTGGAGGCGGTTCGGCTCTCACCCGTGTGCTCTCTCATGCGCTCAGCATCGCGCACGCCCCCGAGCCGCTCAAGCGTCGGCCGCTGTGCGACTGCGGCCCGCCATCGGTCACGCCCCCGGACGCGTCCGCCACGACGAGCGGCCTCCGCCCCAACCAGAACATCACCCCCGCCCGATCCCCGCCTTGACTCGTCCCCATGGCGCCAGCATGCCCGGCGGCGAGCCCGGGTGGCATCGGATGAACCTGCGGATGGTGTTGCGTCCGGTGTGGTGATCAGCCCACCGGACGCAGCACCACGCGCCGGTTCATCATCCGGGCCCGCGCATGGCAGGGTGTGGGCATGGCGAAGTACTTCGACGTCCACCCGGTGGACCCGCAGCCCCGCGCGATCGGGCAGGCGGTCGAGATCCTGAGGTCCGGCGGTCTCATCGCCTACCCGACCGACTCGTGCTTCGCCCTCGGGTGCTCCCTCGACAACCCCGAGGGCAAGGAGCGGATCCTGCGCATCCGGCACCTCGACGACAAGCACCACTTCACGCTCGTCTGCTCGGACTTCGCGCAGCTCGGCCAGTTCGTGCACCTCGACAACTCCGTCTTCCGCGCCATCAAGGCGGCGACACCGGGGCCGTACACCTTCATCCTGCCGGCGACGAAGGAGGTCCCGCGCCGGCTGCTCCACGCGAAGAAGAAGACCGTCGGCGTCCGCATCCCGGAGCATCCGGTCGTGCGCGAGCTGCTCAAGGCGATGGGGGAGCCGATCCTCTCGAGCACCCTGCTCATGCCCGACGACGAGGAGCCGATGACCGAGGGCTGGGAGATCAAGGACCGCCTCGACCACGTCATCGACGCCGTCATCGACTCGGGGGAGTGCGGTCTGGAGCCGACGACCGTCGTCGACTGGTCCGACGGCTACCCGGTCGTCACCCGGGTGGGCGCAGGGGACCCGAGCCCCTTCGAGTAGGCCGCCGCGGCCGCCAAGGGGCACGATCGACGGTGACGGCGGGCCGCCACTGTCGCGGAGGCCGCCGGTGCTGTTCAATCGGGCCATGACCCCAGGCGCCGATGACGCCCGCCCGAGCACGGAGTCGATGTCCTCGCTGCTGGCGGACCTCGACCCCGCGGACCGCGAGACCATGGAGCTGCGTCTGGAGCGGTGGTTCGACGACCTCGTCGCAGCCCTCCGGGCGCTCTACCCCGAGCACGACGTGTCGGCGCTGGCCCTGCGCCTCGTCGAGTCGGCCGTCACCGCCTTCGTCGCCCGTTCGCCCGAGCTGCGCCGCCTCGACCAGCGCCGACTCCTGCGCCCGGACTGGCTGCAGCAGCCCGACATGTTCGGCTACGCCTGCTACACCGACCGGTTCGCCGGAGACCTCGACGGGCTGAGAGCCCGCGTCGACTACCTGCGCGATCTCGGCGTCAGCTACCTGCACCTCATGCCCCTGCTCCAGCCGCGCGAGGGCGACAACGACGGCGGCTACGCGGTCCAGGACTACCGCACGGTCCGGGCCGACCTCGGCACCGTCGACGACCTGACGCGTCTCGCGAGCGACCTTCGCGGACAAGGAATCTCGCTCGTGCTCGACCTGGTGCTCAACCACGTGGCCCGCGAGCACGAGTGGGCTCGCCGGGCGCGCGCGGGGGAGGAGCGCTACCGCGACTACTTCCACGTCTATCCCGACCGCGTCATGCCGGACGCCTACGAGCGCACCCTGCCGGAGGTCTTCCCCGACTTCGCCCCCGGCAACTTCACCTGGGACGACGAGCTGCAGGGCTGGGTCTGGACGACCTTCAACGAGTGGCAGTGGGACGTCAACTGGAGCAACCCCGACGTGCTGGTCGAGTACGCCGAGATCGTGCTCTACCTCGCCAACCTCGGCGTGGAGGTGCTGCGCCTCGACGCCATCGCGTTCACGTGGAAGCGACTCGGCACGAACTGCCAGAACCAGCCAGAGGTGCACGCCGTGACCCAGGCGCTGCGCACCGTGGCGCGGATCGCCTGCCCGGCGCTCGCCTTCAAGGCCGAGGCCATCGTCGGCCCGCGCGATCTCGTGCAGTACCTCGGCCAGGGTCCGCACGCCGGCCGGGTGAGCGACCTCGCCTACCACAACAGCCTCATGGTGCAGGTGTGGTCGATGCTCGCGACGGGCAGCACCCGCCTGACCAAACGAGCCCTCTCGGCGCTGCCGCCGACTCCGCCGAGCGGCACGTGGATCTGCTACGTCCGGTGCCACGACGACATCGGCTGGGCCATCGATGATGCTGACGCCGCTGCCGCGGGGCTCGACGGCCACGCCCACCGTCGTTTCCTGTCGAACTGGTATGCCGGCGACCAGCCGGGCTCGTGGGCGCACGGGCTGGTCTTCCAGCACAATCCCGCCACCGGAGACAAGCGGATCAGCGGCACGGCGGCGGCGCTGACCGGCCTCTCGGACGCCGAGCAGAGGGGTGACGAGGACGGTGTGGGAGCCGGTCTCGCACGGCTCTTCCTCGCGCACGCCGTGGTGGCCGGTTGGGGCGGCATCCCGGTCGTCTGGAGCGGGGACGAGCTCGGCCTGCCGAACGACCCGAACTGGGCACGGGAGCCGGGTCACGAGGACGACAACCGCTGGGCGCACCGCGAACGGATCGACTGGACCCTGGCAGCGCACCGCGACGACCCGGGCACGACGGCCGGCAAGGTCTTCGCGGGCCTGCGGCACCTCGCGACGGTGCGCGCCGGGCTGCCCCAGCTGCACGCGTCGGCGCAGACACGTGTCGTGCTCGAGACGAGCGACGGCGTTCTCGTCGTCGTGCGCTCGCACCCGAGCGGAGCGATGGTCTGCGTCTACAACGTCACGTCCTCCTGGCAGACCGTCGAGATGCGCCACCTCAGCGATGCCGGCATCGTGCACCCCTTCGACGCACTCGGCGGCCATCCGGTCTTCGGCGGAGCGGACGGCCTCGCCTCGCTGAGCCCGTATGCCGCCTGGTGGGTCGTCGAGGCGCCGGTGGAGGTGCCGCACACCTGACCACCGCGGTCCTTGATGAAGGTTGTGCGATAACCTTTACCAAGGAGGTGGGCGACGCATGGCTACCGCATGGCCGGCCCTCGGGACGCGCACCCTCGAGTGGCGCCCCGTCGAGGGGCTCCTCGAGGTGTCCCGACGGGCTCGGCGGGCCCAGCCCCGCACGTACGAGGCCGCCGTCGTGCGTCCCGTCGCCGATGTCGCGCTCACGCTCTCGGGCGACCTCGCCGCCGACCTCGACGAGGCGACGCGCCTGCTCGCGGCCTTCGACGCCGGGGGAGCGGGGGAGATCGCCCCCTTCGCCTCCGTGCTGCTCCGCTCCGAGAGCGCGGCGAGCTCGCAGATCGAGAACCTCACCTCGTCGGCACGCGCGCTCGCCGAGGCGGAGATCGGCGAGGGTCACCGGGCGAACGCCTCCGTCATTCTCGCCAACGTGCGCACCATGCAGACCGCCCTCGAGCTGGCCGGGCGCCTCGACGAGCAGGCCGTGCTCGCGATGCACCGGGCCCTCATGGCCCAGCAGAGCCAGCACCGCCCCGGGCGCTGGCGCGAGGAGCAGGTCTGGGTCGGCGGCTCCCCGCTGCACCCCGCAGGCGCCGACTTCGTGCCCCCGGTCGCCGACGACGTGCCGGCCCTGATGGCCGACCTTGTCGCCTTCCTCGACCGCGACGACCTCCCGCCGCTCGCGCAGGCGGCCCTCGCCCACGCGCAGTTCGAGACGATCCACCCGTTCACCGACGGCAACGGGCGCACCGGCCGGGCCCTGCTGCACTCCGTGCTGCTCCACACCGGCGCCATCCACCGGGTCACCGTGCCCATCTCCGCGGGCCTGCTCGCCGTGCGCGACGACTACTTCGCCGCCCTCGGCTCCTACCGGGCCGGTGACGCGGAGCCGATCCTGCGCTGCGTGGCGACCGCCGCGCGGCATGGCACCGTCATCGGCCAGGACCTCGTCGGCGAGCTGCGGGCCGTGCGCACCGGCTGGGACGAGCAGGTGAGGGCCCGGGCCGGGTCCGCCGCACGCACGATGCTCGACCTGCTCGTGCGTCAACCCGTCGTGACGGCCCGCGTCGTCGTGCGTGAGCTCGACGTGTCGGCCCCCACCGCCCAGGCCGCGCTGCGCCGGCTCGTCGACGACGGCATCCTGCTCGAGTCGACGGGTCACCGGCGAAACCGCGCCTACCGGGCGCCTGACGCGCTCCGGGCCCTCGACGCATATGCCGCAGGGCTGGGCCGTCGGCGCCGGTGACCCCGCTCGCGCCAATCGCGTGGGAGCGGGCGTCCGTCGGCCTCGCTCAGTGCGAATAACGCTGCAGGACAGTCGATTCCACGACATCAAGGGACACGTCGACCCACGCGCCGTGCGGGTGGCACGAGCCGAGCACCATGGTCTCGAGCGCGCGTCCGTCACGCCACCGGTGCAGTCCGAGCACGGTGTTGCCCTCGAGGCCCTCGGCCGGGGTGACGAGACCCGGCACGCAGCCCGGCGGCTCGGCACTGAGCCAGCTGAGCGCGCGCACGTCGGCTGCCGCGGCCCGGAGGTGGTGGAGCACGTCGGCGCGCCGGGCGGGCTCGAGGTAGGTCAGCGCCCACGACGTGAGCACGACGAGGTGGCCGTCCGGGCCGGGGCCCGCGGCGGCCCGGGCGAGCGCGGCGGGCAGGTCGTCGACCATGTCGCCGGCGACCAGCGTCTGCGCGTCGTCACGCAGCAGCGACCGGGCCGCCCGGAAGCGCTCCACCCGACCGGGAACGTCCGGCCACAGGCAGGCCTCGAGCCAGCGCACGGCGTCGTCATCGGCGACGTCGACGGGCTCCAGGTCCAGGCCCACCCGGGCCACGACGTGGGGGAGGCCGACGCCGTGCTCCACGAGGCGGTGGGCCGCACCGCGGCGGTCCACCCCGGAGCAGCGCACGGACGAACCGGGGTCGCCGAGCCGGACGGGGCCCTCGCCCTCCCGGGCTTCCGGCGCCGTGAGCTCGACGGCGTAGCGCTCCACGCCGAGCAGCAGTCCCGCACTCGCGCCGAGCTCGAGCAGGGCGACGGGGAGGTCTGGCACGTCGGCAGCGGCAAGGGCGAGGCCGAGCGCGACGTAGACCGCGCGGTTGACCTCGTTCGTCTGCGTGCCATGGGTGGCGATGCGCGCCTCCAGCTCGTCGCGGTGCGCCAGGGCGAAGTGACGGACGTCGGGCCAGGGGTCGCCGTCCGGCGTCATCCCAGGGCCTACGACACTCGGAAACCACTGTGCAGCAGGCGAATCGGGATTCTTCAACACGAGGTCGTGGACTGCTGCGAGCCACAGCACGGGACGCGCCTGACCGGGGCGGGCGACGAGCAGCAGCGCGGCCGCCTCGTCGTCTCGGGCCAGCTCACGACACAGGGCCGCATAGAGCGGGAGGGCGGCATACTCGGCGGCGAACTCACCGAAGCGCCGCTGGACCCGGTCGAGCCGGGCGCGGTCGGCCACGGGGGAGTCGGTGCTCATCGGCGTTCGAGGAGCACGATGACCTCGTGGTGCGACGTCTGGGGGAACATGTCGAAGAGGCGGGCCCGGCGCGTCACGTAGGACGGCAGGACAGCGAGGTCGCGCGCGAGGCTGCTCACGTTGCAGCTCGAGTAGATGACGTGGGCGGCGCCGAACTGCTCGAGCCAGCGCGCCAGGTCGGGCCCGATGCCGCGGCGGGGCGGGTTGGCGACGACCGTCGCCCGTCCGGACCGCACCAAGTCGGGGTCGAGCGCGCCCGGGTCGGTGGCGTCGCCCACCCGGAACTCGACGTCCCCGACGTCCGGGTGCCCCGTGCGGAGCTCCCGCGCCGTCCGCTCGGCGCTCAGCACGGCATCGGGCGAGACCTCGACGCCGACCACCCGGCCGACCCCCGCCTGCGCGGCGTGCAGGGCGAATCCGCCGACGCCGCAATAGAGGTCGAGCACGGCGTCGGGTGAAACCTCTCGCATCCAGTCCTGCGCCTGGCGGTAGAGGCCGGCCGCGACAGCGGTGTTGGTCTGGAAGAAGCTGTTGGGTCGCAGGTTGAGGGTCAGCCCGTTGACCGGCATCGCCAGCACGTCCTGCGACGTCAGGACGATCTCGGTGTCGCCCTCGAGGACGGCCTTGTGCTCGGGTTGGAGGTTGACTGAGACGACGGCCACGTCCGGCACCCGGGCGAGCAGCATCGGCAGTCGCGACTGGAGCAGCGCGAGATGCCGGCGCGAGCGCAGGACGAAGCGGAGCATGACTGTGCCGGCGGGGGAGAGGGTGAGGATGACGTGCTTGAGCTCGCCCCGCCGTGCGCTCACGTCGTACGGCTCGAGGCCCATCTCGTCGACGAGAGCCGCGACGCGCGGGATGAGCTGCTGCAGCGGTTGCTCGTGCAGGCCGCACGCCCGCAGGTCGACACCGTTCGCCTCGGCGTCGAGGATGCCGAGCGTCACGGCGCCGGTGTGTCCGCCGACGACGAGCTTGGCCTTGTTGCGGAAGGCGGACTCGGCGCTGGCGAAGGGATCGAGCCAGACGACGTCCGGTGCGGCGTCGGCCAGCGCGAGCTCGCACCGGCGGTGCTTGTCGGCGAGCTGGACGGCATACGGGACGCCCATGAGGGCGCACGACGCGCACCGTCCGGAGTCGAAGTAGTCACACTGCATCGCCGCCAAGGCTACGGCTCGGGCAGCGCCTCTAGGACCACCGGTAGACGGTGCGGAGCGGAGCCCCGCTTGGGGCAAAGTGACATAATGTCGATTATCGGCGTTTCTCGCCGTGTAGTTCGTGACCGTGAAGATGCAGGTTCGAGCCCGGGAACCGAGCACGAAAATGGAAGGACGCCACCCGCGTCCTTCCATTTCCAACGTATAGCGCACCCCGGGTCTTGCGGCAAGACCCCGTGCATGCCGCAGAATCGCTGGCCGACACCTGAACCCGGGACGGAGCTCACCACGTGAACGCCCAGACGACCAGCGCCTTCGACCTTCCTGACCGCTTGGCTCCCAAGGCCGACCCGGCCCTCATCGGCCCCGACGACGCGCACTTCGCGGCGATCGCCGAGACCCTGGCCCAGACGACCGCCGAGCTGTCCGACCGCCTGGCCACCGCGCGGCGGGCGCCCGCTGGTCGAGGACAAGCCGCCCTGGACCGTGACCAGGAGGTCCACCGGCTCACGACCCGGCTGCGCACCCTGAGCCGTTACGGGCTCGACCTGTGTCTCGGCCACGTCGTTCATGAGAACGATTCCCATCCCACGTACATCGGACGACTCGGCCTGACCGACCGCGCCGGTCGGCGGGTGCTGGTCGACTGGCGCTCCCCCGCCGCCGAGCCGTTCTTCGGCGCGACCCACGCCAACCCGATGGGCCTTCGGAGCCGACGACGCTACCGCTGGACGCGCGGCCGCGTTAGCGACTACTGGGACGAGGTCTTCACGACCGACGGCCTCGAGGGCCGGGCGGCCCTCGACGACGACGACGCCTTCATCGCCTCGCTCGGTGCCAGCCGATCACCTCGGATGCGCGACGTGCTGGCCACCATCCAGGCCGACCAGGACGCCATCATCCGTGCCGGCTCCCACGGCGCCCTCGTCGTCGACGGCGGTCCCGGCACGGGCAAGACGGTCGTCGCGCTGCACCGCACGGCATACCTGCTCTACTCCGACCCGCGCCTCGGGCACCGCCGGGGCGGCGTGCTGTTCGTCGGGCCGCACGAGCCCTACCTCTCCTACGTCTCCGACGTCCTGCCGAGCCTCGGCGAGGAAGGCGTCCAGACGTGCACCCTGCGCGACCTCGTCCCCGAGGGCGCCACGGCGCCGGCCGAGACCGACCCAGAGGTGGCCCGGCTCAAGTCCGGGATCGAGCTCGTCGACGCCATCGAGCCCGCGGTCGGGCTCTACGAGGAGCCCCCGAGCCAGGGGATGGAGGTCACGACACCCTGGGCCGACGTCTGGCTCTCCCCCGCCGACTGGGCGGAAGCCTTCGCGGCGGGCCAGCAGGTCCCCCACAACGAGGCCCGCGACGACGTCTGGGAGGCCCTCCTCGCCATCCTCCTCGACCGTCACGACCTGGAGGTTCGCCTCGACGACGACGGCCAGGACGTGGAGGCCGAAGCGACACCCGCGATGGTCCGGCGCTCGATCGAGCAGAACGGCGAGCTCCGGGCTGCGTTCGGGCGGTCCTGGCCGCTGCTCGACGCGGAGGACCTCGTCGGCGACCTGTGGACGGTCCCGGCCTACCTGCGCCGGTGCGCACCCTCCCTCAGCATCGAGCAGGTCCGTCGGCTCCAGCGTGAGCGACCGGATGCGTGGACGGTCTCGGACCTCCCCCTGCTGGACGCGGCCCGGCTGCGGCTCGGAGACCGGGAGACGGGCCGGCTCCGGCGCCGGCGCGACGCGGCCCGAGCCGCCGAGCGCGAGGAGCGGGCCAAGGTCGCGGAGCACCTCATCGCGTCGGACGACTCCGACATGCACGTCATGTCGATGCTGCGCGGTGAGGACCTGCGAGGCGCCCTCGACGACGCAGAGCGCGACACCAACCCTGACCCGCTGGCCGGACCCTTCGCCCACGTGGTCGTGGACGAGGCGCAGGAGCTGACCGACGCCGAGTGGCGCATGCTGCTGAACCGCTGCCCGTCGCGGAGCCTCACCATCGTCGGCGACCGGGCGCAGGCCCGTCACGGCTTCACCGAGTCGTGGCACGAGCGCCTCGCCCGCGTCGGCCTCGGCCGGGTCGAGCTGGCCTCGCTCAGCATCAACTACCGCACCCCCGCAGAGGTCATGACGGAAGCCGAGCCGGTCATCCGGGCCGCCCTGCCGGATGCGAACGTCCCGAGCTCCATCCGCGAGAGCGGCGTGCCGGTCCGGCACGGCGCAGCGGCCGACCTCGAGGCGATTCTGGAGTCGTGGCTGGCCGCCCATGCGGACGGGACCGCCTGCGTCATCGGCGCCCCGGCTTTCGAAGAGCGGGAACGCGTCCGCTCGTTGACCCCCGCGCTGTCCAAAGGGCTCGAGTTCGACCTCGTCGTCCTCGTCGACCCGGAGCGCTTCGGTGACGGCGTCGAAGGGGCCGTCGACCGCTACGTCGCGATGACGCGCGCCACGCAGCAGCTCGTCATCCTCACGAGCTGCTGACTCACGAGCCGCTGACTCACGAGCTGCTGACGCCCGCGGCGTGTTGACGCGGCTCCCCCTGTCGGGGCGCCCGGCCGTGTGGGACAGTCCTCGCATGTCGCACGTCGTCGTCAACGCCGCACGACCGGAGACCCGGGAGCAGCGGGCCTGGTACTGGTACGACTGGGCCAACTCCGCCTACGTCACGACCACCGCCACGGTGCTCATGAGCCCCTACCTCACGACCGTCGCCGAGGAGGCCGCCTGTCCCGGCCTGCCCGACGGCCAGGACTGCACGACGAACCTCTCCGTGCTCGGCATCCCCGTCGCGCCGGGGTCGCTGTGGTTCTTCACCGTGACCTTCACGACGATCCTCTCCGCGATCGTCCTGATCTTCATCGGCGCGATCGCCGACCGCAGCCCGCATCCGACCCGTCTGCTGGGCGGGTTCGCGTGGGTCGGGGCCCTGGCCGCGAGCCTGATGTTCTTCGTCGCGGGCACCGACTGGCAGCTCGGAGCCGCGCTCGTCGTCATCGCCGGCATCTGCCTCGGCGCCTCGCTCGTCATCTACGACTCGATCCTGTGCCGCATCGCCAACGAGAACGAGCGCGACCGCGTCTCCTCGAAGGGCTGGGCCTTCGGCTACCTCGGCGGCGGCACCCTGCTCGCGCTCAACTTCGCCCTGGACTTCTTCCACGAGGACCTCGGGCTCGACCGGGCCCTGTCGACACGCATCAGCATCCTGTCCGCGGGCCTCTGGTGGGCCGGTTTCACGATCATCCCCTACCTCGGCCTGCGGCACCTGACCGGCACGGTCGAGACACCCGTCGAGCGGTCGGCCGGGGTCGTCGGTGGCAGCATCGCTCAGCTGCGGAGCACGTTCCGCGACCTCGCGAACTACCCGCAGACCAAGCTGTTCCTCCTCGCGTACCTCTTCTTCAACGACGGCATCCAGACCGTCATCGGCAGCTCGAGCGTCTACGGCTCCAAGGAGCTCGGCTTCTCGGAGACGACGGTGCTCGGGGTCTTCCTCTTCGTGCAGTTCGTCGCCTTCGTCGGCGCGCGGCTCTTCGGTCGGGTGGCGGCGTCCATCGGGGCCTGGCGCACCGTGCTCTACGGCATCGGCCTCTGGACGGTCGTCGTCGTCTTCGCCTTCCTCGTGCCGTCGAAGTCGCTCGTCATCTTCCTCGCGCTGGCCCTGCTCATCGGCCTCGTCCTCGGCGGCACCCAGGCGCTGTCCCGCTCGCTCTACAGCCAGCTGATCCCCCGCGGCCGCGAGGCGGAGTACTTCAGCCTCTACCAGGCGATGGAGCGCGGCACGAGCTGGTTCGGCACGCTCATCTTCGGGCTCGTCTACCAGTTCACGCTCAGCTACCGCTGGGCCATCATCGCGCTCATCGTCTTCTTCGCCATCGGCGGCGTCCTGCTCGCCCGGGTCCGGATGCGCGAGGGCATCGAGCAGGCCGGCAACCCGGTCCCCGCCGTCGTCTGAGACGCGTTTACAATCCTCGACGCGCGGGAACAACTGAGCCGTCGTGCTCGTTCAAGCGTCTGTGAGGGTATGACACCAGAGCGGTGTCCACACAGACACGAGTCTTGGAGGGGTCCACATGGCCGATCGAGCACTACGCGGTTCCAACCTCGGTGCGAGGAGCATGGAATCCGACGAGAACGTCGTACCGAGCGAGCGCCAGCTCACCGCGTACGTCTGCCCGGAGGGCCACCGCACCGAGCTCCCCTTCTCCATCGAGGCCGACGTACCGCCGACGTGGGAGTGCCGCTGCGGCCTCGACGCGAAGCTCCAGGGCGATGGCCCGGAGCCCGAGGCCAAGCCGGTGAAGCACCAGCGCACGCACTGGGACATGCTCCTCGAGCGTCGTTCCATCCCCGAGCTCGAGGAGCTCCTCGAGGAGCGCCTGACGCTGCTGCGCGAGTCGCGCGGGGAGAAGCCGCGGCGGCGCAAGACCGCCTGACCCTCCACCACAGACCCCTGCAGGGAGCCCGCCCCGTTCGTGGAGGCGGGCTCTTTGCTGTCCCCCGCTCCCCCGATTCGGTATGCCGTCCCGCGGGGCACGCAGCTCGCGTCCCCGCCGTCGTGGCCGGGATCAGTCCTCGTCGATGATCTCGCCCTCGACGACCTCGTCGCTCGACGTCGAGCGTTGGGGGCCCTCGGGCGCCTCGTGCTGCTCCCACTCGGGCGCCTCGGGCGCCTCGGTCACCGTGAGGTTCGTGTAGCTCATCGTCTGGCTGACGAGGCGACGCGAGATGACCGCCGCGAGCAGGTTGCGCGCCACCGGCCGCACGAAGGGCAGCACGAGGACGAGTCCGACGACGTCCGTCACGAAGCCGGGCACGAGCAGCAGGCCTCCCCCGACGAGCACGACGATGCCGTCGGCGATCTCTCGCGTCGGCATCCGCCCGCTGCGAACCGCCTGGTCGAGGGCGCGCCAGGCCTTGGCGCCCTCACGGCGGATGAGCCACGCCCCGAGGAGCGACGTCGCGACGATGAGCAGGAAGGTGGGCCACCCCCCGATGGCCTCGCCGACTGCGACGATGACGACGATCTCGATGATCGGCAGGAGCAGCAGCCCGACGACGGCGAGCTTCGTCAGACGCATCCGCCGAGCCCTTGGGGCGCTGGTCACGGCCGGTCCCCGACGGGCTCGCGGCCCCGGACCCGGCCGGCCACCGCGCGCACCTGGCCCATCCGGTGCTCCACGCCCCAGCGGGTCACACTCGTCAGGGCCTCACGGACGATGTCGTGGCCCATCTTCGAGACGCCGACCTGACGCTCGACGAACGTGATCGGGACCTCGACGACCGTGAGGCCGGCTCGGATGGCCCGGAGCGTCAGGTCGATCTGGAAGCAGTAGCCCTGCGACTGCACGCCGGCCAGTCCCATCGTGCGCAAGGCGCTGGTGCGATAGGCGCGGTAGCCGGCCGTCGCGTCGTTGACGTGCATGCCGAGCAGCACCTTGGTGTAGACATTCGCGCCGACCGAGAGCACCTTTCGGTGGGCCGGCCAGTTGCGCACCTCGCCGCCGCGCACCCACCGCGCGCCGATGACGAGGTCCGCGCCGCCCAGGGCGGCGAGCAGCGACGGCAGCTGCTCGGGGAGGTGCGAGCCGTCTGCGTCCATCTCGACGGCTGCGTGGTAACCCTCGTCGAGAGCGATCGCGAAGCCGGCGAGATAGGCCTTGCCGAGGCCCTCCTTCGCGGCACGGTGGACCACGCGCACCTGGGGGTCCGTGGCGGCGATGGCGTCGGCGATCTCGCCGGTGCCGTCGGGCGAGCCGTCGTCGAGCACGAAGACGTCGGCGGAAGGCACGTTGGCGCGCACCCGCGCGACGATGCCGGGCAGGTTGTCCCGCTCGTTGTACGTCGGGATGAGCACGGCCACCCGGGTCACCGGCTCACGCTGCGTCATCGTCATCCTCGTCCTTCGTCGTGTCTGGCTCGTCCGCGCCACCGCCGCGACGTACGCGACCTACGCGAACCCTGGCACCGCCGCGGAGGCCCAGGGCGAGCATCGTCAGCAGTGCAGCGGCGGCGACCCATTCCGGGGCCTCGCCCACCCGGGTCGCCAGCGTCGTGGCGTCCCGCAAGGGTAGTGCCCCTCGGACCACCGCCTGTGTGAACAACGACGTCACCTGGTGCGCGGTTCCGTCGGGCGTGATGAGGGCGCTCTGACCGACGGTCGACACGTGGACGACCGAGCGGCCGAACTCCATGGCGCGCAGACGGCTGATGGCCAGCTGCTGGGGCGACTCGGCGGTGTAGCCGAAGGTCGCGTTGTTCGTCTGGACCACCAGGACGTTGGCGCCCGCCTGCACGGCGTCACGCATGATGTCGTCGTAGGCGACCTCGAAGCAGATGGCCAGCCCGGCCCGGATCTGCTGCCCGGACGACGTGGTCACGCGGAAGACGCCGGGCGCCGGGCCCGCGACGAAGTCCTGCCGGACGAGGTCGACCTCCTTGCTGAAGATCCGCCAGAACGGCCGGTTGGGGATGTACTCGGCGAAGGGCACCGGGTGCCGCTTGACGTAGCGGTCGGTGTTGCCCTTGCCGGGCTCGAAGAGCAGGGACACGTTGGACACGAAGCCGGCGGGCTCCTCGAGGAGGCCACCGACGATGAGGGGGCGCCGCAACGCGTCGACGGTCTCGAGGATGAGCGCCTTGGCGTCGGCGTTGCGCAGGGGGTCGATGTCGGAGGCGTTCTCGGGCCAGACGACGAGGTCGGGGGCCGGCGCCCGACCGGCGTCGACATCCTGCTGGGCCGTGAGGGTCGCCGCGATGTGGTTGTCGAGGACCTGCCGGCGCTCCGCGTTGAAGTCCAGCCCCGGCCGGGCCACGTTGCCCTGGACCCCGAGGAACTGGGCGCTCGGCCCGTCGGTGGGCAGCGGCACCGCGAGCCCCGCGACGCCCAGCACGAGCGCTGCGGCCACGAGGGACGCCGGTCGACCCCACGGCATACGCACGGAGGCCCCGGCGGCGGCGCTGCTCCGCCGGTGCGCACCGACCGCCGTCAGCGCGTGCTGGGCCGCCAGGGCGAGCAGGGCCCCGCTCAGCGCGATGACGAACCCGACGAAGGGCGCTCCGCCGAGCGCGACGAGGCGCCCGAACGGTGAGTCCGCCTGGCCGAAGGCCAGCTTGAGCCACGGGAAGCCGCCATAGGGCACGCGGGCGCGCAGGCCCTCGGCCACGACCCAGACGAGCGCGAACGCGAGCGGTCGGACACTCCCCCGGCGGCTCAGCCAGCCGTAGAGCGCGCCGGCCGCGCCGAGGAAGAGGGCCTGCAGGGTCGCGAGGGCGATCCAGGGCAGTGAGCCGACGTAGATCCCCGACCAGCTCAGCGTCGGGACGAAGAAGACGAGACCCCCCGCCAGTCCGAGCAGCAAGCCGCGGCGAGCACCCGCGCCGGCCCAGGCCCAGGCCCACAGGGCGAGCGCGACCGGGGCTGCGACCCACACGTCGAACGTCGGGAACGCGAGACACAGCAGCCCGCCGGCGATCAGGGACAGGAGGAGGCGCCGCACGGGGTTCACCGTAATCCGTGCGCCACCCCCGGGGGGCTTCGCCCCCCGGGTCCCCCCACAAGCGCGCTTGGCCGGGTTGGCCCTGCGAGCCCGGTCAGGGCACGACGACGACTCCGCGGGCGGTCGTGGCGACGACCGGCGGGTCGAGCGTCTCGGCCGCGGACGCCCCGCGCGCCGGGGTGCCGCGGGCGACGACGCGCACCTCGAAGTCCATCGCCCGCGAGCGCGTGCCGACGCGGATGATCTCGGCCGAGATCTCGATGACGTCCCCGGCACGCACCGGGGCCTTGAACTGCACGTCGCTGTAGGAGGCGAAGAGCCCCTCGTCGCCGTCCGTGACGATGCACATCTCCGTGGCGACGTCACCGAAGGCGGCCAGGGAGTACGCGCCGTCGACGAGATTGCCGGCGTAGTGCGCGTGGCTGTAGGGCACGTAGCGGCGGTGCGTGACCCGCTGCCCGACGCTCGCCGTGGTGGGCCGCTCGCTCATGACTTCTTCGCCTTTCGCTGGGTCATCTCGTGGACGAGGTAGCTCGCGACCTCGCCGGGGGTCGTCCCGCGGCCGAAGATGCGGTCGACGCCGAGCACCTTTTCGGAGCCGTCCTCGAAGCGGGGTCCACCGGCGATGAGGATGGGCACCTGCCCCGCGGGATAGGCCTCGCGGAAGGCTGCGGACATCTGCGTCGTGTTGTGGATGTGGGCGTCCTTCTGCGTGACGACCTGGCTGACGAGGACGGCGTCCGCCCGCTCGGCGTGGGCCCTGGCGACGAGGTCGGGCACGAGCACCTGCGCGCCGAGGTTCACGACCTTGATCTCGCGGTAGTACTCCAGGCCCTTCTCCCCCGCGAAGCCCTTGATGTTGAGGATCGCGTCGATCCCGACCGTGTGGGCGTCGGTGCCGATGCAGGCGCCGACGACGACGAGCTTGCGGCGCAGCTGCTTCTTGATCGCGAGGTTGACGTCCTTGGCCGACAGCAGGGGGTACTCGCGCTCGATGACGTGGACGTCGTCGAGGTTCACGAGGTGGGTGACGCTGCCGTAGACGACGAAGAAGGTGAAGTCCGGGCCCATGGCCTTGGCATGCACGAGGAGGGCGGGGTCCAGGCCCATCTTGCGCGCGAGCTGCAGTGCCGCGCCCTCGGCCAGCTTGTCGTGCGGCAGGGGGAGGGTGAACGACATCTGCACCATCCCGTCGCCCGTCGTGTCTCCGTAGGGTCGGATGACGGCGGCGCTCATGAGGTGGCCCTCTCCGTGGACGTATGCCGGGTGGCCGTGGGCGGCGTCCCGGCGTCGAGGGCGGTGATGGCCGGGTTGTCGTAGCCCGGCGCGCGCTCGCAGACGCCGTCGAGCCCCTTGCCCCCGGTGGCCGGCCTCTTCATGAGCCCGAAGGTGCCGTCGGCGATGGCTGCGAGCAGGGGCGCGTCGCCTGCGGCGTCGCCGTCGTGCACGATGCGGTCGAGCAGGTCGACGGCCTCGGAGAGCACCTGGCGGGCACGGGTCTGGATGTAGCCGTCTCGCGGCGGGTGGAAGTCCTCGGTGAGCCCGCTCGCCGCGTTCATGACGTAGCGGACGTTCTGCAGCGCCAGGTCACGGTCGGAGAGGAACGGGGTGACGACCGCCTCGGTCATCATGCCGACGAGCAGGATGCCCTGACCGGTCATGGCGCCGACGAGGTTGAAGAAGCCGTCGAGCAGGTAGCCGCGGAAGACGTCGCCCGACATGTGCTTCGTCGGCGGCATCCACTTGAGCGGCGCGTCCGGGAAGAGCTGGCGCGCGAGCAGCGCGTGCGCGAGCTCCATCCGGAAGCTGTCGTGGATCTCGGGGTTGATCTCGAAGGCGTGACCGAGGCCGAGCTGCCAGTCCTCGAGCCCGGCCTCCTTGGCGAAGCGCTCGTTGAGCAGCTGGCTCACCGTGACGGTGTGGGCGGCCTCGACGGCGTCGGCCGTGGTGAGGTAGTTGTCCTCGCCGGTGTTGATGATGATCCCGGCGCGGGCGTGGACCTGGCGCGAGAAGCGCTGGTCGACGAAGGTGCGGATCGGGTTGATGTCGCGGAAGAGGATGCCGTACATCGAGTCGTTGAGCATCATGTCGAGACGTTCCATGCCGGCGAGCGCCGCGATCTCGGGCATGCAGAGGCCGGAGGCGTAGTTGGTCAGGCGCACGTAGCGACCGAGCTCCCTGCTCACGTCGTCGAGCGCTGCACGCATCAGCCGGAAGTTCTCCTGCGTGGCATAGGTGCCGGCGAAGCCCTCGCGCGTGGCCCCCTCGGGGACGTAGTCGAGCAGCGACTGCCCCGTCGAGCGGATGACGGCGATGACGTCGGCGCCCTCGCGGGCCGCGGCCTGCGCCTGCGGGATGTCCTCGTAGATGTCGCCGGTCGCGACGATGAGGTAGATCCACGGCTTCGTCCTCGGGTCGCCGTGGCGCTTGACGAGGCGGTCACGCGTCGCCCGGGAACGGTCGATCGTGCGCAACCCTGCCCCGACGCCCTTCGTCGCCGCCCGACGCGCCGCCGACGCCTCGCGGCCGGCAGGCAGTCGGAACGACACGTTGCCGCTGGCGGCCTTCTGGGCGAGGGTCACGAGGTCGGGCGCCTCGCCACGGAGGAGGGCGTCGAAGACCGGGGTCGTGACGCCGTGCTCGAGGCCCACCTCGTCACGGACGGCGGTGACGAGGTGGTTGACCCACGGCACGCGCTCGTGGTCGGCTCCCGACAGACCAGCGAGACGCAGCGTCGCCCGCTCGACCGAGACGGTCGTGTGGCTCTTGGCGATCTCGACGACGGGCGCGGCAGCCTTCCGGGCGAGCGATCGGGCTCGGCGCACGACGGCCGGGTCGAGGTCGAGCAGGGGGTGGGTGCGGCTCATGCCTCAGATCCTGCCGTCTCGGCGGCCAGCCGCCCCTCGAACAGCACCCTGACCGCGGGGACCTCCCGCACGAGTCGCAGCGCCGTCTCGGCGTGCCCGGGCACGTAGCCGTTGCCGACGATCATCCGCACGTCGGCGGCGAGGCCCTCGGCGCCGAGCGCCGCGGCGGCGAAGTTCGTCGCCATGCTGAAGAAGATGATGGTGCCGCCCTGGGCGGTGGCGAGGATGGCGGGCTGCTCGCAGCCGGGCACGTCGACGCACACGACCGTGACGTCGGCCGGGCCGCCGGCGGACTCGACGGCCGCCGCGAGACCCAGCGGCGACCGGGCATCGGCCAGCACGACCGCGTCGGCGAGGCCGCTGGCCTCGAGCACCGTGCGCTCGCGCTCGACCGGGACGACGCCGATGGTGCGACCCGCGCCGGCGGATCGGGCGGCGGCCAGCGAGAGCGAGCCCGACTTGCCCGCCCCGCCGAGGACGGCCACGGTCGGCGCGACGCCGCGGGCGGCATACTCCCCCACGACCCGCTCGACGAGCGCGGGTGCACCGCACACGTCCATGACCATGAGCGCGAGGTGCGGGTCGAGGTCGGTGGGCAGCGTCGCGGCGATGCTGCGGCCGAACAGGATGGCGTGCCCGGCGGCGGGGACCTGCTCCGACCGGCCGTCCCAGCGCTCGAGGCCGTCGGTGATCGCGAGGGGCGTCAGCGAGAGCGAGACGAGCGTGGCGACGCGGTCCCCCACCCGCAGCCCGAGGGGGCTCTCGGGGCCGACCTCCTCGACGGTGCCGATGAGCATGCCCCCCGAGCCCGTGACGGGGTTCTGCATCTTGCCGCGGGTCGCGACGATGTCGAGCACCTCGTGACGGACGGCGCTGCCGTCCACCGCGCCGTCGCGCGTGTGCTTCTCGGCGAGCTGGCGGTACGACGCGGCGTCGAGGTTGAGCGTCTCGACGGCGATGCGCACCTCGTCGGGCCAGAGCTCCGGCCGCGCGTCGAGGCGCTGGGCCGCCTGCGGAAGGGTGATCGCCTCCCCCGTGGGCTCGAGCACGCGGTGCAGGCCGACCGGCGATGAGACCCGGTGGTCGTCGGGTGGGGGCGGTGCGGTCACGGCGCAGATCCTTCTGTCGCAGAGGATACGAACGACAAATCCTTCTGCATCATAGGAGACTCGGGGGCGAACCTTCGGCTATCGTCAGGACATGACACTGGTGTCGCAGCCCTACGTCTACGCCCGTCGCCAGCTCGTGGAGCCTGACTGGACCCGGCTGCCGGGCTGGGCCCACGTCACCCAGGCCGACTGGGACAGCGCCCAGTGGCAGCGGGTCAACTGCGTCAAGAACATCACACAGCTGCGGACCCTCATGGGCAACCTGCTCGACGACCGCTTCTACGACGATCTCGCCAAGGACCAGGCCGAGCGCGCGACGATGTCGATGCTCGTCCCGCCGCAGATGCTCAACACGATGGTGCCCTCGACCGACTCGGCGATGCCCGCGGCCGGCCACGACTTCACCGAGGCCTTCTACGCCGACCCGGTCCGCCACTACATGCTCCCGGTCTTCTCCGACCGACGCACCGACTGGCCGTCGCACCCCCACGCCTCCCGCGACTCCCTCCACGAGCACGACATGTGGGTGGCCGAGGGCTTGACGCACCGCTACCCCACCAAGGTGCTGGCAGAGCTCCTGTCGACGTGCCCGCAGTACTGCGGCCACTGCCCGGGCATGGACCTCGTCGGCAACTCCACGCCGCAGGTCGCCAAGCTGAAGTTCGACCTCAAGCCGGTCGCCCGGTACGCCGCGATGCTCGACTACCTGCGCTCCACCCCGGTCGTGCGCGACGTCGTCGTCTCCGGCGGTGACGTCGCCAACATGCCGTGGAAGAACCTCGAGGCGTTCCTCGACGAGCTCCTGGACATCGAGAACATCCGCGACATCCGGCTCGCGACGAAGGCCCTCATGGGACTGCCGCAGCACTGGTTCGCCGACGACGTCGTCGAGGGCGTCGGGCGCGTGTCGGCCAAGGCCCGCTCGCGCGGTGTCTCGCTCGCGATCCACACGCACGTCAACAGCGCCCAGTCCGTCACGCCCTCCGTCGCCCGGGCCGCCAAGGCGATGCTCGACGCCGGGGTCCGCGACGTGCGCAACCAGGGCGTCCTGATGCGCGGCGTCAACGACTCCACCGAGGCGCTGCTCGACCTCTGCTTCGCGCTCGCCGACGGGGCCTCGATCACGCCCTACTACTTCTACATGTGCGACATGATCCCGTTCGCGGAGCACTGGCGGCTCTCGCTCGCCGAGGCCCAGCACCTCCAGCACTCGATCATGGGCTACCTGCCCGGCTTCTCCACACCGCGCATCGTCTGCGACGTGCCGTTCGTCGGCAAGCGCTGGGTGCACCAGGTGGAGGAGTACGACACCGAGCGCGGGATCTCCTACTGGCGCAAGAACTACCGCACGTCCATCGAGGGCGACGACACCGAGGCCTTGTCGCGCGAGTACGTCTACTACGACCCGATCTACACGCTGCCCGCGTCGGGGCAGCATTGGTGGCACGCGTCGGTGGACCACGAGTCGGTCCTGGCAGAGGCGAGCCAGCGGGCCGCCACGAGCCGGGCGGCCGCCGAGTCGCAGCTCGTCCCCTGACGACTCCGGGCCTCAGCTGACCGTGGTCTCCTCGTAGACCGGGGTGAGCTCGGTCCACCGCTGCCGCCAGGCGGGCGCTGCCGCCTCCTCCGACCATCCCTCGGCGTGCGCCGGGCCCCCGCTGAGCAGCGAGCGCCCGAGGTCCTCGAGGTGGACCTGCCAGCCGGCTCCGTAGAAGTGGAGCTGACCGACCGGCAGTCCGCGCTCCTCGACGACGAGTCGCGTGCGCGCGCCCTCGGTGGTGAGCCACGCCTCGAGCTGCGTCTCGTCGTCGGTCCCCGGCTCGTTCGTGACGAGCAGGTGGTGCGGGGCGTCGCACGCCTCGATGCGCACCGCCCCGGACCACGTGCTGGTGAAGACGGCCCGGACCGTGGCACCCACGCTCAGGTCTCCGGACACCTGGGCGATCCAGCGCGCCAGCCGCTCCGGCGTCGTGCACGCGCCCCACAGGTCGTCGATGTCGGTGTCGTAGACATCCTCGACGCGCACGGCGCCTCGGGTGTCGTCGACCGCTCGCATGGTGCCGATGATCTTCACTTCCGCGCCTTCTTTCCTCGTGTGATCTCCGTGTGCAGGGCATCGAGCCGGTTGCGCCAGAGGGCGCGATAGCTCTCGAGCCACTCGTCGACCTCGACGAGGGCCTCCGGGCGCAGGGTGTAGATCCTGCGCTGGGCCTCCGCCCGCACGTCGACCAGCCCGGCCTCCCGGAGCACCCGCAGATGGCGGGACACGCCCGGTCGGGCGATGGGGAGTGCGTCGGCCAGCTCGCCGGCAGTCGCCGGATGGTCCCGCAGGATCTCCAGCACCGTGCGTCGGCTCGGATCGGCCAACGCCTGCAGCACCATGTCCATGTCATGACCATACCGAACTTGTTATGTAACCGCAAGGGTACTTATGTGATCGATCGCGGCCGTCAGGCAATTGGCTTGTCCCGCAGCCGATCACCGTCCTAGCGTGTCGAGGACCCCAGCGTCCGCCGACCGGAGATGAGCGCACGATGACCAGTCAGCTCCACGAGCTCTGCTTCGACGCCCACGATCCGCCGGCGCTCGCGCGCTTCTGGGCCCGCCTGCTGGGGCGCGAGACGGCCGCTGACGGCGTGACGGTCCTGCCACGCCAGCAGCCCGAGTTCCCCATCCGGTTCCTGCTCACGCACGAGGGGAAGACCGGCCCCAACCAGATCCACCTGCACCTGACCAGCACCTCGCCCGGGGACCAGCAGGCGATCGTGGCTCGCGCGCTCGAGCTGGGCGGTCATCACCTCGACGTGGGCCAGACTCCCGAAGAGGGGCACATCGTGCTCGCCGACACCGAAGGCAACGAGCTCTGCGTCATCGAGCCGGGCAACTCCTACCTCGCCGGGTGCGGCTTCCTCGGTGAGCTGGCCTGCGACGGGACGCGGGAGGTCGGGTACTTCTGGAGCGCGGCCCTCGGTTGGCCGCTGGTCTGGGACCAGGACGAGGAGACCGCGATCCAGTCGCCTGCCGGTGGCACGAAGATCGCCTGGGGCGGTCCTCCGGTCCGGCCGAAGACCCGGCGGAACCGGATGCACTTCCACCTGGCACCCTCGGTCCGGGGCGGGCGGCACGCCGAGCTCGACCGTCTCGTCTCGCTCGGAGCCACCCGGCTGCCGTCCGGCTCCGATGTCCCTGACGGGGTGCTGATGGCCGACCCGGACGGCAACGAGTTCTGCCTGCTCCCGGACGACGCAGACGATGCCGACGAGGCCGCGGACGCCGGCAGAGTCGTGGACGGGTCCCCGTAGACTGCCGCGGTGACTCCTCGCTCCCCCAGCACCCGCACCCGCGTGCCTCGTGCCGAGCGGGAGGCGCAGATGCTCGCGGTGGCCGAGCAGGTCTTCGCGACGCGCGGCATCCAGGCGACGACGATGGACGAGGTCGCGGAGCTCGTGGGCGTCACCAAGCCCCTCATCTACGACTACTTCGGCTCGAAGGAGGGGCTGCTCGCGGCGACGATCGAGCGCGCTCGGGGCCAGCTGCTCACCGCCCTCATCGACTCCTGGGTCGCCAACCCCACGGCCCCGGCCCGCGACCGGGTCGGCGGGGTCGTCCTGGCGTTCTTCTCCTTCATCGACGATCACGAGCAGGCGTTCTCGCTGCTGCGCACCGAGGGCGCGCTCATCGGTGAGGCGTCCGCCTCGGTCGAGCGCATCCGCCAGCAGACCGCCAAGGCCTTCGCCGAGGGCCTGCGCACCCTGCCGGCGTTCGAGTCCCTCGAGCCGCACCGGGTCACCGTCATGGCCGAGATCCTCATCGGCGGCTGCGAGCGGCTGGCCGTCTGGCGCAGCACCCACCCCGGCACGAGCGCCCACGAGGCGACCGACCACGTCGTGACGACGATCTGGGACGGGCTCGCATCCGTCGCCGAGGCCTGATGGCGAAGCATCGCCCCGCTGACGGACCGTCGACGCCCGCGACCGTCGCGCTCGACCGCGCCGGGGTCACCTACACCCGCCACCCCTACGAGCACGACCCGTCCGCGCAGAGCTACGGCCTCGAGGCCGCCGAGGCCCTCGGCGTCCCGCCGGCACACGTCTTCAAGACCCTCCTCGTCGACACGGGCAAGGGGCTCGCCGTCGGCGTCGTCCCGGTCGACGGACAGCTCGACCTCAAGGCTGTCGCGTCGGCGCTGGGCACCAAGGCGGTGACGATGGCCGACCCGGCCGCGGCCGAACGCAGCACCGGCTACGTCGTGGGCGGGATCTCCCCGGTGGGGCAGAAGCGGGCACTGCCCACGGTGCTCGACGACACGGCATACGCCCTCGAGGTCGTCTACGTCTCGGGCGGACGGCGCGGCTTCGACATCGGCCTGTCGCCGGCCGACCTCGCGACCGTCACCCGGGCCCTCCGGGCCAGCATCGGCCGGGGGGTCAGCTGACCTCTCGGGTCGTGGCGGAGGCGCTGCGCCCCTCCCACGGCGTCGAGAGCACGACCGTCGTGCGGGTCGACACGTTGGCGGCGGTGCGGATCCGGGCGAGCAGGTCCTCGAGGTCGCCGGGCGTCCCGACGCGCACCTTGAGGATGTAGCTCTCCTCCCCCGCCACCGAGTGGCAGTCCTCGATCTCGGTGATGTGGCGCAGGCGATCGGGCACGTCGTCGGGGGCGCTCGGGTCGAACGGTGTCACGGAGATGAGGGCCGTCAACGGCAGTCCGAGTGCATCCGGGGAGACCTGCGCCGCATAGCCGGTGACGACGCCGCGCTCCTCGAGCCGACGGACGCGCTGGTGGACTGCAGAGGTCGACAGACCGGTCGCCTTGCCGAGGTCGGTGTAGCTCATCCGACCATCCGCGAGCAGCAGGCCGACGAGACGACGGTCGAGATCTTCCATGGCCGAAGGGTAGACCAGTGGTCCCGGGCGGGGCGCGCCGTTCCATCGCGGTCCGTCGCACTCGGCGGTCTCACGTCGCCGGCCGGACGCCAGCACGCGGGACGTCCTTAGGGGTGGAGGAACGCCCGGATCACGGCGACCGTGGCATCCGCGATCTGCTGGTGGCCGGCGGCGTTCGGATGGTCACCGTCCGAGGCGAGGAAGTGCGTCTCGTCGTAGGAGTAGGTGGGGCCCTTGAACGCCGCCCGGAGGTCGACGTACTGGGCTCCCGATGCTGCTGCGCGAGTCTCGACCGCCGCATTGACCTGCTGCGTGACGTGGGCTGCCGTGTCGACGTAGGCGGTCCCCTCGGCAGCCGCGTACTGCCCCCCGAGCCACACGCTCCAGTAGTCGAGCATGACGACGAGCACGCGCCGGCCGGCGGTCAGCTGCTGGATGCTGGTGACGATCTGCTGCAGCCGCCCGCTCATCGCGGTGACCCCGGCGTCGTAGCAGTGTGGCTCGTAGCCGCAGGTCGAGCTGTACTGGACGTCGTTCGCGCCGACCTCGACCAGCAGGACGTCGGCCGCGCCGACGTGCGACTTGACCGCCTGGTCCGACTGCAGCTGCCCGAGCACGTCCGACGTCGTGTAGCCGGGGCTCGCATCGTTCGTGGTGACCGTTGGTCGACCTGAGACGTCCTTCAGCTCGGCGCCGGTCAGCGTCGGGTAGGGCGTGCATCCACAGGCGGTGCCGTAGGGCACCGAGTCGCCCAGGGCGACAATCCGCCAGTCGCCGACATGGGTCGGCGTCGGAGCGGCCGAGGCGGTCGCGGTGGAGGTCGCGGGTGCGCGGCTGGACTGGCTGGCCGCGGGTGAGGTGTCGGACGGAGAGCACGCCGCGAGCAACATGCCCACACTGGCCATGACGGCCAGGAGGGCACGGGCGCGCGTTCGACCCATGAAGCGACGCTACGGCACCGGTACCCTCTCGCGTATGCCGTCCCCCGCTCCCCGGATGCTCCTGCTCGACTCCGCCTCGCTGTACTTCCGCGCCTTCTTCGGGGTGCCCGAGGTCATCGGCCCCAGCGGGGTCCCGACCAACGCCGTGCGCGGTCTGCTCGACATGATCGCCTCGCTCGTCGACCGCGGGCGACCCACCCACCTCGTGGCCTGCTGGGACAACGACTGGCGCCCCGCCTTCCGGGTCGAGGCGATCCCGTCGTACAAGGCGCACCGGGTGGCCGAGCCCGGGCCGGACGACCTCGCCGGGGAGCAGGTGCCCGAAGCCCTCGGCGTCCAGGTGCCGATCATCATCGACGCGCTCACCGCACTCGGCATCGCCCGTATCGGCGTGGACGGCTACGAGGCCGACGACGTCATCGGGACGCTCGCGACACAGTTCAGCGGCCGTATGCCGGTCGACATCGTCACGGGCGACCGTGACCTCTTCCAGCTCGTCGACGACACCAACCAGGTGCGGGTCATCTACACCGCACGCGGCGGGGTCCGCTCACCGGACCTCGTCGACCAGGCCTTCCTGGCCGAGAAGTACGGCGTCGGCACCGGAGCCGCCTACGCGGACATGGCGGTGCTGCGTGGCGACACCAGTGACGGGCTGCCGGGCGTGGCCGGAATCGGTGAGAAGACGGCCGCCAAGCTCATCACGACCTACGGCACCCTCGAGGCGATCCGTGCCGCCATCGACGAGGGAGACCCTGCCCTCAAGGGCGCCCAGCGCGCCCGCCTGGAGGCCGCTGCCGACTACCTCGACGCAGCCCCCCGGGTCGTCGCCGTCGCCAAGGACGCTGCCGTGCCGGACGTCGATCTCTCCGCGCCGTCGGCCGTGGCAGACCCCACCCTGATGTCCCGACTGGCCGTCGAGCACGGGCTGACGTCGTCCTTCGACCGGGTCATCTCCGCCCTCGGCATCGACTGAGAGGAACGTCCCAGAGGGCCTCCGGAGCGGTCACGGTACGGTCACGTCTCGACCGCCCCCGTGAGGGCCGAGCGTCTCACAGCCACTCGCGGGTCACCACCTGGCCGTCAAATGGCGCATACTGAAGGGTGCCCAACCACGGAACTCCAGACCGCCGTCGCCATCTCTCCAGCAGCCCGTTCAGGCCGGCTCCGGCTCGCGACATCGAACAGTTCTCGGTAGGTGACCGGGTCTCCCACCTGCGCCACGGCCTCGGTGTCGTGGTCGCCTGCAGTCCCGAGACCGTCACCCTGCGCTTCGAGTCCGGCGTGGTCCGCGTCAACAGCCCGTTCGACCGGCTGACGCGGCTCTGACCGGCTGAAGCGCCTCCGCCCGGACAAGACGAAAGGCCGGTCCCCCTGAGGGGACCGGCCTTCGTTTGTGCGGACTGTGGGTCCGCCGAGATCAGCGAGTGATCAGAGAGCGCGGACGCGCATCGCCTGCGGACCCTTGGGGCCCTGCTCGACGTCGAACTCGACGGCCTGGTTCTCCTCGAGGCTGCGGTAGCCGTTGCCCGTGATCTCCGAGTAGTGGACGAAGACGTCGGGACCCTCGGTCGGGGCGATGAAGCCGAAGCCCTTCTCCGAGTTGAACCACTTGACGGTTCCCTGTGCCATGTTTTCTCCTTTGGGTGGAAGTGAGCCGTTGCTTGTCAGCGACCCGCGGCCGGCAGAGACGCGACCACTCCAGAAACCCTGAAGAAACAGTTGCGCTCGCAATGCGTTCCTTGCGAGCGTGCGAATACACGAGCACCAAAAACGCCGACCGGTGACGCAACCATAACCGACTCCACTGCCGCGGCGACAATCGCGGCGCCACCGGGAACCGCCGCCGTCAGTCCAGCCGGTCAGCCGCGACGACACCGCGCAGCACGCTGTCGCTCGCCCGCCGGGCCGTGGTCGCCAGGTCCGGGTCCGCGGCGTCGGTGAGCTGTCCCAGCAGGTCGATGACCTGCTTGCACCGGCGCACGAAGTCGCCCGCGGCCAGGTCGGTCCCGCGCAGGACGTCCTCGAGCCGCTGCCCGCTCGCCCACCGGTGCATCGCCCAGGCGAGGCCACCGTCCGGCATACCCGTCCGGGGCAGCGCCAGGGCGCCCTCGGCGTCCTCGAGGTCGGACCAGATCCGGATCATCCGGTCGTACGCCTCGCGGACGTCGTCGTTGGGCCACCGTGGGGTGAGGCCGCCCTCCTCGCGACGCGGCTCGTGCACGAGCGTGGAGACCACAGCCGCCAGCGACGGCGGGTCGAGGCGGCGCCACACTCCCTCGCGGAGCGACTCGGCCGCGAGCAGGTCCTTCTCGGTGTAGAGCTGGCGTAGCCGGTCGCCGTTGGCGGTGATCGTCTGTCCGCCGTCGCCGAGGTAGCCCATCTCGACGAGCAGCTCGCAGATGCGGTCGAAGGTCTTGGCAACGGAGTTCGTGCGGCCGTCGATCTTGCGCTGGATGCCGTCGGTCTCGCGCCGCAGGCGCCACCAGCGCTCCGCCCAACGGGCGTGGTTCTCGCGGTCGGGGCAGCGGTGGCACGGGTGCGCCCTCAGCTGCCGGCGCAGCACGTCGACCCGGTCGTCCGTCGGGTCGACGTCGGCCTGGCGCCGACGGGGCGGCGGGTCGTGCGGCATCGTCGCCCGCAGCGTCGCGGCGAGGTCGCGGCGGGCCTTGGGGTTGCGGGCGTTGAACTGCTTGGGCACCCGCATCGAGCCGAGCGGCTCGAGCGGGGTGGGGGCGTCGTGCAGGGTCAGGCGGCGCAGCTGGTGGTCCTCGGTGACGACGGCCGGCGACGCCGACTCTCCCCTGCCACCGCGGTTCGGCATGACGACGACGGCCAGACCGCTGTGCCGTCCTGCCGGGATGCGCACGATGTCGCCGATCTTCAGCTCCTCCAGGGAGATCGCCGCCGCTGTCCGCATCGATGCGGACCGGGCCTTGGCGCCCTCCTTCTCGACGTCGCGGATCTCGTTGCGGATCGCGGCGTACTCGGTGAAGTCGCCGAGATGACAGGTCATCTGCTCGGCGTAGCCGGCGAGAGCCTCCTCGTTGCGCCGGACCGTTCGGACGAAGCCGACCACGGCTCGGTCGGCCTGGAACTGGGCGAAGGACGTCTCGAGGATCTTGCGGGCGCTCTCGCGACCGAACTCCCGCACGAGGTTGACCGCCATGTTGTAGGTCGGCCGGAAGCTCGAGCGCAGCGGGTAGGTGCGCGTCGAGGCGAGGCCGGCGACCCCCGCAGGGTCGAGACCACGGTTCCAGAGCACCACGGCGTGACCTTCGATGTCGATGCCGCGCCGGCCGGCCCGCCCGGTCAGCTGGGTGTACTCAGCCGGTGAGATGTCCACGTGGTTCTCACCGTTGAACTTGACCAGCTTCTCGAGCACGACGGTGCGCGCCGGCATGTTGATGCCGAGCGCCAGCGTCTCGGTGGCGAAGACAGCCCGAACCCGACCGGCGGTGAAGAGCTCCTCGACGATCTCGCGGAACGTCGGCAGCATGCCGGCGTGGTGCGCGGCGAAGCCACGAGAGATGCCGTCGACGAAGTCCCAGTAGCCGAGCACCGTGAGGTCCTCCTCGGCCAGGCCCTGGATGCGCTCCTCGACGAGGCGCCGGTTGGCCTCTCCCTCGGACTCGGGGATGAGGCGCATGCCGCTCGACAGGAGCTGGCCCACGGCACCGTCGCAGCCGGCCCGGCTGAAGATGAAGGTGATGGCGGGCAGCAGGCCCTCGCGCTCGAGGCGCTCGATGACCTCGGCACGGGTCGCACCGCCACCGGGACGTCCGCCGCGCGAGAATCCGCGCCCGGCGTCGCCACCACGACCAGACGGTGCGTCGTTGCCCCGGCGGCCGCGCCCGGACCAGTCGTCACGACCGCCGCGCCCCGCTCCCCCGGAACCGCCACGGGCGCCGCCCTTGCCGCGCGGACGGCCCTTGTCCCGGCCCCCGCGGGAGCTGACCCAGTGGGAGTCCCACGCGCCGCGCCCCTCGGAGCCGCGGATGGCGTGGACGAGGTCGGGGTTCACGGCCACCGAGTAGCGACCGGGCGCGGCGACGAAGTGCTCGTCGTCCTCACGGGCGTCGCGCTCCTCGACGAAGAGGTCGAAGAGCGTCTGACCGACCATCATGTGCTGCCACAACGGCACGGGCCGGTGCTCCGAGACGATGACCTCGGTGTCGCCCCGCACCTCACCGAGCCAGGCGCCGAACTCCTCGGCGTTGCTCACGGTGGCCGACAGGGACACGACGCTGACGTCGGGCGGCAGGTGGATGATGACCTCCTCCCACACCGCCCCACGGAACCGGTCGGCGAGGTAGTGGACCTCGTCCATGACGACCCAGCCGAGCCCGAGCAGGGTGGTCGACCCGGCATACATCATGTTGCGCAGGACCTCGGTCGTCATGACGACGATGGGCGCCTCGCCGTTGATCGACGCGTCACCGGTGAGCAGGCCGACCTTGTCGGCGCCGTGGACGCGGACGAGGTCCGTGTACTTCTGGTTCGACAGTGCCTTGATCGGCGTCGTGTAGAACGCCTTGCGCCCGGTCGCGAGGGCCAGGTGCACGGCGAACTCGCCGACGATCGTCTTGCCCGCACCCGTCGGCGCCGCCACGAGGACACCGCGACCCTCCTCGACGGCGCGACACGCCTCCGTCTGGAAGTCGTCGAGCGGGAACTCGAGTCGGGCGGCGAACTCCGCGAGCCTCGGCCACGTGGCGATCATGAGAGCACTTCCTTGGGGGTCACGACGCGCAGGGCACCGGGCACGACCTCGGCGTCGATGGGAAGGTCGGCGAACATCTCGCCGTCGGCCTGTGAGTGGATACCGCTCGCCTCCAAGCGAACTCGCCGGGCGCGTTGGATCTCGACGGCCGGATGGGTGATGTGCGTCCCGGAGTAGACCTTGGGGAAGACCCGGAGGAACGCCGCGATAGACAGCGCGTGCACGATCATGACGTCGAAGAGCCCGTCCGTGACGTCGGCGTCCGGACAGACGCGCATGCCGCCCCCGAACGACGTCGTGTTGGCGACCGCCACGAGCATCGCGCGCGTCTCGATGCGGCGCCCGTCGAGCTCGATGGCATACGGGATGGGCCGGAAGACGGGCAGCTCGCGCAGCACCGCGAGGTTGTAGCGCATCTGTCCGTGCGGCCACCTCATCCGCTGGGCCCGCGCATTGACGACGGCATCGAAACCGGCACCGAGCACCCCGCCGAACCACGTCTCCCCCCCGACGCCGTTGCTGACGCGCCCGAGGTCGATCCGGCGGGTGCGCCCGTCGGTGAGGAGCGCGACCGCCGACCGCGCATCGCGGACGGGCAGGCCGAGGTTGCGCGCGAAGTCGTTGCCGGTGCCGGCCGCCACGACGGCGAGCCGGGTGGACGTGCCGGCGCAGAGGTTGACCCCGAGGTGCACCATGCCGTCGCCGCCGACCACGACCACCGTGTCGGCGCCGGAGTCCACGGCACCTCGTCCCCGGTCCCGCGCCTCGTGGTAGTCGCTGCCCGACACGTCGACGACCTCGTGCCCGGCCTCGAGGAGCAGCTGCCGCGTCTGCGCGCCCAGCACCTGTCCCAGGCCCTTCCCGGACGTGGGGTTGACGACCAGGGCGACACGGTGGGACACACCCGCACGCTACAGGGAGGACGCCTCGTCGTCGGGGACGTCCAACCAGTCGGGCTTGTGCTCCTCCTTGCGGCGGTCGAGCAGGAAGGCGACGCCGACCGAGGCGAAGTAGAGCGCCACCATGGGCGTGGCCAGGAAGAGCATGGTGTACGCGTCGGGCGTCGGGGTCATGACCGCCGCGAAGACGAGGATCACCATGACGGCCGGACGCCAGCCCTTGAGCATCGCCCTCGCCGGCAGCACGCCGACGAGGTTGAGCGCGACGAGGAAGACCGGCAGCAGGAAGGCGCAGCCGAAGGCGACGATGAACTTCAGCACGAAGTTGAGGTACTGCGACCCGTCCTGGAGGTTGTAGGCCCCGGGGGGTGTGAAACCGAGCAGGACCGCGACGGCCTTGGGCACCATGATGAACGCGAAGAGGCAGCCGGCGAGGAAGAGCGGCACCGCGGCGACGACGAACAGCCGCGCGACGAGCTTCTCCTTCTTCGTCAGCCCGGGGACGATGAAGCCCCAGATCTGGAAGAGCCAGATCGGCGAGGCGATGATGAGGCCGACGGAGAGCGACGTCGTCAGCTGGAGCGCGAAGGCGTCGGTCATCCCCGCGAAGTTGATGTTGACGACGCCGCCACGCCCGACCTGCAGGTCCCGCAGGGGCTTGGTCAGGGCACTGATGATGCGGTCGTAGTAGATCCAGCCGACGACGCCACCGATGACGATGGCGATGGCGCTGATGGTGATGCGGTTGCGCAGCTCACGGAGGTGGTCGCCGAGCGACATCCGCCCCTCGGGGTCGCGCTGGCGTCGCAGTGACGGCATTCAGGTGAGTCCGTGTGACAGGTCCGGGACCCGACCCACTCAGAACGTCGAGTCGCGACGGACGTCGTCCGTGCTGCTCGTCGGCGTCGGGGTCGGCGTGGGAGTCGGCGTGGGGGTCGTCGTCGCGGCCGGGGTGGCGGCACGCAGGCGGTCAGCCTCCGCGCGGGCCTCTGCGGCGCGGCGCTCTGCATCGGCAAGGCGGGCCTCCGCGGCACGCCGCTCGGCGTCGGCGTCGACGACGTCGCCGGGCACGGTGGTCCGCGCCGCGTCACTGGGGACCGGCTTGCCGTCCTTCTTCAGCTCGTCCACCTCGGACTTGAAGACCCGGGCGGAACGGCCGAGGCTGCGAGCCATGTCGGGGAGCTTCTTCCAGCCGAACAAGGCGATGAGCACGACCGCGATGATGATCAGTTCGGGGGCACCCAGGTTGGGCATGGTTACGTCTCCTCGTCGAAGTCCGGTCCGGATCGGAACGGTCATGGTGCAGCCTCGGTGCTGCAGGTGACCAGCATACGTGCGCCCGGTGAACCTGACCTGTGGGCCGTGCGGGAGGACGGCGCTCAGCCGGGCTCGCCGTAGGCCGCCAGCGCGGACCGTGCCTCGTCGGCCACCGCGTCGACGAGCTCCGGTGGCTCGACGACCCGGGCCTCTCCCCCGAGGCGCAGCACGAGGCGCCGGACGAGAGCCGGGTCGGCGACCTTGAGGGTCACCCGCAGCGAACCGTCGGGCCCACGCTCGACCCCCTCGTTGGGGTAGTAGTCAGCGATCCAGGCCGCCCAGCGACTTGCCTCGATGACGACCGTGAGGTCGTTCTCACCGGGGACGAACACGTCGTCGAGGTCCCGGGGGCGCGCCTGCCGCGGTGGCGTGCCGTCGACATCGAGCACGGAGACGTCCTCGATGCGGTCGAGCCGGAAGAGCCGGACGTCCTCGGCGCGGTGGCAGTAGCCCTCGACGTACCACTGCGCGTCGAGGTTGAGGATGCGCATGATGTCGACGTCGCGCTCGGTCGACTCGTCGCGCGTCGCGACGTAGTAGCCCAGGTGCACCCGCCGGCCGCGCGCGAAGGCGTCCTTGAGCGTCTCCATGGCCGGGTGCTGGCTGCCGTCGTCGAGGTCGAGGTCGATGCGACCCGTCGGTTCGCCGACGCCCGTCGCCGCCGCCACCCGGATCTTGTCGAGCGTGCGCTCGGCGACGTCGGACCCCACCAGCGTCGAGCCCAGGGCCTGCAGACCGGCCGTCAGGGTGACCGCCTCGTCACGGGTCAGACGCATGGGAGCGGCGATGTCGTCGGCGTTGTCGAGGTAGATGTGGCCGCTGTCCCACTGGGCGTCGATGAGCTCGGCGTGGCCGTAGCCCGGCGTGCCGCAGACGAACAGCAGCTCGAGGTCCTCCACGACCTGGTCCTCGTCGACACCGAACTCGCGCGCGGCCTCGGAGATCGGCACCCCGCGGTGCTGGAGCAGCCACGGCACCATGTCGAGCAGGCGCCCCAGGCGCTGCGTCGCCGTCTCGGCCGGTCGACGTGCTGCCGGCCGTCTCGAACCGCTCATGCCGGTGCCTCCGATCGTGACGTCTCGAGCACGGAGGCTGCGCCTGCCCGTGCTGACGCGTGGTGTGCCCGGGCCACTGCCCGCAGCGCCGAGCGGACGGCCTCGACGAGCTCGGGCGGCGACACGGCCATGGCGTGCGTGCCCAGGGCCACGACGTCGCGCTCGGTCGTGCCGCGGCGGTAGGGCACCTCGATCTCGGCCCACTGCTCGTCGACCTCGGTGGTGCGCTGGGCGGAGCGGCGCAGCGTGTGTCCGCGCCCGTGGCGCACGCGCACGACGGCGGTGCCCTCGGGCTCGGGCGGCTGCGCCTCGAGGGCCACCTCGGGCACGTGGTCGGACGGGACGGCATACGACCCCGCCCTGCCCTTGCGACGGACGGTGCCCTCGAAGCGGCTGAGCCGGAACGCGCGCTCGTCGCCGCGGTCGACGTCGAAACCGGTGAGGTACCAGCGGCCGTGCCAGTTCTTCAGCGCCCACGGCTGCACGTGGCGCGTCGTCAGCTCCCCGTCGTTCTTGCGGTAGTCGAAGGTGATCGGCTGCAGGGCCGTCACGGCCGCGTGCACGGCCTCGAACGCCGGCTCCTTGGTGCGGATGCGCGGCTCGGCGCCGGCGGCGACCGACTCGTCGATCTCGACCCCGGAGAGGCGCAGCTTGCGCAGGCCCGCCGACGCGGCGCCGGAGATGCTGGCCGTGGACCACGCCCGCGCGGCCAGGGCCAGGGCAGCGACCTCGTCGGGCTCGAAGCTGATGGCCGGCAGCGTGGTCTCGCTCGCGTCGATGCGGTAGCCGACCTCGTCGTCGAAGAGGACGTCGAGGACGGTCGTCGTGATGGGGATCCCCATCTCGCGCAGCTCGTCCTTGTCGCGCTCGAACATCCGGTCGAAGGCCTCGTCGGAGGTCGCGGCGGCATAGGCCGGCAGCGACTCGCGGATCTTCTGCTTCGACACCGGTCGCCGCGCGGACTTCAGCGCGAGGATGAGGTTGAGCAGCCGTTCGGTCTTGTCGGCCGAGGCAGACGCAGGGCTCATCGAGACCTTCCTGAAGGGGCAGCGGCGCGTGGGGGCAGTCCGACGCTACCCGAACATGCGATCGAATAGGGTCACCCCATGATCCAGTGGCGCCGGGGTGTCGTCGTCGAGGTCCGCTCCCGCTGGGCGGGGGCGGTCGAGTATGCCGTCCGCCTCGCTTCCGGTGACGTGGTCCGTGCGCTCGGCTACGTCGAGGTCGTCGGCAGCCTCGGTCCGGGCACCGCGGTGCTGCTCAACACGACGGCCCTCGAGCGCGGTCTCGGCACGGGCGGTCTCGCCATCGTCGTCGCGGCCCCGGACGCGCTCCCCCGGCCCGTCGACGACGTCGCCGCGGTGCGTGGGCACGTCGTCAAGGCGCGCTACACGCCCTCGCAGACGATGGTGCTCGGCGTCGACGAGCAGGACAGCGAGCACCACGCCGTCCTCGCCGACGCCGACGACCTCGCCGGCCTGCCGGTCGTCGTCGCGGACCTCCACTCGGCCCTCCCGGCGGTGCTGGCGGCTCTGCGAGCGGCCGTGCCGTCGGTACGGGTGGCCTACGTCATGACCGACGGCGGCGCGCTCCCCCTCGACTTCTCCCGCACGGTGGCCGGCCTGCGGTCGTCCGGCTGGCTCGAGGCGTCCATCACGGTCGGGCAGGCCTTCGGCGGTGACCTCGAGGCCGTCAACGTCCACACCGGCCTGCTGGCCGCGCACCACGTCGTCGGCGCCGACGTCGTCGTCGTGTCGCAGGGACCGGGCAACCTCGGCACGGGCACGCGCTGGGGCTTCTCGGGCACCTCGGCCGGCGAGGCCGTCAACGCGGCGGGGACGCTGGGGGGCCGGCCCGTCTGCTCGCTGCGGATCTCCGAGGCCGACCCGCGCGAGCGGCACCGCGGGGTCTCGCACCACAGCCTCACGGCATACGGACGGGTGTCGCTCGTGCCCGCCGACGTGCCGGTCCCCCTCCTGCCGGGGAGCGTCGGGGCACTGGTGCTCGACCAGGCGCGTGCACTGGCGGCCACGAGCGCCGGTCGCCTCACGCTCCACGAGGTGGAGACCGACGGTCTCGACCTGGCCCTGCGCGAGGTGCCGGTCCCGCTGCGCACGATGGGCCGCGGATACGACGACGACCGCGCCGGATTCCTCGGCGCGGCCGTCGCGGGGCGGTATGCCGCCCGGATGCTGCTCGCTGGTCGCTGACCCCTCAGGGCCGGACGTCGGGTGCGCTCAGCGCACGTCGTCGAGGTCGACGACGAAGATCAGCGCCTCGCCCGGCGCGATGGCCGAGCCTGCGCCGCGCTCGCCGTAGGCGAGGTGCGAAGGGATCGTCAGCTTGCGCCGGCCACCGACCTTCATGCCCTCGATGCCCTTGTCCCAGCCGGCGATGACCATGCCCACGCCGAGACGGAAGTCGAGCGCACTGCCGCGGTTCCAGGACGAGTCGAACTCCTCACCGGTGGAGTGCGCGACGCCGACGTAGTGGGCGCTGACCGTGTCGCCCGCCTTCGCCTCACGACCGTCACCCACGATGAGGTCCTCGACGACGAGGTCGGCAGGCGCGTCGCCCTCCGGGAAGTCGATCTCGGGCTTGGTGCGGTTGGGGTCGAGTGCCATGCTGCGTTTCCCTTTCGTTTGGTGACTCAGAAGACTCAGGTGGCGACCGGGTCGCCGGTCCCGCTGCTGCTCAGTAGGCGTCGAGGATGTCCACGACGAACACGAGGGTGTCGGTGCCGGAGATCTTCGGCGGGCTGCCGGCCTTGCCGTAGCCGTCGGCCGGCGGGATGACGAGCAGCACGCGGCTGCCCACCTTCTTGCCCACCAGGGTCTTGTCCCAACCGGGGATGACCTGGCCGACACCGATCGGGAAGTCGGCCGCCGCGCCACGCTTCCACGAGGAGTCGAAGACGCTGCCGTCCTTCCAGAGGACGCCGTGGTACTGGGCGCTGATCGTCTGGCCCTTCTCGACGGTCGCCCCGGTGCCCTGGATCAGGGTCGCCTGCTGCGTCGTCGTCGGGGCAGCGGTCTTGGGCACCGTGACCGTGGGCTCCTTGGTCGGTCCGTTCTTGAACTCCACCGTGGGCAGGCCCGCCGGCGCCGCCGTCTGGGTGCCGTCGACCTTGGTCAGGGGCGTGTGCACGTCGGCGATGTCCGCGACGACCACGATCGTGTCGGTGCCCTTCACGCCGAGCTGCTCGTTGCCGGCGGAGCCGAAGCCCTTCTCGGGCGGGATCGTGAAGGCGATGCGGCTGCCCTTCGTGGCGCCGACCAGGCCCTCGAGGAAGCCGGCCACGATGTCGGAGCGGCCGAGACGGTAGCCCTCCACCGAGCGGCCTGCGGAGAAGCCGTCGTCGATGAGCTTGCCGCTCGTGCCGTTGAAGATCTGCGCGCGCAGGCGCACCGTGTCGGCCTTGGTCGCCGCCGTGCCGGTGCCCGGGGTCAGCACCTTGTGCTCGACGGCCTTGGAGCTGATCGGCGTGGTGCCGATCGTCACCTTCGGCGCCGTCTTGAGGTCGACGGCGCCGGTCGCGGACACGCCCTTGAGGGCGGTCGAAGCGGCGACGCTCGAGGTCGAGGTGCTCGTGGACCCGGACGAGCTCGACCCGCAGGCGGCGACGGTCGTGAGCCCGAGGGCAGCGATCAGGACAACGGCCGCGCTAGCGGCTGGGCGGTTGGGACGCACAGGGGAAGACTTTCGGTCGGGGCGGGCGGGCGTGGAGGTCCCGCTGGGCAAATCCCAGCCACTGTAACCCCCACCCTTGTGCGTGATGCACAGCGCGTTGACAGGTGGGAACGGCCTGCCGTGACCCGGCACCAGGGGTGCTCGGTCGCCCGCGGGGGTGCTCGTGGGGGGGTGCTCGTGGGGGTGGTGTCAGAGCGGGCGCTGGATGGTCGGGGACCGGTCGATCGTCTCCATCAGCCGCTCGACCCGCTCGTCCACGGAACGGAACGGGTCCTTGCACAGCACGGTGCGCTGGGCCTGGTCGTTGAGCTTGAGGTGCACCCAGTCCACGGTGAAGTCGCGGCCGTGGGCCTGGGCGGCCCGGATGAAGTCGCCGCGCAGCTTGGCTCGCGTCGTCTGGGGCGGGCGGACCTTCGCCTCGAAGATCTCGACGTCGGAGGCGACGCGCGCCGTTCGACCGTGTCGCTGGAGCAGGTAGAAGAGCCCGCGCCGACGGTTGATGTCGTGGTACGCGAGGTCTATCTGCTGGATCCGGGCGTCCGAGAGGGAAAGTCCGTGCTTGGCCCGGTAGCGCTCGATGAGGCGGTGCTTGATGACCCAGTCGATCTCGGTGTCGATGGCGTCGAGGTCACCCGACCCGATGGCGTCGAGGGCCCGGCCCCAGAGGTCGATGACCTGTTTCGTGTCCGGGCTGTCCATGCCCTCGCGGTCGATGAACTCGACGGCCTTGTCGAGGTACTCACGCTGCATGTCCAGGGCCGACAGCTCGCGTCCGTTGGCGAGCCGCACGGTGGCACGACCGCTCGGGTCGTGACTCATGGTGCGGATGGCGCGGATGGGGTTCTCCATCGACAGGTCACGCATGACGATGCCCGCCTCGATCATCCGCAACACGAGGTCGGCGCTGCCCACCTTGAGCAGGTTGGTCGTCTCGGACATGTTGGAGTCACCGACGATGACGTGCAGGCGGCGGTACTTCTCGGCGTCGGCATGCGGCTCGTCGCGGGTGTTGATGATGGGTCGGCTGCGAGTCGTCGCGGACGACACGCCCTCCCAGATGTGGTCGGCCCGCTGGCTGACGGCGAAGCTCGCGCCGTGGGCCGTCGCGACGACCTTGCCGGCTCCGCAGATGATCTGCCGGCTGATGAGGAACGGGATGAACATGTCGGAGACCCGCTGGAAGTCGCCGGACCGCCCGTAGAGGTAGTTCTCGTGACAGCCGTAGGAGTTGCCGGCGGAGTCGGTGTTGTTCTTGAAGACGAAGATCTCGCCCTCCACACCGTCGTCGCGCAGGCGGCCCTGGGCGTCCTCGACGAGACCCTCGAGGATCCGCTCGCCCGCCTTGTCCTGGACGACGAGCTCACGCACGGAGTCGCACTCGGCCGTGGCGTACTCCGGGTGGGAGCCCACGTCGAGGTAGAGGCGCGCGCCGTTGCCGAGGAAGACGTTGCTCGAACGCCCCCACGCGACGACCCTGCGGAAGAGGTAGCGCGCGACCTCGTCCGGAGTCAGGCGCCGCTGGCCCTGCGTCGTGCAGGTCACGCCGTACTCGTTCTCGATCCCGAAGATCCGCCGCTCCATGGACCAACTGTAGGCGGCTCGCTCCCCATCGACGGGGAGGACGTATGCGGCGACCCTCCTTGCGGGTGCACGCATCCTCCCGGGGTCACGACGTCGGCGCGAGGGCGGCGAAGTCGGCCCGGCTGAGTGGGCGGGAGCGGAGCTGCCCGCTCGCGTCGGGCATCGGCATGACCCGCCCACCCTGCACGAGCTGCACCCCCGTGGCGACCGTGTCTGCCGTAACCGTGAACACGATCTGAGCCAGGGCGGCCACCTGGTCGCGCGCGGACAGGCGGTCAAAGCCCTGGGGCACGTCGACGAGCGCCACCTGCGTGCCGTTCAACCGGCCCACGAGCGACACGGTCGCGGGCGGTAGCGCGGTCCGAAGGCCCTGGGCGACCTCGTCCCGTGACAGCGGCATGGCGAGCGCCGCGAGTGCCGGTCCGATGCCCGATCCCTCGGGTACCTGCCGCTCGACCCGCGAGAGCAGTTCGCCACGCAGCAGGTAGGCCTGCATCGTCAGCGGCACCGCGGTCGGCGGCCCGGCGGCCGACGCCGTCACCGCGCCTCGCCCGGGGACCGCGACCGGCGCGTCCTGTGGGCCGAGGGTGCAGGCGGACCCGAGCCCGAGCACGACGAGGCAGGTGGCGACGACGACGCCCGGGGCCCGGCGTCCTCGTCGCCCACGTCGTCCCTCAGCCATCGGTGATCGGCAGCTCGACGACAAACCGCGCGCCTCCTCCCGGACGGTCCTCTACGCCGACCGAGCCGCCGTGCAGCGCGACGTGGCGCTGGACGATGGCCAGGCCGAGCCCGAGCCCCCCGCTGCCGGCCGGGCCCGGGCCCCGGGCGAACCGGTCGAAGATCCGGCCGCGCTGGTCGGGTGGGACTCCGTGGCCGGTGTCGTCCACCTCGATCCGCGCGGTCCCTCCCCGTCGGAGCAGCCGGACTGCCGTGACGCCGCCGCCGTGGGACTCGGCGTTGTGGACGAGGTTGGCGACGACGCGTTCGAGGCGACGTTTGTCCACGCTCGTCGTCAGTGGCCCGGCGGGTTCGGTCACCGGTCGGCCCGCTGCATGGTCGGCGGCCGTCCGCACGAGCTCGGCCAGGTTCACCTCCTCGAGCAGGAGACCCTGGCCGGCATCGTGCCGGGCCATCTCGAGCAGGTCGACGACGAGCACGCGGAAGCGTTCGAGCTCCTCCGCGAGCAGGTCGAACGGCTCACGCACCGAGACCGGCAGGGATGCCTCTCGGTTCTTGATGATCTGCATCGAGTTGAGCATGGTCGTCAGAGGGGTTCGCAGCTCGTGGCTCACGTCGACCGCGAAGCGCGAGTCCGCCGCCACCCGGTGCTCGAGCTCGGCCACGGCCCGGTTGAACGACGCACCGAGGGGACCGAGGTCAGGGTCGTCACCGGTCTGCAGGCGCGCGTCGAGGCGTCCCTCCGCGACGGCCGCCGCGACGCTGCCCAGCTCCGCCAGCGGTCGCAGGGCGAGTCGGGACGCGCTGCGACCGATCCAGGCGCCGAGGACGGCTGTGAGCGCTGCACCTAGCACGAGTGCGGTCGACAACGTCCGCAGGGCCTGGTCGAGGTCGCTCAACGGGAACACCGCGAAGAAGCCCGCGTGGGCCGGGGACAGCGGCACCCCCACCGCCAGGAGGAGCTGGCCGCCGACCTGGATCCGTTGCGTCGACTCCTGGCCACTGGTCACGGCGTCGACGAGGCCGACCGGGAGGTCCGACGCCCCGACCCGGGGGGAGGTCGAGTACCACTCCCCCCCGACGAGACACATCGACGCAGTCGACTCGGCGGTCGGCAGGCCGTCGAGCGGGGCCGTGACCAGCCCTGCCCGGGCGACGAGGCCGTCCTCGACCACGGTCCGACCGAGCTCGCCCTCGGCCACGGCCACCGTCTCGCGCTGGTCGACCAGGTAGGTCGAGACGACGGTCCAGACGAGCAGGGCGAGCAGGGCCGACACGGCGAGCGACACGAGCCCGAAGGCCAGGGTCACCCGCGAGCGCAGACCGTGCACTCAGATCGCCAGCCGATAGCCCAGACCGCGTGCCGTCACGACATACCTCGGGTTGGCGGGATCGGGCTCGATCCGGGTCCGGAGCCTGCGGATGTGCACGTCGACGATGCGGCTGTCACCGAAGTAGCCGTAGCCCCAGACCCGGTCGAGGAGCTCCTCGCGGCTGCGGATCCTCCCGTCGGCGACGGCAAGTTCCACGAGAAGCCGGAACTCGGTGCGGGTCAAGGGGATTCGCTCTTCGTCGCGGGTGACCACCCCGTCGTCGAGGCCGATCGCCAGATCTCCGACCACCACGCGGCGCGGACGGTGGTCCACGGCCGGTTCGACCCGGCGGAGCATGGCTCGGATGCGCGCCGTCAGCTCCCGCGCGACGAGCGGCTTGGTGACGTAGTCGTCGGCGCCGGACTCCAGTCCCGCGACGACGTCGTGGCTGTCGGTTCGAGCGGTCACCATGATGACGGGCACGCTGCTCGAGCGCCGGATCTCACGGCATACGGAGAAGCCGTCGGTGTCGGGGAGCATGAGGTCGAGCAGCACGACGTCGGGGTCGACCTCGGCCAGGTCGGTCAGGCACTGGCCCCCGTCCGCGGCCTCGGTGACGGAGAAGCCCTCGTCCTCCAGCGCGAGCCGCAGGACGCGCCGGACTCGTGCATCGTCCTCGACCAGCAGCACGCGCCGCGTCATGGGCCAAGTATCGCCCGGCCCCACGCCGTCCATGACGTCTGTCACCAAACCGTCACCCACGGCCGGACCCCATGACGGTCAGGTTGCACTCCCGTGTCGGCTCCCGGAAGTGGCCGTTGCGGTCCGGGAGGCGTGCCTAGCGTGGAAACGGCGCCGCCTGTAGCGACCGCCGAAGCGGCACTCGTGCCCGTCACGGAAGTGGGACCTCATGACACGGAACACCAGGGCGCTCCCGTGGGTGGCGGCCGTCGGCGCCATCGGCCTCGGGCTGGCGGCGTGCAGCGGGTCGACCGGCGGCGGCACCACAGTGCCAGGTGGCTCGGGGTCTGCAGCGGCCGCCGTCAGGGGCGGGACCCTCAACATGCTCGGCGCCGGCGACGTCGACTACATGGACCCCAACATCAGCTACTACAGCGTCGGCTACCTCGGCCTGCGGCTGTGGAGCCGGCAGCTGTTCACCTACCCCGCGCAGAGCGGTCAGGTGACCCAGGCCGTCCCCGACCTCGCCACCGAGATGCCGACCGCCGGCAAGGGCGTGAGCAGCGACGGGCTGACCTACACCATCGCGATCCGACCGGGCGCCAAGTGGAGCACCTCGCCGGCACGCCAGGTGACGGCAGCCGACGTGGTCCGTGGCGTGAAGCGCACGTGCAACCCCGCGCAGCCGTTCGGCGGCCTGCCGGACTACCTCGACCTCATCGTGGGGTTCAAGAGCTTCTGCGACGGGTTCGGGAAGGTGGGCCACACCGCCGCCGCCATCTCGTCCTACCTCGAGGGGACCAACCTGCCGGGTGTGGTCGCCAAGGACGACCTCACGGTCGTGTTCAAGCTGACCCACCCGGCCAGCTTCTTCCCCGACATGCTCACCCTGACTGCGTTCTCGGCCGCCCCGAAGGAGTACGACGCGTACGTCCCGGCGAGCGCCGAGCTCGGGCAGCACACGATCTCCGACGGCCCCTACATGATCGAGTCGTATGCGCCGACGAAGAGCATCTCCTTGGTCCGCAACCCCGCCTGGACCGCCTCGACCGACCCGATCCGCAAGGCGTACGTCGACAAGGTCCTCATCAACGAGACCGTCACCCAGGACTCCGTGCAGCAGCAGCTGCAGACCGGCACGCCCAGTGCTGACATGGAATGGGACGTCGCCACGCCGCCCTCGCAGGTTCCCGCGCTCATCGCCAAGAAGGACCCCAACCTCAACCTCGGTCCGAGCTCTTCGTCCAACCCCTACGTCGTCTTCAACACCGTGTCACCGAACACCAACGGGGCGCTCGGCAAGGTCAAGGTCCGTCAGGCCCTCTCCGAGGCGATCAGCCGCACGAACATCATCCAGGTGCTGGGTGGCCCGAAGGTCAACCAGGCCCTCAGCCACGTCCTCCCGCCGGTCATCGTCGGTGGTGAGAAGAACTTCGACCTCTACCCCTACGACGCGACCAAGGCCAAGGCCGACCTGGCCGCGGCGGGCTACCCCAACGGGCTCAGTCTCAAGATGCTCTACCGCAACGCATCGCAGGGCAGCAGCAAGACCTTCCAGACCCTCCAGCAGGACCTGTCGAAGATCGGCGTCACCGTCGTCGGTGTGCCCTCGCCGAACGCCGACTTCTACACGAAGTACCTGCAGGTGCCCACCGTCGCCCAGCGGGGCGTGTGGGACCTGGCTACGGCCGGATGGGGCTCCGACTGGTACGGCAACGCGGCCGTGTCGTTCTTCAACCCGCTCTTCTCCGGGAAGGTGTCCTTCCCGCCCAGCGGCAGCAACTACGGTCTCTACGACAGCCCCGCCGCCAACACCCTCATCGAGCAGGCGAACTCGGCGAAGACGACTGACGAGGCGGCGACCATGTGGGCGCAGGCCGACCAACAGGTGATGAAGGACGCCCCGTTCTTCCCGATCACCAACCCGGTCCAGGCCAGCTACCGGGCGTCCCAGGTGCAGGGCGCGGTCTACGTGCCGTCGCTCCAGAACTTCGACCCGGCCAACGTGTGGTTGAGCGCCGACAAGCAGGGCGGCTGAGCGGAACCGGGGCGAAGCCACCATGTCCCTCCTCGAGGTCCGTGACCTGCGCGTCGCCTTCAACACCCCGGACGGGGTGTTGGAGGCGGTGCGCGGGCTCTCCTTCGACGTCGACCGCGGGTCCACCCTCGCCATCGTCGGCGAGTCCGGCTCGGGCAAGAGCGTGGCCACGCAGACCATCACCGGCCTGACGACCGGCGCCCGGGTGACCGGGTCGGCGCGCTTCGACGGGACCGAGCTCATCGGTGCCTCCCCAGAGGTCCTTCGCGGGATCCGGGGGGCGCGCATCGGCATGATCTTCCAGGACCCGCTCTCGAGCCTGCACCCCTACTACAAGGTCGGCTGGCAGATCGTCGAGATGATCCGCGCCCACGACCGGGGAGTGTCGACGGACGCTGCGCGTCGACGCGCTGCCGAGCTGCTCGCCGTGGTCGGGATCCCACACGCCCAGAGCCGGATCGACGACTACCCTCACCAGTTCTCCGGTGGGATGCGTCAGCGGGTCATGATCGCCATGGCGATGGCACTCAACCCGGTCCTGCTCATCGCCGACGAGCCGACCACGGCCCTCGACGTCACCGTGCAGGCCCAGGTCCTCTCGGTGATGCGCCGCCTCCAGGAGGAGTTCGGCACCGCCATCATCCTCATCACCCACGACCTCGGCGTCGTCGCGGAGATGTCCGACGAGGTGGTGGTCATGTACGCCGGGGCGGCGATGGAGCGGGCGCCCCGGCGCACGCTCTTCTACGCCAACCACCACCCCTACACCGAGGGCCTGCTCGGTTCGCTTCCCGCGCAGGGCGGCGTGCGGGCGCGGCTCACCCCCATCCTCGGCGTGCCGCCGTCGCTCATCGACCTCCCCCAGGGGTGCCCCTTCGCGCCGCGGTGCCCGTATGCGTTCGACCGGTGCCGGAGTGAGACGCCGCCACTGCGTCGGGTGTTCGACGACCCCGACCACGACTCCGCCTGCTGGCTCCCCACCGTCCTGTCCGAGCGTGAGGCGCTGCGGTCGGCGCGCGCGCAAGGCGATCTCGAGCGAATTCAGGCGGGCGCCGCAGAGCCGCTGAGCCGACCCACGACGGAAGGTGCCTCCATGACGGCCGATGAGGTGTCGCCATGACCGAACCACTCCTGCGCGTCGACAGGCTGACGAAGTCCTTTCCGGTTCGCTCCGGTGGCCTCTGGCGTCGAGACGTGGCACAGGTGCACGCCGTCGACGACGTGACGCTCGAGATCCAGCCCGGGGAGACCCTCGGCCTGGTCGGGGAGACCGGCTGCGGCAAGTCGACCCTGGCGCGCTGCATGGCCCGGTTGTACGAGATCACCAGCGGCTCCGTCTGGTTCGACGGGCGCGACATCACGCATCTCGACCGTCGCGACATGAGGACCGTCCGCAGAGACGTCCAGATGATCTTCCAGGACCCCTACGGGTCGCTGAACCCGCGCCGTCGGGTCGGCGCCATCATCGGGGACCCCTTCGTCATCCACGGCACGGCGACCCGTCGCGACCTCAAGGCCAAGGTGCAGGACCTCATGGCTACCGTCGGGCTCAACCCCGAGCACTACAACCGCTTCCCCGCGGAGTTCTCCGGCGGCCAGCGGCAACGCATCGGCGTGGCGCGGGCCCTGGCCCTGCGTCCCAAGCTCGTCATCTGCGACGAGCCCGTGTCGGCGCTCGACGTCTCGATCCAGGCCCAGATCATCAACCTGCTCATCGACCTGCAGGACGAGTTCGCCCTGACCTACCTCTTCATCACCCACGACCTGTCGGTCGTGCGCCACGTCAGCGACCGCATCGCGGTCATGTATCTCGCCAAGGTCGTCGAGACCGCCCCCACGCCCGAGCTGTTCAGCACGACGAGGCACCCGTACACGCGATCGCTGCTGTCGGCCCTCCCGGTGCCCGACCCGGACCTGGCCGACAGCCGAGAGCAGATCGTCCTCGTCGGGGACCTCCCGACACCGACGGACCCGCCGTCGGGGTGCCGCTTCCACACCCGGTGCCCCAAGGCACGTCAGGACTGCGTCACGTCGGAGCCGCCACTGGTGCCGGTGCTCGGCGACGAGCTCGACCATTCCACTGCCTGCCACCACCCGCTGAGCATCGGTGAGGACCTCTCGCTGGCCCGCCCCGACATCGACGCTTCGGAGATGGTCGGTGACGCCACCTTGTCGCACGACGCCGGCAGCCCGGCGCCCGAGTCCGGAGGTGAGTCACGATGAGCATCGTCCCCCCGCACGACCCCATGGACCCCACGGCCCCCCGGCTGACCGACCTGGAACCGGAAGCGGAGGCCCCTCCGTTCCTCAGCCCAGAAGCAGCCGATGAGCGTCCCGTCGCGTCCCGTCACATCGAGGGGCGAAGCCCGTGGGTGCTCGCGTGGCAGCGACTGCGTCGCGACCGGGTTGCGATGGTCTCCCTCGTCATCATCGGACTGATCATCCTGCTCGCCGTCTTCGCACCGTTGACCACCGCCGTCACCGGGCACCCGCCGAACGAGCAGTACCGCGAGATTGGACTCTCAGCCGACGGGCTCCCCCTTCCCCCGAACTCGACGTTCTGGCTGGGCACCGACGACCTCGGCCGCGATATCTTCGTCCGCATCGCCTACGGCGCGAGGATCTCGCTGCTCGTCGGAGTTGCCGCAACGCTCCTGACCGTGATCATCGGCGTCGTCGTCGGGCTGGCGGCCGGCTACCTCGGCGGCGTGGTCGACACCCTGCTCGCGCGGCTCATCGACATCGTGCTGTCCATCCCGTTCCTGCTGGTGGCCATCGCCCTCGTGTCGATCACCGGCCCGAGCCTGCTCGTGACCGTGCTCGTCATCGGGTTCTTCAGCTGGGCGTCCGTGGCCCGCATCGTCCGAGGTCAGGTCCTGTCCCTGCGCGAGAGGGAGTTCGTCGAGGCGGCGCGGTCGCTCGGCGCCTCGGACCGCCGGATCATGTTCGTCGACATCCTGCCCAACATCCTCGCCCCGATCATCGTCTACGCGTCGCTGCTCATCCCCGTCGTCATCGTCGTGGAGGCGACCCTGTCCTACCTCGGTCTGGGCCTGGCTCCGCCCACCGCCGACTGGGGCGGGATGATCAGCGACGCCCAGAACTACTACACGACGTCGTGGTGGTTCATGGTCTTCCCCGGCGCGGCCCTGCTGCTGACCACCCTGGCCTTCAACCTGTTCGGTGACGGCGTGCGCGACGCCTTCGACCCGCGCAGCGACCGGATCTTCGAGTGAGGGGCTGACCCATGTTGCGCTTCCTCGTCCGCAGGCTGGCTCTCGGGCTGCTCATCATGTGGCTCATCTCGCTGGCCGTGTTCGCCCTCTTCTTCGTCGCGCCGAACGACGTGGCCCGGACGCTCGCCGGACGTCAGGCCACCCCTGAGACGGTGGCGCTGATCTCGGCCCGGCTGGGCCTGGACCAGCCGATCTGGAAGCAGTACCTCGACTTCCTCGGCAAGGCGCTGCGCGGGGACCTCGGCTACGACTACTACCACCAGGTGCCCGTCACGACGATCATGGCGCAGGCCCTGCCGATCACGTTGAGCCTCGTCGTCGGCGGAGCCATCATCTGGCTCGTCATGGGGGTCTTCAACGGCGTGGTCTCCGCGATCCGGCCCCGGTCGTTCACCGACCGGTCGTTGACGGTCTTCTCGCTCTTCTTCTACTCGATGCCGACGTTCTTCCTCGGACTGCTGCTGCTCTTCTTCCTCTACTACCAGCTCACCGTGGCGGGCTACCCGATCTTCCCGGCGGGCGGCTACGCCCCGCTCAGCGAGGGCCTGGGGCCATGGGTGCAGCACCTCATCCTGCCGTGGTTCACCCTCGCGCTCGTCTCGGCTGCCACGTACACCCGCCTCACCCGGGCCTCGATGCTCGAGGTCCTCGGCGAGGACTACGTCCGCACGGCGCGCTCCAAGGGCATCCGTGAGAGCCGCGTCATCACCCGGCACGCGCTCCGCTCGGCCATGACCCCGGTGGTCACCCAGTTCGGCATCGACGTGGGGGCCCTCGTCGGCGGCGTCGTCGTCACCGAGACGGTGTTCAGCCTGCCCGGCCTCGGCAAGACGTCGATCGACGCCATCAACCAGCAGGACCTCCCGGTCATCATCGGGATCGTGCTCTTCGCCTCGTTCGCGGTCGTCGTGGCCAACATCGTCGTCGACATGTTCTATGCCGTCCTCGACCCGCGCGTCCGCCTGCACTGACCAGTCTCCCTTGCGGGCGTGGCTGCGCTGGGCCTTTTGTTCCGATGCCTGCCAAGATGGCGAGGTCCACCCCTCCCCAGCCCCTGCCCCTGCATTGGACGGTCATGATCGACAGACCACACTTCAAGTTCTCCCGCCGCGGCTACGAGCCCGAAGAGGTCGACTCCTTCATCGAGTCGCAGAACCGCACGCTCCAGGCAGCCAAGAAGGACGCTGCAGAGCGCAGCGTGGAGCTGACCAAGCTCAACGCTGCCCTGGCCGACCTGCGAGGCCAGCTCGGCCAGCAGTCGCGGGTCATGGCCGACCTGAAGAAGAGCGCTCCGGCGCCGGGTCAGGCGTTCACCGACCTCGGTGAGCGCATCGCCCAGATCCTGTCGCTCGCCGACCAGGAGGCAGCCGAGATGCGCACCCGCGCCGGTGCGGAGGCCGACGAGATCCGCGAGCGCGCCACGCGTGCAGCCGCCGAGCTCAAGGCGACCACGACGTCGTATGCCGAGCAGGCTCGCGCCCGCGCGGACGAGGAAGCCGTGCGCATCATCGCCCAGGCCAACCGGGAGGCCCAGGCCGTCGTCGCCGAGGCCCAGAGCGTCACGGCCGCACAGCGCCAGGAGCTCGCTGCGGAGTTCGAGGCCCACCGCCTCAAGGCCTCCACGGCGTCGGCGGAGCTCGAGGTCACGCTCGCCGCCCGCCGCGAGTCGGCCGACGCGGAGTTCGAGGCGCGCCGCCGGCAGCAGGAGGCAGCCCTGACCGAGAGCGAGTCCCGGCTGCGCCAGCTCACCGAGCGGGCCGAGCACGACGCGCAGGAGATGCGCGCGAGGGCCGAGCAGCTGCTCCAGAACGCCGAGGCGCAGGCCGACCAGATCGTGTCCGAGGCCCGCGACCACGCGTCGCGGGTGCGTGAGGAGTCCGACCGCGAGCTGGCCGCGGCCTCGGCCCAGCGCGACAGCATCAGCGCGCAGCTGAGCAACGTCCGTCAGATGCTCGCCACCCTGGGTGCCGGGACCTTGGTGCAGGGCCTGGGCGCTCCGACCAAGGCCGCCCAGCCCTCCGAGGTCGCCGACGCCGAGCAGTCTGTTCCCGCCCCGGTGCACGAGTCCGCGGAACCTGCGGCCGACGTGGACGAGGGCCCCGGGTCCGAGGTCGCCGGGTCCGAGGGCGTGGACACCGCGGCTGAGCCGGCCGAGCTCGACGACCAGGACCACGAGCAGGACCACGAGCAGGACGACGAGCAGCTCCAGGACACCGGCGACGAGGTCGGCGCCACGCGCCGCTGACGACGCAGGCCGCCGCCTGGATGCGCAGCCCGAGCACGACGAAGGCCGCCCACCGCTGGGGGGCGGCCTTCGTCGTGTCCACCCCTCTCGAGACGGAGCAGGTGAGACTCAGGCCGTGGGCGTCCCGGGGCCCCGACCTTCGGGCGGCTCCCCTGTCGGCGTGGGATCTTCAGGTGACGAAGTCGCGCCCGAGCCCAGCAGGCCGGCCGGCGCATCGGTCGTCTCGCGTGGCTCGCCGAGCAGTCGGGTGAGCACCGGACCGACGATGCGCCGGAACGAGCGTCGCGGGCGGTCGCGGTCGAGCACGGCCACCTCGAGCTGGGCCTCGTCCAGGGCCCGGCGCTCGCCGTTCTCGCCGGCGCCGAGCACATCGACGGCGAGCCGCAGGACCTCGCTCAGGGTCATGCCCGGTCGCCATCCTGTGCCGAGCCGCTCCTCGGCCGCGTCGCTCGCGCCCCCCATGGCCACGAAGCCCTGCTCGTCGGCGACCGACCCGTCGTAGGTCAGCCGGAAGATCTGGTCGCTGTCGGCGTCGACGCCGACCTCGGCCACGACGATCTCGATCTCGAACGGCTTGGACTCCTGGGTGAAGACGGCCCCGAGCGTCTGGGCGTACGTGTTGGCCAGCGCCCGAGCCGTGACGTCGGTGCGGTCGTACGAGTAGCCGCGCAGGTCGGCGTAGCGGATGCCCGCGACCCGCAGGCTCTCGAACTCGTTGTAGCGCCCGACGGCCGCGAAGGCGATGCGGTCGTAGATCTCGGACACCTTGTGCAGGGCGCGCGAGGGGTTCTCGGCGACGAACGCGATGCCGCGGTCGTAGCCGAGGACGATGACAGAGCGGCCGCGCGCGATTCCCTTGCGCGCGAAGTCCGCCCGGTCCTTCATGACCTGCTCGGGCGGCACGTAGAACGGCATGCTCATCGCGCACCCCCCGGGTTGTCACGGCGGGCGGAGACGATGCGCTCGACATGTGCCTCGAGCACGTCCTGCCCGACGAAGCGGGCGCCCGAGTGGTCGACGATGGCCACGGTGGGCCAGATCTGGCGGCCGAGGTCGGGACCGCCGGTGGCCGAGTCGTCGTCGGCGGCGTCGTAGAGCGCCTCGAGGGCGACCGAGATGGCCTGCTGCTCCTCGAGGCCCGGACGCCACAGCTTCTTGAGGGCACCTCTGGCGAACATCGAACCCGAACCCGTCGAGTGGTGGCCGCCCTCGACGTAGCACCCGCCCGTGACGTCGTAGGAGTAGATGCGCCCGGTGGCCGACTCGAGGTCGAAGCCGGCATACGTGGGCACGACCGTCAGTCCCTGCATCGCGAGCCCGAGGTTGCCCCGGATCATCGAGGCGAGGCGGTTGGCCTTGCCCTCAAGCGACATGATGGCGCCCTCGATCTTCTCGTAGTGCTCGAGCTCGACCTGGTAGAGCCGGACGAGCTCGATGGCGATGCCGGCGGTGCCGGCGATGCCCACCACGCTGTAGTCGTCGGCCGCGAAGACCTTCTCCATGTCACGGTTGGCGATGACGTTGCCCATGGTGGCTCGGCGGTCGCCGGCCATGACGACCCCACCGTCGAAGAGGAGGGACACGATCGTCGTGCCGTGCGGTGCCTCGATGCTCGCACCGGACGGCAGGCGCCGGCCCGCCGGCAGCAGCTCGGGACGGTAGGCGGAGACGAACTCGGTGAACGACGAGGAGCCTGCCCGGAGGAAGGCGTCGTCGATCTGCCGCGATCGTCCCGTGGACGGCTGGGTCACTGGCCGCCCTTCTGCACGAAGCCCCGGACGAACTCCTCGGCGTTGGACTCCAGGACGCCGTCGATCTCGTCGAGGACGCTGTCGATGTCGTCGGACAGGCCCTCCTTGACGGCAGCTCCGGCGGGCGCGGTCGGGGGCGCCTCCGGTGTCTCCGGCGGCTCCTCGTCACGACGCTGCGGCTTGACGTGCTCCTGACCCGGCATGGCTACCTCCCAGACGTGTTGGACCTCGTGACCCGACCCTAACCCGTGCAGACCCCGCCGTCCGAGCACCCAGCTGCAACGACGGCGGCTACTCCGGCGTGGCCAGCCCGCGGAGCAGCTCACCGACGTCGGCGCTCTGCTCGAGCAGGGCGCCCACCTGCGCCCGGGTGCCGCGCTCGGGTTCGAGGATCGGCACGCGCTGCAGGCTGGCGTGGCCCGGCACGTCGAAGACCACGGAGTCCCAGCTGGCCGAGAACACCTGTGAGGTGAAACGCCGCACGCACTCACCGCGGAACCAGGCGCGGGTGTCCTCGGGGGGCGTGGTCTGGGCCTCCTTGACCGCCTCCGGTGCCACGAGGTCGCGGAGCATGCCGCGGTCCCGCAGCCGGTGGACGAGGCCCTTCTCCGGCCGCACGTCGGCCCACTGGATGTCGATGGCGGCGAGCCGGTGGTCGTCCCAGGACAGGCCGTCGCGGGCGCGGTAGCCCTCGAGGAGCTTCAGCTTGGCCACCCAGTCGAGCAGCGGGGCGCACGACATGACGTCCCGCCCGAGGCCGCTGAGGACCTCCTCCCAGAGCCCCATGACCTCCGCCGTCGCCTCGGGCTCGGGGTCGTCGCCGCGCCGGTCCAACCAGGTGCGGGCGGCCTCGAGGTACATCCACTGCACGTCGAGGGCGGTCACGGTGCGGCCGTCGACGAGCTCGACGGTGGCCGCGAGCGACGGGTCGTGCGAGATGGTCTGGAGAGCGGCCACGGGGCGCCGGACGGACCAGTCCTCGGTGAGGTGTCCGTCCTCGATCATGCCGAGCACGAGCGAGGTCGTTCCGGTCTTGAGCAGTGACGCGACATCGAGGTGGTTGGCGTCGCCGATGATGACGTGCAGGCGCCGGTAGCGGTCCGCCACGGCGTGGGGCTCGTCGCGGGTGTTGATGATCGGGCGCTTGAGCGTGGTCTCGAGCCCGACCTCGGTCTCGAAGAAGTCGGCGCGCTGGGCGATCTGGTAACCCGCCCCCCGGCTGTCGACCCCCAGCCCGACCCGGCCGGCGCCGCAGACGACCTGGCGCGTCACGAAGAACGGGATGAGGCCGCGGACGATCTCGGGGAAGGGCGTGCGCCGGGGCATGAGGTAGTTCTCGTGGGTGCCGTAGGACTGGCCCTTGCCGTCGGCGTTGTTCTTGTAGAGGTTCACCGGCGGCTGCCCGGGGCGCGCGGCGATCAGGCGGACCGACTCGAGCGCGATGGCGTCACCGGCGCGGTCCCACGTGACGGCGTCGCGCGGCAGGGTCACCTCGGGCGAGCTGTACTCCGGATGGGCGTGGTCGACGTAGTAGCGGGCCCCGTTGGTGAGCACGACGTTGGCGAGGGTCGGGTCCTCGATGTCGGTGAGCTGGCTCGGGTCGGCGGTCTGCCGGTCGAGCTGCCAGCCACGCGCGTCACGCAGCGGGTCCTCGAACGCGTAGTCCCAGCTCGACTGGTTGGAGCGGATCCCCTGGGCCGCGGCATACACGCTGACGACCTGGCCCGAGAGGAACATCGGGTTGGCCATCGGGTCGCCCGGCACCGAGATGCCGTACTCGGTCTCCAGCCCCATGATCCGCCGCACCGTCATGGGGCGACGATAACCGTCTGGGCCGTCGCTGCCGCGCGCGGTCCGTCACCAGCCGAGGGCGTATGCCGTGGGGTGGCCGCTAGATGGCCCCCACCTTCTGCAGCCGGTTGAGCGAGAACCAGCCGAACGGGATGGGCAGCCAGTAGGTCGCAAGCCGGTAGAGCAGGACCGACGAGACGGCGGTGCCGCTGTCGACGCCGATGGAGATCAGGCCGAACGACATCGCCGCCTCGATGCCGCCGAGCCCGCCCGGCGTCGGGACCGCCGATCCGACGATCGCGCCGGCGAAGTAGACCACGGCGATGGAGGCGACGGGTGCCTGTGCTCCGAAGGCCCTCGTCGCACAGACGAGGGCCGCGACGAAGGACATGTCGAGCAGCAGGGCACCACCGAGCAGCTGGGTGAGCTTGGCCGGGTGCTGGAGCACCGCGAGCACCTGCGGCACCGCCGACTTGACCTGCGGCAGGACCCGGTCGGTGAGCAGCGCACGGACCTTCGGCAGGGCCAGCACGCCGAGCAGGAGGATGACCACGACGAGGATGCCGGCGACGAGGACCGGCGACGGGCTGAACGAGACCGCGGGACCGGTGCCGGCTAGCACTCCCGAGATGACGAGCAGCACGAAGTAGGAGCAGAACTGCGCCACCTGGGCCACTCCGACGCTGGCCCCCGCGATCGTCGGGGACAGCCCGGAGGTCTGGAGGTAGCGCGTGTTGAGCGCGATGTTTCCGACGGCCGCCGGTGCGACGAGACCGCTGAAGGCGACGGCGAGCTGCGTCATGTACGTCCGGATGAAGCGCAGGCGGATCTGGACCGCACCGCCGAGGGCGAGCGAGGCACCGGCGAAGGTGGCAGCGGCGAAGACGAGCAGGAGCGCCGCCCAGCGCCAGTCGGCCGTGCTCACGACCTGGCGGAGGTTCACCTGGGCGAGCTGGGTCAGGACGACGTAGCCGGCGACACCCCCGCCGACGAGTGTGACCACACCGCGGGCCGAGATCCGCCGCAGCTGCACCGGCTCGACAGCCTCGGCCTGCGGCCGGAGCGCGACGAGGCGCTCACGCAGCTCGCCCATGACCGACTTCGACGCCTTGAGCGCGACGCGGGCGTCGGCGCTCAGCGCGACGGGCTGCAGGACGGGGACCGCCCGGAGGACGGCATCCTCGCCCAGCGCGGCGACAGCGGAGTCCACGGTGCGTTCGGGCCCCACGGTGAGTGCCACCGTGGTGAGCAGCTGCGCCAGGTCGATGCGCAGGCTGAGGTCGTCGGCGGCGACGTCACCGCTGCCGAGGCTCGCGAGGGCGACCCCGCCACGGTCGTCGACGAGGATCGTCGAGGGCCCGAGCTGGCGATGGACCAGACGTCGACGGTGCAGTGTGCCGGCGAGACGCCAGATCGCGGCGAGCCGGGCGTCGTCGAGCTGACCATCGACCTCACTGAGCGGCGTGCCCTGCGGCTCGTCGTAGGCGATGACGGCCGAGAACGGCCCCACCTCGGAGACGGCGACCGGCTTGGGGGCGCGGATGCCGGCGTCGTGGAACGCCAGGCCCATCAGCGTGCGGTGCTCGACCTCGGAACGCAGCGTGAGCGCCGGCGGTCGCGTGAAGCCGCTGCGCAGCCGCAGCACGCGAAGCAGGCGGCGACCGGACGCGAGCCCGAAGGTGTCGCGGTCGATGACGTGGACGTCGAGCTGGCCGTCCGGGACGGCACCGAGGTAGCGCCGGTCACCCGCGTCGTTCGCGTCGATCAGCTCGAGCCGCGTCAGGGGAAGGCCGCCCGCGACGAGAACCGCGGCCACCTCGGTGGCCGGCGGCCGGGTGGACGTCACCCCGAAGATCAGCCGGAAGGCGAGGCCGACCATCCAGCCCACGACGAGCGAGCAGGCGAGGGCGGCGAGTGTCAGGGCGCCCGAGAGCAAGGTGGTGACGAGCGTCGCGATGACGACCGTGGTCGCGATGGGCGAGATCCACTTGCGGCCGGAGATGTCCGCGACCGTGAGCAGCGCGAGCATCGAGACGATGACGATGTCGAGCGGGCCGGTCCGCCCCGACGACGTCGGCCGCGTCAGCACGTCCGTGACGAATCCACCGTTGCCGGACTGGACGAGGATGGCCAGGACGATGACGAGGACGCCGCCGACGACCGCGGCGCCCAGGGCCTGGATCAGCTGCATCGGCCGGCGTCGCACCAGCAGGTCGGCACCCACGCCGATCGGCAGGAGCAGCACGCCGATGCCACTCATCCAGCCCAGGAGCGTCAGCAGCAGTCGCGGGAGCCCACTCGTGGCATCGGTGAGGTCCTGCTCCACCGCGCCGCGGGTGCCGGCAGCGAGGTCGGCCACGAGCAGCCCCAGCACGAGCAGCAGGACCGCGGCGGCCAGACGCACTCCGTCGGCTGGACGGCGGACCCGTTCGGGGATGGACGGCTCGATGACCTCCACGTCGGGGACGGGAGCCGGACCGCCCTCGTCGACGGGCTCTCGGGCAGTCAGACCCTGCTCGTCGGGCCCGTCGAGCTGGTCGTGCACGTGCTCCGCCGTTCGGCGCATGGTCTCCCCCGTGGTGTCGTCCGGCTGCTGGACAGGTCGCGAGCCGTCCCCGTCCGTGGGGGGCTGCGTCCTCTCCGAGTCGCCGGGCATGGGCCAATCCTGCCCGAGGTCAGGCTCGATTCGTCGCAGCGTCGCCGTCCGGGGCCTGTGGCCCGGTACGGGAGACCCCCGCGAGCGGTGCGAGACTGACGCCGTGACGGTCAGCGACTCGTGGGACATGCCCCTGCGCACCAAGCTCCTCGCCCGTGCCCTGAGCCGGTCGCGCAGCGTCGAACGGATGCAGTCGGCGGACGCGATCGCCCGCAGCAGAGCCTGGTTCGCTCCGGCCAGAGCCCCCTTCACCTGGGTCACCGGATCGGTTCCGGCCGGCGTCGAGATCGGCGGCACGAGCTTCCGGGCGCGTGACGGCCACGAGGTCGCGGTCCGCACCTACCGACCGCGACACACCGGGAGCGAGGTGCTGCCCGCGATGCTGTGGTTCCACGGCGGCGGGTGGGTGCTCGGCAACACCCGGGGCTACGACCCACTGTGCGCCTGGGTCGCCGACCGGGCGCGGGTGGCCGTGCTCAACGTCGACTACCGTCTCGCACCCGAGCACCGGGCGCCCCGGGCCGCGCACGACTGCGTCGACGCAGCCCGATGGGCCGCATCGGACGCCTCGGGCGCCGGAATCCGGCACTCGGGCCTCGGCCTCGCGGGCGACTCCGCGGGCGGCAACCTCGCGGCCGTGACCGCGCAGGTGCTTCGCGCCGACGGCGGCGCCCACGTGGGGTACCAGGCGCTCGTCTATCCCGCCGTCGATGCGACGATGAGCTCGCCGTCCGTGGCCCAGCACGCCCAGGCGCCGATCCTCACCCGCAGCGACATGGACCTGTTCCTCGCGCACTACCTCGGGGACGCGGACGACGCGCTCGCCCCGGTCGACCCGCTCGTCTCCCCCCTGCACGCCCCGGACCTGGGCGGTCTGCCGCCCGCGCTCGTCCAGACGGCAGACCTCGACCCCCTGCGCGACGAGGGCACGGCCTACGCCGAGGCCTTGCAGGCGTCCGGCGTCGAGGTGCGACACACGAACTACCCTCGCGTCCCGCACGGCTTCATGAGCTTCCCGGGAGCCACCCGGGTCGGCGGTGCCGCCCGCGCCGAGCTCGCCCAGTGGGTCGCCCGCCACGCGCGACCCGGAACGGTCGGCTAGTCTGCGAACGCACGCGAGTCTCGTGAGGGATGGTCTCGAAGTGAACGACGTCGTCGTCTTCAGCGGCTCGGCGCACCCCGCCCTGGCCGACCGGATCTGCTCCTACCTGGGGGTGACCCGCTCCCCCGTCGACATCAAACGGTTCAGCAACGACTGCCTCCAGGCACAGCTGCTCGCGAACTGCCGCCAGCGCGACGTCTACATCGTGCAGCCGCTCGTGCCGCCGACGCAGGAGCACCTGATGGAGCTGCTCCTCATGATCGACGCGGCGCGTGGTGCATCGGCGGCGCAGATCACGGCCGTGATGCCCCACTACGCCTACGCACGTTCGGACAAGAAGGACGCCTCGCGCATCTCCCTGGGCGGCCGGCTCGTCGCCGACATGATCTCCACGGCCGGCTGCCACCGGGTCCTGACCATGGCGCTGCACGCCCCGCAGGTGCATGGCTTCTTCTCCACGCCCGTCGACCACCTCACTGCCATCGGCGTCCTGGCCGACCACTTCCGCGACAACGACCTGACCAACTCGATCGTCGTCAGCCCTGACCTCGGCAACGCCAAGGTCGCGACCCAGTTCGCCCGGCTGCTCGGGCTGCCCGTGGCGGCCGGGTCCAAGCGCCGCGTGGCCGACGACCGGGTCGTCATCGACTCGATCGTGGGCGACGTGTCCGGACGGCGCGCCATCATCCTCGACGACGAGATCGCGACCGGTGGCTCGATGCTCGAGCTGATGGACCGGCTCAAGGACGCCGGCGCCACCGAGGCCGCGATCGTCTGCACCCACGGCCTCTTCGCCGGCAAGGCCGTCGAACGGCTCCGCGACCACCCGTTCGTGACCGAGGTCGTCACGACCGACACGGTCCCACCGCCGCACGGCTGGCCCGAGCTGAAGGTGCGGTCGGTCTCGGCCCTCTTCGCCGAGACGATCAGCCGCATCCACCACGGCCGTTCGGTCAGCTCGCTCTTCGAGGGTGTGGACCCGACCCACGCGCCGCCGCAGGCAAAGCTCCCGTTCGACCCGCAGCCATGAGCCGATCCCCCTGGTGGCGCCGCCCGGCGGTCGCGCTCCTGCTCGACGTCCTGCTCGTCCTCGTCTTCGCAGGCGTGGGGCGGGCCAGCCACGACGAGTCGGGTCCCGTGTTCGGCGCGCTGGTGACGGCGTGGCCCTTCCTCGTCGGGACCGCCATCGGTTGGCTCGTCGTCCGGGTCGTCCGTGGCGTCTGGCCGATCGACGTGGCGCCCGGGGTCACGGTCTGGTTCGCGACCGTCCTCGTCGGCATGCTGCTGCGCCACGCGGTCGGCTCGGGCACGGCCCTGAGCTTCGTCGTGGTGGCCTCGGTCGTGCTCGCCCTCTTCCTGCTGGGCTGGCGCGCCCTGGGGGCGTATGCCGTCCGCCGAGCCCGCGCGCCCCGCCCAGCACGCGCGCCACACCACGGCTAGCCACCCCGCCCCCTCCTCAACCGTCGAGAGGCCACGTGTGGCCGCTCCCACCCCGTCGAGAGGCCACGTGTGGCCGCTCCCACCCCGTCGAGAGGCCACGTGTGGCCCGGAGACCCGGGCCACACGGCATACGCACGGTCTCAGAGGTACTGGCCCGTGTTGGCCGTCGCGATGGACCGGCCGGGCTCGGTGCCGTCCTTGCCCTTGAGGAGGGTGCGGATGTAGACGATCCGCTCACCCTTCTTGCCGCTGATCCGCGCCCAGTCGTCGGGGTTGGTCGTGTTGGGCAGGTCCTCGTTCTCCTTGAACTCGTCGACGCAGCTCGCGAGGAGGTGCTCGACGCGGATGCCCTTCTGGCCGGTCGTGAGGAAGTCCTTGATCGCCAGCTTCTTGGCCCGGTCGACGATGTTCTGGATCATCGCGCCCGAGTTGAAGTCCTTGAAGTAGAGGATCTCCTTGTCACCGCCCTGGTAGGTCACCTCGAGGAAACGGTTCTCCTCCATCTCGGAGTACATCCGCTCGACCGCGGCCGTGATCATGGCCCCGACGGTGGCCTCGCGGTCACCCCCGTTGACGGCGAGGTCGTGCTCGTGGAGCGGCAGCGTCTCGACGAGGTACTTGCTGAAGATGTCGCGCGCGCTCTCGGCGTCGGGCCGCTCGATCTTGATCTTGGCGTCGAGTCGCCCCGGCCGCAGGATGGCGGGATCGATCATGTCCTCGCGGTTGGAGGCCCCGATGACGATGACGTTGTCGAGGCGCTCGACGCCGTCGATCTCGGCGAGCAGCTGCGGCACGATGGTGGTCTCGACGTCGCTCGAGACGCCCGAGCCACGCGTGCGGAACAGCGAGTCCATCTCGTCGAAGAAGACGACGACCGGCGTTCCGTCCGAGGCCTTCTCACGGGCGCGCTGGAAGATGAGCCGGATGTGGCGCTCGGTCTCGCCGACGTACTTGTTGAGCAGCTCTGGGCCCTTGATGTTGAGGAAGTAGCTCTTCTCGGTCGCCTTGCCGGTGCGCGCCGCGACCTGACGGGCGAGGGATGCGGCGACGGCCTTGGCGATGAGGGTCTTGCCGCAGCCGGGAGGGCCGTAGAGCAGGACACCCTTCGGCGGCTTGAGGGCGTGCTCCTTGTAGAGCTCGGGGTGCAGGAAGGGCAGCTCCACGGCGTCGCGGATCTGCTCGATCTGTCCCGAGAGGCCACCGATGTCCTCGTAGTCGACATCGGGGACCTCCTCGAGGACGAGCTCCTCGACCTCGAGCTTCGGGATGACCTCGTGGACGAAGTTCGACCGTGGGTCCAGCGTGAGGGAGTCCCCGACACGGATGTGCTCCCCCAGAAGAGGGGTCGCGATGCGGCAGACGCGCTCCTCGTCGCCGTGGGTGATCACGACCACCCGCTCGTGGTCGATGCGCTCCTTGACGGTGACGACCTCGCCGACCCGCTCGTAGCCATGGACGGACACGACGTTGAGGGCCTCGTTGAGCATGACCTCGCGGCCCAGCCCGAGGTCCTGCTGGTCGACGGACGGGCTGATCGCGACACGCATCTTGCGTCCGCCGGTGATGATGTCGATCGCGCCGTCGTCGGGCGGGTCGATGACGAGGCCGTAGGTGCTCGGCGGCTGCGCGAGGCGGTCGACCTCCTGCTTCAAGGTGACGATCTGCTCGCGCGCGTCCCTCAGCGTGCGCACCAGCCGCTCGTTCTGCGACGACAGCGTCGACAGGCTCGTCTGGACGTGGGCCAGCCGTGCCTCGAGCTCACGCGTGCGCTGCGGCGAGTGACGCGCCACCTCACGCAAGGACTCGACCTCGGCGCGCAGGGCTGCGAGCTCGCGGTCTCCGGGGACTCCTGCGCCGTCGGCACGCTCGGGGTCTGGGTTGCGGACGTCATCCGACATGTCGGCCTCCTCGATTCGTCACTCGCACATAGTGACGATTCGACCCTAACCCCGGGTCAGCCGATGTCGTCGGACGTTTCAGCCAGTGATCGGCGCACGCGTCGGATCGTCTTGTCGCTCTTGACCCGCTCGCCGAGCGCCTCGGGCGTCCAGGCGTCCGCCGGGATGTCGGTCGACGCGGTCGATCCCGGGACGACCGTGGGCTCTCCGCCGGCGTCGGAAGCGGCGCCGACCCCGGTGTCGCCGGTCACGCCTGACTCGGTCGCGTCGGCGTAGGCGCCCTTGGCGGGACGGCGCTTGCGCTCGGGCGGGACGACGCCGGGGGCGAGGCGACGCGTCGTGATGAGGAAGCCGGTGTGTCCGTGCATCCGGTGCTGCGGACGGACCGCGAGGCCCTCGAGGTGCCACCCGCGCACGAGGGACTCCCAGGCGGACGGTTCGGTGAAGCCGCCATGGGCACGGATGCCCTCGGCGACCCGGCTCAGCTGGGTCGTCGTGGCGACGTAGCAGATGAGCACGCCGCCCGGGATCAGGGCCTCGGAGACGGCGTCGAGGCACTCCCACGGGGCCAGCATGTCGAGGACGACGCGGTCGACCGTGCCGGCGGGGGCAACGGTCGGCAGGGACTCGACGAGGTCGCCGACCGTGACGGTCCAGGCCGGGTGGTCCCCACCGAAGAACGCCCGACCGTTGCCACGGGCGATGTCGGCGAAGTCCTCGCGACGCTCGAACGACAGCAGCCGGCCACGCTCCCCGATGGCACGCAAGAGTGACATGGACAGAGCACCGCTGCCGACACCGGCCTCGACGACCGTCGCGCCCGGGAAGATGTCGGCCATCTGGACGATCTGGCCCGAGTCCTTGGGGTAGACGACGGCCGCGCCGCGCGGCATCGACATGACGTAGTCGCTGAGCAACGGTCGCAGTGCGAGGTACTCGACGCCGGCGGTGTTCGTCACCACGGACCCGTCGTGGGACCCGATGAGGTCGTCGTGCCGGAGGAAGCCGCGATGGGTGTGGAACTCGCGACCGGGCTCGAGCGTGATGGTGTGCAGTCGCCCCTTGGGGTCGGTCAGCTGGATGCGCTCCCCGACCTCGAAGACGCCGCGGCGGTCGTGCGCACCCGTGACGTGGGACTGCGCGGATGCGGGCTGCTCGGCGTCGGTCATGGGAGCACAGTCTAGGTGGCGCCGAGACCTCCTCCGGACGCCCTCCGGAGCGCCACCGCCTCGACCTCGTAGCGGCTCTGACGGCCGGCAGGTCCGCCGAAGAACCGGCGGCGAAGTGCGCCCTCGACCTCGACCAGGTCACCGCTGCGCAGGCGCATGGCGGTGCGGCGCGTCCCTGCCGTCCAGCACACGACGTCGATGGTGTCGACCGTCGCCCGCTTGGGGCTGTCGGCAGCGGCGCGGCGTCTGCTGGCCGCCGGCTCGCGTGGGACGACGACGCGCAGCGTGGCGATGCGGTCACCGCTCGGCAGCTCACGCTCCTCGGCCTCGGCGGCCAGGCGCCCGGTCAGGGCCACCTCGTTGCGTCCCGCGGCGGGGCTGTCAGGGCTGGCGCTCGTCGCGGTTCGGCTCGTCGTGGGCTGTCTCGTCGCCATGATGCCTCCCTCCGGCCCGCGTGTCGGGCCCTGTGCCCAACGGTGAGGGGTGACCGGCACGACGCGCTGCCGGCGCCGCCGTCCTGTGGACAACGTCCGGGACCGCGGCGGGGATGTGGACGCCGCACACGCCCCTGGCGGGCCAGACGGCTCCGCGCGACACGGCATACGTCATCGAGTGGGTCCCCAGGTCGTCGTGACCGGAGGCGTGCGGGGTCAGCGGCGACCGCGGCGGGACAGCCCGGCCCCCACGACGGCATTGATCCGCTCGGCGCTCGCCAGGCCGCGGATGTCGCGCGTCGCCTCGTCGACGACGACGGCGAGCGACAGCTCCCGCGCGCTCATGACCTGGATGAGATCCGTCAGCACGGCGTCGGCGGGCAGGGCGACGACCCATGCCGCGGGCTGGGCCACGGTGACGGAGGCGATGGCGGTGCGATCGCGTCCCTCGGTCGGCACGGCGGCGGCGGAGTCCGCGTCGACGACGCCGAGGGGCCACCCGGTGGGGTCGGCCGCCGCCACCCAGGCGCCAGCGGCCAGCTCCGCCTCGACCTGCACCAGCGACGTCGTGCCCGCGACGAGCGACAGCGGTTCGAGCACGTCGGTCGCGAGGCCGGCGGTCGCCTCGTGGATGTGCCCGGAGCGGACGGCGCCCGAAGCGCCTTGCCACAGGAAGAAGGCGATCGCCATGGGCCAGACGAGGTCGAAGATCTCGGGTGAGCGCCCCTCGGCGAGGGGACGCAGGGCGAACCACGCGACGGTCAGCACTGCGACGACGCGGCCGAGCCAGCCGGCCGCGACGAGACCGCGGCCCTTGCTGCCGGTGGCCCACCAGACCAGGGCGCTGACGATCTGGCCGCCGTCCAGCGGCAGTCCGGGGAGCAGGTTGAAGAGGCCGACGAGGAGGTTGGCGAAGGCGACGATGCCGAGCAAGGTCAGGGCCGTCTCGTTCGTCGTCAGGGCGCGGACGCCCCAGACCGCGCCGGCGAGGACGAGGTTGGAGAGCGGACCCACGACGGCGACGAGTGCGGTCGTGGTCGGCGAGCTGCGGGTCGCGTCGTAGACGGTGTGCCCGCCCCAGACGTCGATCACGATCCGGCTGACCGGATGACCCCGCCACAGAGCGGCAAGGGCGTGGGACGCCTCGTGCACGAGCACCGAGACGAGAAGGAGCACGGCGTAACCTACGGCCAGCAGGTAGCCGTACGAGGCACCGCGGTCGGGCCGCGAGAGGTTGGGCCCGAAGACGACGACGATGAGCACGGCGATGATCGGCCAGGACCGGCCGAGATACACCGGGATCCCGGCGAGGCTGCCGATCCGCCACCCGTGGGCCGCGGCCGGGCGGACGGGAGTGCTCATGGACCCGACCCTATGCCCTGCGTGGCGGGGCGCCCTGTGCCGGACCTGTCCGCGGCCTGTGGCCTGTGGCCTGTGGGCGCAGGCGGGCGGTGTCGCCGCTGCGGCATACAGTCGCCCCATGGTTGCAGCGCTGTCCCCGAGTCGGGCCTCCGACTTCATGTCGTGCCCGATGCTCTACCGCTTCCGGGTCATCGACAAGCTCCCGTCGCCGCCGACGCAGGCGACGGCCCGGGGCACGCTCGTGCACGCCGTCCTCGAGCGGCTCTTCGACCTGCCCGCGACCGAGCGCACCATCGAGGCTGCGGTGGGCCTCGTGCCGCAGGAGTGGGCGCGCCTGGCCGACGAGGAGCCGGCCATGCTCGACCTGCTCGCCGAGCACGACGGGCGCACCGACGAATGGTTCGCCGGAGCCGCGACGCTGCTGCAGACGTGGTTCGGCCTCGAGGACCCGACCCGCCTCGAGCCTGCCGAGCGCGAGCTCTACGTCGAGACCGAGATCGACGGGCTCGTCCTGCGCGGCTACGTCGACCGCCTGGACGTGGCGCCGGGGGGCGCGATGCGTGTCGTCGACTACAAGACCGGGCGCTCGCCCTCCGAGCACTTCGAGGCCAAGGCTCTCTTCCAGATGAAGTTCTATGCACTCGTGCTCTGGCGACAGCGCGGTGTCATGCCCAAGCGCCTGCAGCTGGTCTACCTCGGAAACAGCGAGATCGTCGCCTACGAGCCTGACGAGCAGGACCTCCTCGGCACCGAGCGCAAGGTCAAGGCACTGTGGCAGGCGATCGAGCGAGCTGCGACGACCGGTGACTGGCGGCCGAGCCCGAGCCGGCTGTGCGACTGGTGCGACCACCGGGCCCTGTGCCCGGCGTGGGGCGGCACTCCCCCGCCGCTGCCCGAGGACGCCGCGACGCGCGCCGTCGACCCCCAGGTGACCGGGGAGGCCGAGCCCGACGACGAATGAGCCCGGGGGTACTGCCGCCGAGCTACGGGGCCGGTGCAGCCACGGTCGCGCCGTGGCCTGTCGCGATCTGAGCGATCGCGCGCAGGGATCCCGTGCCCGCGACGAGGTAGCCGTTGTGTCCGTGTGCGCCGTCGACCGGGAGCGCCCGGGCACCGAAGGCGGTTGCAGTCGGGTCGGCAGCGTGGCCGAACCCCTCCACCCGCGTGTGGGGGACGACACCGATCGGGTCGTCGGGGGCGAGGCCTGCCCACACGGTCGCCGTCGTGTGCAGGGCGGCACGGTTCCACACGTCCATCCCCGGAGAGCCGACGACCACGAGGGAAGAGATGCGAAGGTGGGGGGCCGCGTGGGCACACACCACCGAGCCGTAGCTGTGGCACACGACGCTCACCGTGGCCGAGCGCGAGAGGCTGTCGACGAAGGCGGCCAGCCGGGGAGCCCCGTCGACGGCACGTTCGGAGCGAGCGGCGTCCGCGTTGAGCCCAGCCGGTGGGTCGTAGTCGAGCCAGACCACCACCGCCGCCGGCGTTCCAGGGGCCTGCCGCTCCATCGCGGCGAGGAGGCTGCGCGCCTGCACCGCCGGATGTCTGCGCCCAGCCCCGCGCTCGTCACTGAGCAGAGGAGCCGTCCAGCCGACACCCGGCACGATGACGGCGACATTGCGTGCTCGGCGCACGTCCCCGAACGCCTCGACGAGACGGCCCTGGCCGTGTGCATCGGCACTCAGCACCGTGGCCGGCGGCCCCATGACGGTCACGGGCGTCCCGTCACTGAGCGACTGGCCGACGGCAGGCGCGGCCCCGACGAGCACCGCCACGAGGGTCGCGACGCCGAGGACGAGCCGGTCCCGAAGGCGCCCGCGTGAGGGTCGTCCGGTCGTGGTCCTCCGTCGGTGACGGTGAGGTGGTCGGTGCACTCAGTCTCCTGGTCGTCGGTCTGGACAGCGCAGTCCCCCAGTCTGCGTGACCAGCCTGAGAGCAAGTTCGGGGCCGGCCCGGGCTGGCGCGGCGTTGGCGCGCCCCAGGATCGGAGCTGCCCCACGCGCGTCCTCGCGAACGCAGCGGAACTGGGTGGCGCCTGCGGCGCGCCGGCTCAGGCCGGCGCTGCCGATCTCGCTCACCGACCCGGAAGGTCGGTCGCGAACGCGCCGGACAAAGTCCTGGAGGGACGTTCCCCTCCGGACAAGGTTAGAGCGGTCGTACTGCGAAGGCCAACCACGCGGCGCGCCGCCCCGAGCCGGGGCGCAGCCGTGGGGCCGAGTCCGCGACTCGGCCCCACGGCATACGGCAGCCCACGGCATACGGCAGCGCCACGGTCACGGCGGCCCCCACGGCATGTGCGCCAGTGCGAGTCAGACCGTGAAGGTGTCCGCCACGGAGAGCGCCTCGTCGAGCACCGCGAGTCCCTCCTCGACCTCCTCGGGCGTGGTGGTGCAGGGCGGCACGACGTGGGTCCTGTTGAAGTGGGTGAAGGGCCACAGCCCGCGCTCCTTGCACGCCGCCGCGAAGGCCGTCATGGGCGCGGCCGACTCGCCCCCGGCGTTGTAGGGCACCAGCGGCTCGCGCGTCTCACGGTCACGAACCAGCTCGACCGCCCAGAAGACCCCGAGACCACGCACGTCGCCGACGCTCGGGTGCCTCGCCGCGATCTCCTGCAGCCGGGGACCGATGACGTCGGTGCCGAGCATCCTGGCGTTCTCGATGATGCCCTCCTCACGGAAGGCGTTGATCGAGGCCACGGCCGACGCGCAGGCGAGCGGGTGGCCGGAGTAGGTCAGGCCGCCCGGGAAGGCGCGCTGGTCGAACGTCGCGCGAATCTCGTCGGAGATGATGACCCCGCCGAGCGGCACGTAGCCGGAGTTGACCCCCTTGGCGAAGGTGATGAGGTCCGGTCGGACGCCCCAGTGGTCGACGGCGAACCACTCGCCACAGCGCCCGAAGCCCGCCATGACCTCGTCGGCGATGAGGATGATGCCGTGCTCGTCGCAGAGGTCGCGGACCCCCTGGAGGTAGCCGTCCGGCGGGACGAGGATGCCGTTCGTCCCCACCACGGTCTCGAGGATGATCGCGGCCACGGTGTGCGCGCCCTCGACCATGATCGTGTCGCGCAGGTGCTGCAGGGCACGGTCGCGCTCCTGCTCCTCGCTCTCGGAGAAGAAGGCGGAGCGGTACGTGTAGGGACCCCAGAAGTGGACGATGCCGGACTGGCCCGGCTCGGACGGCCATCGCCGTGGGTCGCCGGTCAGGGTGATCGCCGCGGCCGTCGCGCCGTGGTAGCTGCGGTAGGTCGCGAGGACCTTGTGACGGCCGGTGTGCAGGCGCGCCATCCGGATGGCGTTCTCGTTGGCCTCCGCGCCGCCGTTGGTGAAGAAGACGGCCGAGAGACCCTCGGGCGCCACCTCCGTGATGAGCCGGGCGGCCTCGCTGCGGGCGTCGTTGGCGAAGGACGGCTGGATCGTCGCGAGCCGGGCCGCCTGCTCCTGGATCGCCGCGACGACCTTCGGGTGGTTGTAGCCGATGTTGACGTTGACGAGCTGGCTGCTGAAGTCGAGGTAGCGCTTGTCCTCGTAGTCCCAGAAGTACGAACCCTGGGCCCGGGCGATGGGCAGCGGGTCGATGAGGCCCTGGGCGGACCAGGAGTGGAAGACGTGGGCGCGGTCGAGGGCACGCACCTCGTCGACGCCCATCTGGTCGAGCAGGTCCTTGACCACGGTGCGCTGGCCGAGCTCGGTCATGGTGGCGTCCTCTCTCATCGGGTGCGCGGGAAGCCGAGGTCGACCGTCGAGGTGGCCGGGTCGGGCCACCGCTGCGTCACGACCTTGCCGCGCGTGTAGAAGTTGATGCCCTCAGGGCCGTACATGTGGGTGTCGCCGAAGAGCGAGTCCTTCCACCCGCCGAAGGAGTAGTACGCGACGGGCACGGGGATGGGCACGTTGATGCCGACCATGCCCACCTCGACCTCGTTCTGGAACCGGCGGGCGGCGCCGCCGTCACGGGTGAAGATCGCGGTGCCGTTGGCATACGGATTGCGGTTGATGAGGGCCAGGCCCTCGTCGTAGGTCGCGACCCGGACGACCGAGAGCACCGGGCCGAAGATCTCGTCGCGGTAGACGGTCATGTCGGGCGTGACGTCGTCGAGGAGCGTCATGCCGAGGAAGAAGCCGTCCTCCGGGACGTCCTGTTCGCGGCCGTCGACGACGACGGTCGCGCCCGCCTCGGCCCCCGCTGCGACGTAGCCCGCGACCTTGTCGCGGTGCTCGCGCGTGATGAGCGGGCCCATGTCCGTGCCCGCCTCGGCACCCGGGCCGACAGTGAGCCTGGGCAGCCGGGAGGAGATGGCCGACACGAGGTCGTCGCCGACCCCGCCGACGGCCACCGCGACCGAGAGCGCCATGCACCGCTCACCGGCCGCTCCGTACGCCGCGGACACGATGGCGTCTGCGGCCATGTCGATGTCCGCGTCGGGCAGGACCAGAGCGTGGTTCTTCGCGCCCCCGAGCGCCTGGACGCGCTTGCCGTTGGCCGTGCCACGCTCGTAGATGTACTTGGCGATCGGCGTCGAACCGACGAAGCTGACGGCGGCGATCTCCTGGTGGTCCAGGAGCGCGTCGACCGCCTCCTTGTCGCCGTGCACGACGGTGAAGACGCCGTCGGGCAGGCCGGCCTCCTTCCACAGCTCGGCAAGGAAGAGCGAGGCGGACGGGTCCTTCTCGCTCGGCTTGAGGACGAACGCGTTGCCGCAGGCGATGGCGTTGGCGCACATCCAGAGCGGCACCATGACGGGGAAGTTGAAGGGCGTGATGCCCGCCACGACGCCGAGCGGCTGACGGATGCTGTAGACGTCGACCCCGCTCGCGGCCTGCTCGGAGAAGCCGCCCTTGAGCAGCTGCGGCACGCCCGTGGCGAACTCGACGTTCTCCAGGCCGCGGGCGATCTCGCCGACCGCGTCGGACAGGACCTTGCCGTGCTCTGCCGTCACGATCGCGGCGAGCTCGTCGGTGCCCCTGTGGAGCAGCTCGCGGAAGGCGAAGAGCACCGCCGCCCGCTTCGAGAGCGAGCTCGTGCGCCACTCCCGCGCCGCCGCGGCCGCGGTCTTGACGGCCGCGTCGACCTCGGCGGTCGACGCCAGCGGCACCTCCCCCGTCACGCGCCCTGTCGCGGGGTCGTGCACCGGCGCGGTCCGGCCTGAGGCACCAGGGACGCGCGTGCCCGAGATCCAGTGGTCGATGGTCACAGCCTGGGTCGTCATGCGCTCCACGCTACGTGCCACCACTACCCCACACAAAGCATCGATTGCTATGTTACGAAGATGCGCGCCGTCATCTCGGCCCTCGAGGAGCGTCTCGACGCCCCGACCGCCAAGGGTCTCGCCCAGGCAGTGTCCCGGGCCATCCGCGACGCCGCCCTGCGGCCTGGCGACCAGCTGCCCCCCATCCGCCGCGTGGCCGAGGAGCTGATGATGTCGCCGACCACGGTGAGCGCGGCGTGGCAGCTGCTCGCGAGGTCGGGAACGATCCGCTCTGACGGTCGGCGCGGCACGACGGTCGCCCCCACCGCGCGCGGTGGCGAGCGCTACACCCGGGCGCTGCGCCACGAGTCCCCCGTGCACCTCGACCTCTCGACCGGCATCCCCGACGGCGCCCTCCTGCCGCCCCTCGTACCGGTGCTCTCGGGCCTGGCCGAGCCGGCGACCCCGAGCAGCTACCTCGACGACCCCGTGCTCGACGAGCTGCGGGCCGTGCTGGCCGAGGACTGGCCGTATGCCGCCGAGGAGCTCCTCGTCGTCGACGGCGCCATGGACGCGCTGGACCTGGTCACCCGAACCTTGCTGCGCCCCGGCGACCTCGTCCTCGTCGAGAACCCCGGCTTCCCACCGTTGCTCGACCTGCTCGAGGACCGAGGGGTCGCTGTCGTCGGGGTTCCGCTCGACGAGACCGGCCTCGACCTCGACCGTGTCGAGGAGCTCCTGCCGAGGCGACCCGCAGCGGTCGTCCTCCAACCTCGCGGCCAGAACCCGACCGGGGTGTCGATGTCGCCCACGCGCGCGCGCCGCCTGGCCGCCGTGTTGCGCGGGCACGACTGCATCGTCGTCGAGGACGACTCGAGCGGGCCCATCTCGACGTCCGGCGCGATCAGTCTCGGGGCGTGGATCCCGGACCAGGTGCTGCACATCCGCAGCTTCAGCAAGTCCCACGGTCCCGACCTGCGCATCGCGGCGATCAGCGGGCCGGCGGCACTGCTCGGGCCCGTCCGCCACGCCCGGGCGATCGGGCAGGGCTGGACGAGCCGACTGCTGCAACGGGTGCTCGCCGGGCTCCTGCGTGACGACGAGTGCGCCCGACGCACGGCAGCGGCCCGTGCGGAGTACGCCCGACGGCGTGAGCTCGTCGTGGAGCGCCTCGCGACGTACGGCATCGACGTACCGGGCAGCGACGGCCTCAACATCTGGGTCCCCGTGCGTGACGAGGCAGCCGCGGTGCTGCGCCTGGCGAGCCAGGGGATCGCCGTGACGCCGGGGTCGCCGTTCTCCGTCGAGCACCCGGCTGGCCCCGCCGGCCACGTCCGTGTCACCACGGGCCTGATCCGCGAGAACCACGCGGAGGTGGCCGATCTCATCGCCGACGCCGCAGCCGCGGGGGCGTGGACCGCGCAGCACCGCTGACAGCCCCGGCTCCGGGCCGTCCCGGTCGCCTAGGGCAGGTCCAGCACCTCGGGCGCGTGGGTCCAGATCTCGCGCGAGATCTTCTCGGGGTACTCACCGACCGCGGGCTCCTCGCCGAACAACCGGGTGGCGCCGGTCTCGAAGCCGGGCCACCCGGGGTCGCCGTCGATGGCGAACGAGGTCCAGGCGTCGCGCATCTGCCTCGACAGCTCCTCGGCCTCCGGGCCGGGCTCGCCGATCAGCAGGGCGGGCTGTCCGACGGCGAGGTTGCCGAACACGAGGGGCACGTCGAGACCGTGGCAGGCGCCGAGCATGCCACCCATGCCCGGCGCCGGCCAGGTCAGCTCGTAGAGGTGCACGCGACCGCCGGCCGCGAGCTGCGCCTCGGCGAGCTTGAGCGACGGCATCCGGAAGAGCCAGTCCGAGCGCACGACCTCGTACAGCTCCCCGGGGTCCGGGAAGGCGTCGCGGTAGCGCTCCGGGTCCGGTCCGAAGACCTCGGCGGTCAGGGTGGCCTGCGCCTGCGTGACCTCGCCCAGCATCCCGGTGAGGGCCGTGAGCAGGCGTTGCTCGTCGCGGGTGTGCCCGACCATGAGCTCCACCCGGCCGGTGAGGCCCTGCCACGGCGTCGTCGGCAGCACGTCCCCGTCGACGACCGGAGCGAAGAGCACCTGCGCGTGGGCCGCCGGCCCCCAGCGACGGGTCAGCTCTCCCAGGCGCGCCGCGACCGCATCGCCGGCCGCGGGAAGCAGTCGCGGGTCCACCGACGGCAGGTCGGCGGGCTCGACGCCCAGCTCCGCGGCGCACTCCCTGGCGATGTCGGCGGCGAGCGCCGGGGTGAAGAAGGTGCCCGGCACGCTCTGCGCGACGGCCCGCTGGAACAGACCGGCTGCTCGGGGCATGGCGAGCAGGGCTGCCACCGACCCGCCACCCGCGGACTGGCCGAAGACGGTGACCCGCGCGGGGTCACCGCCGAAGGCGCGGATGTTGTCACGGACCCACTCGAGGACGGCGACCTGGTCGAGCAGGCCGCGGTTGGCGGGCATCCCCTCGACGTGGCCGAAGCCCTCGAGACCGACGCGGTAGTTGAAGGTCACGAGGACGACCCCGGCGCGGGCGAGCGTGCTGCCGTCGTACTCGGGGAGGCCGGACATGCCGAACGCATAGGCGCCGCCCTGCACCCACACCATGACGGGGAGCCGTCCTGCGAGGTCGGCCGACCACACGTTGACGGTCAGCCAGTCGTCGCCGGCACCGCCGAGGGCGTCCATCCCGAACGAGCCGGACTGCGGTGGCGGCGGCCCGAAGGCCGTGGCGTCCCGCACCCCGTCCCAGGCGCGGACGGGCTGAGGCGCCGAGAACGGGACGGGTGGCGCGGCATACGGGATCCCGCGGAAGACGGCGAGTCCGTCCTCGCTGCTGCCACGCACGACCCCACCGGTGACCTCGACGTCCACCCGACGAGTGTCGTCGTCACGACGGCGGGCGTGCCAGCGGATTTATCGGGAGCAGTCGCGGACGCGCGGGCTCAGGCGCTCAGGCGCGCTCGGCGTCCCGGGCCTTGAGCCGCGCCTCTTCGGCGCGGACCTGGGCGTGGATGTCGCGTTCGGCCACGAGCCAGGCCGGCATCTCCTCGAGGACGGCCTTGATCTGCTCGGTCGTCAGGTGCTCGCCGACACCGCCGCGGGCCAGACCCGAGTTCGAGATGCCCAGGCGTCGGGCCGTCTCCTGGCGCGTGTGGGGACCGTTGCGGCGCAAGGTCGAGAGCCACTCAGGCGGGTCGGCCTGCAGCGCGTTGAGCTCGGTGCGGCTGACGACGCCCTCCTGGAAGTCGGCCGGGGTCTCGGACAGCAGGACGCCGAGCTTCTTCGCGGCCGTCTGGGGCTTCATGGTCTGCGGCTTCGGCGTGGGCATGGGTCAAGCCTAGGGCGTCCCGGGACCGTCACTGCGCACGCGCCGGGGCCTCTGGCAGCCGTCGAGCGCGAGCGTCCCGGCACAGCCCCCACGGCCGTCACGTGGTCGGGCAGCGACGCCCGGGTGGACTAGCCTCGGACCGACCTGTCCCGACAGCGAAGGCCCACCATGACGCAACCGTTCCGCGTCGAGTTCGTCCCCGGCGTGACGCCCGACAAGTGGCTGCGGGTGTGGGCCCAGCGCCTCCCGGAGTCCCCTCTCGAGGCGGTTCCCGTCGAGGACACCGACGCGCTCGACCACCTGCGTGAGGGTGCCTCGTCGATGGTCCTGCTCCGGCTACCGGTCGACCGCGACGGCCTGCACGTCATCCCCCTCTACGAGGAGGTCCCGGTCGTCGTCGTGTCGAAGGACCACGTCGTCTCGGCCGTCGACGAGGTCGACGTCGCCGACCTCGCGGACGAGGTCCTCATGCAGGACCCTGGCTCCGTGCCGGAGTGGACGGCCGTCGCCGGTCCGGAGGCGCTCGAGCGGGCGACGGCGATGCCGCGCATGACGACGAAGCAGGCCGTCTCGGTCGTGGCGTCCGGTTCCGGCATCGTCGTCGTGCCGATGTCGGTCGCGCGACTGCACCACCGCAAGGACGTCGTGCACCGTCCCGTGACCGGGGTGGCCCCGTCGCGCGTCGGCCTCGCGTGGCGCGCCGACGACGAGGATCCCCGCATCGAGGACTTCATCGGTATCGTCCGCGGCCGCACCGAACGCAGCACCCGCGGCGGCGCGGACGCGTCCCCGAAGGCTGATCCCGCCGGGAAGGGGGGTCGACGCGAGACGTCACCGGGGCGCTCGCAACACTCCACTGCCCGCCGTGGCCAGCCGGCCGGTCGCAAGGGCGCGCCTCGCGGGGGTGCCTCCCGACGCAAGGGTCGCCGGTGAGTGACCCCCCACCCGGTGCACTGGCGCCGCGCGCCGAACTGCCCTGGCGCTGGGGCGATTTCGGACAATCACGTATGCCGGCACGTCTGGTCGGCCACGACGGGCCGGTCGTGAGCCGGGCGGTCACCGCGCGTGCCGAGCCCCAGGTCGTCTTCCGGTGGCTGTGCCAGTTGAGGGTGGCGCCGTACAGCTACGACCTCGTCGACAACCTGGGCCGCCGTAGCCCACGCTCCCTGACGCCGGGCCTGGAGAGGCTCGAGCGCGGACAGCGCTTCGCGTCGATCTTCACGCTCGTCGACTGGGTGCCCGACGAGATGGTCGCCCTCGAGATCACGGAGCCGGCCGGCATACGCCTCTTCGGTCGGCTGCCGCTCGTCTACCAGACCGTGCCGCTCACGGACGGTCCCATCGAGAGCGACGGTCCGCGCACGACGCTCCGAGGCGACATCGCGCTCCCCCGGGCGCGATCGGCGCCGGCCCGAGCGCGTTCCACCGCGCTCGCCTGGGGCGACCTCGTGATGATGCGGCGCCAGCTGCAGACGCTGGCCCGCCTCAGCGAGGGGACCGCACGCTCGACACGATCCTCGTGAGGTCGGCCGCGTCGACTCCTGCGAGGGTGTCGATGTGCACCGCCCCGGCGATGGGCGGCACGGGGACGACGTGCGGGATCGCGATCGTCGGCACACCGGCCGCCGTCGCGGAGCGCACGCCCGCCGGGGAGTCCTCGATGGCGATGCAGTCGGCGGGGTCGACCCCGACGAGGCGCGCGGCTTCGAGGTAGGGCTCCGGGTGCGGCTTCCCGTGGCTCACCTCGTCGCCCGTGACGAGATGGTCGAAGGCCCCCTCCGGCAGGCGCCGAACGACCATGTCGGCGAGCGAGCGCCACGACATCGTGACGAGCAGCGACGGCACGCCGAGGGCGCCGAGCTCGAGCAGCAGCTCGCGGGCGCCGGGACGCCACGGCACGCGGCGCTCGACCTGGGCGATGACGCGTCCGAGGAGGGCGTCGACGATCTCCGGCACGGACAGCGAGATCCCCGACTTCTCGATGATCAGCTGGGCCGACACCTCGAGCGCGTTGCCGACGAGCTGGTGCGCGAACTCGTCGTTCCACTCGCCTCCGTGTGCCGCGACGAGCTCGTGCTCGGCCTGAATCCAGTACGGCTCGGTGTCGACGAGCGTGCCGTCCATGTCCCACAGGACCGCGGCCGGGAGGGCCGGCACCACGACGTCGGGCTCGGTGGCGGGTGAGAGTGGCACCGGCTCAGTCCTCCGGGTCGTACGCGAGGTTGGAGGACAGCCAGCGTTCGGCCTCGGCGAGCGTCCAGCCCTTGCGGTCGGCGTAGTCCTGCACCTGGTCGCGACCCAGACGGCCGACGACGAAGTACTGCGACTGCGGGTGCGAGAAGTACCAGCCGCTCACCGACGCGCCCGGGGCCATCGCCATGCTCTCCGTGAGCGTGATGCCGGTGTTGGCCTCCACGTCGAGCAGGCGCCAGAGCGTCGCCTTCTCGGTGTGCTCGGGGCAGGCCGGGTAGCCGGGAGCCGGACGGATGCCGGCGTACTGCTCCTTGATGAGCGCGACGTTGTCGAGGTGCTCGTCGGGCGCGTAGCCCCAGAACTCCTTGCGGACCCGCTCGTGCATCCGCTCGGCGAAGGCCTCGGCCAGGCGGTCGGCGAGCGACTCGAGCAGGATCGCGTTGTAGTCGTCGAGGTCCGCCCTGAACGCGGCGACCCGCTCTCCCCCACCGAGACCGGCGGTCACGGCGAAGCCGCCGATCCAGTCGTCGGTCCCCTTGGGTGCGACGTAGTCGGCAAGCGACCGGTTCGGCACGCCTGCGCGGTGCTCCCCCTGCTGGCGCAGGTGGTGCAGGACCGTCAGCCGCTCGGAGCGCGCGTCATCGAGGTAGACCTCGATGTCGTCGCCCACGGAGTTCGCCGGGAAGAAGCCGATGACGCCGTTGGCCGTGAGCCAGCGCTCGTCGACGATGCGGTCGAGCATCGCCTGCGCATCGTCGTAGAGCTTGCGCGCGGCCGGACCACTGGCCGGGTTGTTGAGGATGTCGGGGAAGCTCCCCTTCATCTCCCAGGTGTTGAAGAACGGCTGCCAGTCGATGTAGCGGCGCAGCTCGCCGAGCGAGTAGTGGTGGAAGGCCTTGACGTGCTGGGAGATCCGGTGCGATCGGGTGATCGTCGAGACGTCGTGGTCCTGCTGGAGCAACAGGTGCGGGTGCGGCGGTCGGTAGCCGGACCAGTCCACCGGGGTGCGCCGCTCCCGTGCCTGCTCGAGGCCGAGCAGAGGCCGGTCGTGCTTGGCCGCGTGGCGGGTCCGCAGCGAGTCGTAGTCCTCCTTGACCTGGGCCAGCAGCTTCGGACGAAGCTCGTCGCTGAGGAGGGCGGCCGCGGTCGGGACCGATCGGGAGGCGTCCTTGACCCAGACGACGGGCCCGTCGTAGCGCTGGTCGACCTTGACGGCCGTGTGCGCGCGAGAGGTCGTCGCCCCCCCGATGAGGAGCGGGATGGTCAGGCCCTGGCGCTGCATCTCGGCGGCGAAGCCGACCATCTCGTCGAGCGAGGGGGTGATGAGGCCCGAGAGCCCGATGATGTCGGCGTCGTGCTCCTTGGCGGCGTCGAGGATCTTCTGGGCCGGCACCATGACGCCCAGGTCGATGACCTCGTAGTTGTTGCACTGGAGGACGACGCCGACGATGTTCTTGCCGATGTCGTGGACGTCGCCCTTGACCGTCGCCATGACGATCGTGCCGTTGGTGTCCTTGGCGGTGGCGAGCTCGGGGTCCTTGGCCTTCTCCTCCTCGATGAACGGGATGAGGTAGGCGACCGCCTTCTTCATGACGCGGGCGCTCTTGACCACCTGGGGCAGGAACATCTTGCCCGCGCCGAAGAGGTCGCCGACGACGTTCATGCCGTCCATGAGCGGACCCTCGATGACCTCGATCGGGTGGCCTCCGCGGTCGGCGATCTCCGCGCGGAGCAGCTCGGTGTCCGCCTGGATGTGTGCGTCGACGCCCTTGACGAGGGAGTGCGTGATGCGCTCGCCGAGCGGCAGGGCGCGCCACTCCTCCTCGCTGACCTCGGCGGCCTGGCCGACCTTGTTGTACTCCTCCGCGATCTCGAGGAGCCGCTCGGCGGCGTCGGGTCGGCGGTTGAGCACGACGTCCTCGATCCGCTCGCGCAGCTCGGGGTCGACCTCGTCGTAGACGGCCAGGGCGCCGGCATTGACGATGCCCATGTCGAGGCCGGCCGCGATGGCGTGGTAGAGGAAGACAGCGTGGATCGCCTCACGCACGGGGTTGTTGCCACGGAAGCTGAACGACACGTTGGAGATCCCGCCCGAGACCTTGGCGCCCGGGAGGTTCTCCTTGATCCAGCGCGTCGCCTCGATGAAGTCGAGCCCGTAGGACGCGTGCTCCTCGATGCCCGTGGCGACAGCGAAGACGTTGGGGTCGAAGATGATGTCCTCGGCGGGGAAGCCGACCTCCTCGGTGAGCAGGCGGTAGGCCCGGGAGCAGATCTGCTTGCGGCGCTCGAGCGAGTCGGCCTGACCGTCCTCGTCGAAGGCCATGACGACAGCCGCAGCGCCGTACTTGCGCACGAGGCGGGCCTGGCGCAGGAACGGCTCCTCGCCCTCCTTGAGGGAGATCGAGTTGACGATGGCCTTGCCCTGCACGCACTTGAGCCCGGCCTCGATCACCTCCCACTTCGAGGAGTCGACCATGACGGGGACCCGGCTGATGTCGGGCTCGCTCGCGACCAGCTTGAGGAAGCGGTCCATCGCCGCCACCCCGTCGATCATCCCCTCGTCCATGTTGACGTCGATGACCTGCGCGCCGCTCTCGACCTGCTGCGCAGCGACCGACAGTGCGGTGTCGTAGTCGCCGTCCTTGATGAGCGTGCGGAAGCGCGCCGAGCCGGTGATGTTGGTGCGCTCGCCGACGTTGACGAAGAGGCTCTCGTCGGTGATGGTGAACGGCTCGAGACCCGACAGGCGCATGGCCGGCGCGAGGGACGCCGGCTCACGGACCGGCTTGCCGTCGACTGCCTTGGCAATGGCGGCGATGTGCTCGGGCGTCGTGCCGCAGCAGCCGCCGACGAGGTTGACGAGCCCCGCCTCGGCGAACTCACCGACGATGCCCGCGGTCTCGTCGGGCGCCTCGTCGTACTCACCGAACGCGTTGGGCAGCCCGGCGTTGGGGTAGCAGGAGACGAACGAGTCGGCCAGGCGCGCCATCTCGGCGATGTAGGGCCGCATCTCCTTGGCGCCGAGGGCACAGTTGAGGCCCACGGCGAGCGGTGAGACGTGCCGGACGGAGTCCCAGAATGCCTCCGTGACCTGACCGGAGAGCGTGCGGCCGGACGCGTCGGTGATGGTGCCGGAGACGACGACCGGCCAGCGCCGGCCCTGCTCCTCGAAGAGGGTCTCGACGGCGAAGATCGCCGCCTTGGCGTTGAGGGTGTCGAAGATCGTCTCGATGAAGATGAGGTCGCTGCCGCCGTCGACGAGGCCGCGGGCCGACTCGAGGTAGGCGGCGACGAGCTGGTCGTAGGAGACGTTGCGCGCCCCGGGGTCGTTGACGTCGGGAGAGATCGAGGCCGTACGCGTCGTCGGCCCGAGCGCGCCCGCGACGTAGCGGGGTCGCTCGGGCGTGCGCTCCGTCATGGCGTCCGCCTCACGGCGCGCCAGAGCGGCGGCTTCGAAGTTCAGCTCGTAGGCGAGCTCCTCCATGCCGTAGTCCGACAGCGAGATCGCGTTGGCGTTGAAGGTGTTGGTCTCGATGATGTCGGCGCCGGCCTCGAGGTACTCGCGGTGGATGCCGCCGATGATCTCGGGCGCGGTGAGCGTCAGGAGGTCGTTGTTGCCCTGGACGTCGCTCGGCCAGTCGGCAAAGCGCTCGCCGCGGTAGCCGGCCTCGTCGGGGCGGTCACGCTGGATGGCCGTCCCCATGGCGCCGTCGAGGATCATGATGCGCCGGCCGAGCGTGGCGGTGAGGCTCTCGGTGGCATCGGGTCGCTGCTGCGACTTGGACAACGTGGCTCCTCTCGGCGGCACGAAGGCGTGCCGTGTGACGGGACCGGCCCGATTCTACGGACCTGCCGTGGCTCCTGCGCTGCCGCCCGCACTGCGGTCACGCGACGCCACCCTCCGGCATACCCGATCGAGTCCGCGCCAGAGCCCGCGCCAGAGCCCGCGCCAGAGCCCGCGTGGGAGCCCACAGCGCCCGGGGCGCGCCCGCCCGGGAGTCCGGGCCATCCGGTCCGGCAGGTCCTAGGCTGAAGGGGTGGACGCGACCGCGACCACGGTGAAGGAGACATGGTGCTGGAGTTCGAGGACGTGCCGGAGCTGGTCGACCCGGTGCTCATCGCGGCCTTCGAGGGCTGGAACGACGCCGGCGAGGCGGCCACGAGCGCGGTCCGCCACCTCGCCGAGGTCTGGGACGCCGAGGTCGTCGCGGCCCTCGACCCCGAGGACTACTACGACTTCCAGGTCAACCGTCCGCGCGTGTCGCTCGAGGACGGTCGGCGCGTGCTGACCTGGCCCACGACACGCGTCCTCGTCGCCACCGAGACGGGTCTGGACCGTGACGTCGTCCTCGTGCAGGGCATCGAGCCGTCGATGCGCTGGCGGGCCTTCACGGTCGAGCTGCTCGAGCTCGCAGAGCGGTTCGGCGTCACGACGATCGTCACCGTCGGCGCGCTCCTCGCGGACGTCCCGCACACCCGACCGATCCCGGTCACCGCCACCGCCGAGGACGAGGCGGCGATCCACCGCTTCGACGTCGAGGCGTCGCGCTACGAAGGCCCGACGGGCATCGTGGGGGTGCTGAGCCACGCCGCCGCCGACTCCGGCATCCCGACGGTCTCGGCGTGGGCTGCCGTGCCGCACTACGCCGGTGGGGCGCCGTCGCCGAAGGCGACCCTGAGCCTGCTGCGCCGCATCGAGTCGCTGCTCGGGGTGACCGTGCCGCACGGCGAGCTCGAGGAGAACGCTCGGGCGTGGGAGCGCGGCGTCGACGAGCTGGCCCAGTCCGACGAGGAGGTCGCCGAGTACGTCCAGTCCCTCGAGGAGGCGCAGGACACCGCCGAGCTCCCCGAGGCGAGCGGTGACGCGATCGCGCGCGAGTTCGAGCGCTACCTTCGCGGGCGCGACGACGACCAGACCGGCCGCTGAGCCGAGTTCTCTCGGGGTCGGCGGCGGAGCAGCGTGAGTTCATCAGCCGACCATCTGGTCGCTTGTCGCGTCATGTGGGCGAGGTGGACCGCAACAAGCCCCCAAGTGGTCAGTTGACGTGGAAGGCCCGTCCACGGGCGCGACGACGACCAGACCGGCCGCTGACGATCGAAAGAGCATTCCGTCCGCCCAGCGGCCCCGCCGAACGCAGACGGATCGCTCTCTCGATCGGGTGAAGAGCCCCCGGCACCCTGCTCAACGGCCTGGCGCCCCGGCCTGCCACCCTCCCCCATCACGATCGAAAGAGCGTTCGGTCCGGACGGAATGCTCTTTCGATTGGGGAGGGGGGTGGCCGGTGCGGGGTCAGAGGCGGACGCCGAGCAGGGCGTCGAGGGCCCGGCCGAGTATGCCGGGGGCACCCGGGTCGTCGCCCCCGCGGCTGAGTGCCTGGCTGGCCCACCGGTCGACCGCCTCGAGGGCCCGCGGGCTGTCGAGGTCGTCGGCGAGAGCGGCGCGGATGTCGTCGACGGTCTGGTCGGCGACGGGACCGCCGTTGCACGACAAGGCCTCTCGCCAGGTCGCGAGCCGCTGCTGCGCCTCGACGAGCTGGTCGTGGGTCCACATCCAGTCGTGCGCGTGGTGCCGGGCGAGCAGGGCCAGCCGGATCGCCATCGGGTCGATGCCGTCACGACGCAGCTGCGAGACGAGGACGAGGTTGCCCTTGCTCTTGCTCATCTTCTCGCCGTCGAGACCCACCATGCCCTGGTGGACGAAGGCGCCCGCGAAGGACTGGGATCCGCTGAGCGCGCGGCCGTGCGCCGAGCTCATCTCGTGGTGCGGGAAGACGAGGTCGGTGCCGCCGCCCTGGACGTCGACGGGGAGGCCCAGGTGGTCGAGCGCGATGCACGCGCACTCGATGTGCCAGCCCGGCCGGCCCGGGCCGAGCGACCCGCCGTCCCACTCGGGCTCGCCCTCACGGTGGGCTCGCCACAGCAGCGCGTCGAGCCGGTTGCGCTTGCCCGCACGGTCGGGGTCTCCCCCGCGCTCGGCGAAGACCTCCATCATGCCCGCCTCGTCGAGGTGGCTGACTGAGCCGAACCGCGGGTCCCTCGCGACGTCGAAGTAGAAGTCCTGCGCACCCGGGCGCGACGCGTCCGGCGCGGGCACGGCATACGCCCAACCGTCGACGACGAGCTTCTCGATGGGGCCCACGAAGGTAGGGATGCTCTCGACGGCCCCGAGGTACTCGTCGGGAGGGATCACGGCGAGCGCGGTCATGTCCTCGCGGAAGAGCGCGATCTCGCGCGTCGCGAGGTCGCGCCAGTCGATGCCGTCGCGCTCGGCCCGTTCGAGGAGCGGGTCGTCGATGTCGGTGATGTTCTGGACGTAGCGCACGGTGTGCCCGCTGGCGCGCAGCGCCCGCCCGAGCAGGTCGAACGTCACGTAGGTCGCCGCGTGGCCCATATGGGTGGCGTCGTAGGGGGTGATGCCGCAGACGTAGAGCGTGACGACCTCGCCACGCGCAGCGGGAACCAGCTCGCCGGATGCCGTGTCGCGGACTCGCACCTCGGGGGCACTGCCGGGAACCTCGGGAACGAACGGCATCGGCCAACTTCTCACGCGCAGACTCTATCCCGCGGTGCGGGCGCGCTCGTCGCGGGCACCGGGTCCGCGGACCGACTCAGAGTGGCGGCCACGGCACCGACGGCCAGTCGCGCCTGGGGGACGGGTGCACCCCGCGGTCGATGAGGCGCGCCACCCGCAGCAGGAGGGCGTCGACATCGGCCACCGGCAGCAGCACGAGCAGGCGGTCGCGCACGTCGCTGGCCTCGAGGGCACGCCGAAGGCGCTCGAGGCGCGCGAGGTCGGCGTCCACGATCCGTTCACCCGCCCAGCCCCACAGCACCGTGCGCAGCTTCGGCGTCGGCGAGAAGGTCACGCCGTGGTCGATGGCCCAGAGACGGCCGTCTGCGTCCCGGAGGCAGTGCGAGCCCTTCCGGTCCGAGTTGTTGAGCGCCGCGTCGAGCACCGCCAGCGACCGCACGTCATCGGCACGCGAGTGCACGACCGTGACGGCTGACCCGCCCGGCGTCTCGCCGTCGAGGACGGCAGACCAACCCTCAGGTGTGCGCCCCTCGGGCACGAGGTCGACGACGACGTCGTCGGCGACGGACTCGAACGGATCGCCGATCCACAGCTGCACCGACCCGGGACCGAGGGGGCCGTCGCGCATCACCGTCGGGGGGACGACGTCCCAGCCGCCGAGCTCGGAGACCACCTGGGCCGCCACCTCGCGGCCGGCGAGGGTGCCTTCGGGGAAGTCCCAGAGGGGCCGCTCGCCGCGGATGGGCTTGTAGATGACATGGCCGCCGGGCAGCGTCGACACGCGTGCCAGGACCGCGAGGTTGGAGGAGTCGGCGATCCGTCCCAGGACCTCGATCTCGCCGGTCAGGTCGACCGGCGAAGGCGTCAGGTCAGCGCTTGTAGCCATTGGCCCGCGGGCAGATGTGGCCCGTGGGGTCGAGCGGGTTGCCGCAGAACGGGCACGGCGGCCGCCCTGCGGCGACCAGCGCGTTGCTGCGCCGCGCGAAGGCTCGGGCCTGCGCGGGCGTCAGGGTGACGCGGAGCGAGTTGCGCCCCAGAGGTCCCACCTCGTCGACGGCGTCGTCGGCGACCTCGTCGACCTCGTCGGGGTCGTGGTCGTGACACTCGATGACGACCTTCTGCGCGTCCTCGTCCCACGCCAGGGACAGCGTCTGCACGCGCCAGTCCTCGTCGAACGGCGTCTGCAACGGGTCGGTGTCCTCGGGCACGCCGCCGGGCTCGCCGGGCTCGGCCGCCGTGGCGGGTGCGAGCTGGTCGAGCACATCGTTGATGCGGTCGGCGAGGATCGAGACCTGCTGCTTCTCGACACCGATGGTCACGACCAGCGGTCCGGTGCTCGCCTGGAGGTAGAAGGCTCGCTGGCCGGCGGGGCCGACCGTCCCGGCGACGAACCGGTCAGCGGGATCGAAGTCCTGGACCGTCATGCGTTCGACCCTATCCGACGCCACCGGCCGCGCCGGCGCCGCCGCCCACCACGGCGTCACCGTCCTCGGCCGCCTGCTTCTGGGGTGGCCGCAGGCCCGTGAGGTCTCCCCCGACGTCGTTGAGCCGCAGCACGAACGGCTTGCGGCTCGTGTAGCGCACGACGCTCACCGACGCCGGGTCGACGTTGATCCGCTGGAAGTCGTCGAGGTGCGCGCCCGTGGCGTGCGACAGGATGGACTTGATGACGTCGCCGTGCGACACCGCGACCCACACCGCGTCGTTGCCGTGCGTCTCGAGGATGCGCGCGTCGGTCTCGCGGACGGCGCGCAGCGCCCGGTCCTGCATCTCCACCATGGACTCGCCGGGGTATGCCGCGGAGTCCGGGAAGCGCGCCTCGCTCGGTCGGTCCTGCACGACCTTCCAGAGCTCCTCCCTGGCGAGCTCCGAGATGGGGCGCCCGGTCCAGGCGCCGTAGCGGCACTCGCCCAGCCCTGCGTGGACGCTGCGGGCGACATGGTTCGGCAGCGGCGCGGCCAGCAGGTCCGCCGTCTGCACGCAGCGGTCCAGAGGTGAGCTGACGATCTCGACGACGGGCAGGACGGCTGCGGCCAGCCGCTGTCCGACGGCAGCGGCCTGCGCCTCGCCGGTCTCGTCGAGGAAGACGCCGGGCATCCAGCCGGCCAGCGTGCCGGCGGTGTTGGAGGTGGATCGGCCGTGGCGCACGAAGAGGACGGTGGGCACGGTCGTCACCCTAGCCCGCGAGCCGGACGCCACCACCGGCATACGCCCTCACGTGCGCGCCACCGACCTGCGGACGTGGTGAAGTAGGGGACGTGATCGTGGACAAGGCCATCTACCGCAACGGACGGCGAGAGGGGTGCGGCGACCTCAGCGACGAGCTGGACGTGCTGCGCCTCACCCAGGACGGCTTCCTCTGGATCGGCCTCAAGGACCCGACCGACGAGGAGTTCGAACTCGTCAACGAGGAGCTGCATCTGCACCCCCTGGCCGTCGAGGACGCCGTCCTCGGCCACCAACGAGCCAAGATCGAGAAGTACGAGTCGTCGGTGTTCGTCGTGCTCAAGACCCTGCGCTACGTCGAGGCGACGAGCGACATCGAGACCGGTGAGGTCATGCTCTTCATCGGTGACCGCTTCGTCGTCACGGTGCGGCACGGCGAGGGCAACCCGCTGGCCGGGGTGCGCCAGCGGCTCGAGGCCGCACCGGAACGCCTCCGCCATGGGTCGATGACGGTGCTGCACGCCGTGATGGACTCCGTCGTCGACAACTACACCGTCGTCGACCGGGAGGTGCGTCAGGACCTCGAGCAGATCGAGGAGCAGGTCTTCGCCTCGGCCACCGGCGGCGACGCCAACACGATCTACCGGCTCAAGCGCGAGGTCCTCGAGTTCCGGCGGGCCAGCCAGCCGCTCGCCGACACCCTGACCCACTTCATGGACCCCGCCCGCCGACACGGAGTGTCCGACGTGCTGCTTCCGTTCTTCCGCGACGTCGCCGACCACCTGCGCCTCGTCAACGACCACGTCGAGTCCTACGACCGGCTCCTGACCGACGTCCTGTCCGCGCACCTCGCCAGCGTGTCCGTCAAGCAGAACGAGGACATGCGCCTCATCTCCGCGTGGGTCGCGATCGCGGCCGTGCCCACGATGATCGCCGGCATCTACGGGATGAACTTCCAGCACATCCCCGAGCTCGAGGTGAGCTTCCACGTCGGCGGCGGGGAGTTCTACTACGGCTACTTCGTCGCCCTCGCCGTCATGGCCGGCGCCTGTCTGGGCCTCTACCGGGCCTTCAAGCGCTCGGGCTGGCTGTAGCGAGGCGACGAACGGCCGGCTCCCACCGAGGTGGGACCGGCCGTTCGCGGCAGAGAGGCGTCGTCAGGTCGCGCTGATGACCCCGCCCGCGAGGACACCGGCCAGCACGAGGCCCAGGGCGACGCGGTACCAGACGAACGGCAGCAGGGTGTGGTTCGCGACGAAGCGCAGCAGCCAGGCGATCGTGGCGTAGGCCACGACAAAGGCCACCACGACGCCGACGAGGACGGGCCCCACGCCGAGGGCGGACAGCCCGTGCCTCTCCTGGACGGCCTGGAACAGGCCCGCGGCGGTGAGGGCGGGGATCGCGAGGAAGAAGCTGAGGCGTGTCGCCGTGACCCGGTCGATGCCGCGGGCGATGCCGGCGGAGATCGTCGCACCCGAGCGGGAGACGCCGGGGATGAGGGACAGGCACTGCACGAGACCGATGACGAAACCGTCGACCGGCCGCACCGAGTGCTCATCACGCAGGGTCCCGCGGGCCTCGTAGCCGGCGTAGATGCGCTCCGCCACCACCATGGCGACGCTCCAGAGGAGCAGGGCGACGGCCACGACCCAGAGGCTGCGCAGCGGGCCCGAGATGAGGTCACGAGCGAGGAAGCCGACGATGCCGACCGGGATCGAACCGATGACGACGGCCCACGCGAGGCCGTAGTCGGGGTCCTTGCGAGCGGCGACCGAGCCCAGGCCCCGGAACCACGCGACGGCGAAGCGGATGATGTCGCGGAAGAAGTAGAGGAGCGTCGCAGCGATGGCGCCGAGCTGGATGACGGCGGTGTAGGCCGTCACGGCCGGGTCGTTCACCTCGAGGCCGAGCAGCTTCTCGGTGATGGTCAGGTGTCCGGTCGAGGAGACCGGGAGGTACTCGGTGAGGCCTTCGACGACGCCGAGGATGACGGCGTCGAGGTAGCTGAGGTCAGCCATGGGTCAGGTGGGCCTTCTGCGCAGGAGGGACGGGACGGGGGCCGCTGACCCGCTCGGGGTCATCGGCCGCGGGGCACAATGTCGCACCCTACCTGCAACGTGGGCTGGGAGCCGCGACCGTCAAAGAGGCGCGTGGGCGACGTCCTAGTGAACGTCCGGGGCGACGTCACCTGAACGGCGGCTGGGGGTCTCGAGTCCCGCGATCCCGGCCACGACCTCAAGGCTGGCCACGGCCTGCTGGCGCGTCATGCCCCCGCCGACGGCGACGGCGAGCGTGGTGACGCCGGCCTCCTCGTAGCGGCCGAGTCGTCGGGCCACCCGCTCCGGCGAGCCGAGCAGGGCCGTCTCGTCGATGAACTCCAGGGGCACGGCCGCCGCGGCCTCCCGGTGGAGGCCCGCGAGGTAGAGGTCCTGGATCCGCGCGGCATCCTCCTCGAAGCCCATCCGGCACGCGAGCTGGTTGTAGAAGTTCTGCTCGCGCGAGCCCATGCCTCCGATGTAGAGGGCGCAGTAGTCACGCACGTGGGCGGCCGCCTCCTCGACGTCGTCGACGAGCACGACGGGCGTGGTCGCCACGACGTCGAAACCCGTCATCGGCGCGTCGACCGGGCCCCGGCCACCCCGGCGCCGACCCGTCTCGAGCGTGGCGAGCTGGTCGCCGGCGTGCTCGGGGCTGAAGAAGATCGCGAGCCAGCCGTCGGCGATCTCCCCGGTCAGCTCGAGGTTCTTCGGCCCGACGGCGGCGAGGTAGACGGGCAGGTCCGGTCGCACGGGCCGCGCCGAGAGCTTCAGCGGCTTGCCCGGACCGCCGGGCAGCGGCAACGGGTAGTGCGGCCCGGCATGGGTGACCGTGTCGCGGCGCAAGGCCGCCCGCACGATCTCGACGTAGTCCCGCGTGCGGCCGAGCGGGCTGCGGAACGGCACGCCGTGCCACCCCTCGCTCACCTGCGGACCCGAGACGCCGAGACCGAGCCGGAACCGACCCCCTGACATCGTGTCGATCGTCGCCGCGGTCATCGCCGTCATCGCCGGGGTGCGCCCCGGGATCTGCATGACCGCGGACCCGAGAGCGACGTGCTCCGTCAGGGCCCCGATCCAGGCGAGCATCGACGGGCTGTCCGAGCCGTACGCCTCTGCCACCCAGACGCTGTCGTAGCCGAGCCGGTCGGCCGCCTGCGCGATCGCGACCTGGTCGTGGCCCGTCGTGCCGCGCCCCCAGTACCCGAGATTCACACCGATCCTCATGCTGGGCAGGCTATCGGCGTCGCCCACATCGTGCCGCTCGCTCGGGGTGCGGTGTCGCCCACTACCGTTCGGGACATGCGCAGGCGTCTCGGCTCGTCCGGTCTCTCGGTCACCCCCCTGGCCCTCGGCACCATGCTGTGGGGCAACGCCGTCGACCGTCACGAGGCAGGTGACCACCTGCGTGCGTTCGTCGAGGCCGGCGGGAACCTCGTCGACACGGCATACGGCTACGGCGGCGGCGACGCCGAGACCATCCTCGGCGGGCTTCTCGACGGCACGGTGCCCCGCGACGACGTCGTCATCTGCACCAAGGCGGGCATCTCCCGCTCCGGTGGCCAGCGCCGCGTCGACGTGTCGCGCCGAGGGCTCATGTCGCAGCTCGAGACGTCGCTGCGCCGTCTCGGCACCGACCACGTGGACCTCTGGCTCGTGCACACCTGGTCCGACGACGTGCCGCTGTCGGAGACCCTGTCGGCCCTCGAGTGGGCTGCGGCCTCGGGTCGCGCACGCTATGTCGGCGTCTCCAACTACACCGGGTGGCAGTCCGCGCGCGCCTTCAGCGTGCTCGAGTCAGCGCGAATCCCCATGGTGGCCAACGAGATCGAGTACTCCTTGGTATGCCGCACGCCCGAGCACGAGGTCACGCCCGCTGCGACGTCGCTCGGCTTCGGCCTGCTGCCCTGGTCTCCGCTGGGACGGGGCGTCCTCACGGGCAAGTACCGCCACGGCATCCCGTCGGGGTCCCGGGCCGCGTCCACCGACTTCCCGGGCTTCGCCGAGCGGTTCCTCGACGAGCAGACGGCCCGCGTGGCCGATGCGGTCGCGATGGCTGCGCGAGGCCTGGCGGCCAAGCCGGCCGAGGTGGCGCTGGCCTGGGTGCGTGACCGTCCTGGGGTCGCCGCGCCCATCGTCGGCGCGCGGACGCCGGCACAGCTGCGGTCCGCGCTCGCGAGCCTCGAGCTCACGCTGCCCTCGGAGATCGTGGCTGCGCTGGACGACGTCTCGGCCTAGCCGGCGCGGCCCCGCGTCAGGCGCGGGAGCTCTTGCCCTCGGTCCTGCCCGTCACGCCAACCGCACCGACGTCGTCGATGTCATCGACGTCGTCGAGGTCGTCTTCCTCGTCGAGGTCGTCTTCCTCGTCGTCCGCGTAGTCGTCGTCGTCGTCATCGTCGTCGTCGTCCTCGTCGTCGTCATCGTCGTCGTCCTCGTCGTCGTCCTCCTCCTCGTCGTAGTCGTCCGAGTCGAGGCCGGCGTAGACGCGGTTCTCGGTGCCGTCCTCGTCCTCGTGACCGTCGAAGTCGTCGCCGTAGATGGCGAGGGGCGTGGCGACCTCGGTCGCCTCGTAGAGGGCCTCGTCGTAGTCGTCGAAGGCCTCGGCCAGGTCCTGCGCCGCGGCCATCACCCTGGGGTGGTCGGGGTCTCGGCTCGCGTTCGCGGCCTCGAGGTGGCGTTCGAGGGCGGCGATCAGCTGCTCGAGGGCGGCGCGGGGGTCGACAGTCATGCTTCGACCGTAGTGGACCCCCGCAGGCGAGAGAACCGAATCCGTGCCCGGATCGGCTGGAAACACGGCGGTCCCGCAGCGAGCCGTGCTCGCTGCGGGACCGTTCACGCGCGGTTGCCGGGCCGTTCACCCGACGGCGGCGCGCGGCGTCACATGGGCGCCTTGACCGTGTCGGCCGCCGGCGGGGCGGTGACGTCGACCGGCTCACCGTACTTGCTCATCGTCATGTCGGCCTTGACGCCCGACAGGTCGAAGGTGACCTTCCGCAGCTGGTTCTTCTCGTCGAGCCATGCGGTGTACGCGATGGTGCTGGGCAGCTGCGTCTTGGCGTCGGTGGGCAGCTGGGCCTGCATGGCCTTGGTGTCGAGCGTCAGGTCGTACTTCCACGTCTTGTCACCGTCGACGGTGTCCTCGCCGACGTACTTCACGTCGGTCACGGCCGCCCCGAACTGGTCGTACATCTTCGTCGGGTCGGCCTGGTCGAGCGACTGCGACAGCTGCTTGCCGATGGTCGAGCTGCTGTCGATGACTGCCCACTTGCCCGCGGGCAGGCCGGGGAAGCCATTCATGTAGACCTTCTTGTCGACGAGGATCATGTCGACCTTCATCGACGACCCCATGTCCATCGACATCTTCATGGCCGGGTTGCCCGGGTCGACCTTCGTGTCGCCGGAGATGGCGATCTTCTGGCCGGCGGCATCCATCGTCATGTTCACGTGCGCGGTCGTGGCGTTCTTGCCGGCCTCCTTCATGGCGGCGACGAAGGACGCCTTGTCCTTGTACGGCTGACCGGCGGCCGGAGCGTCGCTCGTCGCGGCAGCCGAGCTGGCCTGCGTCTGCCCCGCCGCGGGGGCCGGGCTCTCGCTCTTGCCGCAGGCAGCGACGCCGAGAACGGCAGGGAGAACGATGACTGCTGCCGCGATGCGGCGGGTGTTCCACTTCATGTGTGTTGACCTCCTGGGCCGTTGACGCCGGACGGTTCCGGGCGGTTCCGCTGTTGCGCCGCGCCGCACGGGGTCGCGCTCGGTCCCGGGTCTGCGGTCGAATGACCCAGCGACGGTATCGCGGGCACCTGTCCGCCACGCCACGCATACGGTCTCGGTGGGGTCACGGTTGGTGTCAGAATGGATGGCGATGACGGATTACGAGTACCGGGTCCTCACGTTCGACCGCCACACGTCGAAGGCCCAAGCGCGGCAGGCGGTCCGTGAGCATGCGGAGTACGGCCGTTGGGAGCTCTCGCGCACGGTGATCTACGAGGGCGGCGTGCGGCGGATGTGGCTGCGACGCAAGATCATGCGCGTGCAGCGCACAGCCTGACGCTGTCGTCCCGACCTCAGCAGGTGCGCAGGAAGTCGCCGAGGACGCGCGCCCCGAAACGCAGCGAGTCGACGGGCACGCGCTCGTCGATGCCGTGGAACATCGGCGCGAAGTCCAGGTCGGCGGGCAGCCGCAGTGGCGCGAAGCCGTAGCCGCTGATGCCAAGCCGGCTCAACGCCTTGTTGTCCGTGCCGCCGGAGAGGCAGTAGGGCAGCACGGCCGCCTCGGGGTCCTCGCGGAGCAGCGCCTGCTTCATGGACTCGACGAGGTCGCCGGAGAAGGGGGCTTCGATGGCGACGTCCCGGTGCACGACCTCCACCTCGACGTGCTCCCCGGCGAGCTCGCGGATCGTGGCCATCAAGGCGTCCTCGTGGCCGGGCAGGAAGCGGCAGTCGACCGCTGCCGACGCGGTCTGCGGGATGACGTTGTGCTTGTAGCCCGACTCGAGCATCGTGACGTTGGCCGTGTCGCGCAGGGTGCCGCGCACGAAGCCCTGGGCGCCGCCGAGGGTCGCGAGCAGGGGCTCGAGGTCGCCGTCGGCCGACGACAGGCCGGTCATCGTGCTCAGCGTGTCGAGCAGCTCGCGGACCGAGGCGATGTACTCGCGCGGCCACTCGTGGGCGGCGATGCGGCCGATCGCGGCGGCGAGCCGGACGATGGCGTTGTCGTCGTTGGGCACGGAGCCGTGGCCGGCGCGGCCGTGCGCCCGCAGGCGCAACCAGGCGAGGCCCTTCTCGGCCGTCTGGAGCAGGTAGGCGCGCTTCTCGCCCTGCGGGGTCGGCATGGTGACGCTGTAGCCGCCGACCTCGCTGATCGCCTCGGTGACGCCGTCGAACCACTGGGGGTGGTGGTCGACGAGCCAGTGGCTGCCGTGGGTGCCGCCGGCCTCCTCGTCGGCGAAGAAGACGAAGGTCGTGTCGCGTGCAGGTTTGGTCCCGGTGCGAGCGAAGTGCCGGATGTTCGCGAGGATCATGGCGTCCATGTCCTTCATGTCGACCGCCCCGCGGCCCCAGATGCAGCCGTCGCGCTCCTCGGCGGCGAAGGGGTCGACCTGCCAGTCGGCGGCGTTGGCCGGCACGACGTCGAGGTGGCCGTGCACCGCGAGGCCGGGCCGCGAGGAGTCCTCGCCCTCGAGGCGGACCACGACGGTGGCGCGGCCGGGCTCGCTCTCGAGCAGGGTGCCGTCGAGGCCGACCTCGGCGAGCTCACCCATGACGTACTCGGCGGCCTTGCGCTCCCCCGGGCCCGACCCGTCACCGTAGTTCGACGAGTCGATCCGGATGAGCTCGGCACAGATCCGCGCCACCTCCGCCTCGGCTGTCGGTGTGGGTGTCCCGGTGCGCGCGGCGTCGTCGTGGCTCATGCCGATCAGCGTATGCCGCGTCCTTCTGGCGCTCGCGCCCACCCGTTTGGTCTTTTGGTCGGGCCCCGTGTAACGTTTCGCCTCGCCGCAAGGGAATCCCACGAGCCCCTTGCATCACCTCGTCGGGGTGGCGGAATGGCAGACGCGCTAGCTTGAGGTGCTAGTGCCCTTAACGGGCGTGGGGGTTCAAGTCCCCCCCTCGACACCATGAGACCCCCGGGTTCCTGCAGTTCAGGACCCGGGGGTCTTCTCGTCTCCCGGCCGTCATACGGACCGTGTCGGCGGGTGCTGCCCCGGCCCTTGGCCGCTCCTCTGCGACAGACGTAATCTTCGATGGTGAGCGACGAGAACGTGGCCGGCCTGGCCGACGAGCTCTACGACGCGATCGGGCTGCTGCGGCGCCGGTCACGACGACTCGTGGGCGCTCCCCTGCCGGAGCTCGCGCTCTCGGGCGCCCAGCACGAGCTGCTGCGCGTCGTGCGGCGCAACCCGGGCATCACGGTGACCGAGGCGGCCCAGCTGCTCGGGCTCGCTGCCAACACCGTCTCGACCCTCGTGAGCCAGCTGCTCCCCCACGGCGTGCTCGTCCGCGAGCGCGATGCAACCGACCGCAGGGTGGCCCGCCTCGACCTCACTCCCTCCGCTCGCGAGGGCCTCGAGCAGTGGCGCGACCGGCGGACCCAGGCGACGGCGACGGTGCTGGCGCGACTGCCTGCCGGTGAGCGTGCCCGTCTGTCCGAGGCCCTGGCCACGATCGCCCGGATCGCCGCCGACCTGCCGGAGAGCTCTGCGGCCCCCGCGTCGCCCGTTCCGTCCGGTGGCCGTCCGTGACCGCCGCCATCGACATCCGGGACCTCAGCTACAGCTTCGGCACCCACGTCGCGGTCGACGACCTGACGTTGGCGGTCGAGCCGGGTGAGTGCTTCGGCCTGCTGGGGCCCAACGGGGCCGGCAAGACGACGACGATCCGCCTCCTCAACACGCTGCTGCCCCTGCAGTTAGGCGACGTGAGGATCTTCGGCCGGTCGGTGCGCACCGACGCGATGCTCGTGCGTCGTCTCCTGGGCTACGTGCCGCAGCAGCTCTCGATCGAGGGCGCCCTCACCGGCCGCGAGAACGTCGAGTGGTTCGCCCGTCTCTTCGACGTGCCACGACGCGAACGCGCGGCGCGCGTCGACGAGGTCCTCGACATGGTCGACCTCCGGGAGGACGAGCGACGCCTGGCGTCCACCTACTCGGGTGGCATGGTGCGCCGGCTGGAACTGGCGCAGGCCCTCGTCAACCGGCCGGCGCTGCTCGTCCTCGACGAGCCGACGGTCGGGCTCGACCCCGTGGCGCGCGACAGCGTGTGGCAGCGAGTCGCGCAGATGCAACGTGACCACGGCATGACCGTGCTGCTCACGACGCACTACATGGAGGAGGCCGACGCGCTGTGCGACCGGGTGGCGCTCCTGCACCGGGGCGCTCTGCGCGCCCTCGGATCTCCTGAGGACCTCAAGGCAGCCGCCGGAGCCGGCGCGAGCCTCGAGGACGTGTTCCGTCACCACACCGGAGAGGCCCTCGACGACGTGGAGGGTGAGAAGGGAGGGTTGCGCGGTGTCCGAGCGACTCGTCGAACCGCCCGCCGTCTGGGCTGACCGGCAGAGCCTGACGGGGGTGGGGCTGCTCACCTCGCGCATCAGCACGTTCTGTCTCGTGGAGCTGCAGAAGCTGCGCCACGACCGCAGCGAGCTCGTGACGCGTGCGATCCAGCCGATCCTCTGGCTCGTCATCTTCGGCACGACCTTCAGCCAGATCCGGGCGATCCCCACGGGCGGCATCCCCTACCTCGACTTCCTCGCCCCGGGGGTCATCGCGCAGTCGGCCCTCTTCATCGCCATCTTCTACGGCATCCAGATCATCTGGGAGCGCGACGCGGGCGTGCTGACCAAGCTGCTCGTGACCCCGACCCCGCGTGCGGCGCTCGTTGCCGGCAAGGCCTTCGCGGCCGGGGTCCGGTCCGTGGCGCAGGCCGTCATCGTCGTCGTCGTGGCCGCAGTCATGGGCGTGGCGATGACGTGGAACCCGGTCCGGTTGCTCGGGGTGGTGGTCGTCGTCATGCTCGGAGCCGCGTTCTTCTCGTGCCTGTCCCTCAGCATCGCCGGGGTCGCCCTCAAGCGCGACCGCCTCATGGGCATCGGGCAGGCCATCACCATGCCTCTCTTCTTCGCCTCCAACGCGCTCTACCCGATCGAGATGATGCCCGGCTGGCTCCAGGTCATCAGCCACGTCAACCCACTGACCTACGAGGTGTCGGCCCTGCGCGGCCTCCTCCTCGGCACCCCAACGAGCTACTGGGTCGACTTCGGCGTCCTTGTGGGCAGCGCCGTCGCCGGCATCGTCTGCGCCGCGGCCCTCATCGGCCGCCTGGCCCGCTGACCGGTCGGCGCCGACGTGGGTGCGTGCTGACGCGCGGACGCGCCGCCCTGCCCCGGCTCCGACGTGCCGGACCGTACGCTGTGCCGCGTGACCTTCCTGCGCGCCCTGTGGACCCTGTTGCGCGTCCGCGGATTCCGGCGTCTCTTCCTCAGCCGGGTCACCTCATCCTTCAGCGACGGCGTCTTCCAGGTCGCGCTCGCGAGCCACATCCTCTTCAATCCCGAGAAGGCCGCCGACGCCCGGGGCATCGCGATCGCCTTCGCCGTCGTCCTGCTCCCCTACAGCGCCCTCGGCCCCTTCGTCGGCGTCCTGCTCGACCGCTGGCCGCGTCGTCGGGTCATCGTCGTGAGCCAGCTCATCCGGGCGGGGGCCATGCTCGGCGTCGCGGCGCTCGTCACCACGTCGGACTCCGGCCCGGCGTTCTTCGGCCTCGTCCTGCTCGTCTTCTCCGTCAACCGCTTCATCCTCGCCGGTCTCTCCTCGGCCATGCCCCACGTCGTCACCCGCGACCTGCTCGTCAGCGCCAACTCCGTGGCCCCGACGTGCGGCTCGCTGGCCTATCTGCTCGGTGGCGCGGTCGGCACCGGAGTGGTGGCCCTCGGCGGTAGCGACGTGCTGGACGTGCTCCTGGGTGCCGTGGGCGTGCTCGCTGCCGCGTGGGTCGCCACACGTCTGCCGTTCATCGGCCCCGACGACGCGAGCGGGGCCCCCTCGGTCGGGCAGATCGCCCGCTCGGTCGTGACCGGACTCGTCGAGGCGGTCCAGACCCTGCCACGTCGCGCCTGGCTGCTGCTCGTCCTCGTCTTCCTCACCCGGATCCCCTTCGGATTCCTGCTGCTGCAGACCCTCCTGCTCTTCCGCGGGCCCTTCGAGGCTGGTCACGGCGCCCTCGGCTTCAGCATCGCCGCAGGCGCCTCCGCCGTCGGTTTCGCCTCTGCCGCCTTCGTCACGCCGTGGCTCGCGCCGCGCCTGACCGCCGTGCCGTATGCCGCCCGGATGCTCGCGATCGGCGGCGCCGTCTGCGCGGTGCTGGGCCCCTTCCTCATGCCGTGGAGCATCATCGCCGTCTCGTTCGCCGTCTCGTTCACGTCGCAGTGCGTCAAGATCACCGTCGACTCGCTCATGCAGGCCCACGTCGACGACCACCTGCTCGGCCGGGCCTTCTCGGCGTACGACGTGGTCTACAACGCGGGGATGGTTGCGGCCGCTGCGCTCGGCGCCTTCGTGCTGCCCGAGAGCGGGCTCGCCTGGTGGCCCCTCGTCGCGTTCGGCTGCCTCTACGGCGCCATGGCACTGCTGCTCGGACGGGCCTGGTCGCGGGCCACCCAGCTCGACCACGCCCGGCCACTAGGCTGACGGCGTGCTTCCGGAGCTGACCGCCACCCGCTACGTGACGCCGCTCAAGGAGGGTGGGTCGCTGCCCGGCCTCGTCGAGGCCGACGACGACGGGACGTACGTCCTGAAGTTCCGCGGCGCCGGACAGGGGCTCAAGGTCCTCGTGGCCGAGGTGCTCGTGGCCGGGATCGCCCGGCTGCTCGACGTGCCCGTGCCCGATCTCGCCGTCGTCCGCCTGGACCCGCGCATCGCGAAGTACGAGGCCGACGAGGAGGTCCAGGACCTCCTCACGGCGTCCGTGGGGACCAACCTCGGCGTCGACTTCCTGCCCGGCTCGCTCGGCTACGACGGGTCACGCCCACCGGACGTCGACCTCGCGGAGCGGATCATCTGGCTCGACGCGCTGACCGCCAACGTCGACCGCACGTGGTCCAACCCCAACCTGCTCGTCTGGCACGGCCGCACCTGGGCGATCGACCACGGCGCCGCGCTCTACTTCCACCACTCGTGGCCGAGCAGGGCGCCCTCCCCCGAGCGCTTCGCCGCACAGCCCTTCGACGCGAGCCGCCACGTCCTGCGCGACGTCGCCGGCGAGGTCGGTCGGCGCCACGACGAGCTCGCTGCCCGGCTCACCCCGGAGGCCCTGGAGGCGGTCATCGCCGACGTGCCCGACGAGTGGATCGAGCCCACGGCCGACCTGGCTGACGCTCCAGCGGTGCGGGCGGCATACGCCCTCATGCTCCGCGCCCGTCTCGAGGGACCACTGACGTGGGTGCCCACGGGAGTCGCGGCGTGAACGCGTACCAGTACGTCCTGCTCCGGCTCGTCCCCCGGGTCGACCGCGAGGAGTTCATCAACGTCGGCGTCGTGCTCTACTCACAGGACGCCGGGTTCCTCGACGCCGCATGGGAGCTCGACGAGCGTCGCGCGGCCGCCCTGTCACCGACGTGCGACCTCGACGGGGTGCGGGCGATGCTCGAACGCGTGCGCGCGGTGTGCCGCGGCGAGACGGGACGCGGGCTGCCGACCCTCGACAAGGCCGGTCAGCGATTCGGGTGGATCATCGCGCCACGCTCGACCGTGGTGCAGCCGGGACCGGTCCACGGGGGCCTCTGCGACGACCCCGCAGTGGAGCTCGAACGCCTCCTCGACCGGCTCGTCCGGCCCGCGCACGCCTGACCTGCCGACGTCCGACTCGATCCCGTCGGACTCGACCCCGTCAGCCCCGAGGGCGCAGGGCCCACATCGCGACGGCGCTGGCCGCGGCGACGTTGAGCGAGTCGACACCGCCCGCCATCGGGATCCGCAGCGTGAGGTCGGCCTCGGCCACCGTCCGGTGCGACAGGCCGTCGCCCTCGGTGCCGACGACGAGGGCAAGCCGCTCCGGCGGCTCCGTCTCGAGGTCGTCGAGCGACACCGAGTCGTCGGAGAGCGCCATGGCGGCGACGGTCAGCCCGGCGTCGTGCAGCAGGCCCATCCCCTGCGGCCACGGGTCGATCCGGGTCCAAGGGACCTGGAAGACCGTGCCCATGGAGACGCGGATCGACCTGCGGTAGAGCGGGTCCGCGCAGCGCGGGGTGATGAGGACCGCGTCGACGCCGAGCGCGGCGGCCGAGCGGAAGATCGCGCCGACGTTCGTGTGGTCGACGACGTCCTCGAGCACGATGACCCGCCGCGCGTCGGCGAGAAGTGACTCCACGCTCGGAAGCGGCGGTCGCTGCATCGCGGCGAGCGCGCCCCGGTGCAGGTGGAAGCCGGTCAGCTTCTCGATGACGTCGTGGTCCCCGAAGTAGACCGGGATGCCGTCCGCCTCGGCGTCGGCAACGATGTCGGCGAGGTCCTCGAGCCACCGCCGCGCCATGAGGTAGGACCGGGGCCGGTGCCCGGCCCGGAGCGCCCGACGGATGACCTTCTGGCTCTCGGCGATGTAGAGCCCGCGCTCGGGCTCGGTCCGTCGGCGCAGCACGACGTCGGTGAGCGACACGTAGTCGGCCAAGCGGGGGTCGGTGGGGTCGGAGATCTCGATCGGCACGCCGTCAGGCTAATGCTCGTGCTGCGCTCCCCCGACATCGTGGGGCCGCGCTGGGGCTGACGGTCAGGGGAACCAGACGAGCTTCACGATTGCGACGAGCCCGATGACGATGATGAGGGCGCGCAGCGCGTTCGGGGGAATGCGGCGCCCGACCCGCGCACCGATCATCCCGCCGACGAAGGCACCGACCCCGATGAGGACGACGACGAGCCAGTCGATGTGCTCACGCGCGAAGAGGACGAACACCGTTGCGGCCACGAAGTTCACGACGAGCGACAGGACATTCTTGTAGCCGTTGAGGCGCTGGAGCGGCTCGAGGCTCAGGGCACTGAGCAGGCCCATGAGCAGCACGCCCTGGGCAGCGCCGAAGTAGCCGCCGTAGACCCCGGCCAGGAAGACCCCGGCGGCCATGGCCGGAGTGTGCCAGCGAGGCGTGCGCTCCCCGGCACCGCCGGAGTGCACGTGCGCCTGGATGCGCGGACCGGCGACGACGAGGACCAACGCGATGAGGATGAGGACCGGCACGATGGCCCGGAAGGCCGCAGCCGGCAGGACGAGCAGCAGACTCGCCCCGACCACCGAGCCGAGAAACGACATCGGCATGAGACGGCGCAGGGTGCGCCCCTGGCCGCCGAGCTCGTGCCGGTAGCCCCAGGCACCGGTCACGCCACCGGCGACGAGACCGATGTTGTTCGACACGTTCGCGACGAGCGGGTTGATGCCGAAGAAGAGCAGCGTCGGGAAGGTGATCAGCGTGCCCGAGCCGACGATGGTGTTGATGACGCCGGCCCCGGTCCCGGCCAGCGCGATGGCGACGGCGGACCAGAACGACACCCGGTCACCCTACAGAGGGTGACCGGGTGTCGCCGGAGGGAGTCCTGCGTCAGTGCTGTGACGGAGGCTCCGGCGGTGCATCAGGCATAGCTCCGGGCACGCCCCCACCGAGGTCGGCCGGAGGATCGACGGGAGGCACGGCGGGCGCCGTCATCGGGGGCGGAGCCATCTCGGCGCCAGGCGCGGGGATGGGCGGCTGCGCCCGACCCGCGGGGTTGGAGTGCTCCGTCGACTCTGCACTGAGTGCAGCCGCCTCGCCCCGGGCCTCGGCGAGGGCCTTGGCCGGGTCCTCGAGCACCGTCTCGGCAAACGCGTTGTCGTCGGCGTCTCCGGTGTCGATCCACTGCTCGTCGTCGTCGACCATCGGGCCCTGCTCGCTGCCACCGAGCGCGTTGCCGATGCCCTTGAGGGCGTCGGTCAGCTCGGACGGGATGATCCACATCTTGTTGGAGTCGCCGCGGGCGAGCTGCGGCAGCACCTGAAGGTACTGGTAGGCGAGCAGCTTCTGGGTCGGCTTCCCGCGGTGGATGGCCGCGAACACCTGCTGGATGGCTCGGGCCTGGCCCTGGGCCTCAAGGATGCGCGCCTGCGCCGAGCCCTCGGCCCGCAGGATCTGGCTCTGCTTCTCACCCTCGGCCGTGAGGATGGCGGACTGCTTGAAGCCCTCGGCGGTGAGGATGGCGGCACGACGGTCCCGCTCGGCACGCATCTGCTTCTCCATCGTCTCCTGGACGGAGTGCGGGGGGTCGATGGCCTTGAGCTCGACACGGTTGACGCGGATGCCCCAGTTGCCGGTGGCCTCGTCCAGCACGCCGCGCAGCTGGCCGTTGATCTGGTCGCGGCTCGTCAGGGCCTGCTCGAGGTCGAGCGAGCCGATGACGTTGCGCAAGGTGGTGACGGTCAGCTGCTCGATGCCCTGGATGAAGTTGGCGATCTCGTAGACCGCGGCCTTGGCGTCGGTGACCGAGTAGTAGATGACCGTGTCGATGTTGACGACGAGGTTGTCGCTCGTGATGACGGGCTGCGGCGGGAAGGTGACGACCTGCTCGCGGAGGTCGATGTTGGCGCGCACCTTGTCGACGAACGGGATGAGGAAGTGGATCCCCGCGGTCAACGTCTTGTTGTAGCCGCCGAGACGCTCGACGATCTGTGCCGTCTGCTGCGGCACGATGCGCACGGTGCGCAGCACGATGACGAACGCAACGACGACGATGAGTATCGGAATGATGTAAACCGGGTCCACGACCTTCTCGACCTTCTCCCTGTGTGGTCCGTGCTCCCCCGAGGAGGCACGGTTGGTGCGGGCGGGCCGATCGACCCGCTCGTTCGTTCGGTGGTGTCGGTTGAGCAGTGACGCCGGTGAGGGGCTCAGCTCCCCACGACGCGTGCGCGGCTCACGATGGCGGTGGCGCCGTCGATGGAGTCGACGACGACCTCCTCGCCGGGCTCGATGTCGTCCCCGAGCGTGCGCGCAGACCACGTCTGGCCCGCGAGCTTGACCTGGCCCCCGGCCGGGTTGACCCGGTCGATGGCGACGGCCGAACGGCCGACGTGGGCGGCAGCTCCCATGAGCTGGGGTGGGCTGCTGGCCTGGATGCGCTTCTTGAGCCACGGACGCACGATCGCGAGGAGGGCGACGGCGACGAGGCCCGCGACGATCGCCTGGACGACGGGAGGGGCCCCGAAGGCCGCCGCGATGGAGGCGCCGACGGCGCCGCCGGCGAGCATGAGGAACGTGAAGTCGGCGGTGACCGTCTCGATGGCCACCAGCACGAGGGCCACCGCCACCCAGACCATCCACGCGTGTCCCTCGACCACGTAGCCACCCTGCCTTCATCCGAGCCGGCGACGGACGCCGACGTCCCGTGCGTCACTCCAGTGACGTTCTCGATTCTGCCTCAGTTCCCTCCAACGACCTACGGATCGGGCAACTGGGACAGGTTGCGATCAGGACTCGGCTCGTGCCGACCAGCGCTCGCCGTGCTGCTCGAGCACGAGCGGCAGCCCGAACGTCGCGCTGAGGTTCTCGGCCGTCAACGTGACGGGGATGGGGCCGGCGGCCACGACCCGCCCGTTGCGGATCATGAGGACGTCGGTGAACGACGGGGGGATCTCCTCGACGTGGTGCGTGACGAGCACCATGGCCGGAGCCTCCGTGTCGGCGGCGAGCTCGCCGAGCCGGCGCACGAGATCCTCCCGGCCACCGAGGTCGAGCCCGGCGGCGGGCTCGTCGAGGAGCATGAGCTCGGGGTCGGTCATCAGGGCACGCGCGATCTGGACGCGCTTGCGCTCGCCCTCGCTCAGGGTCCCGTAGGGACGGTCGGCCAGATGGTCGGCGCCGAGCGTCTTGAGCAGCTCCATGGCGCGGACGTAGTCGACGTGGTCGTAGGTCTCACGCCACCGGCCGATGATGCCGTACGAGGCGGTGACGACGACGTTGCCGACGAGCTCGCCGGCGGGGATCCGCTCGGCCATCGACGAGCTCGCCAGGCCGATGCGGGGACGCAGCTCGAAGACGTCGACGGCTCCCAGGACCTCCCCGAGGACTCCCGCGACCCCGGAGGACGGGTGCATGCGCGCGGCGGCAATCTGCAGCAGCGTCGTCTTGCCGGCACCGTTGGCGCCCAGCACGACCCAGCGCTCCCCCTCCTCGACCTCCCACGTGACGTCGTCGAGCAGCGTCGAGGCACCGCGTCGAACGGTGACTCCGGCGAAGGCGAGGACGTCGCTCATGGCTCGACCCTATGGCAAGCACCACCGGGGCGCCGACGCGGCGCACCCTAGGATGGCGTGGTGTCCGAGCTGCCCGCGTCCGTGCGCCTGGCGCTGTGGATCACCGCATCGTGGCGCGGCGACCTCGGGACGGCCGATGCCCTGGGACGCGCCTTTCCCGACCTCGACCACGTGGCCGGCGACCTCGCCCGACTGGACGTCTGGCGTGACCTCGGGGAGCGAGCGCTCTTCGTGGCCCTCCCCCGTCCGGGAGACCTCAGTCGTATGCCGCGTGGCTCGGCCGCTGCCACCGCTGCGGCCGCCGACGCCGGTGAGTGCGTCTTCGTGGCCGGCATCGGGGGGATCCTCGTCCCGACGCTCACGGAGTTCGGACCCGAGGGCGACGTCGGCGTGCGCGCGGACTGGGCCGCCTACGAGGCGGATCCGATGCCGCGGCACCGGATGGAGATGCTCGACCTGCGCGAGATCGAGCGCGAGCTCATGACGCGCCTGCGCGAGCACACCGAGCGCTTCGACGCGGTCGGCGGGCACCCGTGGGGCCACGAGGCACGCGCCGAGGCGCAGGCCGACCTCGACACCGGCCTGTGGGGCATCCCACCGGCCACGTCCGGCCGCGCGTTGCGCCTGATGTCGCTGGCGGCCAACCTCTCCCGCGTCGCCCACCGCAACGCCACCCGTACCTCCCTCGGGTCGGGAGGGCTCGACGCCGGGACCACGGCCACCCGCACACGGCTCCTGCGCGACCTCGCAGCCGACGCGGACGTGGCCCTCGCCGACGCGACGAACGTCGCGGTCATGTCGATCGCGGGCTGGCGTCCGGCGTGACTCAGGCGGTCTGCTCGCCCTCGGGGGCGGACGTCTCGAGACGTGCGAGCAGCGCACGCGCGTAGGCGCGTTCGGCGTCGATGTCGGCGTGGCGCTCAACCGCGCCGTCACGCCTTCGGGCCGACACGGCATACCCACCCTCGAGCTGTTCGAGCGACACGAACGACTCGCCGAGCAGGTCGCGCAGCTGGTCCTCGCGCGGCAGCCACACGACCTTGTCCTGCTCGACGCTGTCGAGGGCCCACTCGGTCGTGCCGTTGAAGCCGATGACGTCGCCGGTCGTGAAGTGGTGCACGTCGACGGTGATCTCACTGATGACGAAGACGTCGTTCTCCATGCCGCTCACGGGCACGACGAAACGGTCCCCGGAGACGGGCTCCCAGCGCAGTCCCGCGTCGGAGAGCCGGCGGGCGAGCTCGATGGTCAGCATGTCCTCCATGGTCACATCCCCCCGAGAGATCGCCAAGAAACCCTAGATTTGGTCCATGACCGAGCGCCCCGGGCTGGAAGCACTGGACGAGAGCACCTTCGAGACCGTCCTCTGCGTCGTTGCGCACCCAGACGACCTCGAGTACGGCACGGCCGCCGCAGTCGAGAAGTGGGTGCGGTCGGGCAAGACCGTGACGTACCTGCTCGTGACGCGCGGGGAGGCCGGCATCGACACCATGCCGCCGGCGGAGGCCGGACCGCTGCGCGAGCAGGAGGAGCGGGCCGGGGCCGCCCGGGTCGGGGTCGACGTCGTGGAGTTCCTCGACGGATTTGCCGACGGCGTCGTCGAGTTCGGCGTTGCGCTGCGTCGCGCCATCGCGCGCGAGATCCGGATCCGCAGACCTGACCTGGTCGTCACGATGACGTATGCCGACCGCTTCCCGGGCGGTTCCGTCAACCAGGCCGACCACCGCGCGGTGGGCCTCGCCGTCGTCGACGCCAGGTCCGACGCCGGCAACCGGTGGATCTTCCCCGACCTCGTCGACGAGGGCCACGAACCGTGGAAGGTGGCGCAGGTGCTCGTCGTCATGGATCCCGAGCCGACGCACTACGTCGACGTCTCGGACCACGTCGACGCCGCCGTCGCGTCGCTGTCGGCCCACCAGGCGTACCTCGCGGCGCTCGGGCCCGACTACCCGGAGCCCACCGACCTGCTCGGCAGGATCCTCGGCGGGCCCGCCGACGTCGTCGGCGTGCCCTACTCGCTCACCGGACGCCTCCTCGGCTGACCGGATCTCCTTGGGGTGCGCCCGAGCCGGGACCTCAGCGGCCGAGGACCGCCCGGTAGACCTCGAGCGTGCGGTCGCCGATGGAGGCCCACGAGAACGAGTCGACGGCCCGCGAGCGACCGGCGCGACCGAAGGCGTGGGCGCGGTCGACGTCGGACACCGCCTCGGTCAGCGCGGCGGCGAGGTCGGCCACGAAACGGTCGGGGTCGACGGGCGTCCCCGTGCCGTCCTGGACCTGCTCGATCGGCACGAGCCACCCGGTCTCACCGTCGACGACGACCTCCGGGATGCCACCCGTTGCGGTCGCGACGACGGCGAGCTCGCACGCCATGGCCTCGAGGTTGACGATGCCGAGCGGCTCGTAGACCGACGGGCACGCGAAGACCGTGCCATGGCTCAGCAGCGCGACGACCTCGTTGCGGGGCAGCATGTCCGGGATCCAGACGACGCCCTCGCGCTGGGCGCGCAGCTCGTTCATGAGTCCCTCGACCTCGGCGAGGATCTCCGGGGTGTCGGGGGCGCCGGCGCAGAGCACGAGCTGGACGTCGGGTGGCAGCTGCGCGCACGCGCGCAGCAGGTACGGCAGCCCCTTCTGGCGGGTGATGCGACCGACGAAGACGACCGAGCGCTTGTCGGGGTCGACGCCGTGGCGGCGGACGATCTCGGTGGCCTCGGCCGAGCGGTCGGCAGACCACAGCTGGGAGTCGATTCCGTTGTGCACCACGTGAACCCGCGCCGGATCGAGGGAGGGATAGCTCTTGAGGATGTCCGCGCGCATACCGGCACTGACCGCGACGACGGCAGCAGCGGACTCGTACGCCGTGCGCTCGGCCCACGACGACACGCGGTAGCCGCCGCCGAGCTGCTCCGCCTTCCACGGCCGCATCGGCTCGAGGGAGTGCGCGGTCACGACGTGCGGCATCCCGCCGAGGAGCGAGGCGAGGTGTCCGGCCATGTTGGCGTACCACGTGTGCGAGTGCACGAGGTCGGCGCCGACGCAGTCGCCAGCCATGCTGACGTCGACGCCGAGAGTCTGCATCGCCGCGTTGCCGTCTGCGAGCTCGGTCAGGTCGGCATACGCCGTCGTGCCCTCCTCGTCGCGGGGGGCGCCGAAGCAGCGCACCTGCACGTCGATGTCGCCACGCGAGCGCAACGCCCGGACGAGCTCTGCCACGTGAACACCCGCGCCTCCGTAGATGGCCGGCGGGTACTCCTTGCTGAGGATGTCGACGCGCACGTTCCGACCCTAGTGCCGGTGCGATCCCGAGGAGCGGAAAGCTCTGTCCATCTTGCGTGCTGAACCTGCCGAGCGACGGATCGCTGCCCTAGGGTGGCGTGCATGGCCCGACGAAGCCCAGCAGCTGGTCCGAAAGTCCTCGCGATCGTGCTCGCTGGCGGTGAGGGCAAGCGCTTGATGCCGCTCACCGCCGACCGGGCCAAACCCGCCGTACCGTTCGCCGGCATCTACCGGCTCATCGACCTGGCCCTGTCCAACGTCGTCAACTCCGGCTACCTCAAGGTCGTCGTCCTGACGCAGTACAAGTCGCACAGCCTCGACGCGCACGTGACCAAGACGTGGCGCATGTCGACGCTCCTCGGCAACTACGTCACGACCGTGCCGGCCCAGCAGCGTGTCGACAAGAACTGGTACCTCGGCAGCGCCGACGCGATCTTCCAGAGCCTCAACCTCATGCACGACGAGCGACCCGACATCGTCGTCGTGGTGGGCGCGGACCACGTCTACCGCATGGACTTCAGCCAGATGGTCGAGCAGCACATCGAGTCCGGCGCGGCCTGCACCGTTGCCGCCATCCGCCAGCCGATCTCGCTCGCCAACCAGTTCGGCGTCATCGAGGTGGACGACGCCGACCCGTCGAAGATCGCCGCCTTCCTCGAGAAGCCGAGCGACCCCAAGGGGCTGCCCGACAACCCCGACGAGGTGCTCGCCTCGATGGGCAACTACGTCTTCACCGCGGCTGCCCTCGAGGAGGCCGTGACGACCGACCGCGAGACCGACTCGAACCACGACATGGGCGGCGACATCGTGCCCTACTTCGTCGGGCGCGGCGAGGCGGGCGTCTACGACTTCAAGGACAACGAGGTGCCGGGGGCGACCGACCGCGACCGCGGCTACTGGCGCGACGTCGGCACCATCGAGTCGTACTACGACGCGCACATGGACCTCATCTCGATCCACCCGGTCTTCAACCTCTACAACTACGAGTGGCCCATCTACACCCAGCACAGCCCCTACCCGCCCGCGAAGTTCGTGCACGGCAGCGGCGACCGCATCGGCGAGGCCCTCAACTCGGCGGTCTCCCCCGGCGTCGTCGTGTCGGGCGCCCACATCTACGCCTCCGTGCTCTCGCCCCTCGTGCACGTCCACTCGTACGCCAGCATCCAGGGCTCGGTGCTGCTCGACGGCGTCGAGGTCAACCGGCACGCGCAGATCCGTCGGGCGATCATCGACAAGAACGTCATCGTCCCGGAGGGCTGCCAGATCGGCATCGACCACGAGCACGACAGAGCCCGTGGCTTCCACGTCACCGAGACGGGAATCGTCGTGGTGGGCAAGGGCCAGGTCGTCACCAAGTGAGCCCGTCCGACCACGTCCGGACCACGACAGACCTCGATCCCCCTGCGAGCGTGGGCGATCCGCGCCCCGCCCGCGTCGGCATCCAGATCCCTCCGCAGCACGCGACGTGGGCCCAGATCCGGCGGACGGCGGCGACGCTCGAGGAGATGGGGGTCGACGTCCTGCTCAACTGGGACCATTTCTTCCCATTGAGCGGTGACCGGGGCGGGCTGCACTTCGAGTGCTGGACGATGCTGGGGGCGTGGGCCGAGTCGACCGAGGCCGTCGAGATCGGCGCGCTCGTGACGTGCAACAGCTACCGCAACCCCAGCCTGCTCGCCGACATGGCACGCACCGTGGACCACATGAGCGGGGGCCGTCTGATCCTCGGGCTCGGCTCGGGCTGGAAGCAGCTGGACTACGACGAGTACGGCTACGACTTCGGCACGGCCGGCGGACGTCTCGACGCCCTCGCACGCGACCTCCCGGTGATCCGCGACCGGTGGACGCGGCTCAACCCTGCCCCGACCCGCGACATCCCGATCCTCATCGGCGGGGGCGGCGAGAAGAAGACCCTGCGGATCGTCGCCGAGCACGCGGACATCTGGCACGGGTTCGGCGACCGCGCGGAGATCGAGCACAAGCACCGGGTCCTCGACGAGTGGTGCGCGCGCCGCGGACGGAACCCGCTGGAGATAGAGCGGTCGGCGGGCGTCGCGTTCGTGCCGGGCCGCAACCCAGACCAGTCGGGTGACTACGCCAGCAACGCCCAGCAGCTCCACGACATCGGGACGCGTCTCTTCACGGCCAGCGTCGCCGCGGCGGACCCCGACCTCGCGCGCGTGCGTGACCTGCTGCAGTGGCGCGACGAGGTCAACGCCGCACGCGTGAGCCGGCCGAGCCACACGGCGTGATCTGCCGAGTGCCACTGCCGCTGCCCTCGCCAGCGCCGCTGCCGCGGACTCTCACCGGCCGTATGCCGGAAGGTGACGCGGGCGCGCGGCCGTCGTCACTACCCTGACCCGGTGACCGAAGCGAACAGCACGGACGGAACGGACATCCAGACCCTCAGCGTCACCGTGACGGGAGACGACCGGCCCGGTGTGACCGGCACGCTGCTGGGAGCCCTGTCCGGGGTCGACGCGGAGGTCCTCGACATCCAGCAGGTCGTCGTCAACGGCCACCTGACGCTCACCGTCCTGCTGCGCCCGGGGGCGCACGTCGACGAGCTGCGTGACAGAGCCGCGGTCGCCGCCCACCGCCTCGGCCTGACGCTCAGCGTCGTCGAGGGCACCGGCGTCAACGCGCGCTCGCGGCACGGGCGCGCCGCCGTCGTCATCCTCGGCGCGCCGCTCAGCGCGGACGCCGTTTCCCTCGTCACGACCCGGATCGCCGACCACGGCGCCAACATCGACCGCATCCGTCGACTGTCGCGCTACCCCGTGACGACCGTGGAGTTCGACATCTCCGGCGCCGACGTGCCGTCCCTGCGCACCGAGCTCGCGCTCGTCGCCACGTCGGAGGGGATCGACATCGCGGTCGCACCGGGGGGCCTGGCCCGCCGTGGCCGACGCCTCGTCGTCCTCGACGTGGACTCGACCCTCATCCAGCAGGAGGTCATCGAGCTGCTCGCGGCGCACTGCGGCCGCGAGGCCGAGGTCGCGGAGGTGACGGCCCGGGCGATGGCCGGCGAGCTCGACTTCGAGGAGTCGCTGCGCGCCCGCGTGGCGACCCTGGCGGGCCTGCCGGCCTCCGTTCTGGACGAAGTCCGGGAGGCCGTGGAGCTGACGCCCGGCGCGCGGACCCTGGTGCGCACCCTCAAGCGGCTCGGCTTCACCGTCGGGCTCGTCAGCGGCGGCTTCATCGAGATCGTCGGCGCCCTCGCCGCCGACCTCGGCATCGACCACGCCCGCGCGAACCGGCTCGAGATCGAGGACGGCCGCCTCACCGGACGCGTCGTCGGCGAGGTCGTCGACCGGGCCGGGAAGGCCCGCGCGCTGCGCGAGTTCGCCGAGCAGGAGGGGCTCCCGCTCAGCCGCACCGTCGCCATCGGCGACGGTGCGAACGACCTCGACATGCTCGACGTCGCGGGCCTCGGGGTCGCCTTCAACGCCAAGCCGGTGGTGCAGGAGCAGGCACAGACCGCGGTCAACGTGCCCTACCTCGACTCGGTCCTCTACCTGCTCGGGATCTCGCGCGAGGAGATCGAGGAGGCCGATCTCGACGACGGCACGCCGACCCAGGCTCCGCCCGTCCCGCACGCCGGTCACTAGGCTGGCGCGATGCAGTCCGTCGCTCCATCGTCCGAACCCCTGAACCCCAGCGGCGTTCGCCGCACGTTGCTCATCATCGGTGGTGCAGAGGACCGGATCGGGCGGTCGGTCGTGCTCAAGCGCTTCATCAAGCTCGCGGGCGGGCGGCGGTCACACATCGTCGTCATCCCCACGGCGTCGTCCTACGCCGGGGAGGTGTCCGAGGCCTACCGCGACGTCTTCACCCGGCTGCGCGGGGGTGACGTCTCGGTCGTCCACCCCGAGACCCGCCGTGACTCCAACGACCCGACGATGGTCGAGGCGCTCGACACGGCGACCGGCGTCTTCATCACCGGCGGCAGCCAGGTCAAGCTGGCCCAGAACATCGTCGGCACCCCCGTGGGGGCCGCCGTCATCCGTGCCTACGAGCGCGGCGCCGTCGTCGCGGGCACGTCGGCCGGTGCCTCGATCATGAGCCGCTTCATGATCGCGCTCGGGGAGGAGGGGCTCACCCCGAAGCAGCGCGCCAGCCAGATCTCCGCCGGGCTCGGTCTCGTCGAAGACGTCATCATCGACCAGCACTTCGACCAGCGGGGCCGCTACGGCCGGCTCATGTCGATGGTCGCCGCCTCCCCGAACCTCCTCGGCATGGGCATCGACGAGAACACCGCCGCCGAGATCCGGGACGGCAAGGTCATGTCGGTCATCGGCGCCGGGTCGATCTTCGTCATCAACGCCCGCAACGCCATCACCGACGCCGCCGACGCGCGCCGGGGGGCCCCGCTGCTCGTTTCGGGCGCAGTCGTGCACTCGCTGCCCACGGGCAGTACGTTCGACCTGGACCACGTCGAGCTGACCGCCTTCGTCGAGCGTCACCCCGACATCGAGGGTGCGGTCGTCCCGGCCAAGGTCCGCGCGGCGCGCTCGGCGACGAGCAGCGCCGCTCACTGAGTTCCGTCCGCCCGTCCGGCACACCCCGCGCCGCACCAACGGCCGAGCGCGTATGCCGCATCGCACGTCCCGCACGACCCCTGTAGGAGGATTTCCATGGCCGTCGAGGTACCCACCCCCGCAGGACCGGCTCGTCCGGACCTGAAGATCCTCGAGACCCGGATCTACCGCGGACCGAACGTCTGGTCCTACCAGCCGGCCGTCCACCTCGTCGTCGACCTCGGAAGCCTCGAGGACTACCCCACCGTCTCGCTCCCCGGCTTCACGGACCAGCTCGTCGAGCTCGTCCCCGGGCTCGAGCGTCACACCTGCTCGCTCGGGCGCCGTGGCGGCTTCATCGAGCGCCTCCACGAGGGCACCTGGCTCGGCCACGTCGCCGAGCACGTGGCGCTCCAGCTGCAGACCCTGGCCGGCCACGACTCCCGCCGCGGCAAGACCCGCGCCGTCAAGGGCCGGCCCGGCCACTACAACGTCGTCTACAGCTACACCGACGAGACCGTCGGCGTCGCGGCGGGCAAGCTCGCGGTGCGCCTCATCAACCATCTCGTCGACGCGGAGGACGGCTTCGACTTCGAGACGGAGTTCAACGCCTTCCTCCGTCAGGCCGAGCGAGTGGCCTTCGGCCCCTCGACCGCGGCCATCCTCGAGGAGGCCGCCTCGCGCGACATCCCCTACATCCGCCTCAACTCGGCCTCCCTGGTCCAGCTCGGACAGGGAGTGCACGCCCAGCGGATCCGCGCCACGATGACGTCGAAGACCGGCGCCCTCGCGGTCGACATCGCCAGCGACAAGGACCTGACGACGAAGCTGCTCGGGTCGGCCGGCCTGCCGGTGCCCAAGCAGGAGGCCGCGCGCACGATGCGCGGCACGGTCGAGGCGGCCCGGCGCATCGGGTTCCCCGTCGTCGTCAAGCCGCTCGACGGCAACCACGGTCGCGGTGTGTGCCTCAACCTGCAGAGCGACGCGGAGGTCGAGAAGGCATACGACATCGCCAAGGCCGAGTCGCGGCGCGGCACGATCATCGTCGAGTCGTTCGTGACCGGCCGGGACTACCGCTGCCTCATCGTGGGCGGCCGCATGCAGGCGATCGCCGAGCGCGTGCCGGCGCACGTCGTCGGCGACGGCACCCACACGGTCGGCGAGCTCGTCGACATCACGAACGCGGACCCCCGCCGCGGCGTCGGTCACGAGAAGGTGCTGACCAAGATCAAGGTCGACGCCAACGCGCTCGACATCCTCGCCGGCCAGGGACACACCCTCGAGTCGGTGCCGCCCGAGGGCGAGATGGTCAAGCTCGCCCTGACCGGCAACATGTCGACGGGCGGCATCTCCATCGACCGCACCTTCGACGCGCACCCCGACAACGTCGAGATCGCCGAGGAGGCCGCACGCATCGTCGGCCTCGACGTCGCCGGCATCGACTTCATCTGCCCCGACATCACCTACCCCGTCCGCGAGACGGGCGGTGCGATCTGCGAGGTCAACGCCGCCCCGGGCTTCCGGATGCACACGCACCCGACGATCGGCGAGCCGCAGTTCATCGCCAAGCCCGTCGTCGACCTGCTCTTCCCGCCGGGAGCCCAGTCGCGCGTGCCGATCGTCGCCGTCACAGGCACCAACGGCAAGACGACGACGTCGCGCATGATCGCCCACATCTTCAAGGGCCTCGGCCGCAAGGTCGGCATGACGTCGACCGACGGTGTCGTCATCGACGAGCGGCTCGTCATCAAGGCCGACGCGTCCGGCCCGCGCTCGGCCCGCATGGTGCTGCAGAACCCGCGCGTCGACTTCGCCGTCATGGAGGTCGCCCGGGGCGGCATCCTCCGCGAAGGCCTCGGCTACGACCGCAACGACATCGCCGTCGTCACCAACATCGCGCCGGATCACTTGGGAATGAAGGGGATCGACACCCTCCGCCAGCTGGCCGACGTCAAGGCCGTCATCGTCGAGGCCGTGCCGCGCGACGGTTTCGCCGTGCTCAACGCCGACGACCCGCACGTGCGCAACATGCGACGCCGCTGCTCGGGCGGCATCGTCTGGTTCACGATGTCCGAGCCCGGCAGCGAGGTGCGCGAGTTCGTCGACGACTACTGCCGTCGCGGTGGTCGTGCCGTCGTGCTCGAGCCGAGCGACCGCGGCGAGATGATCGTCATCAAGCACGGCCGGCGGAGCATGCAGCTCGCCTGGACGCACCTGCTGCCGTCGACATTCGGTGGGGCGGCCCGCTTCAACGTCGCCAACGCGCTCGCGGCTGCAGGCGCGGCCTTCGCCGCCGGGGCACCGCTGCACGACATCCGCCAGGGCCTGCGCACCTTCGCCACGACGTACTACCTCTCCCCCGGTCGCCTCAACCTCGTCCAGGTGGGCAACGCCGACGTCTTCGTGGACTACTGCCACAACGCCGCCGGCATGAAGGAGCTCGGCGCGTTCGTCGACCGCTACGCCGCGCAGAAGGAGGGGCAGTCCGACCTGGGCCGCACGTCGCGCATCGGCATGATCGGCGCAGCGGGCGACCGGCGCGACGACGACATTCGCGAGCTCGGAGCCGTGGCCGCCCACCACTTCGACGTCATCGTCGTCCGCGAGGACGAGCGCCTTCGCGGGCGCAAGCCGGGGGCGACGGCGACGCTCGTGGCGGAGGGCGCGAAGACCGCGATGAAGGAGGGCGCCCGGTGCCGGCAGGTCGAGGTCGTCCTCGACGAGCTCGAGGCCACCAGGCACGTCCTCGCGCGCACCAACCCCGGCGACCTCGTCGTCATGTGCGTCGACCAGCATGCGCTCGTCGTCGCCGAGCTCGAGGAGCGCACCAAGCACGCCCAGGCCGGAGCCCGCATCGGCACGCCGGCGGCGGCCACGAGCGACCCCGACCTCGACCCCAGCACCCTGACCGAGACGGCCGAGGCCGAGGGCGAGGAGGCCGAGGGCGAGGCGCTCGGAGCCGTGCCGACGGAGGCGCAGCCCACGCCTGCAGACGACACCGCCATCTGACGCCGGGGTCGACGCCTCCCGACCGACGCCGCAACATCCCAAAGCTCCGCCCGGGCGGACTTATGGCGGCTGGTCCCGCGTCTGCTCGCCCAACATCTCCGCCCGGGCGGACTTATGGCAGTCGGAACACCCCGGCACCACGCCACAACTCCGCCCCGGCGGACTTAGCGCGGTCCGAAGACCCGAGCACGGCTCCACAACTCCGCCCGGGCGGACTTATGGCAGTCGAAGCACCCGCCTCCCCTCCACAACTCCGCCCCGGCGGACTTCGTGCGGTCCGAAGACCCGAGCACGGCTCCACAACTCCGCCCGGGCGGAGTTGTGGAGGCCCGCCACCGCCGCAGGGAGCGCGGTGGACTGGATCAGTGGGCGACCGGGGCCAGCTCGTCGGCGTAGGCGCGCAGCGCGCGGCGGTAGGCCTGCGTGTCCACATCGGTCGTCGCCTCGAGCGTCGCCCGGATGAGGTCGGCCACGGCCTGGCGCTCCTGACCGAGGTCCGCCTGGACCAGCGCGCGGAGCATGAGGGCCGCCGTGTTGTGCGGACGGGCCTCGAGCACCTCGGCGACGAGGCCCTGCGCCTCGGCCGCGCGTCCCACGACACGCAGGCTCGACGCGAGCTGGAGCTGCGCGCGGTGCCGGTGCGGTTCGCGCAGGCCGCCGGCCAGAGCCTCCTCGTACAGACCGATGGCGCCGTGCTCGTCGCCCATCGCGTCCTTCGCGCCAGCCAGCTCGAAGACCAGGCGCGGGTCCCCGGGGTGACCGTCGACGAGCTGCTGGGCCGCGACGAGCCGCGCCTGCTCGTCGTCGGTCTCCCAGAGGGCCGCGATCTCGCTCTCGAGCTCGTGCTCGCCCCGCGCGGCGACGACCTTGCGCCGGATCGACCGTGCGTCGTCGACCTTGCCCCCGTGCTCGCGGATCCAGCCGTCCACCTCGGCGCGCTCCGCGTGGCACATGAGCGCGACGACGTCGCCGTCGAGAGCGTGCGGGACGATGGCTTGCAGGGCCTCGAGCTCGGTCTCGTAACCAGGCACATCGAGGACGCCGACCTTGGCGAGTCCCTCGCGGAAGAGGGCCAGGAGGTCCTCCTCCTCGCGACCCCGCAGGTAGTGCCGGGCCACCTTGAGGGCGACCTCCTCGGCGCCCTTTCCGGCGATCTCCCCCATCGCGATGATGGCCTCATCGGCACGGTCCCCTGCGCAGCCGAGTCCGAGACGCACGGCGCCTCCGGGTGCGGCCAGTCCGCGGGCGACGTCGAGCAGGGCCTCGAGGCCGGCCTCGTTGTGCGCCATGTCCATGATGACCGTGGCCTTGCCACCGCTCGGGAGCGGCACCGAGTACGTGTTGAGGCGGCCCCAGTTGTGCTCCGGGTCGGGGGCGAAGGTCCGCAGGCCCTCGACGACGGCCGAGCGCGGGACCCCGAGGCCCAGGGCGGCGGCCGCCCCGGCCAGCGCGTTGGCGATGTTGTTGCGCGACAAGCCGCTCAGCGTCATCGGGACGTCGACGATCTTGACCAGCCGGTCCGGGTCGCCGTTCGGCGAGAGGACGACGATCTCTCCGTCGAGGACGGTGATGCCGCGACCTCCGGAGTTGATGGACTCCCACAGGGCCGGTGACGCGGGGTCGAGGCTGAACGCCCACGGCTTGGCCTTGATGCGGAAGCGCATGGCCCAGACGCGCGGGTCGTCACCGTTGAGCACGACCCAGCCCTGCGGCTTGGTGACCGTCGTGACGATCGCCTTGACCTCGGCGAGCTGGTCGAGGGTGTCGATGCCCTGCAGGCCGAGGTGGTCGGCACTGACGTTGGTGACGACGCTGACGTCGTTGGCCGTGACGCCCATGCCCTTGAGGAGCATGCCGCCCCGGGCGGTCTCGAGGATGCCGATGTCGAGGCCCGGCGTCTCGAGGACGCCGCGTGCGCCGGCAGGTCCGGAGAAGTCGCCCTCCTCCTTCGTCTCGCCCATGACGACGACACCATCGGTCGAGCTCCAGGCCGTCGTGAGGCCGGCGGCCATGCACATGTGGGCCATGAGCCGGGTCGTCGTCGTCTTGCCGTTGGTGCCGGTGACGGATGCGACGGGGACGCGAGGAGTGATGACGCTGGGGCCGGGACCGTCGGGGGCGGCCATGATGACCGCGGCCGCCTCCTCGATGACCGCGTCGGCGCGGCGCGACGGGTCGAGCAGCCCGGCCATGACGGCGCCGACCTGTTCCCCAGCGACGCGTCCACGCGTGCGGTGCACCCACGGGAAGGCGAGCACGACGTCCTCGACCGTCTGACCCGCGCGCACGCGTACGCCCAGCCGTCCCGCGCCGATCTCTGCACCGACCCGGCGGGTCACGGTGCGGATCACGCGCATGACGAACCGCTGGCGCAACGCGGTGCCACGCTTGCCGGGACGGGCCGAGCGCATGCCGAGCCGCCGGGCCAGCGCCTCGGCGTCAGTGCGCTTGAGCGAGAGGTAGCCGGGCACGTGCAGGATGACCTTGATCGCGGGCCGCGCGAAGTAGAGGTTGGGCCCGTCGAGCACCCGCACCTCGTCGACCCGGACCTGCGGCGCCCCGTCGGCTTCGGTCGTCGGCAAGGGGCTGGACTCGGTCCCGGCGTGAGGCATGGCAGGACTCTAGCGAGAGCCGCCCGGGGCGTGCGCGGTCACTGCCCCATCGCGTGCACGCCACCGTCGACGTGGACGATCTCGCCGGTCGTGGCAGGGAACCAGTCCGACAGCAGCGCCGCGCAGGCCTTGGCCGCGGGCTCCGGGTCGTTGACGTCCCAGCCGAGCGGCGCGCGGTCGTCCCAGACCTTCTCGAACTGCTCGAAGCCCGGGATCGACTTCGCCGCCGTCGTGCGGATCGGGCCGGCCGCGACGAGGTTGCAGCGCACGTTCTTGGGGCCGAGGTCACGGGCGAGGTAGCGGTTGGTCGACTCGAAGGCCGCCTTGGCCACACCCATCCAGTCGTAGACCGGCCACGCGAACTTCGCGTCGAAGGTGAGCCCGACGACGCTGCCCCCCTCGGACATCAGGGGCAGGGCCGCGACGGCGAGCGACTTGAGGCTGTACGCCGAGATCTGCAGTGCCGTCGACACGTCCTCCCAGGTGCCCTCGAGGAAGTTGAACGCTCCCTGCGGGGCGAAGCCGATCGAGTGCAGCACGCCGTCGAGGCCGTCGACGTGCTCGCGAAGGCGGTCGGCGAGGGTGTCGAGGTGCTCCTGGTCGGCGACGTCGAGCTCGATCACGACCGGCGTCTCGGGCAGGCGCTTCGCAATGGTCTGGGTGATCTTCATCGTCCGGCCGAAGGAGGTGAGGATGACGGTCGCGCCCTCCTGCTGGGCGATCTTCGCGACGTGGAACGCGATCGAGCTGTCCATGAGGACACCGGTGATGAGGAGCTTCTTGCCTTCGAGGATTCCCATGCCTGCGACTTTCTCGAGTGGGTGGGGACGCTTGCTGCACAAGGGGTTTCACGGCATACGCACGTATGCCGTGTGTGGGCTCAGTGCCCCATGCCGAGCCCGCCGTCGACGGGGATCACCGCACCGGTGATGTAGGCGGCTTCGTCGCTCGCGACGAAGCGGACGACGGACGCGACCTCTTCGGGCGTCGCGAAGCGGCCCGCGGGGATGTTGGCGAGGTAGGCCTTCTTCTGGTCGTCCGGGAGCACGGCGGTCATCTCCGTGTCGATGAAGCCGGGCGCGACGACGTTGGCCGTGATGCCGCGACCGCCGAGCTCGCGCGAGATGGAGCGGGCGAGACCGACAAGACCGGCCTTCGAGGCGGCGTAGTTGGTCTGGCCGGGCGAGCCGTAGAGGCCGACGACGCTGCTGATGAGGACGATCCGCCCACGACGCTTGCGGATCATGCCGGTGGCGGCGCGGCGGGCGCAGCGGAACGCGCCGGCGAGGTTCGTGTCGATGACGGAGTCGAACTCCTCGTCGCTCATCCGCATGAGGAGGGTGTCGCGGGTGATGCCGGCGTTGGCGACGAGCACCTCGACGGGGCCACCGAAGATCTCCTCTGCGGCGGTGAAGGCCGCGTCGACCGATGCCGAGTCGGTGACCTCGCACAGGACGCCCTGCAGCCCCTCCGGCGGTTCCCCGGAGCGGTGGGTGATGACGACGTTGTCGCCCGCGTCGGCGAAGGCTCTGGCGATCGCCAGGCCGATGCCGCGGTTGCCTCCGGTCACGAGCACGTTGCGCGCCTCGGTCGTTGACACAGTGCGTTCCTCCATCCGTCCGGTCGCTGCCGGGGTCGCTGCCGGGTCGCTGCGGGTCGCTGCCCTGCCACGAAACCTAACGGACTACCGAAGGGTAGACAGCACCGCGGCACGCGGGCGGCACGGGCTTATGGTGGAAGGGTGTCAAGAGCCAAGAACGAACCCGTGGTGTACTCCGTCACCTCGGCCTCGTCGTCCAGCACGGACGACCAGGACAAGCGCATCAAGCGCTACCTCACGATGATGGGCATCCGCATCGCCTGCTTCGGGCTCGTCTTCGTCACCTCGGGCTGGCTCCGCTGGACGGCCGTCATCGCCGCCGTCTTCATCCCCTACGTGGCCGTCGTCATCGCGAATGCCGTGAGCCCCCGTGAGCCGGGCAGCATCCAGTCGGTCGTGCCCCAGGACGACACGCAGCGACTCGAGCAGTGAGCGGACCGCTTTCCCCGACACCGACCGGCGGAACGCACACGGACCACGTCTGCAGCGCCAAGGGCTGCCGCGCGCAGGCCGTTCACGCCGTCATCTGGAACAACCCCAAGCTGCACACGCGCGACCGTCGCAAGGTGTGGCTGGCCTGCGACGACCACGAGAAGTCACTGGCGGACTTCGTCGCGCTCCGCGGCTTCCTCATCGAGGTCGTCCCCGTCGAGCAGCTGGTCGACACCGACGGCTGACCCCCGTCTCGTCGGGGCAGGGTGTCACGTCCAGAGCGCAAGCTCGTCCGCACGCGGACCCTCGACGACGCCCGACTCGGCGCCGAAGGTCATGACGGCGGGGTGCTCGGGTGTCCACCTCGACCAGCCCGCGTCACCCTCCCGCCCGAAGGCCACCCAGGCGCGGTGCATCTGCTCTGCGAGAGACTGCGGTGCGCCCTCGCCTGCCATGAGTGCGCCGGTCGCCAGCGTGTCGAAGACGAAGGCCAGCTCGAGCGCGTGGCAGGCGCCCAGCCCCGCGACCGGCGTCTCCCAGTCGAACTCGTACACCTGGACGACGCCGCCGGACGCGTGGTGCGCAGCGGCCAGGCGCGCCGTCGGGGCCCGGAAGGCGGCGTCGGTGAGGATGGCGCACACGACGTCGCCCGGCGAAGCGGCCGGCCGGTTCACGGCGTACGTCTCGAGGACGCCGTGAGGCCAGCCGTAGCGGGTCGCCAGCACCGGTAGGGCCGGTGTGGTCACCGCGCCGGCGATGCCCGTGGGCACGAGGAAGAGGCGGAACTCATCGCGCGTCGTGCCGATGAGCAGCGGGATGCCGGCCGCGGCCCCGTCGGCGATGAGCTCCTCCGGGACCCCCGGCACGATCTCCCCGTCGATCACCGGGAAGAGGCTCATGATGCCGAGGCCGCCGCGCAGCACGGACGCGCCCCACCGCTGCGGGTCCGGGTCGGCCTGGATCGCCAGCGCCACGGCGGTCTGGGCGGCCACGACGTCCTCCGGGTCGAGGGCTCCGAAGGCCTCGGCGGTCGCGGGCACGCCGAGGTGCGCGGCGATCTCCGCGCTCACCCGGCGAGCGTCGTCGAGCGAGCAGACCGCCGCGCCGTTGCCGCTCTGGATGACGGCCCGGTGGAAGAGGCCACGCGCGGCGGGCGAGGCCATGAGCGTGGCCACGCTCATCCCGCCCGCCGACTCACCGAACACCGTCACGTCGTCGGGGTTGCCACCGAAGACGGCCACGTTGTCGCGCACCCACTCCAGCGCCGCGATCTGGTCACGCAGGCCCAGGTTGGTGGGGGCTCCCTCGAGCGCCGCGAAACCCGGCACACCGAGCCGGTAGTTGATGCCCACGACCACGACGCCGTCGCGCGCGAACGCGGACCCGTCGTAGGTGACGACGGAGTTGGCCCCACGCACGAACGCGCCGCCGTGGATCCAGACCATGACCGGGAGCGAGTCCGCGCCTTCCGGAGTCCACACGCTGACGTTGAGGTAGTCGTCACCGGGGTCGACCGAGCTCGGGAGCACGGAGTCCATCGGCGCGGGGTAGGCCGACTGCGCCGCGGTCGGGCTGTGCTCGGTCGCCGTCCGCTCGCCGTCCCACGGGACGACCGGCTGCGGGGCGCGGTAACGGTCGGCGCCCACCGCCGGCGCGGCATACGGGATGCCGAGGAAGGCGCTCACCCCGTTCCGGCTCGAGCCACGGACGAAGCCACCAGAGACGCGCACCACGGGATCCATTGCCTCATCCAACCAGCCGGGCACCCCGCGAGTGCGTCATGACACCTTCGGCGGAAGGGGAGCCGACGGGTGCGGTCAGCCGCCGATGGCGGACATGGGGCGGTCGGGCTGGACGAAGTCCGGGTCGCCGATGCCGTGCCCTCGGCGCTTGCGCCACATCTCCCCGCGCATGAGACCGAGCAGCTCGTCGTCGGTCGCGCCCTCGCGCAGAGGCCCGCGCAGGTCGGTCTCGGTGGTCGAGAAGAGGCAGTTGCGCACCTGCCCGTCGGCGGTCAGCCTTGTGCGGTCGCAGGCGGAGCAGAACGGGGCGCTGACACTGGCGATGATGCCGACGGTCTCGGGGCCGCCGTCGATGAGGAACCGCTCGGCCGGGGCGCTGCCGCGCTCGGCCGCCGGCAGCGGCGTCAGCTCCCAGCGCTGCGACAGCCGCTCGCGGATCTCGTCGGCAGAGATCATCTGATCACGGTCCCAGGCGTGTTGCGCGTCGAGCGGCATCTGTTCGATGAACCGGAGCTCGTAGCCCCGCTCGAGGCACCAGGCGAGGACGTCGGCGACCGACTCGTCGTTGATGCCGCGCATCGCGACGGCGTTGACCTTGACCGGCGTGAGGCCCGCGTCGGACGCGGCCTTGAGCCCCGCCTCGACGTCGCCGAGCCGGTCGCGGCGCGTCAGCTGCGTGAAGGTCTCGGAGTCGATCGTGTCGAGGCTGACGTTGACCCGGTCGAGTCCGGCCGTCTTGAGCCCGATCGCGACCCGCTCGAGGCCGACGCCGTTCGTCGTCATCGCGATCTTCGGTCGCGGCTCGAGCGCCGCGATGCCGGCGACGAGGTCGACGAGGGAGCGGCGCAGCAGGGGCTCGCCGCCGGTGAGGCGCACCTGCGTGACGCCGTCGCGCACGAAGAGGCCGATGATCCGCAGCAGCTCCTCGTCCGTCAGCATCTCGGCCTTGGGCATCCACGGCAGCCCCTCGGCCGGCATGCAGTAGGTGCAGCGCAGGTTGCAGCGATCGGTGACCGACACGCGCAGGTCACGGGCTACCCGACCGAACTGGTCGGCCAGCCCAGCCGGTCGCACGCTCGGGTCGGGAAGGCGGGTCATACGCTCCACTCTAGGCCGGGTATTGCCACGACCCGGTCGAGTGGTGCTGCCGATATTGCCCCAGGCCACTGAACTGCGGTTACGCGACGTTTGGCTCGTTGGTCAGGACGATAGGGGTGGGCCGTTTTCGAACCTCGTGCGGACTATTTGCGGACTAGGGGTCGTCAGCTCTCGTCCAACGGCGCATGTCGCCGTCGTTGCGCCTCATCGCATCATCCTGATTGCAGTCCACCACGGACTGCGTCCGCATCGACAAAGGTCTCCACGACCGGCAACATGGGCCCTGCGCCAAGCACAGACGAGGAACGAACACCCTGCATCGGGCAGGTCGTGACGGTGACGTCTAAGAGAATGCCGTCTGGGCCGGGCCGCCGCCCTGCAGCGTCGACTGGCCGGAGTCCGCACCACGCGCTTCGTGGCCGGTCCGGATCTGACAGCGCTGAAGCAGAAGCACCTTGCCCGACCAGCCAGGTGTGGCGAAGACACGTGCACAGGGCTCAGGTCATGTGCCGGGCACCACCCTTGGGCGTCGGGCGCCTCACCGCAGTTTCGGGTCACGTCTTTCGTGGGCTTCGCGCTCGATGCCGGGCGGCGCGTCCAAGCGGTAGCCGTTCCCGCGCAGTGTGGTTATGGTCGGCATTCGGCCCGTTGCCGCGGCCATCAGCCCCGGAACGGGATACAGCCGTCGGGCATCAAGCGGGTAGAGGCACGCGCCGCTGGGATGTGTCCCTTGCCTTCTTCGAGCGCAGTATCGGCTCCGTCATGAGGCGCCGCCTGGCATCCGCGGTGAGCAGACGTATCGGACGGTGCGGGATCACGATCGCCGAAGCCCTATGTCCCCTGAGGCTGGGGAGCGCTGTGGCCTGCGCAAATCGCTGTCCCTGAGGCGTGTCAGCCAGGGCAGAGTGAGGGTTGTCGCGAGCAGCACGGATGCCGCGGCGAAGACGACAGACGCCATGACGTCGGTGAGGTAGTGCACCCCGAGGTAGAGCCGCGAGACAGCCACGGCTCCCACGAGGGGCGCACCGACGATCCATGCGATTCTCGTGGGACGTCGGGTGAGCACGAGAACCGCGACGACGGCGAACAACGCAGAGGCCGCGAACGCCGTGTGCCCGCTGGGATAGCTGTCAGGGGCGGTCTCCCTGACGAGAGCGTGGACCGCCGCGGCTGGGGGCCGGGGCCGGTGGACCAGGACTTTGCCCACCTCGACAGAGAACCATCCGATGATGGTCAGGCCGCCGATGGCCAGTGCCGCGAACCTGTTTCGGAACCAGAGTGTCCCGCAGGTCACGAGGAGAAGAAGCGGTGCGACGAGTGTGCCGAATCCCACATTGATGACCAGCGCGACGGCAGTCAGGACGGCGTCGCGGTGCTGCGCGATGGATTCATCGAGCGCGAGCTCCCCGGTCCGCGTGGCCCCGACCTTCGTGACTGTGAGACCGAGGGCGAGAGCGACGGCCAGTACGGCAATTCCGACCAAGGCGCTACCGATCCGGCGCGAAAGGGCCTCGTCTCGGCCTGCCTCACGGGTGGGTACGCCCGTCATGCGCGTCCCTCGACCGTGCCGGCTACCCGCGCGGACGCGGCGGCGGGCGGCCCCTCGGGGAGTTCAGGCTGCGGCTGATGCTTGGAGTGGTCTCCTTCAAACAGCACGGACTGGCGGCACCAGCTCGAATGCGCAGACCTTTGGCGACACGGTTGACGGTGTGGCCGGTCAGCCGACACCCGGTCAAGCGACCCACGGTCCATCTTCAGGCCGAAGTGGCCAGCAATCCCACCCATGCGTGTTTCCTCCCGGCGTCCTGTGGCCCTCATCGTGGTGCCTGCTCCCTGAGAGGACGCTGAGTTTCGCGCTCAGCCCAGACTCAGGCATTGAGCCGTAGCCTTCGAAGCATGGCTCCCACGCCCGAGACCCCGATGCTCTGCCCTCGGCCAGGACGAGCGGGCTGACGTGCGCGTGTTGGTGGTCGAAGACGAGGTGTCCCTCGCCGAGGTCGTCCGTCGCGGGCTGAACCGCGAGGGCTTCGTCGTCGACGTGATGCACGATGGGCCGGACGGCCTTTGGGCCGCCAGCGAGACGGCATACGACGTCATCGTCCTCGACATCATGCTGCCCAACCTCGACGGCTACCAGGTGATTGCTCGGCTGCGCGAGGCCGGCGTCTGGACGCCCGTGCTGATGCTGACCGCCGTCGACGGCGAGCATGACCAGGCTGAAGCCTTCAACCTCGGCGCCGACGACTACCTCACGAAGCCGTTCAGCTTCCTCGTGCTCGTCGCCCGGTTGCGGGCACTGATCCGACGCGGAGCACCCGAGCGTCCCGTGGTCATGACGAACGGCTCCTTGTCGCTCGACCCCGTACGCCGCCGGGTGCTGCGCCACGGGTCCGAGATCTCCCTGACACCAAAGGAGTTCGCACTGCTGACCTTCCTGATGATGCACGTGGGTGAGGTGGTCACGAAGGCCACCATCCTCGATGCCGTTTGGGATCCGGCCTACGACGGCGACGTCAACATCGTCGAGGTCTACGTGGGCTATCTGCGCCGCAAGATCGACACGCCGTTCGCCGTTGTCAGCATCGAGACGGTACGTGGCGTGGGTTACCGAATGCTGGAGTCCGAGACGGCCTGACCGTGGCCGCAGAACAGCCGCTAGTCCGCCGGACCGGGCAACGGCAGGCTCAGCGCGAAGCACGCGCCCCCCGACCTCGACTCCCGGACCACGAGCTGCCCCCCGTTCGCCACGGCCAGCTCGCGGGCGATCGCGAGACCGAGTCCTGCTCCCCCGGCGTGGCGTGACCGGCTCGCGTCGAGCCGGACGAACCGCTCGAACACGCGCTCCCGATCCCCCGGCGGTATGCCGGTTCCGTCATCCTCGACCAGGACGACGGCGCGGCCAGCAGACTGCGCAAGCGTGATCACCACGGCGTCGGCGGCATGCCGTGCGGCGTTGTCGAGCAGGTTGCGCAGCACCCGCTGGAGCTGGTGCTCGTCACCCTCGACCCGGACAGGAGCGGTGCGCACGTGCACCGTCAACGACGTCAGCCGGCGCAGACGGCGGGCCTCTCGGTCGACCAGGTCGTCGAGGTCGACGTCGCGGCGACTGACCGTCAGGGCGTGATCGTCCGCCTGTGAGAGCAGCAGGAGGTTGTCGACGAGCTGGCTCATCCGTTCGGTCTCGGCCCGCAGGATCGGGTCGAGCTGCTCCCACGAGGTCTCCGGGTCGCCCGGGCTGATCACCTCGAGCGAGGCCCGGATCGTCGCGAGAGGGGACCTCAGCTCATGGCTGGCGTCGGAGATGAACCGACGCTGGGCGCGCTGGGACGCCTCAAGCCGGGCGAGCATGGAGTTCATCGTGACCGCCAAGTGGGCGATTTCGTCATGGGTGGCCGGGACAGGTACCCGGTCCTGCAGCCGTGCAGCGCTCGTGCGTTCGACGTGACTGCGGACGGCCTCGACAGAACCCAGTGCTCGGCCGACGCGCCACCACGTGATCATCGCCGTGAGGGCCACGAGGAAGGGCAGTGCCACCGCGAGGAGGATCGCGGTCGTGCGCACCGCTTGCTCGCGCGCCTCCTGCGATGCCTGCGCGGCCAGCACGTAGGTGATCCCGGCGTGGTCAACGGCGCGGGCCACCACGAGGGGGTCCTGTAGGTCCATCGGAAGGGGGAACCACGACCGACCGCTGACCTTCGTCTGCCCGATGACCGGCTGAACGTCCGTCACGGGCTGGGTTCGGGACGCCTTTGAGGAGAAGACGACGTGCGCCGTTCCGTCCTCGTGGCTGATCACCTGAACCAGGACGTTGTCGGGTCCCTCGTTACGTTCGCTCCTGGCCAGTCCGACCGTCCCCTGGACGGACAGGACGCTCGCGTCCTCGTCCACGACGGAGGTCACGCTGTCCTGCAGTGTCTGCGTCAGCGCACCCTGAAGCACGAGGACCAGGACGGCTCCGCCGACGAGCAGTGCGACGGCCACCACCGCTGCAGCGGCGGCCGTCGCCTGCCCTCGAACGCCGGTGGGCAGTCGGAAGCGGGCCTTCATGCGGCTCCTTCCGATGATGGCTACAAACGTGGGCTGCGGCCTCAGATTCTGCCCGATCGGGTCATTACTTCTTCTTCTCCAGCGTGCCGATCGTGGTCTGAAGCGTCGTCAACGCCGCTTCACTCGCCGACTTCGACGGCGGTGTGGCCCTCAGCGCGGTCAGTACGCCGTCGATCGCCGAGTCCATGGTGTGCCAGTCATCCGGGGACGCCGGTTTCATCGCGGCTTCCCCGTCGTCCCAGGCCACCTCGAGGTCCTTGACGCGAGCGGTCGCAGCCGGCAGGTCACCTGCCTTCGTCTTGGCAGCGACGTCGTCGACGATGACCGCCATCGGTCGCAGGTCGCCGATCGGGGAGGTGGCATCCGACTCCAACGGGTTCCCGTGGGCACCTCCCGACGCCGTGACGGGCGAGGCCGCCGCCGGGGTGGGTGACGGCGCCAGGACCGCCGCAGCAGCGACGACGGCGACGGCACCCGCGGCCGCCCAGGCGTAGTCGTGCTTCGGGCTGACCGCAGGAGCCTGTCCCTTGGCGCGGATGCCGTGACGGTTCACGTTGACCTGCTCGCGGATCACGAGGATCACGATGACGGCGAGGAAGATGAGGCTCGTCAGGCTCGCGCCCAGACCGAAGCCCCCGAAGTCATGACTCTGGGTCAGCAGGTCGCCGAGCGAGGCGCCGAGCGGCCGGGTCAGGACGTAGGCGATCCAGAACGCCAGGACCGCGTTGAGCCCGAAGCGACGGGCGGCCCAGACCGCGAGGATGAGGCCACCGAAGATCAGGGCACCGTTGCGGAATCCGAGCGAGAGCGCCTCGGTGGCGAGGTCGCCACCAGCGGTGCCGAGGGCGAAGGTCGTGAGGACCGCGCCCCAGTAGAAGCGCTCGCGCCGAGGCGTGTCGATCGCGGTGATCGCGAGGGTCCGCTCCTGACGCCACCACACGGTGAAGACCACAGCGAGGACCGCGGCGAAAACCGCGGTGCTGACGTAGAGGCTAACGCCGAGGACATCGGTGAAGAAGTCGGTGATCTGGGTGCCGACGATGCTGACCAGGACAACGGTCAGCCAGTACAGCCAGGGCACGAGCCGTCGGGTGCGTAGCTGGGCGACCAGAGCGATCACCAGCAAGGTCACCATGGCGCCGTCTGTGACGAGCGGCCCTAGCCCGACCTGAACGGAAAGGTAATCGGCGAACGTCTCGCCGATGGTCGTGGAGAGGACCTTGATGAGCCAGAAGGTCGCCGTGATGGCAGGCACCTTGTTGAGCAGCCGGGTGGCGGCAGGATGACGTGCCACACCGGGCGGGGTCCCGGTCGAGGTCGATGTTTGGGCATCAGGCATGCAGATTTCCTTTGGGAGAGGTCAGTCGATGGCTGTGTCGCTCACGGCGCCCCTGAGTCTGCGACCGACGCCGCACGTCGTGGCGTTGGGGCATCAAGCACTTCCTCTCCAGCTCGTCGGATCCTCCGGGGAGGCTCACCGTCCGGCGTTCGAGGATGTGCATCAGAGCCGCCGGAAGGAGCCTTCCGGCGACACGACGATGACGGATCGGGGCTGAGCCCACGCTGAGAAAAATGCGGCGTTTCGGCCCGAAGTGCGATTTCGGCACCCTGCGGATCGTCCGCTCAGGAGATTTCGTCTGCATCCTCACTGCGCGTCAGCAGACCCTCGCCCTGTCAGCAGACCCTCGCCGCGGACCCACGGTCGGGAACCCGAGAGTGAACCTTGCCGGTTGAGCGCTGGTGAGCGTCAGCCGACCTTCGTGAGCCTCGCGAATGGATCGAGCGAGGGCGAGCCCGCTGCCTCATCCATTGGTGCTGAACGGGCCCCGGGCGGAGCGTGTCATCAGCGGAGTGTGATGGATCCGCTCGGCCTCGTCGACGTCCATGACGGTGCCAAGTCCCGGGTCCCCCTCCGGGTGGCGTGTCGAGGAGGATCGTCAGAACCGGCATGCCCCCGGCGAGGTGAACGTGATGCCTCGAGTGGTCGGATTTCGCCGTGCAACTGGCAGACGTATGCCGTCCGGCCGGAAGGCGGCCGGACGGCATACGTCGTCGGGGTGGTGCGGGCGATCGCTCAGCTCACCCGGAGCGTCACCCTCGAAGAGGCCGACGGGTTGTAGCGCATCGACCCGTTGTACGTCGCTGTCACCGAGTGCGTCCCGCGAAGGAGGACGGGCGCGTTAAGCGTCGCCTTGCCCCTCGAGACGGTGGACGTGCCAAGGACGCGGGTGCCGTCACGGAAGGTGACGGTGCCGGTGACGTCGGACGGCGAGATCGTGGCGGTCAGCGTCGGCCGGCCGCCGTAGCGGTAGCTCGTGCTGCTCGCCTTGAGTGACGTCGCGGACACCACGCCCTGGACGGTGACCGTGCGGTCGGCCGTCTCCCACGGCTTACGCTGTCCCACTATGTCCTCGCGCCCCCTCCCCGTGCTCCGCGCCGGCTCTCGCAAACCCGATCCGCGATGAGAATCGCCCACGTCAGCGACTTCTACCTCCCGCGGCTCGGCGGGATAGAGACGCATGTCGCTGAACTGGCGGAGCTGCAGCGGTCCCGTGGGCACGAGGTGCACGTCGTCACGAGCACGCCGGGCCGGGCAAGCGCGGGGAACCGCCGCGTGCATCGGGTCACCGACGCGCTGCCGCGGCCTCGTGCGCTGCACCCGCTGGCGGTGCGTGAGGGCCTGCTCACCCTGCGTGAGCTCGACGTCGACGTCGTGCACGCCCACTTGGGGGTCGCCTCGCCGCTGGCCTTCTTCCTCGCCCGGGACGCGGCCCGGCGCGGGACCGCGACGACCGTGACCGTGCACTCGATGTGGGCCGGCGTGGCGCCCATCATGACGGCGATGGATGCACTCGGCGGCTGGTCCTCGCTGCCCATCGTCTGGAGCGCGGTGAGCGGCGCTGCCGCAGACACCGTGCGCCGCCACCTCCCGCCGGACCGTCCGATCCGCATCCTCTCCAACGGGATCGACCAGGACCGGTGGCGATCACCGGCACCGCCCGAGCCGTCCGGCGAGCTCGTGCTCGCGTCCGTCATGCGCCTGGCCCGCCGCAAGCGTCCCCTCGCCCTGCTACGCATCGTGCACGGGGCGCAGCAGGCGCTCGACCGCCTGGGCGACCCGACCCGGCTACGGCTGCTCGTCGCCGGAGACGGTCCCAGGCTGACGGCGATGGAGAGCCACCTCCGGCGCACCGCCACGACCGACACCGTCACGCTGCTGGGGCGCCTCGAACGCGACGAGGTGCACCGCCTCCTCGCCAAGGCCCATGTCTTCCTCGCGCCGGCCGACCTCGAGTCCTTCGGCATCGCCGCCCTCGAGGCCCGATGCACAGGAGTGCCCGTCGTCGCGAAGTCGAGCGGCGGGGTGCGCGAGTTCGTCCGGCACGGTCAGGAGGGCCTGCTCTGCGGGTCGGACGACGAGATGGTCGCCGCCATCGTCCGCCTCGCCCGGGAACCCGGACTTCGGCAGCGCATCGCCGAGCACAACCGCACCAGCGACTGCCTCGTGACCTGGCGCCGCGTCCTACATGCCACCGACACGGCCTACGAGTCCGCCATCACCCTTCAGCAGACGGCGGGGGCGGCCCCCGGCCGCAGGGCGCTCGAGCGGCCGGCCGCGGCCGCCTCCCAGGGGGTCGGGCGGTGAGTCTTCCCGGCATCCTCGCCTTATCCTTCGGGTCGGCCGCATTCTTCTCGCTGGCGACGGCGCTCAAGCACCGCAGCGCGGGACAGGTGCCCCACGTGCAGCACTTCCGGGCGGCGGACCTGCGCGACTTCGCCGTCGAGACCGTCCGGCATCCCTTGTGGCTGCTCGGGATCCTCGCCGACGTGGGGGGACTCGCGCTGCAGGTGGCTGCCTTGCACCTGGGCGCCCTCAGCGTCGTCCAGCCGGTCCTGGTCATCGCCGTGCTCTTCGCGCTCATCCTCGGGCACCGCATCGCCGGCACGAGGATCAGTCGGCGCGAGCTCCTCCTCGGCGGTGTGCTGGTGGTCTCCGTCGCGGGCTTCCTCCTCGCCTCCGGCGCGGTGACTGCTGCCGCCGGCCCGACCGACCGGCTGCCGGCGGTGATGGCAGCGGCGGCATCGGTCGCTGTGGTCGCCGGTTGCGTCCTGACCGCGCGGCGGGCGATGCGACGCACGCTCGCCTCCAAGCGGGCCGCAGGCCTGCTCGGCGTCGCCGTCGGCACGATCTACGCCGGGACGGCCGCGCTGATGAAGACGTGCGCCGAGGTCTTCTCACATGGGCCCGGCGCACTGGTGGGCAGCTGGCCACTCTACGCGCTCCTCGCCTCCGGGGCCTTGGGGGTTTTCCTTGCCCAGATGGCCTTCCAAGCGGGTCCGCTGACGTCCAGCCTGCCAGCGACGGCGACGACCGACCCGCTCGTCAGCGTCGCTCTCGGCGTCGCGATCTTCGACGAGCAGTTGCGCCACGGCGTTGTCCCGATGCTGCTATCCGTGGTCTGCCTCGTCGTCATGTCCTCCGCCGTGGTCCTGCTCACCCGGGTCACGGTCGCCGTGGACACCGCCTCCCACCCTGAAGCCACCGCCCGCCTCTCCCCAACGACCCCAGCCGAAACCCAGGAGCCCTCGCGCTAGCGTGTGGCTCGACCGCGCAACCGCAGGTAGCACCCCTCAACCCCGCGCCTCAAGACGGCCACGGTTCCTGGACGCACGGATTTGCCGCAGATCGGGGTCCCTTGAGGAGAGGCCTCGCACCGTGGGCGTGGCCCCTCCTCGGGGTCGGCCCGCGGTCAGCCGGTGACCGGCGAGGGTCCTGAGGTGGTCAGTCCGGTGGGCATGTTCTTGGACTCATCGCCCGCGTGCAGCTTGTCGATCTGCTTGGCGTTGGTGCTGTCGACGCTGAAGGTGACCTGGTCCCCGACCGCGAGGGCGGACAGGGTGGCCTCTCCGTTCTTGTCGATGTCGCTGGTGCTTGTGACCGCGTACGTGGTCGTGCCGGTCGAGGTCTTGATCGTGACGCTTGAGCTGGTCACGGCGGTGACGGTGCCGCTCAGGTCGAGGGCGCCGCCGTGATCGCCGTGTCCGCCGTGTACCTCGTTGGCCTCCGGAACGCCGTCGGCGCCGTTGTCCCCGGGGTGCGGGTCAGCCGTCGCGGAGCTCGAGGCGGTGGTGGACCCGCCCGGCAAGATGGTGGCGGCCTGGGCGCCGACCGTGGTGGCCAGTACGGCGCCGGCGATCAGACCGGCCGCGGCGTAGCCGACCTTCGCCAGTCGTGTGTTCAGCTGCATCTCGTGCTCCTTGGGTCATCTGGCACCAAACGTCGTGCTTGGTATGTCTTGACCCTCGGCGAGGTGCCTACGTCGCCGCTGTCGTGGACATACGAGTGCGCTGTGAAGCCGGCCTGGGCCGCGGTGTCACCCGCCACGGGACATCACCCCGCCGCGGGGCTGGGGTCACCACCGGCATAGCCACCTCGGTCTTCCCGGCGACCTAGCTTGGTCGGCGCCGCCCCAGCGACCAGCCCCCACAGCATGCTCGGGTGACCCTGCGGAGGGAGCCGTGTCCCGGCGCATCGGTGGGCTCACGCAGCGGGCAGCCATGACCTGCGGGCGGTCAGCACGGCTGACGCAACGTTGGCTCGATGCCAGGGCCCTCGACCCCGTGGCTAGGACGAGGGGCGCCCTTTATGTCGACTCGGACGAGAACCAGCGCATCTTCGCCCGGTTCCGTCGACCCCACTGCCGCTCCTCTCGCTGGTGCTCGACCACAATGTCCGCAACATCCAGCAGACACCCAGCAGGTCGCCGACGCGTTCGGCCCGCTCGCCCCGATGCGGATGCAGCTGCGCGGCGGCCCCGGCGCCGAGGTCCGCCGACGCCTCAGCCGCCAGGAGTGCTCCGCCACGCCGCGGCTGCACGGTGCCAGACCGGAACTCGACCCCGCCGAACTTGCATGACCGATCTAGGGCAGCCGTCATGTACTGCCGGCAGATCCTCGTCCCGACCGGGGTGAGCCACCGCACCGTAGCCCTCGCCTGTGGGAACGCATGGTGTAGGCGGCGGCCTGACGAGTCACTGACTGTTGTCGCGTTCCGGGTGCGGGCCACCGCGTCTCGGTGGTACATCTGCACCATGGCGCGCCATAACGGCGGGCACTGACACGCAGGAGTGATCATGGGCGACATCGCCGGCAAGGTCGACAAGGCGTTCGAGGCTTCCTCGGTGAGTGAGCTGGCCGACGCGCCAGTGGACGCGCTGCAGGGGGTCAGCGCCGCGGACGCGGAGCACCTGAAGGCCGCGTTCAACATCAAGACGGTTCGGGACCTGGGCACGAACAAGTACTTCCTGTGGGCGCAGGCGATCGCGAAGCTGGCCGAGTAGACCACGAGCCAACGGCCTCTCTCCCTTCGCGCCACCGCTCATCACCCTCGAACGGGCCGTGATGTCCCGGCGGTGACGCATCGCTCGGCGTGTCCACGCCGAGGCACCGCACTCCTTTAAAGAGGAACGAGAGAACCATGCTCAAAGGCTTCAAAGACTTCATCTTGCGCGGCAACGTCATCGACCTGGCCGTCGCCATCGTCATCGGCATCGCCTTCGGCAAGGTCATCGAGGCATTCGTGACGATCATCATGGACCTGGTCGGCAAGGTCGGTGGCACCCCGGACTTCTCCAACTGGGTCCCCGGCGGGGTCCACGTCGGCGCCTTCATCACCGTGCTCATCAGCTTCGTGATCGTCGCCGCCGCGGTGTACCTCATGGTCGTGCTGCCGATGAACAAGCTGGCCGAACGCCGCGCCCGCGGCGCGGAGCCGCCCACCGAGGCACCCACGGAGGAAGTCCTGCTGCTGACCCAGATCCGCGACTCGCTCCAGGTCCGCTGACCAGCGACCACGTCAGTCGACGCCGGTGCCGAGCCGTCAGGGGCTCAGCACCGGCAGTGGACGGTCCGTCCCGCGGCGGGGGCGGATGTGCCTATTGCTACCGATTCTCAGGCGACGCCGGGACCTTGGCGGCATTCTGGCTCTGCGCCGGGAGGGGCGAGTTCGGGGCGTCGTGACGGCCTACGGCGCTGCCGTCGGTATAGGTGGAGCCGGCAGCGCCCGTCGTGCTAGCAACCCGCTGGGAGAGGCTTCGGGGGCCCTGCCCGAGTCGGCCGGCGCCTCAGAAGGCTCGAACGCGCATGTGGCGTCTGCTCGGCCGGCACGGGCCTCACTCCTCGGCGCGGGCCTCAAGGTCTGCCAGGAACTCCTGCACGGCAGGCTCTCCACCGCTGCGGAACACATGGACCACTGCCTCGTCGACGATCATGGAGCAGGCCTCCGACGCGGCCACGGAGTAGGATGCCGCGAGCGCCGCTGCCAGGGCCCTCATCGGGTTGTCGGCTCGAATCAGCTGGTCCAGCAGCGCGTCCGAGTCGTAGGGGGACGGCGCGGCCGTCGAAAGTTCGTTGATCACGAGCGAACGGAAGGGCTCGTCGCCAGGGCCGAGACCCTCGTCGAGTCTTGCCACCGCCACCGCGGTCTTGACGTGGAAGGCCGCGAGCCCTTCAGGAGTATCCACACCTCACATGATCCTCTCCATCCCGGTGTCGGAAGGCAATTGCTAGGTTTCCCAGCGTCGCTCGGTTTGCGAAGGACCCCAAAGACCAGCTAAACCTCCTCGGGAGGACCGGGTAGCTGCGCAATCGCAGTGGCCTTCGGTTCCATCGCGCAGTTCTGAGGTCCGGGCGTTGGGCCCCTGATGTCAGCTACACCGAACTCTCAACTAATCCAGCTCGAAGCTCGCGACCGCCACCATCACAAGCTGATCTGGAAAGCCACGTCCTTCGAACAGGGGGGGGGGGGGGGGGGGGGGGGGGGGGGGGGGGGGGGGGGGGGGGGGGGGGGGGGGGGGGGGGGGGGGGGGGGGGGGGGTGATCGAACACTTGCCGGACTAGCCCGGGCTCTCGCTCGCGTGCGACAGTTCGAGTTCAGTCGCAGAGGACGGGAGAGCCATGACACCGGAAGCGATCGACGGCGTCACCTTCGACACCACGCTCAGCGCCCGCGGGAACAACACCGGTATCCCCGTGCCGCGGCAGGTCATCGAGCAGCTGCAGAAGGGGCAACGCCCGCCGGTGCTTGTCACCGTGAACGGATACGAGTACCGCAGCACGGTTGCCGTCATGAATGGTCAACACCTGATCGCCGTCAGTTCCGCGGTCCGCGCCGCGACTGGGTTGAAGGGCGGTGACCCGATCTCGGTGACATTGAAAGTCGCCGAGTCCCCGCGGGAAGTCCAGGTGCCCGCTGACTTCGCGGCGGCGATGGAGGAACGCGTGCCAGCTCGACAGTTCTTCGACGGACTGTCCAACAGTGTGCAGCGTTATCACGTTGACACCATCAACGCCGCCAAGTCACCTGAGACCCGGCGGCGACGCATCGACAAGGCCGTCGCCTTGTTCGTGACCGGCAAGCAGCGGTGACCCCGTAGGGAACTGGCCCGCGTCACTGGGAGCGGCTGCGCTCGCAGGTCATCCGCCTGCCGGGACCAACCTGCGCCCACACCTCGCTCACGAGGGCGGCGTCGCGGTGAGTTCGGCGCGAAGTGTGGCAGCCCGAAGGGTCAGGCCCTAGCGGCGCCCCCGACGTAGCTCTTACGGGCGAGTGGGTCGGTGCCGGTCAGCGTCGGGAAGCTCGCCGGTGCTCACGACCGCCAACGTCGGCTCGTAGAGCTTGCGGTTCTGGTCCTGGCTCGTTCGCCTCAGCAAATCGAACGCATCGGCGTGCTGCACCTTGTGTTGCGCCATCAAGATGCCTACTGCCGCTCCGATGTCTCGACTGTGGGCCAAGGCGAGCTGGAGATGCTCTGCTTTCGCATCGGCGGCGTCCGGCCGTTCGAGCATCTCCAAGATGAACGCCTCAGTCTCCGTCAGCGACTCCTGTGCAGCAGGCACTGCAGCCGCACGCGTGAACTCGGATGCGGGGGGAGGGGTGGTTGTCATCGCGCCGCTCCTGCAACGGTAAGACGGAAGCCCCAGCTGTCTGCTCAACTGAGAATCAAGACGTCGTAGCCGCGGCAGGCGCGCAAAAGAGCCGATCAGCACTGTGTCCCGGTGCGCACCGTCCTCGCTGGTGCACGAACGCGTGGGCGGGCCGTCGTCGAGAACTGAACGCACCCCTCGACTGCTGCACGGCCCAGGGCCGAGCAGCCGGGATTGTTCACGAACAGCATGCACGTGCCGGGGGCATGATCGACGATAGAGATAGCGGGGCGTTGACCCTTTGCTGCGATGTCACCCCTGTCATGAGTAGCAGGTCACCGTCCCGCGTGCCCTCCTGCAGCCCGACCCCCGCCCCGACTGGCAACGGGTGGGTTCCGCGCTCATCCTGGTCATCCCTCGGATCCCTGCTCAGCCGTCTGACACGATTTTCACAGTCAGTAGTCAGGGTCACGTCATATAGGTTGCCTAGGTGGTGGCCGGTCTCGGGGACGAAGAGGGGCGGGGCATGACGATCAGCGGATGGGATCACTCCTCAGGGGCCGAGGGTGACGAAATCACGAACGCGCCCGCCCACCCCAGCCAGGCCCGGACGTGCAATTCGTTCACGCGCTTCCATCCACAAGAGTTCTTCGGTGAGGACTGGCACGCCCATGTCCCCACGTCTGAGGACAGGGAGCGCACTCGCGTTTGCGGCGAGGGAAACCCGATGACTCGACCACAGGACGGGACCGGAGAGGTCTTCATCGAACGCCGTGAGGGCGGCGTGGACCTCTGGCGCGCCGCGTGGATGTGTGTAGATGAGCGGGACGTCCTGATCGCGAGCGAGCTCGGCCCAGACGCCGCCACACTCGTCCAGTGCATCGCCTGGGCGGTCCACGCCGCTAAGCCTGCTCGGGTCTCGATCAACCTTGTAACCTAAGCCCGGCCCCGGCGCTCCGCAAACGTCGGGGAGGGCACGGCATGGACCAGTCCGCCGTTCCTTGCGGTCATCTTCTTGTCCATCTACCTGACCCGCGTGACCATACCCGCGCCACCGAGAATTGCCCCAAGGCGGGGCTCGCCTCCCCCGACCAACAGGACGGCGTCTTCGCCGACTGACGCTGCCCTTAGCGAGGGAGCGCAATCAATTGGGAACGCAGAAAAGGAGCGCCTGGCCGGCTCCCTCGCCCGAGGACGATAGGAGCCGGCCAGTTCTTCAAGATGAGAGTTCTTCTATGTTCCGCTGTGCCACCGCCCGGTACACCGAGGCCCAGCTGACGACGACGCGAGCAATGGCAGCGATGTCGGCTCACGGCTGTCGTACATGCTGCGGGCGACCTTGAGCTTCTCAGGAGTCCAGACAGTGGGCCGGCCACCGTGGCGTCCACGTGCACGGACCGCCGAGAGGCGGGCCATGGTGCGCTCCCGGATGAGGTCTGGCTCGAACTCGGCGAGGGCGCCGAAGACATGGAAGATGAGCTTGCCGCCCGGGGTGGAGGTGTCGATGCTCTCGGTGAGGCTTCGGAAGGCGACGCCCCGGGGCTCGAGCTTCTGGACGGTGTCGATGAGGTGGCGCAGACTGCGGCCGAGCCGGTCGAGCCTCCACACCACGACGGTGTCTCCTGGTCGGAGCTGGTTGAGCATGGCGTCGAGGGAGGGGCGGTGCTCGAGCGTGCCGAGGGCTTCGTCGGTGAAGATGTACGCGAGCGAGTCACAGGTCTTATCGGCTGGGGTGCGCTCGCGAACGGCGCCTTGCGCCAAGGCAACCGGCCACCAAGGGCTAACACTGAGGGGTGGGGGCACGTGACGATTCAGCCGGCCGACTCACGCTGACTGGGCATCGATACGGCGCTGTTCCAGGGTTACAAGGCCTTCGAGGGCCAAGGGAGCGTGCGGCGGCGTAATTGCCGGGCCGCAGCGGCGGGTCTCCCGGTTTGGTGTCAGCGCTTCGCTCAGCACTCAATCCGTGGAAGACTGAGGCCGGAGGCCCAAGGGCGGCAACCCTTGGACCCCCGGCACGAGGTACTACTTCGGGCCGCGCAGATGAAGCACGAAATTCGCAGTGGTCGCGATCAGCGGGGACAAGGCCTTCACCCATTCCCGCATCGCGGCCGCTTTGCTTTCCCTTGCCGATGGCTCGGGGACGCTCGCTCGGTCCATGCAGTCACCTCCTTCCGTCGACAGGGCCGACCAAGGCCGATTCGGAGGAGAGAAGCGAACGTCTTTGATCGCTAGACGAGCGTAAGACTCCACGAGGACGTTTTTTGCCCCCTCGCTGTCGGTGAGAGCCGAGGGAATCCGCGCCGCGACAACCAAAAGACATCCGGGAACACTCTGCGCCACTCTGCGCCAGCCAAACTCATGCCGGCGGACCGAGTGTGACATTGGTCACACCGGAGCGCCGAATATGTCAAAGTGCAGGTTGCGACAGGTCGACTCGCGGCCACCGCTCTTGAGCATGCGCTCGACGAGGCCGCGCACCTCGTCCGCCGTGAGGATCGTCGGCGTCAACTCGGCGATTCCGCCCCGGGCAACGAAGACTCTCGAGGGGAGATCGTCTTAGATCTCTCGGCGCGGCCACTCCGATTCCCGACAGACTTCAGCGCGCCGGGCACGATGGACGGCCGTGATGGCAGCACCCTGAGCCTCTGCTCTTCCCGGGCCAAGGTTGTTGGCCGTCTCTCGATCTCGCGTCTCGGTAGCACTGAGCTGGGCACCGGAGCGTGCCAGTACTTGCTCAAGCAGGTCTACCGGATCCATCTCGTGAGGCTCCTGGTGCGAGGTCGCCATGTCTGCGTCGTACTTCGTGTCGATGTAGAGGACGTTGTTCTCGCGGCCGCGAGTGGCCATCACGTAGAGCGGTTCGCGCATCGTCGTCGCGGTGATGAACGCGTGGGTCGTGTCGACCGTCCGGCCCTGGGCGCGGTGGGCCGTGGTGGCGTAGCCGAGCTCGACGTGGTCGCGGACGTACTGGGCGTGGAGGCGTGCCACTCCCCCACCAGTTTCGCGCCGGACTATGAGGCTCCCGTCCGCGTCGACAGCCGCGACGACCCACTGGTCGCCGTTCTTCACCCAGCCCGTTGACGAGGCAAGGTCGCGCTGGTTCTGTCGGGTCACGACGATGTCCCCGACCCCGATGATCGTTCCGTCAGCCACGGTCACGCCGGTCTCTCCGACTGCGCCCTCGGCGATCCTGCGAGCACGTGCGCGGCGGTTAAGGTCGGCCACGGTGACGGTGTCGGCGGCGACCATAAGCGATCGGCGGCCGGCGCGGATGTCATCGGTCCAGTTCGCGAAGAGCTCGTCGAGCATCGACTCTCGGTCCCCGCCGCGGACCCGACCGTGTCGCGCGTACTCCGCGACGGCGCTCTTGGTCCCGCTCCGCAGCTTGAGCGAGGCGGCACGCTCCCACTCGCACCGGAACCGGCGCACGTCGTGCAGCGTGGGCGCGTCCTCGCGGTCGGTCGCGACCATCTTGAACGCCCCGCCGGCGGCGACCGGGGACAGCTGGGCCCAGTCGCCGACGAGGAGCACTTTCGCGCCTGCGGTGCGGGCGTATGCCGTCAGCGAGTCGAGCTCGAACGTGCCGGCCATGGACGCCTCGTCGACGATCACGAGCTGCCCTGAGCGCAAACCCCACCGGTCGACGTAGGCGGACAGCTGCCGCGCCCGCTTCAGCAACGTGCGCGTCCGCAGCGACGGGCTTGCCCGATCGAGGGCGGCTCTCAGACCTGCGAGCTCGGCTAGGCGTGCCGGCTGACGGGTTGATTCGGTCAGCCATTTGGCGGTGTTCTCGGTCGGTACGCCGACTGCCTCCGACAGCACCTCCGCGGCCGCTGCCGACGGGGCGAGACCCACCACGGATCCGGGCCCGAACTGTGACTCCCAGACGGCGCGGACGCCGGCCATGGCCGTGGACTTGCCCGCCCCGGCCGGGCCGACGAGCACGTCAAGGGCGCGCCCCGACGTCGCGATCTGACGCACGGCGACGGCCTGTTCGGCCGACAACGAGTGCTCTCCCCCCGGCACCTTTCCGGCGCACGCCGTCGCCGCTTCGACGTCGTCGACTGCTGGCGCATCGAGCGCGCGACCGGCTGCCAACAGGCGCGCCTCCGCGTCGAGCAGCGCCTGGGTCGTGAACAGCTCGGAGTCGCGAGGTCGGAATCGGGACGTGCCGTCTGGGCGGCGCAACTCCTCCGGGACGTAGCCCACCTCGGGTGGCGTCAGGGGGACCGTCTGGGCCAGTGCGAGCGCCGTGATCCGCTCCGCGACAGCGACCCGGTCGCCCGGCGCAGCGAACCGGACGCCGTGGATCTGGCGCAACACTTCGGCAAAGACGTTGGCGCGGGTGAACGTCGCGCGCTTCCCGGAGACGACCTCAAGCGCGACCCGCGCCGCGTCCTCGAGCATCGCTTTAGCCAGGTCGCCGGCGGGCAACAGCGGCAGGTCGTTGCGACCAGCGAGGCTAGCGACCCACGCCTGCGGCTCCTCCCCCATGAAGGGCTGAGCCCGCGTCCGCCACCCCGCCAACAGCTCGCTCAGCGAGTGCAGTTCCTTGGCCGGGCGCGTCTCCAGCGTCGCTCGCTGCCGCAGCTGGAGTACCTCCCGGGGTGTCGGTTGCCGACCGTGCCCTGCCGCGAAGTCGGCCACCAGCGCGTCCTTCGCGGCATCGATCTCCGTGCTGCGCTGCGAGAACTCCGCCCGCAGCGCCTCCCCCACGCCGGCGACCTCCCATTTCTCCACTGACGAGTGGCGACGCTGCTCCGGTGCCCAGCCGTAGCCGAGATCCGCCGTCACCAGGTCGGCGAGCACGCCGTTGTACAGCTCCGAGAGCCCCACCGCGGCCCGGAAGAGCGCCTTGCTGTCGAGCGTGCGCCACTGCCCGTCCGAGGCGGCTTGGACCCGGTTGAGCACGACGACGTGGGAGTGCAGTTGCGGGTCACCGGAGCGGGAGTCCCAATGATCGAATGCGGCGGCGACGACCCCTTGCACGTCCTCCGACACGACTCCGCCGCGTCCGGTGCGGGTGGCGAAGACGGTGCGCTCGGCGTACTCGATGACGAACTCCAGCGCCGCGACATGGGCCGCGTGGATGCGCCGTCGGGTCGGCTCGTCGCCGAGGCCCCACGCCACTGATACCGATTTCGGCGCACTGAACGTGAGGTCGAACCCCGCCACCGTCCGGGGCGCCTTCCGCACACGCTGAAGCGCGTCGACGTATGCCGACCGCTCCGCCCCCGGGGCCCGGCCCAGCGGGTGCCCGGTGACCGGATCCTGCAGCATGCCGAGCATCCGCCACAGGTGCGCTTCGCTCACGAGCGAGCCCGACTCGACGCCGAGGCCGTCGGCCAGTCCGGCCAGACCAGCACCCAGGAAGCGGCCCGGCGGGGTACCCGGCTCGGAGTAGTAGGACGCTAGCGGGGACGAGGTCGGACCGATGGCATCGCCCCGGGCGACCGACGCCATGAGGTAGCGGTAGCCCGAGCCCAGTGTCATCCTCCGGATCGACATCGTCACCCCCAGCGAACCCCGGCGACGGGGCACCCGCGGGCCCAGCGGTCACCTTGGTGCCAGACGTGTGGAGCGAAGGATGGGCGTAAGTGGCGCGGCAGCGTGTGTGCGGTCTGCGGACGTGTTCGGCGGGGATCGATGGACAAGTCGAGAGCCGGCACGCGTGAGACCGGTGATCGGCGGCTGGGACGGCGCCGGGGGGCGTGCGAGCGGGACCCCGACGCTGGACCGTTCGACATAGTCGGTGCGTATATGCTTCCGGGGCCGGCGTCCGCTCCCCCTGTGCGGGCGCCGGCTCTTGTCTTCTTCGGCCCGGTCGAGGCCGTCGAACACTTGTTCGGACGTTGCGAGACACTGGGTAGATGGCTGGTGGATCGGGACGAGGGCATGAGCACCCCATTCCGCTCCCGCCGCCGGCCCGCCAGCACTGCTGGGTGACTGGTCCGGCCTCGTCGCGGGGACCGCACCCGGGGCTGGTCGTCGAGTGGTCACGCCGGGATGACGGGTGGTGGGCCCTGGTCACCTATGTCATCGAAGCCGACGCCGCTGTGGTGCAGCAGTGGCTGCCGGCGCACCTCCTCACGCCGACCCGCCCTCCCCGACGGTGACCCCCTTATCGCGTGATGCGAGGACAAGGACCGCGCGAGGAAGGACTACTGATGCGACACCCTGTAGACCACGGAGCCAGGCAGCGCTTGCTGGAAGCTCAGCGCGCCGAGGCGGACGCGCTGCGAAAGGTCCAGGCTGCAGCTAGAGGCTGCGACGCAGTCCGGAGTCGTCTCGCGACCGCAGACGCCAAGCTGCTCGAAGCCCAACGGAGCCTGGTGCGCACTTCGGGAGCGGCTCGAGCCGCTCTACTGCTGGGCGTCGGCGAGGCGACGCTACGCCGGGAGTTGCGTCGCACTGACGACACGGCGGACAGGCACACCTCCGCGCCTCCTTGCAGTGATGACATCGATGCTAAAGCTGACGTCTGACCAACGTCCTCATGCAGCCCGCGGGGCAGCCATTCTTTGTCACCTCCTCGCCGCCGTGGATCCAAAAGATCAGGGGTCGGGCAGGATGATGAGGATGGAAAGCCACGAAGCAAGCGACCTGGCGGCCCGCCATCTGGCCGACATGGGCTCCCGCTGGGCCCACGTGCAGGCAGTGGGGCGCCTGGCGGACTCTCTTGCGGCCCAAGGCCGGGTGTCGAGCGACGTAGCCACCGCCGCTTGGCTTCATGACGTGGGCTACGCGCCTGAGCTCGTGCACACGGGATTCCATCCGCTGGACGGGGCCGAGTTCCTGCAGGGGCTTTCGGTGCAAGCCAACGTCGTGGGCCTGGTGGCGCATCACACCGGCGCGGCATACGAAGCCGCAGAACGCGGTCTCAGTGGCGCCCTGGCGGCGTTGCCCATCCCAGATCCGACAGACATGGAGGAGCTCAACCTCCTCGATCTCGTGATCGGCCCTAGTGGTTCGCCGACCTCCCCCTCGGCGCGACTGTCTGAGGTACTCGAGCGCTACCCCGCCAACGACCCCGTGCATCGCGCTGTTGCTGTTTCGCGCCCCGCCCTGCTTGCCGGAGCGGACAGGGCTCGCCGTCGACTGGGTCTACCCGATGAATGGCCGCTCTCTGTCACTGAGGGCGTGTTCGAGGCGTAGGCGCATGGAAGGGTGGATCGGAAGCGAGTCGATCTCGGCGCTCGTCAACCACTCGACCTCGCTGCTCTCGCTGCTGGTCCGTCGATCGCCTCCGATCAGCCGGGCCTTGAACGCAATCGAGAACTGTTGCCTGACCTCGCCGTCGTCATAGGCCATCACATGCCGGGGGTTGGTGTAGATACCGGTGATGGCTTCAACTTTGACGTCGTAGCCGGTCTCCTCCTTGACCTCTCGCTCGACCGTCTCGGAAATGGACTCACCGGGCTCGTGGCCGCCACCTGGCAACGCCCACTTGTCGTTGTCGGTCTTGTGGACCATGAGGACCCGGCCGTCCTCCCGCTGGACGATCGCCACGACCGAGGGCACGACGCTGTTGATGGCGGGTGCCTCTGGGTCGTCGATGTAGTCAATGCGTCCCATGCTGACCGAGCCTATCTTTGGGGATCGGGTTCATGACGGTGCTGATGATGCCCAGACTCGCTCGAACGAATCCAGGTAGTGCGTGAACAGCCGCCCTCCTGGGATCCGACAGAGGTGGAGGACAGGAGACTGCGAGGCGCTGCTTCCGTAGGCGTGCCCATTGGCCAGGAGGATGTCGTCGAACCTGAACAGTGAGGCGTAGAGGGTGGTGTCGTGCCGTCGCGCTTCGATCGGGTGGGCGGCGAGGAGGGGCGTCACGTAGACCCAGGTGAGCTTGCAGCGCGCCGCCATGAGCTCACCGATGCCCTCCTCCCGGCCCCGCAAGTCGACGGCTTGGCCGTCGGGGTCGCCGAAGAGCAGCCTCACCTGCACCCCTTGGCGCGACCTGTCGGCCAGCCTGTTCATGAACTCCGGGATGCTGTCGTGCAGGAAGCTGGCGGCGTAGGCAAGGACGTCGATGCGCTCCTTGGCCTGCGCGACGAGCTCGAGCCATGTCGGTGGCTCGATGGCACTTCGGCTGGGGTAGATGTGAACGAGCTCCGCCTGCGTCGAGGAAGTGCTTGCCCGGTCGGAATGAGTTGCGGGCCAAAGGAAGCCATCACTCTTGCGAAGGATCTCGGAGGCGCGAATCCGGTGGGAGCGATGCGGCAAACGGTCTGCCGCGATCCAGCGCTCGACCGTCTTGGGATCCACGGCGACCATCTCGCTGAACGTCTGCGTCGTGAGGCCGGCTCCCGCGATTGCGGCCCGTAGTCGCTCATTGGACATGACTCCTCCTTCTAGGACGATTCGGGACGTCCCCGCCGTGCCGAGGACGTCCGCAGACGTCCCAACCGCATGGTGTTGGCGTCCCTGCGCCGGCTGGTCGAGTGAACGGCATGAAGACGCATCCCCAGCCGAACCGGCAGAGGTTCCTCAGGACGGCTGACCTCGCCGCGAGGGCGACGTCCCGGGACCAGACATGCGCAACCGCGTGCGCATCCCTGAGCCGTCCACACATTCGGCGCTCGCGCAAGACGGGGACCGCGCCGCTGTGGACAACCCCGCCAGAACTCCCGGCTGTCCACAGCCGAGGCACTTCCAAGCGGCGAGGCGTGCCGCAAAGCGGGACAAATGATATTGGGCGCGGAGCCGCCATGGCGCCGCCGATCTCACCGAGGAGCAGGCGATGACCGGTCAGGATCTGAAAGCAAAGGCACTCGCGGACGCACTGGCGCGCTGCTGGACACTCAGCCAACCCTCGCCCGAGCGGGACGAGCTCTGGATCACGGTCCGGGAGACCGTGTGCACCAAGGGCTTGTGCCTGGTCGTGCCGATGGGGTCGAGCGCGCCGGTGCCCGTGACGGCAGACCACGCCACCGACGAGCTCATTGCAGCCATGGACTGGCTGAGGACGCACGAGTCGAAGGCCCGGGCGATGGCGCCGCAACAGCTCTTCATCATGCTCCGCGGTGTCGCGACCAAGGGGGCCTTCGGCTCCGCGCGAGCCGCGCAGTCCGATGCCCTTCACGGGATGACCCACGTGCGTCCCGGCGAGCCGGTCGTCTTCGCCGACCTCGACCGAAGCGAGGTGGCTTGACCATGCTGCGCTCCACCTTCATCGACTGGACGGCCGCGCAGCTCCACGTCACGCAGGAAGAGCTTGACGACGTCAAGCTCAGCCCCGTCTTCGATCTCTTCATCTCGCGGATCGAGGAAGCCCGGCGACGAGGCGCGACAGACCCCCTTACGACGATCACGACGAAACGCGCCGGCGGAAACTCGCGGGCGTGCACCAAGAGGATGCTCGAGCAGCTCGGCTTCACGGCGGCCCAGCGACGCGCTGTCCACCGCCTCCTGGCCGGCTCCCCCTCGGGGTGGCCGGGTCTCCTTCGGTTGTATGCCGCGACGGCCGACCTCACCAGCGGGCAGCGCCAGTACGCGCGTCGTCAGCTGCAGACCCTGAGCAGTCACGAGCTGGCTCGCAGCGGCTCCAGTGCCGGGTGTTCGGTCAGCCCGGCAACGCCGTAGAGGGCCATGACTCCCGCCACCGCCACCACGGGTACCTGTCCCCCTGACAGCAGCCGGGGCACACCGTCGCCGTAGTCGAAGACGACATAGCCCCTCGACAGCGATGGTTCGAACCGCACGAGGGTGCCCCACCACAGTGAGATGCAGTTCCCGGCTGACGTCCTGAGCAGCACACGCCGGTCGGTCACGAGAGCTACCGCGGGCATGGCGGCACACCACTCTCCTGAGACGTGATGCCGCAGCTCGACGCCCACTTCGCGCCAGACGCGTTCACCCGTCTCGAGGACGATGCCCCCTCGCATGACGTCGACGACGGGCGATGGAAGCAGGCCCGCGGCCTCCAACGCGAGATGTCTCGCGTCCTCGTGGATCGCGCCCACGTCGCGTTCCCGACGGGCATTCTTCAAGCGCAGCATGCGGCATACCTCCTCGGCGAGGAGAAGTCCACGCGCAGGGGCACCATCGGAAGACGAGCGCCCAGTAGTGCCCCGAACGCACGGTTCGCGCACCATGTCGCTCAGCCATGTCGTCGCCGGCCTGTCCGTGGGTGGACTGGTGGCACTCGGCGGACTCGGCCTCGTGACTGTTGCCGCTGGTCAGAGTGGCGCGCTGCCGTCGCGGCCCCCAGCGTGCGTCTCGACCGGGCCGGTGCAAGGCCTATCGGCGGCTCAAGCGCAGAACGCCCGCGTCATCGTCGCCACCGCAGAGCAGCGCGCCGGCAGGGCCGGCGCCTACATCGCGCTCGTGGCGGCACTGACGGAGTCCGACCTTCGCGTCCTGTCGAACCCCAACGACCCGGCAGGTGCAGTTTTCCCCAGTCAGGGCGTCGGGCACGACCACGACTCGCTGGGCCTGTTCCAACAGCGGCCGGGCTGGGGCAGCGCGTCCAAGCGCATGGATGCGACAGAGTCGACCCAGCTCTTCGTGGATGCCCTCCTCCAGGTGGACGGCTGGCAGTCCATGACGCCTTGGTATGCCGCCCAGACGGTCCAGCGCTCAGCGTTCACCGGGCTGCCCGGTGCAGCCAACGGCGGCTCGCGCGTGGTGGGCGAGAACTACCTCCGACAGGCCGGTCGGGCATCGGCGATCCTCAGCATCGTCGAAGGCGGCGGCGCTGCCCTCGACTGTGGCGGCGCACCCGCAGACGCACTGGCCCCCGCGGCATCGGGCGCTCATGGACTACCGAGCACCTTCACGCTTCCCGCAACGACCAGCCCAGCGGGGCGGACGGCGGTGGCCTTCGCCCTGGCGCAGCTCGGGAAGCCGTACCTGTGGGGCGGCAACGGACCCAGCTCGTTCGACTGCTCCGGACTGACCCAGCAGGCGTGGCGCCGCGCAGGCGTCTCAATCGGCCGCGTCGTCACCCAACAGCTTCTTGACGGGTCAGCGACAACGCCAACGGGCCTCGCGCCCGGTGACCTCGTCATGATTCCCGGCTCCGAGGGGACGCTCGCCTCCCCAGGCCACGTCGGCATGTACATCGGCCACGGCCTGGTCGTGAACGCTCCCCGCACCGGAGACGTGGTGCGCGTCGTTTCTTACAAATCCTTTGTCTCCAAAGGACTTTCGGGCCTGCGTCACATCGCTTGACGGCGACTGCGTCACTCCCGTGGGTGGCCTTCGACGCATAGTGCCCCAATCGGTTCTCTATCGCAGCCATGCGTGGAACCAGTCCTCGCAAGCTGCGAAAGGCATACCGATGAAGACCTGGATGATTCCCTCAGTCGACGTCACGCCGAACCAGAACGGCCTGCCGGGCATCGCCGCGATCGAGAAGATCGTCGGCGCCCTCCTGACCTTCGGGCTCATCGCCGCCGTGGCCGGCATCGCCATCTCGGCGATCGCCTGGGCGATCGGCTCTCACTCCTCCAACCCTCACATCGCCGGCCGCGGCAAGACCGGCGTTCTCGTCTCGGCGGGAGCCGCCATGCTGATCGGTGCGGCGAACACGCTTGTCACCTTCTTCAGCGCTGCCGGCTCGGCGGTCCAGTGACATGAGGTGGAGAGCGCTCAGCCCGTTCGTAATCGGATCGGTCATCGCTGCCCTCCTCATGGCCACGGTCGTCGGTGTGGTCCTGTCCGGTCGTCAACGACCACCGACCGAGGCGGCGAACCCATCTGCGACAGCTCAGCCGTCGGCGACCCCAACGTCTCCACCTGCCGCCCACTCCGAAGCGCCGACGCCGCCTGCTGACCTGGTTGCCGCTGACATCGCGCGGCTGCGCGCTGTCAGGTGGGTGACACCCGGGCCGCGAGAAGCACGGATCGCCGGGGACGTCACCGAGCAGCCGGACCTGTATGCCGCCGAGTTCGTCCGCCGGCTCCTGACCCAGGACTACCGCAGGCCACGCGCTGAACACCTCTCCTGGGTACAGGCCGAATCCGCGCTGACGACCGAGCCACTTGTCGTGGGCTTGGTCCCCAAGGATCTGCGCAGCCGCCTGGCGGTGTACTCCGTCACCGAGGCGGCCGGACAGGCGCCGGCCGTGCCTGGGACCAGGGAGTGGATCGCGCTCGGAGTCCAGCACGCCTACACAACCGTCCGCATCGACCGTGTGGAAGAGCCGATGGCCTGGAGCACCGCCGTGTCCAGCGGCCGCATCAGTGACCCCGGCATCACCGGCAGAGAGGTCGCTGCCACAGTCACCCTCCACTACCTGAAGACGGGGAGACCTGCCAGCGCCACCTCGTCGATCGCCATGACGCTCAATCTCGAAGGACCTCCCACCCGCGGCTCATGGGGCTTCGTGACAGTAGTGACCTACTCGTCCCTGCCGGTGAGTGCATCATGAGCTGCGACGGGATCATGGCCACCAACCCGATGTGCCTCGTCGCCCAAGCGGCCACCGGCGCCGCCGGCGCCGCGTCCAACGTTGTCGACGGGGCGTTCTCAACCATTGCCGGCTACTTCGGCCATGCGGCGCAGAACGCCACCACGTGGCTCTGGCAGCAGATCGGCGCCGCAACGACCCTGGATCTTCGGTCGGCAGCGCTGGTGCGGGAGATGACCATCACCGGCGCCATCGCCGCCACCCTCTGCCTAGGCCTCTTCGTCATCCAGATCACCGCCGGGGCGCTGCGAGGACATCCGGTCGCGCTTGGACGAGCGGTCAGCGGCCTGCTCATCAGCTTCGTCGGATCGGCCCTGGCACTCGCCACGACCCGCGTGCTCCTCGGCGCGGTGGACGCGCTCAGTGACGGGGTCGTCCGGTTCAGCATGGACACCCAGATCGGAGCTCTCGGCGGCAAGCTTTCCTTCGTCGGCCTCGCCCAGATGGAGAACCCTGCCGTCGTCATCCTGCTGGCCCTCGTCATCATCGTCGCGGCTGTTGTGGTGTGGGCAGCAATGATGATCCGCAAGCTCATGCTGATCGTGGCTGCCGTGCTGGCACCGCTGGCCTTCGCGGGCGCCACCGCCGACTTCACCCGTGCGTGGGTCCGCCGGTGGATCGAGCTCGTGGCGGCCATGATCGTCTCCAAGCTGCTGCTCGTCATCATGCTGACCATCGGCGTCGCCGTCCTCAACGGCGCCGGGCAATCCGGTTCCGGCGTGGGCCAGACGGTGACCCAGCTCGCCGGCGGCTCGCTGATCCTGCTCCTCGGCGGCTTGGCGCCCTGGGTCGCCATTCGCATGTTCCACTTCGCCGGGGACACCCTGCACTCGGCCCATGCGACGGCGCGCCAAGCGTCCGTCGGCGCCCAGACTCTCGTCAGCGCACCGCAGAAAGTGAGCGCCATCCAGGCCCAGGGCCGGGCGCTGGCGTCCATGGGCTCGTCGGGATCCAGCAGAGGTGGCAGAAGCAACGGGAGTATGCCGCCTCCTCCCCCGCGTCCTCCCTCCTCGCTCCCGCCAGGGCCGCCTTCAACAAGTACAGGCGCGGGCGCCGGCAGCGTCGCTGGACCGGCTGGAGCAGCCAGCGGAGGCGGCGCCGCAGCCGCCGCCTCGGTGGCTGCTCCAGCTGCCGCCGTCGGCTCGCTGGCCCTCGCCGGCAAGTCGATGGTCATGAAGGCCGGTGATGTTGCGACGAACCCGTCCGGGACCCCGTCGGGCGCATCCGCCGGCGCGAGCGCTCCGATGCAGGACTCCCCGATGAAGCAGCCACCCTCCTACAGCTCGAGGAGCTGACCGATGACCGACACCACCACTAACCCGATGACGGTCCGCTTCGGGCGCCTCCCTCGCCGAGGCCTGCTCCTCGGGCTCTCCGCATCTCGCGTCCTATGTCTTTGCGTCGCCGTCCTTGTCTTCGTCCCGTCGATCTTCCTAGGGAGCTCGACCGGTGCAGGCCTGACCGCGCCGCTGTGGGGAAGCCTCATCGCGGTCGCGTTCGTGCGCTGGCACGGGCGCCCAGCGGTCGAGTCGATGCCGACCGCCGGGCACTTCGCCGTCCGCAAGGTGCTCGGCCAGACGAAGTACCGCGCCCGCCCGTCGGCGCCACGGCCGGGCGGGACGCTCGCCCTGCCCGGGGACGCCGCCGCCTTGCGCTTCCTCAACGACGATGAGACGGGGACCGCCATGCTGCACGACCCGCACGCGCAGACACTCACGGCGGTCGCGCTCGTGCGCCACCCGGCATACGTCCTGCTCTCGAGCGACGAGCAGGCCCGACGCGTCCACGCATGGGGACGTGCCTTGGCCAGCCTCGCCGCATCGGGGACAGGGTGCCGGCTCCAGGTGCTCGAGGTGTCGCTGCCTGACGCCGGCCGGGGCATCACCGGCTGGTGGGAGCTCAACGGCGTGAAGCAGCCCGGCCAGTGGGCGGTAAAGCAGTACGAGTCCCTCATGCGCACCGCGGCGCCGGCCGCCTCCACGCACCGGACCCTCATCGCGCTCTCGCTCGACCTTCGCGGCGCCCGATCTCACATCAAGCAGGCAGGCCGCGGCCTGCGGGGCGCGGCTGCCTTCCTGCGACAGGAGATGACATCGCTCGAGGCGGGTCTCCGCGCTGCCGATCTGTCGCTCGCGACCTGGTTCAACGAGAGTGAGCTCGCGGCCACACTGCGTGAGTCCTTCGAGCCAGGCTTCGAGGGACGGGACGACGTCCACCAGGCCCTCGCCAGCGCCGGCCCAGTTGCGATGGACGAGGAGTGGGACCACGTCCGCCACGACACGGCATACTCGGCCGTGCTCTGGATCAACGAGTGGCCCCGGGTGGGTGCTCCTCCCTACTTCCTGCACTCACTCGTCTTCCAACCCGGGATCCGGAAGACCATCTCCTTGACGATCCAGCCGATCCCTGCCGACGCCGCCATGCGCGACATCCGCAAGGCCAAGGTCGAGTACGCGACGGAGGCGGCGCAGAAGGCGAGGATCGGCGCCATCGCCGACATGTCCGACGCCGCCGAGAGGGAGGACGTCCTCGAGCGCGAGCGAGCCCTGATCAGCGGCCACGCGGACGTGAAGTTCACTGGGCTCATCTCCGTCACCGCTCCGGCTCTCGAGGAGCTCGAGGCCGCGGTCGCCGAGATCTCGCGCGCGGCCATCCAGTGCGGCTGCGAGACGCGGCGCCTCTACGGGCAGCAGGCCCGGGCGTTCGTGTCGGCATCGCTGCCCCTTGCACGGAGGGTCAGCTGATGCGCGCCACCCAGTCGCCGTCCTTCTACGTGCCGCACGGCACCAAGCGCCGGCGTGGCGGTCGCCGTGTCGACCACCGGCAGTCCCGTGCTGGGGCGGTCACTCCGACGTCGGCGGACAGCGGCTCTGAGCCGAAGGCCTTTCTGCCGGCCGACGGAGAGAGCGGGTCGGAGGCCGGCCGCTCCTTCCGGCGCTTCCGTCTGCCCGGGCACCGAGCCACCTCCGACGTGGTTGCAGGTGCCTATCCCTTCCTGGCAGAAGGCGGGCTCGGCAGCGATGGCGTCTACGTCGGCCAGGACGCCTGGTCCGGTGGCGGCTTCTGCTTCGATCCCTGGGTGCTCTACCGCGACGGGGTGATCACCAACCCCAACTGCCTTCTGGCCGGGGTGGTCGGCAAGGGAAAGTCATGCCTCGCAAAGTCGCTCGCCACCCGGTCGATCGCCTTCGGGCGCCGTGTCTACGTGCCCGGCGACCCCAAAGGCGAGTGGTCCGTGGTCGCCGAGGCCGTCGGCGGGGTGGCCATCCAGCTCGGTGGCGGCTCGACGAACCGACTGAACCCTCTGGATCCCGGACCGCGCGCCGCGGCATTGTCTGACGCCCAATGGCGCGCCCTGGTCACCAACCGTCGCCGCGCCCTCGTCGGCTCCCTATCTCAGTCGTCGCTCGGACGGGCACTGCGCTCTGTGGAGCACACGGCACTCGACGTCGCCCTGGCCGACGCGGCGGCTCAGGCAACCGAGCCCACACTGCCGCTGGTGGTGGATCTGCTGCTGGAGCCACGCACCTCTCTGCCCGGTGCCTGCGTTTCCGAGCTCGCGCGCGGTGGCCGCGACCTCGCGCACGCGCTCCGCCGGCTCGTGGCCGGCGACCTCAGCGGCCTCTTCGACGGACCGTCGACCATCACGTTCGACCCGTCACTTCCGATGGTGACGCTGGACCTCTCCCAGATCCAGGGCTCGGACCAGCTCATCGCCATGGTCATGACCTGCGCCTCCGCATGGATGGAGGCGGCCCTCTCGGCACCCGACGGGGGTCAACGCTGGGTCATCTACGACGAGGCCTGGCGCCTCATGCGACAGCCGGCACTACTCGCGCGCATGCAGTCCCAATGGAAACTCTCCCGCGGGCTCGGGATCGCGAATCTCCTTATCGTGCATCGGCTCTCGGACCTCGACGCCGTCGGCGATGCGGGCTCGGAGTCGCGTGCGCTGGCCCGAGGTCTGCTCGGTGACTGCTCGACGAAGATCGTCTACCAGCAGGAGGTGAGCGAGGCGCCGCAGACGGCCGTCGAGTTGGGTCTCTCGAGCGCCGAGCGCGCGCAGCTCCCAGACCTTCAACGCGGCGAGGGACTCTGGCGAGTCGGGCAGCGAGCCTTCGTCGTCAGGCATGTCGCCACGGACGGCGAGCTGTCGCTCTTCGACACCAACACCCGGATGCACGTCTCTCGGTGACGAAGTCGCGGAGACAGTCGCCGAGCGGTTCACAGGTCTTGGCGCCCCGTACGGCTGGCAGTGGTGCAGTGTGGAGGGCATGCCTGTGGTGTCGCTGCATGCGCCCGTCGCCCTCGCGCGACGCGTGGATGAACTCATCCCGTCGGGAGTCAAGGACTTGGTGTGGGAGCCGAAGTGGGACGGCTACCGGGCTCTGATCGGCGGCGGCCGCATCTACTCCCGCAACGGCACTAACCTCACTCCCCTGTTCCCGGACCTCACGCCTGTCCTGAACGCGCGACTACCCGACGACCTAGTGCTCGACGGCGAGGTCATCGCCTGGGATCCGGGTGCCGGTCGGCTGGACTTCGAGGGGTTGCAGGCCCGCATGACTGCCGGTCGACGAATTCGCACGGTAGCCGCCCGACGCCCCGCCCAGCTCGTCGTCTTTGACGTGCTATCAGCCGGCGCCGAGGACCTGCGCGGTCGACCCCTGCGGGAGCGTCGAGCGGTGCTCGAGCAGGCCCTGGCGGGGATCGCCTCCCCCATCGTGCTCTGCCAGCAGACCGATGACCTCGCACTCGCCCGAGAATGGTTCCAGACACTCACGGCCGGCGGCATCGAAGGTTTGGTGATCAAGGACGCCGGCGGCAGCTACCCGACCGAGCCCGGTCAACGGGTGTGGTGGAAGGTGAAGGCGAAGCAGACACTGGACATGCTCGCGATCGGGTTCACCGGCGATGTCGCCGCTCCCACGGCGTTAGTTCTCGCGTTTCCGGGAGACGTCGACGACGAGGGCAGGCCGGTCACCGCAGGGTCGACGACCTCGCTCCCGAAACCTGCGGCCAAGTCCCTAGCGCCGTTGTTGCGCCCGACTGGCGAGGCGTTCGAGCGCACCTTCGCCTGGGGCTCGGCTACCCCGACTCGCGTGACGGTAGTCGCGCCGTTCATCGTCGAGGTCGAGTCGGACGCCTCCGCCGCCCCTGGGGTGCTCCGACACGCTGCGCGCCTGCACCGGGCGAGACCTGACCTCGACCCCGGGGAGAGGAACTAGGAGGTAGGCGATCGCCTCAACAGGAGCACGCCTGCTCGGCCCTGGGAGGAGGGTCACACCAGTTGAACCAATAGACGGATGAGCAGCTCACTCGGTAGCCGCAGTGCAGGGGCGGGTACGAGCGGCGCAGGCGTAAGCGCAAACAAGGAGATGACATGGCTGCGAAGTTCCGCGTGACCCACCAGCCGGGCAAGGGCTATCACTTCAACTTGGTCGCCACCAACGGACGAGTGATCGCCAGCAGTGAGCACTACGAAACCCACCGGGCCTGCCTAGAGGGCATCGAGTCCGTCCGAAGGAACGCGCCGCAGGCCGAGCTGGACGACCCGACCGCCAATAAGGACTGACCGGACCGATGGGGCGACGCGCCAGCACTGGTCGCCGGGTGGTCAACCACACCACAGCCCACACCGCGCCAGGAGCCGGGGGCATGCCATCGAGCGAGGCTCGGACCAGCGCCTCTGGCTGGGGCGCGCCAGCCGCGGACTTTGTTAATGGCCATCGTGTGCACCGCGGTCACCGTCGTCGCGCCACGCGGCCGACGTAGGGCCAAAGGCACATATGGACGAACGTCCGAGGAGCGGCATGACAGGACGTTCCCGATCTTTGCAGCAGTCGGCTGGCTAGTGCGTCGTGTCAGTGCAGCAGGACCAGTCCGTCGACGTAGACGCGCTTGCTGCCGACGGGGGTGAGGGTCAGCGTTCCTGTCCGGGTGGGCCCGAGTGGGAGCCACAGCACCTGCTTCAGCCGTGTCGTAGACGAGGCGAGTGACTTGCGTCCGAGGTAGACGCCGGCAAGCCGGACGTCGACCGTGCCGCAGGTGGAGCAAGTCGTGACCACGAGGCCCACCTGCCGCGCGCGGACCGACGCGGCGAGGACCCGTCCGCTCCACGCCGCTGTCGTGTACGTCCCGAGGTAGTAAGGGGCACTCGTCCCGCGGGTCCACCCGATTCCTGTCATCGACCGGTCGTCGAGCGCGACGGTGGTGCACGTCTCTGCCGACCAAGCGCCGACGTTCCCCACCGAGTCACGGGCTCGGGTGGAGAAGCAGTATGAGTAGCCCTTGCCCATGGTGAGCGTGAGGGACGTGCCCGTCAGCCCCTGCCACGTGGCCGGCTGGATCGGGGCGGTGAACGAGCCGGTGGGCGTGGCGTACCTTTCGCGGACGTCGTAGGTGGCGACCCCGCTGCCTCCGGTGTCGATGGCTGAGAACCGCAGCGTGCTCGCGGTGGCCAGCAGGACCTGCGGCATCGCAGTCGTGGTGGTGACCGGCGCGGCAGCATCGACCGTGATGGTCCGGGCTGCCACGGTGGTCCGGCCGTCGGGTTCGACGGTGCGGACATGGAGGGCGTGGTCGCCCCCGGCGAGGGCTGGCGTCTTCCATGGCGTGGTGCAGGGCGTGTACGCGCCGGAGTCGACGGCGCAGGACAGGGACGTCCCTGTGGGGAAGGTGCTGAAGTCGATCGGCACTGTGGCGACCGGACCGGTCAACGCGGGCATCGCCATGATGGCCACCCGACGCCCGGCCCAGGTCAGCGGCACGGGGTCAGCACCCCAGACGAGGCCGATTGGCGTCGTGGTGGTCGGCACTCCGACGCTGCTGATCGACACGCGGTTGAGCGCCCCGAACAAGGTCGGTGGCCCCGAGACGATGAATGACGTCGAGTCCGGCGCCCACAGCGGCGCGGCCGCACGGTAGAGCTCGGGCACCTCAGAGGCCGTCCCGCCGGCCAGGGGGACGACCAACAGGTTGTTGTGCTGGGCTTCGTTGTAGGTGAGCCAGCGCCCGTCCGGTGACACGGTGGGCCAAAGGCCACGCGGCGAACCGGTGACGGGCCCGAGGCGGAGTCCGGTCGCCCCGTCGACCTTGACGAGCAGTTGGTTGGCGCTCTCGTCGGTGGCCACGAGGGTCCGCGAGTCCGGCAGCCAGGCACCGCCGCTGACACCGGCCGTCGACGAGACGGCCTTGCCGGTGGCCGCGTCGATGACGTACGTGGTCGGGGCGCAGCAGTTGGTCGTGCCGCTGGTCCACACGGCGATGCGGGATGCGTCCGGGGACCACGCGAGGTCGACGACCCGTTCCGGCGTCGACCACATCTTGACCGGTGCGGTGCTGTTGTCGATGGGATGGCGCCAGATCTCGTAGCTGGCGTTCGCGCCCCACCGGACCGTGGCGATCACCCGTCCGTTGGGGGAGGCCTCAGCGGCCACGATCTGATCGGGCACGCCGGGGACCGGCCACGGCACGGGCTGCCGGCCGCCCGCGACCGCCAGGCCGGCCAGCTTCGGCGTGGGGCCGCCGTACTGGACCTGGTCCTTGACGGCGAGCACGTCGACGGCGTCCGACGGCTGGACCGGCGCGGACTGCGGGCCCTCGCCGAGCGTGTTCTCCATCGACACCGTGTAGGTCGCTCCGAATGGCGCATTCGGGTCCGTCCAGAACAGGTTCTGGCCGACGTCGAAGCGCGTCTCGGTCCCGTCGACCTGCCGACGCACGAACCAGTGGGTCGCGCCCAGCCCACCGGGGTCGGCCGGGTCGCTCCAGGTCAGGTCCACGCCCCCGAAGGGCAGGCGCACCGCCTTCACTGCTGTGGGCTCGGAGGGGAGCCCGATGGCGTGCATCCGAAGGGTCGCGCTGTGGGCGGCGCGCAGCGTCGAGTCGGTGAACGAGAGCTGGACGTTCCGGTCTCCACCATGAGTTGGGGTGACGGTGGCCTCGATGCTGCAGGTGGCGCCTACCGCCAGCTCGATGCCGCAGGAGTCGGACACGATGGACCAGTCGGCTGCCGCCGAGCCGGTGATAGTGCGAGCTCCGAGCGGCACCGGGAGCCCACCGAGGTTCGAGACGTCAAGGTGGGCTGGTGCGGAGGTCTCACCGACACGACCTTCAGGCAAGAGGAGGGTGCTCGGCGTGACACTCACGACGGGCACGTCCGAGGGAGAGTTGTAGTTGATGTGCCCGACGGCGGTGGAGGACCCACAGTCGATGCGGTAGTGGGCAGTCAGGGACTCGAGCACCCCGGCCGGCGTGTAGCTCACCGCGTCGACGTCAAGCTGCGACGGCGCGCCGCCGCAGTAGACGTCCGAGACACGCAAAAAATCGAGCCTCTCGGGTACCTGCGTCGCGTCGTAGTGTCCCGGCCCGGGCAGCAGCGCCGGGAAGCTTGCCTGCACGCTCGAGGAGGTCAGCGTCTCGTAGTCGTTGCTCGTCGGGTCGAAGCCCTTGGTGATGACCACATCGCGGCCGACATGCTGAACGGTGCCGGTGCCGGAAGTTGGGTCGCTCGGTTCGAGGTCGAGCGTCAGGGCGTTCACGGTGCCAACGGTGGCGTCGACCGCGGGACGGGTTCCTGTCACCTGCGGTGATGCGGGTCCGTCACCGGCGAGGTTCGTGGCGATCACTTCGTAGGTCGCGGACGCGCCCGACGCCAGTGACGAGTCGACCCAGGTGCGCGCGGTCGAAGGCAGTGGCCCTGATGCGTCAACCCAGCCGGTCGCGGCCGCCTTGAGGACGCGGTAGCTGCTGACCTCGGAGTACGCGGATCCCCACGCGACCCCGTAGCCCCCGCGCACCGGGAACACGCGCATGGGGCTCGACGGGGCTGAGGGCGGGGACACCGCTGTGGCGCTGATGCCGGTGACGAGTTGACGGCCGGGACTGGTCGGATCGGGAATCGTCACCATTGAGACGGAGGTGCCGCTCGTGGCTCGGTTGAATCCCACATCAACGGTGCAGTCGTCACCGGGGGCGAGTGTGCGGCCGCCGCAGCCGTCGGTGACGATCGAGAAGTCCGTGACACCGACCACGTTCGTGCCCACGGTGGTCGGCTGCAGGATGCCGGTCGGGCCGGTTCCGTTGTTGACGAAGCGCACGGGGGTCACTGTCTGACGGCCAGCAGGTACGCGACCGACTGAGACAGGGTCCGGGCGGACGGCGGAATACGGGTTCGTCACTCCGATTTGGATGACGCCGGAGGCCCAGCCGATCTGAGTGCACCACAGACCATAGGTGGCCGACAGCTGCGTGATGGCCTGTCCGGAGTAGGTGACGCTGTCGACCGTGATGCGGCCGCTGCCGGAGGCCGGACACACCCCGTCCAAACGGTTCTTGGTGGTGCCGTCATTGACCCTGTAAAGGGTTCCGGCCTGGGGAAGCGAGCCGTCACCGAGGCTGAACGTCACCGTCGGCGTCGTGGAATCGGAAGTGCTGAACACCACTTGGTTGGTCGCTGACACGGTGGCCGAGACCACGTCGCTGACCCCGGATGTCCTCGCGTAGGGCGTACCGGTTGCCTTGAGAGCGAGGACATCGTGGTCCACGATGCCGATGCCCTCTGCGTGGGCACTGGCCGGTGCGACAAGGGCCGCCGCCGACACGGCAAGCAAGAGCAGGGCAGCGCGCAAGCGGTACATGTGAAAGGACCTCCCCATGCACTTCCCGGGGTGGGGAGGGCGACTCAATGTAGCGGCCCTCGGCGCGGAATGGATCGAAACGGACAAAAGTCCTTAATCCAAAGCTGGTCGCGTCTGAACGCCTAACCACTCGAGAGCCGGCGACGCCTTTCGGGCCGCCTTTGGTGCCGTCCCCAGCGCGGCATGTGCGGATGTTAGTGGGCGATGAAATCGGTTGTGGGTGGATACCGGATCGGTTGGACTGATCTCATGACCGACACCGTCAGTATCCGTCCGCTCAGGATGGCGGACGCGGAGGAGATGGCTGGCGTGCTCGCACACCCCGACCTCTACGTGTTCACCGGGGGTGAACCGCCGAGCCGGTCTGATCTGGAGCGGCGCTACGCCCTCCAGGTCCGCGGCCACTCCCCAGACGGAAGCGAGCTCTGGATCAACCACGTCGTCGTGACGGAAGGAAGGCAGCGCGCTGTCGGCTACGTGCAGGCCACCATTCCGGCCGGCGGGGGACCGGCCGAGATCGCCTGGGATATCGGGCGAGCCTGGCAAGGCCGCGGCTATGCGACTCAAGCGGCATTGCTGCTGCTCGGTGAGCTACGTGATCGGGGGGTTAGGCGGATCGTCGCCCACATCCATCCGGACCACAAGGCTTCCCAGGGCGTCGCACGACAACTGGGACTGCGACCTACGGAGATCAAGGAGGACGGCGAGACCCGCTGGATCGGAGACGTGGCCTAAGAAGTCCATACTCCTACGCACTGCTCGCGGCAGGAGCGAGCATTCGTAGCCCTGGGCCCCGATAGAACTGCAGAAGAAGGCTCGACGGCACGGGATGGGACGTACCATCGCGTTTTGACCCTGGGGAGGAATCGTGGCGTACGAGCTTGGACACCGTCTGGTAGTCGGTGTTGCGTCCAGCGCGCTGTTCGACCTGCGTGAGTCCGACGCGGTATTTCGCAGTAGAGGCGAGGCGGCCTACCGCGAGTATCAAGAGCTGCACCTGGAGGACCCACTCGAACCCGGCGTCGCTTTTCCTTTCATCCGTCGCTTGCTGTCACTCAACGACTTGGGGGAACCGGCCGATCCTCTAGTTGTACTGACCGGACAGGTTGGTCGAGTCGGTGTGACGACACGGTGTGACGTGACGCGAAGGGAGGACCCTCCCGCGGTTGAGTGGAACTGCTGAAGGTTCACTCGACAGGAAGGTCCTCCCGTGTCCCACGCTAACGCAGCCCTGACTC